>NZ_JBHSIU010000004.1:0-512892 GCF_042653625.1 Dactylosporangium cerinum | reverse complement strand
CGGCCCGCCGCCGCCCGGCCTCGTCGTCGCCGCGCCCCGGGCCGGCTGAGCTGGCCGAGCTGGCTGAGCTGGCCGAGCTGTCCGGGCCGTCCTGGCCGCTGGTCGGGTGCTGCACTCCCGGTGCATCGACCGGGGCCGCGCCGGCCGACGCCGGCCAGGCGGGCCCGTCGACCGGCGTCCCGAGCCGGCCGGTCGGGAGGCCCGGCGCGTCGGACGGCGCCCCGGCCCGCGCCGGCCGGCCGGTCGGGGTGGCCGACGGTGGGTCGGTGTGCAGGGTCACCGCGGGTGGGGGCGTGGCGCGGTCACTGGCCGCCAGCTCCGCGCGGATCCGCTGCCACACGTGCTCCGGTGGCGGCGGCAGCTCGCGCAGCCGCTGCGTCTGCCGGCCCAGGCCGGCCACGCCGCGCAGCTCGTCCATCTCGGTGCGGCACTGCCCGCACGTGTCGAGGTGGCCGGTCTCGTGCTGGTCGAGGGTCCCCTCACCGAGCGCCAGAAGCACCAGCCGCTCGGGCTCCAAATGTGACACCGTCCACCTCCCATCGACTGCGTAGTCTCGCCATCCCGCGCCGCAGGTGACTCTTCACCGTGCCGAGGGGCAGGCCCGTCACCGCCGCGATCTGCGGATGGGTCAGGTCGTCGTAGAACGCCAGCTCCAGCACCCGCCGCTGCTCGCCGGGCAGCTGGGCCATCTCGTCGGCGACGACGAGCCGGTCGACCACCCGGTCCGGTGGCGCCTCGACCTCGCCCACGGGGGCGAGCCGCCGCACCGAGTCGGCGATCCGGTCGTCGCGGGCCGTGGCGCGGATCTGGTCGACGACCTTGCGCCGGGCGATCCCGAGCAGCCAGCCGAGCATCGACCCGCGGGCGGGGTCGAAGCCCTCCCGGCCGAGCCAGGCCGCGACGAAGGTGGCCTGGGTGACGTCCTCGGCGTCGGTCGTGCTCGCCAGGCCCCGGGCGGCGAGGTGGAACACGGCCGGCCCGTAGCGCTCGTACGCCTGCCGCAGCGCACGCTCGTCACCGGCCCGGAACAGGCTCGTGAAGCCGTCGTCGCCGTCGGTGGTGTCATCGACGCTCGCCGAGCTCACCGTGGTTGCCGCCATCGCACAGGCACGTCCTGAAGCTATCGCATCTCAAGGGGGGACTTCCGCATACGTGTTCGGCGCGGACGGGTCCGCTGGATGCACTTCGTGGCCATTTCCACTCGCCGCATCCGGCCCGCCGGCGGGCCGCGAAACCCTGGCCGTCACTCCATCCAGACAAGGAGCACCCCAGATGCGCATTCGCAGGACGCTCGCCGGGCTCGCCGTCGTGGCCGCCGCCACGGTCGGCGCCGGTGCCCTGGCCACGGCCCCCGCGCACGCGGCCGGGCCCTCGAAGGTCTCGGTCGTGCACGGCATCCCCGGCCAGCCCGTCGACGTCTACGTCAACGGCGCCAAGACGCTGAACAACTTCCAGCCCTCCACCGTCGCCGGACCGCTGGACCTGCCGGCCGGCAAGTACGACATCGTGATCGTGAAGCCGGGTGACCCGGTGAGCAGCCCGATCATCAAGGTCGACCAGGCCGCGGTCCCGGCGGACGCGAACATCACGCTGGTCGCCCACCTGACGGCCGACGGGAAACCGACCCTCACCCCGTTCGTCAACGACGTGAGCAAGGTCGCCGCCGGCAAGGCCCGCCTGGTCGTCCGGCACACCGCGGCGGCGCCCGCGGTCGACGTGCGGGCCGGCGGACAGCCCGTGTTCAAGAACCTCACCAACCCGAACGAGGCGAAGGCCGACATCGCCGCGGGCACCGTCAGCGCCGACGTCGTCCTGGCCGGCACCACCACCGTGGCGATCCCCGCGGCAAGCCTGGCCCTCGCCGAGGGCACCTCGACCATCGTCTACGCGGTCGGCTCGGCCGAGGGCAAGACGCTGGGGGTCGTGGCACAGAAGATCGAAGGACTGCACTCGACGCCGGGTGGCGTGCCCAGTGGCACCGGAGGGCTGCTCGAGCAGCGCACTCCGTGGGGTTGGTACGCCCTGGCGACGGCCGCACTGATCGCCGCCGGCGGGGCCGGCGTGGTCCTCCGGCGCAGGGTCCGCGCCTGATGCACCGTCCGACCGGGGAAGGCGCGCTCCGCACCGGGGCGCGCCTGGCCCAGGCCGTACCGATGGCGGCCCTTCTGCTTCTTGCACTTGCGGGGTGCTCCGGTGAGCCGGCGCCGAGCGTCGGTGGTGCGGCCGCGTCGGCGCTTGCGAGCCCTGCCGCACCGGCGAGCGACGGGGTGCCGGTGCAGGCCGGGGCGTTGCCGAGCGGGTCCACCGCCATCGCGCCGGCGCGGCTGGAGATCGGCAGGCTGAAGCTGGCCGCACGGGTCGACGCGGTCGGCATCGACGCCGCGACGGGCGACTTCGCGGTCCCGCCGAGCATCGACAAGGTCGGTTGGTACCGGTTCGGCCCCGGACTGGAGGCGACCGCGGGCTCGATCGTGATCGCCGGGCATGTCGACAGTGCGGAGCAGGGCAAGGGGGCATTTTTCAGACTGCGCGAATTGGCGCCCGGGGATGTGCTGAATGTGACGGGCAGTGACGGTTCGCTGCGGGTGTTCACCGTCGTGGCCAGGGAGGTCTTCGCCAAAACCGCTGTTCCGCTGGAGCGGTACTTCGCCCGGGACGGCGCGGTGCGGCTGACGCTGATCACGTGCGGTGGCCCATTCGACGCACGCACCCGCCACTACCGTGACAACGTGGTGATCACCGCGCAACCGGCAGCGCGGTAAGGAGTGGGCGGCCGTTAGGCTTGGGCCCGATGTCGTACCTCGACCATGCCGCCACCACGCCGATGCTCCCGGAGGCGCTCGACGCCTTCGTCGCCGCGGCCCGTGCAGTCGGCAACGCCTCGTCGCTGCACGCTCCCGGCCGCCAGGCCCGCCGCCGGGTGGAGGAGTCGCGCGAGCAGATCGCCGACGCGCTCACCGCCCGACCGTCCGAGGTCATCTTCACCGGCGGTGGCACCGAGAGCGACAACCTCGCCACCAAGGGCATCTTCTGGGCCCGGCGGGCCGCCGACCCGCGGCGCAACCGGATCGTGGCCAGCTCCGTCGAGCACCACGCGGTGCTCGACGCGGTCACCTGGCTGGAGCGGCACGAGGGCGCGGCGGTGACGTGGCTGCCCGTCTCCTCCTCGGGCCGGGTCTCCGCCGCCGACTTCGCGGAGGCCGTGTCCGGAGACGATGTGGCGGTGGCCACCGTGATGTGGGCCAACAACGAGGTCGGCACCCTGCAACCGGTGTCCGAACTGGCGGCGCTCGCGGCCTCGGCGGGGGTGCCGTTCCACACCGACGCGGTGCAGGCCGTCGGGCAGATCCCGGTCGACTTCGCGGCCAGCGGCGCCGCCGCGCTCACCGTCAGCGGGCACAAGCTCGGCGGCCCGATCGGCGTCGGCGCCCTCCTGCTCGGCCGGGAGGTCGAGTGCACCCCGCTGCTGCACGGCGGCGGGCAGGAGCGCGACGTGCGGTCCGGCACCCTCGACGTGCCCGGCATCGTGGCCCTCGCCGTGGCGGTCGAGCTGTCGGTCAAGACCCAGCGCGAGACCGCCGAGCGGATCGGCCTGCTGCGCGACGACCTGGTCGCCCGGGTCCGCGCCGCGGTGCCCGGCGCGATCCTCAACGGCGATCCCACGGACCGGCTGCCCGGCAACGCGCACTTCTCGTTCCCCGGCTGCGAGGGTGACGCGCTGCTGCTCCTGCTCGACGCCCAGGGCATCGCCTGCTCGACCGGTTCGGCCTGCTCGGCGGGGGTGGCGCAGCCCTCGCACGTCCTGATCGCGATGGGTGCCGGTGAGGCCGAGGCGCGCTCGTCGCTGCGCTTCACGCTCGGGCACACGTCGACCGTCTCCGATGTCGACGCGCTCGTGGCGGCGCTGCCCGGTGCCGTGGAGCGGGCGCGGAGGGCGGGCGCGGTCAAATCGCGTTGACGCTTGGCTAGGCTTCTGGTGTGAGAGTGCTGGCGGCGATGTCCGGAGGGGTCGACTCGGCGGTCGCGGCCGCCCGGGCGGCCGAGGCCGGTCATGACGTGACCGGGGTCCACCTCGCCCTGGCCCGCAACCCGCAGACGTATCGCAGTGGCGCCCGGGGCTGCTGCACCCTGGAGGACGCCCGCGACGCGCGGCGCGCCGCCGACGTGATCGGCATCCCGTTCTACGTGTGGGACATGGCCGAGCAGTTCCACGAGTCGGTGGTCGACGACTTCGTCGCCGAGTACGCGGCCGGCCGCACGCCGAACCCGTGCCTGCGCTGCAACGAGAAGATCAAGTTCGAGGCGGTGCTGGACCGCGCCGTCGCCCTCGGCTTCGACGCCGTCGTCACCGGCCACCACGCCCGGCTCGGCGCCGACGGGCTGCTGCGCCGCAGCGTCGACTACGGCAAGGACCAGTCCTACGTCCTGGCGGTCCTGACCGCCGCGCAGCTGTCCCGGGCGATGTTCCCGCTGGGCGACTCGACCAAGGCCCTGGTTCGCGCGGAGGCCGCGGAGCGCGGGCTGGCGGTGGCGGACAAGCCGGACAGTCACGACATCTGCTTCATCGCCGACGGCGACACCCGCAAGTTCCTGGCCGACCGGCTGGGCTCCCAGCCCGGCGACATCGTCGAGGCGACCACGGGGGCGGTCATCGGGCAGCATGCGGGGGCATATGCCTACACCGTGGGCCAGCGACGAGGCCTGGACCTGCGGATCTCGGCGCCGGACCGCAACCCTCGCTACGTGCTGTCGATCACTCCTTCGACGAACACGGTGACGGTCGGGCCTTCCTCGGCGCTGGAGGTGTCCACGGTCGTCGGGACGCGGCCTATCTGGCATTTTTCGGACTTTTCGGTCGAGTGTTCCGTCCAACTGCGGGCCCACGGCTCCGTGTTTCCGGCGTCGGTGTCGTTCGATGGCTCGTCGCTCGTTGCCTCGCTGGCCTCGCCGGCGCGCGGGGTCGCCACCGGGCAGGCCATGGTCTGCTATCAGCCCTCACCTGACGGGGACATCGTGCTCGGTTCAGCCACAATTTCGGAAACTTCATGACATTTCCCTGGCCGGCGGGGTCCGCCACCGGGATCGGGTCCATGCCCGGCACCGACATCGCCGAAGCGCAGCGGATCGTGCTCGGCGAGCTGCCCGACCTGCCGCACCTGCCGGAGCTGCCGGCCCGCGGACCCGGCGCCGACATGATCGGCCGGGGTGGCGCGCTGCTGACCGAGCTGCCCGTCGAGCTGTATGCGGGCCGCTGGCGCGTCGCCTCCCGCCCCGGCCACGACCTGCGGGTCGCGCTCGACTACCTGGAGCGCGACCTCGACACGATGACGGCGCAGGCGTCGGAGTTCGGCGGCCTGTTCAAGATCCAGGTGCCGGGGCCGTGGACCCTCGCCGCGTCGCTGCAGCTGCCGATCGGCGGGGCCGTTCTGCGCGATCCGGGGGCAACCCGCGATCTTGCCGCTTCGCTGGCCGATGGGGTGGCATTGCACGTCGCGTCGGTGCGGGCGCGGCTGCCGCAGGCGACGATCCTGCTCCAGATCGACGAGCCGTCGCTGCCCGCGGTGCTGGCGGGGCGGGTGCCGTCGGAGAGTGGGTACGCCACCCTGCGTTCCGTGGATCCTTCGTTGGCCCGCTCTTCGCTGGCGTCGGTGATCTCGGCGGCTGATGTGCCGGTGGTGGTGCACTGCTGCGCCGCTGACGTGCCGCTTTCGCTGCTGCGCACCGCCGGGGCCGCGGCGGTGGCGCTGGATCTGTCGCTCATTTCGGACCTGGACGCCTTGGGCGAGTTCCTCGATGAGGGTGCGGGCCTGTTCGCCGGCGTGTCCGGGCCTGCTCCGGCGGACGCCGTGCGGGGTCTGTGGCGCAAGCTGGGGTTCCCGCTCAGCTCGCTGCCGGTCCAGGTGGTCGTCACGCCGCCGTGCGGCATCTCGGTGCCGCCGATCCCTGTTCTGCGTGCCGTGCGCGATGCCGGGCGGCGGCTCACGGACCATCTGTAGCGATTTTTTGTCGTACCCGGGCGGTAAGTTCGTGGCATGAACGACGCAGGGACCGAGCCCACCCTCGAAGCGCGTGAGCGGCACGCCGAGCTGTCCCGCGAGCTGGACGAGCATCAGTATCGGTATTACATCCTGCAGTCGCCCGCCGTCGACGACTCGGTCTACGACCGGCTGATGCGCGAGCTGGAGGCGATCGAGGCCGAGTTCCCGGCCCTCGTCACCCCGGACTCGCCGAGCCAGCGCGTGGGCGGCACGTTCTCCACCGACTTCGCCGCCGTCCAGCACGCCGAGCGCATGCAGAGCCTCGACAACGCCCTCGACGAGCCCGAGCTCGACGCCTGGGTCCAGCGCACCGAGCGCGACGCCGGCAGCCAGCCGCGCTACCTGTGCGAGCTGAAGATCGACGGTCTCGCCATCAACCTCACCTATGAGCACGGCCACCTGGTGCGCGCGGCCACCCGCGGCGACGGCCGCACCGGCGAGGACGTCACGCTCAACGTGCGCACCATCGCCGACATCCCGAACCGCCTCGCCGGCACCGACGTGCCGGACCTGCTCGAGGTCCGCGGCGAGGTGTTCTTCACCCTCGCGGGCTTCGCCGAGGTCAACGCCGCCCAGGTCGCCGCCGGCGAAAGCCCGTTCGCCAACCCGCGCAACGCGGCCAGCGGCAGCCTGCGCCAGAAGGACCCGCGGGTCACCGCGTCCCGACCGATGCGCATGCTCGTGCACGGCTTCGGCGCCCGCGAGGGGTTCAACCCCGCGAGCCAGTCCGAGGCCTATGAGCTGATGCACGCCTGGGGGCTGCCGACCTCGCCCCGCTGGAAGGTCTTCGACGACATCGCCGGCGTGCGCTCCTACATCGCCGACTACGGCAAGCGCCGCCACACCATCGAGCACGAGATCGACGGCGTGGTCGTCAAGGTCGACCAGATGTCCATCCAGCGCCGCCTCGGCTCCACCAGCAAGGCACCCCGCTGGGCGATCGCCTTCAAATACCCGCCCGAGGAGGCGATGACCAAGCTCATCGGCATCGAGGTCAACGTGGGCCGCACCGGCCGCGTCACCCCGTTCGCCGTGATGGAGCCGGTCTTCGTCGGCGGCGTCAGCGTCGCGAACGCCACCCTCCACAACGCGCACGAGGTGGTTCGCAAGGGCGTCCTCATCGGCGACACCGTCGTCATCCGCCGCGCCGGCGACGTCATCCCCGAGGTGCTCGGCCCGGTCGCGGACCGCCGCGACGGCACCGAGGTCGCCTTCGTCATGCCGACGCACTGCCCGTCCTGCGGCACGCTGCTCGCCCCGGAGAAGGAGAGCGACAAGGACATCCGCTGCCCCAATGCCCGCGCCTGCCCGGCCCAACTCCGCGAGCGGCTGTTCGCCCTCGCCAGCCGCAACGCTCTGGACATCGAGGCCCTCGGCTGGAAGTCCGCCGCCGCCCTGCTCGAGTCCGTCATCGTCAACGAGGCCGACCTCTTCGACATCGACGCCGACAAGCTCGCCAAGGCCCCCTTCTTCGTCAACAAGGACGGCTCGCTCAGCAGCACCGCCCACCAGCTGCTCGCCAACCTCCAGGAGGTCAAGGAGCGCCCCCTCTGGCGGGTCATCGTCGCCCTCTCCATCCGCCACGTCGGGCCGACCGCTGCTCAGGCCCTGGCCAACTCCATCGGCTCGATGGCCACCATCTCCACCGCCACCCCCGAGGAGCTCGCCGCCGTCGAGGGCGTCGGCCCCACCATCGCCCGCGCCGCCCACGACTGGTTCACCGTCGACTGGCACCGCGAGATCGTCGAGCGCTGGACCGCCGCCGGCGTCCGCATGGTCGAGGACCAGATCGCCTCCGGCCCCCGCCTCCTCGACGGCATCACCGTCGTGGTCACCGGCTCCCTCGACCGCTTCTCCCGCGACGAGGCCACCGAGGCCGTCACCTCCCGCGGCGGCAAGGTCTCCGGCTCCGTGTCGAAGAAGACCCACTTCGTGGTCGTCGGCGAGTCCCCGGGCTCCAAGGCCGACAAGGCCGCCACCCTGAAGGTCCCGATCCTCGACGAGGCCGCCTTCGAGGTGCTGCTCACCGAGGGACCGGACGCGGCCCGTGCCGTCGCCCAACCCACAGACGAGCCGACCGACCAGCCGACCGCCCCGGCCTCCGACGCCGAGCTGCCCGCGTAGCCGTTTCCTGGTTGGCGGGGTCGTCAGGGTCTCGGGGGTCGCGGGGGTTGTCTGTGCCGGGGTGGCTTGCCCGGTTCCGATGGGTGATGCCGTTTGCTTCGGACCGGCTTGTGCGGTGCTGCCTGCTTCGAGGTGCTGTTCGCCGTTGGGTGGGCGTGGTCTGTGCTCCTGCGCGATCTACCGACGATCCGTGCGCGGAGCTCCTTCCTGGTCGGCGGGGTTGTCAGGCCTGGTGGAGGGTTGCGGGCCTGGGGAGTCGCGGTTGCCCTTGGGTCGCGTTCGCTGGCGTGACAAGCCGAATGATTTCAGGGGGGCAGGGAGCCTGTTGCGTTTGGCGGAAAACCGTATCGTCGACGGTCGCCGCGACCCTCGATGGCCGCCGATCGGCCCGCACAGCCGTGTTTCTCTCAGCACGGAACGTGAGCCGGCCATTTCGCAACGGGCTCCAGATGCCCGGAGATCGTTCGGCCTGTCGCGCCAGCGCACGCTTGACAAGACCTTCACGGATCGAAGGACCTGTCTGGTCGCCCGCACGACCAAAGCCGTCCTTCGATCACGCCCGGTCGCGTCCGCTCGCGTGGTGTCCGACGCGCCGGGCTGTGGCCAGTTCACGAGCGAGCCGCCGCGCACTGGTGTGGCGCGGTGCACGGCTGGCCTGCGGAGTTGACGTTCCCGGGCTGCCGGCCGAGCGGCGTAGCGGAAGCAGATCGAGATCTTGAGGCCCCGCCACACGGTTCGGAGTCCGCCGGAGCGGCGTTTCATCCTCTTTGTCTGACCTGTTCCAACGCCAGCGCCGCCAGGTCGATCATCAGGAAGATCCGCTGGTGCGACCGTCGTGGCGAGCGGTAGGAGGGCGCACGCCTTTCGTAAAGGAAAGGTTGCGCTAAGTGACTGAAGTGGTGTGACGGAACGTCCTGGAATCGCTACGGAGATGGCGGGCGGGGAGATCAGATTCGCCCGGTCGGACGAATGGCGGGCGTTTTGTGCATCGATTCAGCATCCTTTCCGGTTTCGGCGCCGGTTCAGGGTGCAGGCTCGCAGAGCGTCACGACGGAGTGGTCGGCGGCACCCGAAGCGGGGGAGTGGATGGAGCAGAGCGCGCTGCGCAACGTCGCGCCGCCTCGGCACGCTCGTCGGTTCTTCGCGTACGTGGCGGTGGTGGTCGCAGCCGGGGCGGTGCTGCTGGCCGTGCACCTGCCCGGTGGGTTCCCGCAGAGCCTGCCTGCGGCGTTCTGGGTGCTCGCCGGATGCGCCGTGATCGCCGACACCAGGCCGTTCGTGCAGGTGGGCCGGGATGACGTGCTGCTTGCGTTCCCGTCGGTGTGCTTCACGTTCGCGATCCAGCTGGCGTTCGGGTTCGCGCCGGCGGTGCTGGTGCAACTGGCGGCGGTGGCGATCGCCGCTGGTTGGCTGCGGCACACGGCATGGCGGGCCGGGTTCAACGCCGCGCAGTACCTCGTCTCGTTCGCGGTGGCGGACCTGATCGTCAGGCGGTCGCATCACGTCGGCTGGATTCTGGTGGCGGCGGTGGCCTGGTTCGTGGTCAACAACCTGCTCGTCTCGACCGCGGTGTGGCTGCGGTTCGGGAAGGGGTGGCGGGCCCGGTTCGCGCGGGCGGTCAGGGTGGACGCGCTGGCCACCGGCGCGCTGCTGCTGTCGGCGCCGGGGCTGGTCGCGGCGGCCCGGGTCGACGTGCTGCTGATCCCGTTGGCGTTGGTGACGTTGTACGCCGTGCGCCGGATGACCGTGCTCTCCGCCGAGCGGGCGCTGGAGGCGCGCCGGGATCCGTTGACGGGCCTGGCCAACCGGAAGGGGCTCGAGCTGGCCGTCGCCAACCGGCTGCAGGAGCACGCCGAGCGGGCGGCGAACCAGGAGGCCACCCGGCGGCTGGCGCTGCTGCTGCTGGACCTCGACGGGTTCAAGCAGGTCAACGACTCGCTCGGGCACCGGGTCGGCGACCGGCTGCTGGTCGAGGTGGCGCGGCGGCTCACGGACCGGGCCGACGCGGAGGTCGGGCGGCTCGGCGGCGACGAGTTCGCGATCGTCGTGCCGCACCTGCGGGACGTCGAGGAGGCCAGGGCGCCCGCGGAGCGGATCATGGATGTGTTGCGGGAGCCGGTGCTGCTGGACGGGCTGCCGATCGACGTGGGCGGGTCGGTGGGTGTCGCGGTGTACCCGGAGCACGGCACCGACTTCGAGGAGCTGATGCAGCACGCCGACGTCGCCATGTACGACGCGAAGGGCCGCGGCGACAACCTCGCGGTGTACGCGCCCGAGGCGGACCACAACTCCCCGGAGCGGCTGAGCCTGCTGGCCGACCTGCGCAGGGCGCTGGAGAGTCCCGACGACACGGGCATCGCGCTGTACTATCAGCCGCAGGTGGAACTGGCGACCGGTGAGGTCGTCGGGCTGGAGGCCCTGCTGCGGTGGCAGCACCCGGAGCGCGGCCTCGTCGACCCCGAGGAGCTCATCAAGGTCGCCGAGCACAGCTCGGTGATGCGGCTGCTGACGTTCCGGGTGATCGACGACGCGATCGACCAGCTGGCGGCGTGGACAGCGGCAGCGAACGGTGCGGCGGCGGCGCGGGTCCGGGTCGCGGTCAACGTGAGCGTCCGGGACCTGCACACGGGCGAGATCGCCGACCGGATCGCGGCGAAGCTGCGGCAGACGGGGATCGAGCCGGACCGGCTGGAGCTGGAGATCACGGAGAGCGCACTGATGGCCGATCCGCGGCGAGTGCTCGCCACCCTCGCGCGGTTGGATCGGCTCGGGATCGCGATCGCGCTGGACGACTTCGGCACCGGGTACTCCTCGATGCTGCACCTGCGCCGGCTGCCGCTCAAAGAGGTGAAGATCGACCGGTCGTTCGTGCTGGGGGTGGCCACGGACCCCGACGACGCCGCGATCGTGCGGTCCATGATCGACCTGGCGCGGGCGCTCGGGCTGCGGATCGTGGCCGAGGGCGTCGAGGACGAGCGCACCTGGCGGATGCTGGTCGAGGCGGGTTGTGACCTGGCCCAGGGCTGGTATTTCGCCCGGCCGATGCCGCCGGAGCGCCTCCTCGACTGGCTGACCCGGCACCGCCGCTCAACGGTCGCGCACAGCAACTGAGCTCGCCGCGCACAGCGAGTGACGCCGTGCACGGCGGCTGACGGGGACGAAATAGACTGCGTCGAGCCGACTGTTGAAGGAGCATTGCGCCCATGGCCACCATTTCCCGCGAAGAGGTGGCGCATCTCGCGCGCCTCGCGCGGCTTGCAGTCACCGATGACGAGCTCGACACCTTCGCCGGGCAACTCGACGTGATCCTGCAGGCCGTTGCCCAGGTGGGCGAGGTCGCCGCGGTTGACGTGCCGCCGACGTCGCACTCCGTTCCGCTGACCAACGTGTTCCGCGACGACGTCGTCGTGCCGGGGCTGACGCGCGACGAGGCGCTCTCCGGTGCACCCGACGCCGAGGAAAACCGCTTCCGCGTCCCGCGGATCCTGGACGAGGAGGCCTGAGCCATGACTGACGTCACCAAGCTGACCGCGGCCGAGCTCGCCCGCAAGCTCGCTGCGAAGGAGCTCTCCGCGGTCGAGGTCGCCACCGCCCACCTGGACCGCATCGACGCGGTCGAGGGCAAGGTCCACGCGTTCCTGCACGTCGACCGTGACGGCGCCTTGAAGGCGGCCAAGGACGTCGATGACGCCCGCGCCAAGGGTGAAACCAAAGGCCCGCTCGCCGGGGTGCCGATCGCGGTCAAGGACGTGATCACCACCAAGGGGGTGCCGACCACCGCGGGGTCGAAGATCCTGGAGGGCTGGCGGCCGCCCTACGACGCGACGATCATGACGCGGATGCGCGAGGCCGGGCTGGTCATGCTCGGCAAGACCAACATGGACGAGTTCGCGATGGGATCGTCCACCGAGTACTCGGCCTACGGCCCCACGTACAACCCGTGGGACACCACCCGCATCCCCGGCGGCTCGGGCGGTGGCTCGGCCGCGGCCGTCGCCGCCTACGAGGCGCCGCTGGCCATCGGCACCGACACCGGCGGCTCGATCCGCCAGCCGGCCGCGGTCACCGGCACCGTCGGCGCGAAGCCGACCTACGGCGGCACGTCGCGCTACGGCCTCGTGGCGTTCTCGTCCTCGCTGGACACCCCGGGACCGTGCGCGCGGACCGTCGAGGACGCGGCGCTGCTGCACGCGATCATCGGCGGCCACGACCCGCGGGACTCGACGTCGATCCCGCAGCCGGTGCCCGACGTCGTCGCCGCGGCCCGGCTGGGCGCGACCGGTGACCTCAGCGGGGTCAGGCTCGGTCTGGTCAAGGAGTTCGCCGGCGACGGCGCCGAGCCGGGCGTCGCCGCCGCCTACCGCGAGTCGGTCGACGCGCTGGTCAAGCTGGGCGCCGAGGTCGTCGAGGTGTCGTGCCCGAGCTTCAAGTTCGCGCTGCCGGCCTACTACCTGATCGCGCCGAGCGAGTGCTCGTCCAACCTGGCCCGCTTCGACGGGGTCCGGTTCGGGCTGCGCAGCGGCGACGACGGCAAGCACAGCCTCGAAGAGGTCATGCAGCTCACCCGTGAGGAGGGGTTCGGCGCGGAAGTTAAGCGCCGGATCATCCTGGGCACCTACGCGCTGTCCGCCGGCTACTACGACGCCTACTACGGGCAGGCGCAGAAGGTGCGGACGCTGATCAGCCGCGACTTCGCGCAGGCCTTCGAGAAGGCGGACGTCCTGGTCGCGCCGACCACGCCGTTCGTGGCGTTCCCGCTCGGGTCGCGCACGTCGGACCCGTACCAGATGTATCTCGCGGACCTGTACACGATCCCGTCGAACCTCTACGGCGGGCCCGCGATCTCGGTGCCGGCCGGACTGTCCGAGGGGCTGCCGGTGGGGCTGCAGATCATGGCACCGACGATGGCCGACGACCGGATGTACCGGGTCGCCGCCGCCCTCGAGTCGGCGCTGCCGCCGTTGACCCCGCCCGCGCTGTGAACGCCGAAGGGGCGGCCCTCAACGGGCCGCCCCTTCGAAAGCGTCAGCCGCGGCTGCCCTGCCGCCACGAGAACGGGCCGGGCAGGTCGACACGGTTCTTCTTGCTCCGCGAGTTCCACGACCAGGGGCCCAGCTTGAAGCTCCAGGAAGAGAACCCTTCCTGGGTGAAGTGGAAAATGAACGGGCCGAACTTCTTGCTCTTCCGAAACTGCACCGGCATGGCGTTCTCCTCTCCAGGTGAACTGTTGATACCCAATGCCGGGCGTGGATACACCAGAGGCTGAAAGTAGGCGTTAGATGAGCACCGTGACCCAGCTGTCGTATGACGAGGCGGTGGCCCGCTTCGAGCCGGTCATCGGCCTGGAGACGCACGTCGAGCTCGGCACCAACACCAAGATGTTCTGCGGCTGCCCGACCGAGTTCGGCGCCGAGCCCAACACCCAGGTCTGCCCGGTCTGCCTCGGCCTGCCCGGCGCGCTGCCGGTCGCCAACCGCGCCGCGATCGAGGCGACGATCCGGATCGGGCTCGCGCTCAACTGCTCGATCGCGCCGTGGGGCCGCTTCGCCCGCAAGAACTACTTCTACCCGGACATGCCGAAGAACTTCCAGATCAGCCAGTACGACGAGCCGCTGTGCGTCGACGGGTACCTCGACGTCGACGTCGACGGCGAGCTCGTCCGCATCGGCATCGAGCGGGTGCACCTGGAGGAGGACACGGGCAAGTCGCTGCACGTCGGCGGCTCCACCGGCCGCATCCACGGCGCCACCGAGTCCCTGGTGGACTACAACCGGGCCGGCATCCCGCTCGTCGAGATCGTGACCAAGCCCGTGCCGGGCACCGGAGCCCGAGCCCCGCAGATCGCGAAGGCCTATGTCACGGAGCTGCGCGACGTCATCCGGTCGTTGGGGGTGTCGGATGTGCGGATGGAGCAGGGCTCGATGCGCTGCGACGTCAACACGTCCCTGAACCGGCCCGGCGCGGAGTGGGGCACGCGGACCGAGACGAAGAACGTCAACTCGCTGCGCAGCGTCGAGCGGGCCGTCCGCTCCGAGATCATCCGGCAGTCCGGGGTCCTGGAGAGCGGCGGCACGATCACCCAGGAGACGCGGCACTTCCACGAGACCACCGGCGACACCACGTCGGGGCGCAGCAAGGAGACCGCGACCGACTACCGGTACTTCCCGGAGCCGGACCTCGTGCCGCTCGCCCCGGCGGCGGAGTGGATCGCCGAGCTCAAGGCCGCCCTGCCCGAGCTGCCCCGGGTCCGCCGGCAGCGCCAGCAGGCCGAGTGGGGCTTCTCGGACCTCGACATGCAGTCCGTACTGAACGCCGGAGCCTGGGAGTTGATCGAGGCGACAGTCGCCGCCGGTACCAACGCCGCAGCCGCCCGCAAATGGTGGCTGGGGGAGCTGGCCCGGCACGCGAACGAGACGGACACCGAGCTCGACGCGCTCGGCGTCAGCCCGCAGGCGGTCGCCGAGCTGCAGGGCCTCGTGGACGCCGGCAAGATCAACGACAAGCTGGCCCGGGTCGTGCTCGAGGGCGTCATCGCCGGCGAGGGCACGCCCGCCGAGGTCGTCACCGCGCGCGGCCTGGAGGTCGTGTCGGACGAGGGCGCGCTGACCAAGGCGGTCGACGAGGCGATCGCGGCCAACCCCGACATCGCGGCGAAGGTGCGCGACGGCAAGGTCGCCGCGGCGGGTGCGCTGGTCGGCGCGGTCATGAAGGCCACCGGCGGCAAGGCCGACGCGAAGACGGTCCGCGAGCTCGTCATCGCCCGCTTGTCGTAACCGAGGGGCTCAACGACGACGACGGCGTCGGCACCGCGGAGATCGACGGTGCCGGCGCCGCCTTCGTGTCCGGGGCCACGATGTGCCGCTGCAGCGACACCTCGGTCAGGCCGGTCCCGCCGACCTGGATGTCGTCGTACGCGGTGAGGTGCCGGTCCTCGTCGAAGTACAGGATCGACAGCGCGAGCGGCAGCGGCTTGGCGCTCTCCAGGCCGCGCAGCCCGGCGCCGCCCGTCGAACCCTCGACCATCAGCAGCGTGCGCTCCGGCTGCGTGGCGATCGGCGACGCGGCGTCCGACGGCAGCACGATCGGGATGTTCGGGTCGAGCCGGGTGATCGAGCGGGCGTGCCGGTGCCCGGCCAGCACGAGGGGGCAGATCCCGGCCAAGGGCTGCGCGGCGACGGGGTCGTGCACCATGGCGACGTCGACCGGTTTCGGGCTGGACAGGATCTTCTGGGCGAGCCGCTCGCCGGACGCGACGACGGCGGCGTGCTGCTCGGCGTCGGTGGCGTCGGTCGACTTGTCCGGGGTGAACCGCGGGTCGCCGATCCCGGCGAACGTCAGCCCCTTGACCGTGGTGATCGAGTTGTCGAGCACGGTCGCGTTGGGCTGCTTCGCGACGGCGGCGGCCGTCACCGCCGAGTCGTGGTTGCCACGGACGTAGAGGTACGGCACCCGCAGTTTGCTGATCTCCCCGACGTAGGAGGACTCGGGCTCGCTGCCCCAGTCGTTGATGTCGCCGGTGTCCACGACGACGTCGACGCTGAACTGGTCCGCGACGGTCCGCACCACGCCCCACGCCGCCGGGTTCAGGTGCATGTCGGAGATGTGCAGCACCTTCGTGGCGCTGGTGTTCGGCTCGTACACGGGCAGCGCGGAGATCGTGCCGTACAACTTGGAAACGTTGAGCACGATCTTCTGCAGCTGTGCCCGGTACTCCTCGTAGCGGTCCGTGATCCGGCGGGCGTCGCCGATGATCGCGGGCGCGTTGACCAGCAGGCCGCGGTAGGTCGGCTCCTGGATCGCCGCGGGCTTGAACGTCAGCGCGGTCGCGCCGCCGACCGAGGCGAGCACCGCGACGACCACCAGGCCGGCGATCGCCGTCTCGCGCCGGGCCCGGAACGCCAGCCCGACGAGGATCATCGCGCCGAGCAGGCCGGAGCCGGCGGTCTGCATTGCCAGCCGGCGCACGCCCAGGTTGAGCTGGTCGACCGCGTCGTGGCTGACCTGCTCCAGGTTGCCGCTGTCGGCGACGACGGCCCGGGTCCGGGCCTCGTCCAGGGACTCGAGGCGGATCTGCAGGTGGGCCGGTCCGTCGTGGCTGTCCAGTTCGAGCGAGCCCAGCGGCGGGATCTCCACCGAGGTGTCACCGTGCAGCGACGGCGTCAGCGACAGCTGCGCCTGGAACGGGCCGATGTCCTGGGTCGTGTGCCCGCCGAGCTGGACACCGATGAGCATGCCGATGATCGCGACGACACCCAGCAGGACGCCGCGCAGCACGCGCCTGGTGCGGCGCCAGCGCGCGCTGGGGGCCGGGCGGAACGGATGGTGCCGCCGCTCGGCGGCCATCACGATCGCCCGGCGCTGCATCCGGCGCGCGGCCACGGCGGCCCGCCGGCGGAAGGGCGAGTTCAACTCTTGCCGGCTCCGCCCACGTTGCTGATCACGATCCGCAGCAGTTTGTCATCCTCGGGCTTCGGTGTCCCGCGGCCGTCCTTGTTGGACGTGGAGACCCAGATGCTGTTGTCGGGCGCGGCCACCGCTGCCCGCAGCCGGCCGTGCGCGTCCTTCAGCAGCGGGCTCGGTGCCCCGAGGATGCCGCCCTGGTCAGTGAGCTGCATCACGTACAGCCTGGCGCCCTTGAGACACGACGTGATGAGGAACCCGTCGACGTACGCCAGGCCGGAGCACGACGCCTCGGACGTCTTCCACACCTGGATCGGGTCGACGAACTTCGCGTCGCCGCCCTTGCCCTCGTAGGTCGGCCAGCCGTAGTTCTTGCCCGCCTGGATCACGTTGATCTCGTCCCATTCGCCCGAACCGAACTCCACGGCGTACATCCGCTGGTTCTTGTCCCAGGCGAACCCTTGCACGTTGCGATGTCCGTAGCTGTACACCGCCGTTCCGAACGGGTTACCGGGGGCCGGCTTGCCGTCGGGCTGGACGCGCAGGATCTTGCCGCCGAGGCTGTTGAGGTCCGGCGCGTTCTCCGGCTTGGCCGCGTCGCCGGTCGACACGTACAGCATGCCGTCCGGACCGAAGTGGATCTGGCCGCCGTTGTGGATCGACGACTTCGGGATGCCGGTCAGGATCGGGGTCGGCGGCGAGCCGAGCGTGAGCTTCGCGACGCGGTTGTCGTCCTTGGCGGTGTAGTAGATGAAGACCGTCTGATCGGTGTCGTATGTCGGCGACACCGCGATGCCCATCAGGCCGCCCTCGCCGCCCGGCACGACCTCGTTGATCGTCTGCACGGTGGTGACCGCCCGGCCGTCGGAGGTGGACTCCTTGCCGACCTTCAGGATCTTCTTGCTGTCGCGCTCGGTGACCAGCGCGGAGCCGTCCGGCAGGAACGCGATGCCCCACGGCACGGTGAGGCCCTTGACCAGCACGCTGGTGGCGACCTGGGTCTGGCCGTCGTCCTCCGCGCTGCCCGAGGTCGACGCGCTCGGATACGGCGACATCTTCGGCGGCGAGCCCAGTTCGTCCGGGGGCGGCGGGCCGAACGAGCAGCCTGCGAGGGCCAGCATTGCCGCGGCGGCCGCCGTCAGGCTCTTTGCGTACGTCCGGGCGTTCACCCGGCCAAGACTAGCGTTGCCCGACATCATCTTCCTTTCAACCTTTGCGAGCGGGGTGGCGTCTGCCCGGGTGACGGACATTCATCTTTGAAGGAGCCACACGGCGGGCGGGGAGTTCCAGGAATTCG
Source organism: Dactylosporangium cerinum (assembly GCF_042653625.1). Lineage (NCBI taxonomy): Bacteria > Bacillati > Actinomycetota > Actinomycetes > Micromonosporales > Micromonosporaceae > Dactylosporangium > Dactylosporangium cerinum. The sequence goes on along the minus strand of NZ_JBHSIU010000004.1, from coordinate 495,033 downwards.
TCGAGGTGCGGTACGGCGACCTCCTGCGCACGGCGTACCTGCTGACCGGCAGCCAGCACGCCGCCGAGGACCTGCCGCAGGGCAGCCTGCTGCGGGTCATGCGGCACTGGAACCGGGTCGACGAGCCGGCGGTCCCGGGGTGGTTCGACGAATAGCTACTGTGCTCCGGTGAAGGTTTGCATCCCGCACGAGGCCGGACTGCCGCTGCTCGGACCGCTGCCCGCTGATGTCTCCGTCTCCGTGGACACCGCGCCCGTCGACGTCGACTTCTGGGTGCCGCCGTTCCTCGCCCCGCCGGACGTGGTCGAGCTGGCCGGGGCGATGCCTCACCTGAAGGTCGTGCAGCTCATGAGCGCCGGCGCCGACCGGTGGGCCGGCCGGCTGCGCGACGGCGTCCAGCTGTGCGACGCCCGCGGCGTGCACGACTCCTCCACGTCGGAGTGGGTCCTCACCGCGATCCTGTCCTACCTGCGGGACTTCCCGTACTTCGTGCGCACGGGACGGCAGTGGGCGTATCGGCAGACCGACGAGCTCGCCGGCAAGCGGGTGCTGATCGTCGGTGCCGGCTCGATCGGCGCCGCGGTCGAGGCCAGGCTCGCGCCCTTCGAGGTGTCCGTCACATCCGTGGCCCGCCGGGCCCGCGACGGCGTGCACGGCGTGGACGAGCTGCCGTCGCTGCTGCCGTCCGCGGACGTGGTGGTCGTGCTGGTGCCGCTCACCCCGGCGACGACCGGTCTCGTCTCGGCGGAGTTCCTGGCCGCGATGCCGGACGGGGCGCTGCTGGTGAACGCCGCCCGGGGACCCGTCGTGGACACCGACGCGGTGCTGGCCGAGACGGCATCCGGCAGGATCGGCTATGCGACAGATGTCACCGAGCCCGAGCCGCTGCCGGCGTCCCATCCACTATGGGATCTGCCGAACGTGCTGATCACTCCGCATGTCGCGGGTTCGGTACGAGGGCTGTTCCGCCGCGCCTATGAGTTGGCTGGTGCCCAGGTGCGCCGCTTCGCGGCGGGGGAGCCGCTGATCAACGTGGTGGTCGACGGCTACTGATCCGGGCTCGTCAGCGCCGTCATGCGTTCGACTGATCCCGGGCCTGTCAGCGCCGTCATGCGTTCGACTGATCCGGGCCCGTCAGCGCCGTGATGCGTTCGACGTCGGCCGGTCGGACCGCGTCGAGCTTGACGAAGTGACCGTTGGCCAGGCGGGCCTGGACCGTGCCGTCCTGGCTGACCAGGCCGTCGACCGCGGCCCACGGCACGCGCCGGCTGCCGAGCAGGGCCCGCACCGTGAAACCGGCCGCGTCGACGTCGGTGCCGGCCCGCCACGCCCACACCGCGATCGCGATCGGCACCAGGAGGACAGGCAGGAACCAGAGGCCGCCGGCCAGCAGCGGGATCGCGCCGATGGTGGCGATGCCGGCCGCCACGGCGAGCGACGCGCTGCGCCGGAACCTCACGGTGGGGCGCGTGGTACGGGTGGTCACCGGACAAGTCTCGCACCTTTCGTGGAACTGCTTCTTGTCGGTGGGTCGGGGCATACTGACGCGGTGGGGGATCACGATGGGGGCGGACGCCTCTCGCTCGGCGCGGCGCCCGGGGTTACGCTCGGTGCCGTGTTCGACGTGATCGCGACAAGTCGGCGTGCCGGTGATCGCGGCTGCTTGGAGGCCCGGACTTGACCGGCAACTCGTGGAACTCCGGCATCAAGAGCAGCCGACGGGTCGGCGTGCGCCCGACCGGCGTGCTCGCGGGAGCTCTCATCGTCGCCGCCGCCCTGCTCGCCCTGGCCGTCGCCGGCTGGGGTGTCAAGGAGCTCAGCCCCCTCTGGGGCGCCGCGGCGATCCTGTCGCTCGTCGGTGTGCTCGTGCTCACACTGCGTGGCTTCCCGATCTTCGCCATCCTCGCCACCGTCGCCGGCGCTGTCGTCTGGGGTGCCGCCACCCGCACCTGGCTCCCCGACGGCTGGACGGACTTCGCCGGCCTGCTCAAGTTCATCGGTGTCAATCTCGGCTTCGACGTGCCGCTCATCGGCGCGTTCCTGTCCGCGCTGATGCTCGACGCCCGCCGACTGTCCCGCGCCGCCATCGAGGAGGCCGTCAGCGGCCGGCGCTGGTGGGGCAAGCCCGACGATCACCTGCCCCGGCTCAAGGAGCTCGAGGCGCTGCCCTCGGCCCGCTTCTTCGCCCTCGGCGAGGGTGGCTGCACCCATCTCGTCGTCGCCGGGCGACGCGTCGCCCTGTTCCTGCCGACCGTCTGGCCGCACGGCGAGTTCTCCATGGACGTCTCCGGTCAGGTCCTGCGTGGCGGCCGCCTCTTCGTCCCCGGCTCCGAGGACGTCGACGGCCTCGCCGCCGAGGTGCACACCTGGCGCGAGCAGCTCGGCAAGGTCGGCGGCTCGGTCCGCGGCTATCTCGTCGTCGCCCCCTCCCGCGGCGACGTCAGCGAGGACCTCGTCATCTCCGTCGCCCCCGGCGAGCACCTCCACCTCGTGCACGCGCACGAGATGGTCGAGGCCGCGGGCCGCTGGCTCGCCGCCGAGCCCTACCGGGTCGAGCTCTCCGTCATGGAGCGCCTGCTCGTGATCGCCTCGGGCAACAAGCTGCCCGAGCCGTCGCCCCTGGCCCGCTCCTTCGCCCGCACTGGTGCGTTCCCCACCATCGGCGCCTCCCCGACCGCCGCCGACGCGGCCTTCGCGGCGGCGGCCGGCACCGACGGCCCCGCCGGTGCCGAGCCCGGCTCGCTCCGCGACCGCCTCACCCGCGGCCGCTTCGCCCGCTCCACCGGCGGCACCGACGCGTCCCGCGCCGAGGGCCGCCCCCTGGAGGACCGCTCAGTGGACCGTTCCGAAGACCGCTACGGCGACCGCTCCGAGGGACGCTGGGACGACGACCTCTCCGCGGGCCGCGGTGACTTCGACGACGACGGTTCGGTCCGCGACCGGTTCGGGCGCAACCGGCGCACCCCTGACCCGGTCGAGCCCGCCAACGACTCGTGGGAGTCCCGGGCCACCCGTGAGCTGGTCGGCTCCTGGGACAGCGAGTCGGCCAACAAGCTGGCGGCCTGGGCCGCCGACTCGGACCCCGACCCCACCGCAACCACCGACCGCCCCTCCTCCCGGGACGACCGGCTGACGCTGGAGGACTTCGGCAGCCAATCCGCCACCGGCTCCGCTCCGGACGCCTGGGACGACGACCGCTCCGACGACCGCTCCGACGACCGCTCCGACGACCGCTCCGAGGCCGGTTCACGGCGCCCGTGGTCGTCGGGCCGCGACGAGGAGTCCTCCCGGGTCGGCCGGCGCCGCGCCGACCCCGACGACGGCCCCGCCACGGACTGGCGTGCCGAGCCGTTCGCGGCTCCGTCCGGCGGTCACCCGCCGGTGTCCCCGCCGCCTGCGTGGCCGTCCCCTTCCTCGTCTTCGTCCTCGTTCGCGGGTTCGCCGTCGGGCTTGTCGGATTCGGGCCCCGCGCCGGAGTCGCCGCCGGACCGGTTCGCGTCCCTTATGTCGGAGTTCGACCGTCTCGCCAGCGACCCGGACCAGTTCCGGTTCGCCCTGGACGGCCCGGAGGCCTTCAACCCGGCCCCCAGTGATCCGCCGGCTTCGTCCGACCGCTTGCCCGGCTCCGCCCCCGGCCGCTCCACCTCGGGTTGGACGTCGGACCCGGGCAGCAGGTCGTCGGACCGCGAGCCGTCCTTCGGGGCGGGCAGTTCACCGGCCCGCGCCGGGGCATCAGGATCGGACGGCGCGCCGTCCGATCGGGACGCCGCCCCGGATCGCGACAGGGCCGGCCGGGCGCCGGCCGACCCAGGGCGCTTCGGCACCGGCGCGGGGGAGCGCCCCGCGCGCCGCCCGGCTGAGCGCCCCGCCTGGACCGGCAGCCTGTTCGACGGCGACAAGCCCGAGCTCGTGGCCGAACCCCTCGAGCTGCGCCGCTCCTGGGAGGCCGACCCGACCGCCCGCAACCTCCGCCGCCGCGATCGCCAGCAGCTCGGACCTTCCGGCCAGCCCTCCGCGGACACCCCGGTCTCCGGCGCGCCCACGTCCGGCGTCCCGACGTCCTCGATCCCCACCTCGGGCAGCCCGACCTCAGGCGGTCCCCGCCTCGACGCCGCTACCTCCTCCGGGTCCTGGTCCGGCTCTTCCACGGCGTCGTCCCTCAACGGCCCGTCGGCCGCCTGGCCGGTGTCGGCCGAGCCCAGCTTCGGCGGCCCCGCGACCGGCTCCCCGTTGGGAGCGGATGCGGAGCCCGCTGCGAGCCGGTCGAGGTTCGAGCCGGAGCCGCCGGCCCACCCGGCGACCTCATGGGACCCGCCGGCAGCCGATCCGTCGCGCACCGACCCGCCGCCGTCGACGTCCTCGTGGTCGCCGCGGTCGGACCGGTCGTGGTCCGGCGCGCCGTGGTCGGATCCGTCACCGGCCGACGAGCCCTCGCCGACGTCCTCGTGGTCAAGTCCCGCACGATCGGAGCAGACCCGGTCAGCGCCGTCGCCGGCCGAAGCGCCGTCCACGGTCTCCTCATGGTCGGCGCAATCCCGTGCCGATTCCTCGTGGCCGGCCCAGGCCGACGCTGACCAGCCCCGCACCGAGTCCTCGTGGTCGGACCGTTCCCGGTCGGGTGGCCCCCAGGCGGAGCCGTCGCCAACCGAAGCGCCGCCTCCGGTGTCCTCGTGGTCGGCCACCCCGCTCGTGGATCCGTCCCGCCTCGATCAGCCCGGCGCGGAGTCTTCGTGGTCGGATCGGTCCCGGTCGGAGTCGTTGCCGGTGGACCCGCCGCCTGCGGTGCGGTCGTGGTCCGCCACCCCGCGCCTGAGCCAGTCCCGCACGGACCTGCCCCGCGCTGAGCCGTCGTGGTCGGATCGGTCCCGCGAGGACCGGTCCCACGAGGACCGGTCCCACGAGGACCGGTCCCACGAGGACCGGTCCCGCGAGGACCAGTTCGACGCGGGTCAGTCGCGTGCGGGGTCTTCGTGGTCGGATCGGACGGGGTCGGACACGTCACGGCTGGACGGGGCGGAGGCTGGGCGGGCCGACGGGCGGCGTGGAGCTGAATCCGAGGCGCGACCGGCGGCCTGGGGTGCGGCGCCCGCCGATGACGGCCCCGCATGGTGGGACGCCGAGGCGGCGCAGAGCGCTCGCGCCACGGTTGACGAGGCGCCGGCGGAGGAGCCGGCGGGCGGCAAGCGTTCCCGGTGGGGGCGGTCCAAGGCGGGCAAGGGACGGAAGGGCGAGCCGGCCGAGGCAGCACCGTCCCCGCCCGGCCGCCCCGCCGCGGCAGACGTCGACGACTGGGCCTCCGAGGTGGCCACGGGACCGGGCCGGGACAGCGGGCGTCGGTCAGAGCCTTCGGAGCGATCGGACACCTCCGCCCGGCCGGGCGCATCCGAACGTGCCGGCACGTCCGGCCGCCCCACGTGGGCGACCGACCCCACGTCCGGATACGAGAGCGACCCGAGCGGCGAGTTCACCTCGGACAGCCGGTCCCGCATCTCGTCCCGCACTCCGGCGGGCGGTGGTGGCGGCGGTGGCGGCGAGCAGGAGCGGGCCGGCTCCGCAGTGCCCGGGCAGCGGCAACGGGCCCGCGACATGATGTTCGACGACGACGTGGCGCCGCTGGAGCTCAACCTCGACGAGGAGCCCAAGAACCCGGACCAGCGCTCCCGCCGCTTCCTGCGCCGCAAGTAGCACCCGGCGCCAACCCGTCCGCCCGGACACCGCAGGAAGGACCGGACCGACACGCCCGGTCCTCCGGGCTCCCGTTCGGCGGCGCCAACGTGCAGAAGTCGCCTGTCGACTGTTGCCCGGTTTCGTGCTTTTCGCGAGCTTCTTCTGCCGGTCGTGTCCGGCCTGCTGGTGATCGAAGGACGGTTCTGGTCGTGTGGATGGCCAGTTTCGTCCGTTGATCGTGGCGGCAGGATCGAACTGGGTCGGGTCGGTGGTTGGTGCGTGCCAGTGGCGGGGTCGGCGGGATCGGGTGCGCTGGCGCGCCTCGGGTGGTCGCGCTGCGTCGTCAGGGCGACGTGCCGAGTCGCCTCTCCAGGTGCCCGGGATCCTTCGGGTCCGTGGGAATCCAGCAACAACCCCGCGGGCCCGGCGCCCGATCCGGCACCGCCGAGGTCTGGATCAGCTTCGTCGCCTGCTTGCTTCTGCGCCGGGAGCGGATCTCCCCGGTGATCGAAGTCGCTAGCCGGCTGTCCGCACAACCCGTGCACGACTGCGATCACCACCACGCGGTGCTGGTGCGCGTCGCGGGGCCGGCGTCCACACACCCGGCGCCCCGCGCGGCGGCTCGCTGGTGCTCGAAGGACGGATCTGGTCAGGTTCGCGGCCGGATCCGTCCTTCGAGCAGGAGGGGTCAGTGCCAGCCGGGCATGGGGTACGCGGACAGCAGCTCGCGGACCTCGGCGGCGATCGTGTCCAGGGCCTGGTCGTCGTCCTTCACGGCGGCGTCGACGGCACGGGAGATCCAGTCGGCGACCTGGGGCATCTGCGCCTCGGTGAGGCCGCGGGTGGTGAGGGCGGGGGTGCCGATGCGCACGCCGGACGGGTCGAAGGGCTTGCGGGTGTCATACGGGACGGTGTTGTAGTTCGTCTCGATGCCGGCGCGGTCGAGGGCGCGGGCGGCGGGCTTGCCGCCGATGTTCTTGCCGGTGAGGTCGAGCAGGATGAGGTGGTTGTCGGTGCCGCCGGAGACCAGGTCGAAGCCGCGCTCCAGCAACGAGGACGCCAGCGCGCGGGCGTTGGCCACGATCTGGTGGGCGTAGACGCTGAAGGACGGCTGTGCGGCCTCCCGCAGCGCGACGGCGATGCCCGCGGTGGTGTGGTTGTGCGGGCCGCCCTGCAGGCCGGGGAACACGGCCTTGTCGATGGCCTTCGAGAAGTCAGAGGAGCAGAGCAGCATCGCGCCGCGCGGGCCGCGGAGCGTCTTGTGGGTGGTGGTCGTGATGACCGGGGCGTGGCCGACCGGGGAGGGGTGCGCACCGCCCGCGACGAGGCCGGCGATGTGCGCGATGTCCGCCACGAGCACCGCGTCCACCTCGCGGGCGATCTCGGCGAAGCGCGGGAAGTCGATGGTGCGGGGCAGGGCCGTGCCGCCGCAGAAGATGAGCTTCGGGCGCTCGCGGAGGGCGATGTCGCGGACCTCGTCGAAGTCGACGAGGCCGTCGGACCTGCCGACGGTGTACTGCACGGGCCGGAACCAGGCGCCGGTGGCCGACACGGGCCAGCCGTGGGTGAGGTGGCCGCCCATGGGGAGGGCCATGCCCATGACGGTGTCGCCGGGGGCGGCCAGGGCCATGTAGACGGCGAGGTTCGCGGGGGAGCCGGAGTACGGCTGCACGTTGGCGTGCTCGACGCCGAAGACCGACTTGGCGCGGGCGATCGCCAGCTCCTCGATCGGGTCGATGAAGCGCTGGCCCTCGTAGTAACGCTTGCCCGGGTAGCCCTCGGAGTACTTGTTGGTGAGGACGGTGCCGGTGGCCTCGAGGACGGCCTGGGAGACGTAGTTCTCCGAGGCGATCATCCGCAGCGTGTCGTGCTGGCGGGAGGCCTCGCGCTGGATGAGGTCCGCGAGGTCCGGGTCGGACGAGGTGATGGAGGGCAGGGCAGGCACATGCATGGGTGCTCCCAAGGCAAAGCCGACCGCGGCACCCAGGCGCGCGGTGCCAGCGATGCAGGAAGCTCCCCGGTGGTCGGTTCCACCTTGATGCGCCAGTCGCGGGTTCAACAGCGATGCTAGCCCACCAGCTCATGGAAAACCCGGGCCACTTCGGTTGAAGTGGCCCGGGTGATACATCACGGCACCTTGCGGTAGGCGCCGTCGCTGGCCGCGGTGGCCATCGAGGCGTACGCACGCAGCGCGGCCGAGACCGGCCGGGTGCGGTCCAGCGGCGTGTACGGCCGCTCGCGCTTCTCCTGGGCGACGCGGCGCGCGGTCAGCACGTCCTCGTCGACCACGAGGTCGATCGAGCGGTGCGGGATGTCGATCTCGATCCGGTCGCCGTCCTCGACGAGGGCGATCAGCCCGCCGCCGGCCGCCTCCGGGGAGATGTGTCCGATGGACAGGCCGGAGGTGCCGCCGGAGAACCGGCCGTCGGTGATGAGCGCGCAGGCCCGGCCGAGGCCACGGCCCTTCAGGAACGACGTCGGGTAGAGCATCTCCTGCATGCCCGGCCCGCCCTTCGGTCCTTCGTACCGGATGACCACCACGTCACCGGCGACGACCTGCTTGGCGAGGATGCCGTCGACGGCGGACTCCTGCGACTCGAAGACCCGGGCCGTGCCGTGGAAGACGAGGTTCTCGTCCGGCACGCCGGCGGTCTTCACGACGCAGCCGTCGGGGGCGATGTTGCCGAAGAGGATCGCCAGGCCGCCGTCGGCCGTGTACGCGTGCTCCTTGGAACGGATGCAGCCCTCGGCCGCGTCGGTGTCCAGGGTCGCCCAGCGGTTGGACGTGGAGAACGGCTCCACGGTGCGGACCCCGCCCGGCGCGGCGTGGAACAGCTCGAGCGCCGTCTCGCTGGCAGCACCCGAGCGGATGTCCCAGGACGCGAGCCAGCTGGACAGATCCGGAGAATGCACGCTGCGCACGCCGGTGTTCAGGAGACCCGCGCGGTTGAGCTCGCCCAGGATCGCGGGGATGCCGCCGGCCCGGTGGACGTCCTCCATGTGGTACTTCGGGCTGTTCGGCGCGACCTTCGACAGGCACGGCACCTTGCGGGAGATACCGTCGATGTCGGAGACGCTGAACTCGACCTCGGCCTCGCGGGCGGCGGCCAGCAGGTGCAGGACGGTGTTGGTCGAGCCGCCCATGGCCACGTCGAGGGCGACCGCGTTCTCGAACGCCTCCCGGGTGGCGATCGCGCGCGGCAGCACCGAGGCGTCATCACCCTCGTAGTACTGCTTGCACAGCTCGACGATCAGCGAGCCGGCCCGCTCGAACAGGGCCTTGCGGGCGCTGTGCGTGGCGAGGGTGGAGCCGTTGCCGGGCAGGGCCAGGCCGATCGCCTCGGTGAGGCAGTTCATCGAGTTGGCGGTGAACATGCCGGAGCACGAGCCGCAGGTCGGGCAGGCGGAGCGCTCGATCTCGCCGAGCTGCTCGTCGGTGACGGCCTCGTTGGCGGAGGCGATCATCGCGTCGATGAGGTCGAGCTTGGCGTGCACGACGCCCTCGATCGCGATGGTCTTGCCGGCTTCCATAGGGCCGCCGGAGACGAAGACGGTGGGGATGTTGAGGCGGAGGGCAGCGAGCAGCATGCCGGGCGTGATCTTGTCGCAGTTGGAGATGCACACGAGGGCGTCGGCGCAGTGCGCCTGCACCATGTACTCGACGGCGTCGGCGATGAGCTCGCGGCTGGGCAGCGAGTACAGCATCCCGCCGTGCCCCATCGCGATGCCGTCGTCGACGGCGATGGTGTTGAACTCCTTGGCGACCCCACCGGCCTCGGCGACCGCGTCGGCGACGATGATCCCGAGGTTGCGCAGGTGGACATGGCCCGGCACGAACTGCGTGAAACTGTTGGCGATGGCGACGATTGGCTTACCGAAATCTGCGTCGGTCATGCCGGTGGCGCGCCAGAGGGCGCGTGCGCCGGCCATGTTGCGACCAGAAGTGGAGGTTTTGGACCGCAGCTCGGGCATACTTGTGAGTCTGACACGTTCCAGATCGTGGGACCGGTTGACTCGGGGCGTGAGATGCGCGAGAGTGGGCACATGTCGTCGAGGTCGCTGCGAGTACTTATCATCTAGCGCGCCGACGCCTGCCGTCAGCGCGCTAGCCCCTCGTGCATCGCACGGAGGGGTTTTTTCATGTCCGAGCGAGTCTGAACCGTGACCTGGACACCTTCGAGCGAAAGTGCGAAATGCGATGACGAGACCCACGCCTGAAGTCCTCGCCCACCGAGCGCACCCGACCGCACCCGCGACGGGGTCGACGCCGGCCGACAAGACCGACAAGTCGGAGAAGGCCGTAGACAAGAAGCCGGAGCTTCTGACCGGTGCCCAGGTGCTGGTGCGTTCGCTCGAGGAGCTCGGCGCGGACGTCGTCTTCGGCATCCCCGGCGGCGCGATCCTGCCCGCGTACGACCCGCTGTTCGACTCCGAGCGCGTCCGGCACATCCTGGTCCGCCACGAGCAGGGGGCCGGCCACGCCGCCACCGGCTACGCGCAGGCCACCGGCAAGGTCGGCGTCTGCATGGCCACGTCGGGGCCGGGTGCGACCAACCTGGTCACGCCGATCGCCGACGCGTACATGGACTCCGTCGCCATGGTCGCGATCACCGGTCAGGTCGCGTCGGCCTCGATCGGCACCGACGCGTTCCAGGAAGCCGACATCGCCGGCATCACGCTGCCGATCACCAAGCACAACTACCTGGTGAAGTCGGGTGAGGAGCTGCCGCGGGTCCTCGCCGAGGCGTTCCACCTCGCCTCGACCGGCCGGCCCGGCCCGGTCCTCGTCGACATCCCCAAGGACGTGCTGCAGAAGCAGACGACGTTCAAGTGGCCGCCGACGCTGGACCTGCCCGGCTACCACCCGACGCTGCACCCGCACGGCAAGCAGATCCGTGAGGCGGCCCGCCTCATCGCCGCCTCGAAGCGCCCCGTGCTGTACGTCGGCGGCGGCGTCATCAAGGCCCAGGCCTCCGAGGTGCTGCGCAAGCTGGCCGAGCTGACCGGCGCGCCCGTCGTCACGACGCTGATGGCCCGCGGCGCGTTCCCCGACTCGCACCCGCAGCACATGGGCATGCCCGGCATGCACGGCACGGTCGGTGCCGTCTACGCGCTGCAGAAGTCGGACCTGCTGATCACCCTCGGCGCCCGCTTCGACGACCGGGTCACCGGCGATCTGAGCACGTTCGCGCCGAACGCCCAGATCATCCACGCCGACATCGACCCGGCCGAGATCGGCAAGAACAGGGTCGCGGACGTGCCGATCGTCGGCGACGCCAAGCACGTCATCGAGGAGCTGATCGGCGCCGTCACCACCGAGTACGCGGCCGGCCACAAGGCCTCGATCACCGACTGGTGGGCCACCCTCGACGACATCCGCGGCCGGTACCCCCTCGGCTACGAGGAGCCGTCCGACGGCACCCTGGCGCCCCAGTACGTGATCGAGCGCATCGGCAAACTCGTCGGTCCCGACGCGATCTACACCGCTGGGGTCGGCCAGCACCAGATGTGGGCGGCGCAGTTCGTCCAGTACGAGCACCCTGCCACCTGGCTCAACTCCGGCGGTCTCGGCACCATGGGCTACGCGGTCCCGGCCGCGATGGGCGCCAAGGTCGGCCGGCCCGACAAGGTGGTCTGGGCGATCGACGGCGACGGCTGCTTCCAGATGACCAACCAGGAGCTCGCCACCTGCGCGCTGGAGGGCATCCCGATCAAGGTCGCCGTCATCAACAACGGCAACCTCGGCATGGTCCGGCAGTGGCAGACGCTGTTCTACGACCAGCGGTACTCCAACACCGAGCTGGGCACCCACAAGCACCGCATCCCGGACTTCGTGAAGCTCGCCGACGCGCTGGGCTGCGTCGGCCTGCGGTGCGAGACCAAGCAGGACGTCGACGCCACGATCGAGGCCGCCATGAAGGTCACCGACCAGCCCGTCGTCATCGACTTCGTGGTCGGCAAGGACGCCATGGTGTGGCCGATGGTCGCCGCCGGCACCAGCAACGACGAGATCATGTTCGCCCGCGGGGTCGCGCCCAAGTTCGATAAGGACGACGTCTGAGATGACCACCCACACCCTGTCAGTCCTGGTGGAGAACAAGCCGGGCATCCTCGCGAGGGTCGCCGGCCTGTTCGCCCGCCGTGGCTTCAACATCGACTCCCTCGCGGTCGGTGAGACCGAGCACCCCGAGGTCTCCCGGATGACGATCGTGGTCAACGCCGAGGACAGCCCGCTCGAACAGGTCACCAAGCAGCTCAACAAGCTGGTGCAGGTGCTGAAGATCGTCGAGCTCGACAGCACCGCCAGCGTCCAGCGTGAGCTGCTGCTGGTGAAGGTGCGCGCCGAGCGGCCGGTCCGCTCGCAGGTCCTGGAGACGGTGAACCTGTTCCGGGCCCGCGTGGTCGACGTCTCGCCGGACGCCCTCACGATCGAGGCCACCGGAACGTCGGAAAAACTGGACGCGTTGCTCCGGGACCTGGAGCCGTTCGGTATCAAGGAAATGGTCCAGTCCGGCGTCGTGGCCATCGGCCGTGGCTCCCGCTCCATCACCACGGGCCCGGCGCTTCGCGCCGCGTCCTGACTTAAAAACCCGAAAGGAAAGACAATGTCCGCCGAGGTGTTCTACGACGACGACGCCGACCTGTCGTTGATCCAGGGCCGCAAGGTTGCGGTCCTCGGTTACGGCAGCCAGGGCCACGCCCACGCGCTGTCCCTGCGTGACTCCGGTGTCGACGTCCGCGTCGGCCTGCCGGAGGGTTCCAAGAGCCGCGCGAAGGCCGAGGAGCAGGGCCTGCGGGTCCTCTCGCCGGCCGAGGCCTCCGCCGAGGCGGACGTCATCATGATCCTGGCGCCCGACACCGCGCAGCGCAGCCTCTACACCGAGTCGGTCGAGCCGCACCTCACCGCCGGCAAGGCGCTGTTCTTCGGTCACGGCCTCAACATCCGGTACGGGTTCATCACGCCCCCGGCCGACGTCGACGTCGCCATGGTCGCCCCGAAGGGCCCGGGCCACCTGGTCCGCCGCCAGTTCGTGGACGGCAAGGGCGTGCCGTGTCTGGTCGCGGTCGAGCAGGACGCGACCGGTAACGCGTTCGCCCTCGCCCTCGCGTACGCCGCGGGCATCGGCGGCACCCGCGCCGGCGTGATCAAGACCACGTTCAAGGAAGAGACCGAGACCGACCTGTTCGGCGAGCAGGCGGTCCTCTGCGGCGGCGCCTCCGCGCTCGTGCAGACCGGCTTCGAGGTGCTCACCGAGGCGGGCTACGCCCCGGAGATCGCCTACTTCGAGTGCCTCCACGAGCTCAAGCTCATCGTGGATCTCATGTACGAGGGCGGCATCGCCCGGATGCGCTACAGCGTGTCCGACACGGCCGAGTACGGCGACTACTCCCGTGGCCCGCGCGTCGTCGACGCCCGGACCAAGGAGGAGATGAAGCGGATCCTCGCCGAGATCCAGTCCGGCGAGTTCGCCCGCGAGTGGATCGCCGAGGACGACGCCGGCCGCCCCAACTTCACTAAGCTCCGCGAGCAGGGTGCCGCGCACCCGATCGAGGAGACCGGCCAGAAGCTGCGCTCGATGATGAGCTGGGTCGACCGGCCCATCACCGAGACGGCCTGACTTTTCGCGGAAGGGGGGCTCCACGGAGCCCCCCTTTTGCTTATCGGGCCGCGTTCGCGTGGATCGCGTCCCGGATGAACTGCGCCAGGCCCGGGTGGTCCGTGTCGTAGTTCGCGGTGAACCGCGGGTCGTCGACGTACATGTCGCCGAGGCCGCGGTGGATCTCGCTCGAGCAGTCGTAGAACCACCGGCTGATGTGCTCCCGGTGCGCCTCGGCGAGGTCCATCGCCCGCTCACCCTGGGCCGGCTCGCCGTCGACGAACGCCCGCGTGAACGCCGCCGTGTTCTCGGCCGCCTCCGCCTTGATGCGTTCCCAGTCGCGCGGCGTGTACTTCGCGGTCCGCTCGGCGGACTGCCGGTACGCCTCGGTCTGCCCCCACCGCTGCTCGGCCTCGGCCGCATACGGGTTCTCCATGGCTCCTCCTCAGTCGTTCCTGCTTCGGTGGAACCAGCCTCCGGTCTCCAGCCACGGGAGAGTCAAGACGGCCCCGGCGTGGAGCTCCACGCCGGGGCCGTCCCGGTTCCCTGACCGCTGCGATCAGGAGCGTGCGTAGGGCGAGTAGCCCTTGTACTCATCAGCCTTGTGGTCATCGGCCTGATAGCTGTCGGCCTTGTACTCGTCCGAGGCGTAGGCGTCGTGCTGCGCCGGCTGGTCGTACGCCTCGTCGATGTTGTGCTCGATGCCGTCGATCTTCTCGCCGATCAGCTCGATCACGTGGTGCACCTGCGCCTGGACGTCCGCGTACTGGTCGCCGTGCTCCTCGCCCTGGTAGGCGTCGTGACCCTCGTAGGTCGCGTGGTCGGCGCCGCCGTCGTAGTACTCGCTCATCGTGGTGTCTCCTATGCCGTCGGTGGGAGGGGCGTGGTGATGCCAGCCGACACGGACGGGCGGGCCCCAAGGGTTCAGAAAGGGCCAGGTCGGGTGTCTGACAGCCGGTCACTCGAACGGGCTGCTGTGATCGCGCTCACGTCCGAGCGGGGACGGGCGGTCGCGGCGGCGGGCCTACCATCGGCGGAAGAGGCCGTCCGCCCGGCCCCGTCGCCGACCTGCGCCTGGCGTGCAGTGCCGCGCGCCGCGCATCGACGCCAGCCGAAGCCCGAGAGCCGAGGACCGTATGACCCTCCCTCCTGACCGCCCGGTGGTGCTGATCGCCGAGGAGCTCGCTCCTTCCGCCCTGGAAGTTCTCGCCGACGACTACGAGGTCCGCCACATCGACGGCACGGATCGTCCGGCACTGCTCGAATCGCTTGCCGACGCCAGCGCGATCATCGTGCGCAGCGCCACCCAGGTCGACGCCGAAGCGGTCGCGGCCGCGCCCCGGCTGAAGGTCGTCGCCCGTGCCGGCGTCGGCCTCGACAACGTCGACGTCTCCGCCGCGACCGCTCGCGGCGTCATGGTCGTCAACGCACCGACGTCCAACATCGTCTCCGCCGCCGAGCAGGCCGTCGCGCTGCTGCTCGCCGTCGCCCGCAACACCGCCGCGGCCTCGGCCGCGTTGAAGGCGGGGGAGTGGAAGCGGTCCAAGTACACCGGCGTCGAGCTGTCCGGCAAGGTCATCGGCGTGGTCGGTCTGGGCCGCATCGGGGTGCTGTTCGCACAGCGGATGGCGGCGTTCGGGGTCCGGCTCGTCGCATACGACCCCTACATCCAACCGGCCAGGGCGGCCGCGCTCGGCGTGCGCCTGCTGGGCCTGGACGAGCTGCTGCGCGAGAGCGACTTCATCTCGATCCACCTGCCGAAGACCCCCGAGACCGTCGGCCTGATCGGCGCCCGCGAGCTGGGCATCGTCAAGCCGGGCGTGCGGATCATCAACGCGGCCCGGGGCGGTCTCGTCGACGAGCAGGCCCTCGCCGACGCGATCGCCGACGGGCGGGTCGCCGGCGCCGGCATCGACGTGTTCAGCAAGGAGCCGTGCGTCGCATCGCCGCTGTTCGCGTTCGACAACGTGGTCGCGACCCCGCACCTGGGCGCGTCGACGGTCGAGGCGCAGGACAAGGCCGGCCTGGCCGTCGCCCGCAGCGTGAAGCTGGCCCTCGACGGCGAGTTCGTCCCGGACGCGGTCAACGTCCAGGTCGGTGGCGTCGTCGCCGAGGAGGTGCGGCCGCTGCTGCCCCTGGCCGAGAAGCTCGGCCGGGTCTTCACCGCCGTCGCGGGCGGCATCGCCTCGGCCGTCACGGTCGAGGTGCACGGCGAGGTCGCCACCCACGATGTGTCCGTGCTCAAGCTCGCCGCGACGAAAGGCCTGTTCAGCAGCGTCGTTGCAGAGCAGGTCACCTATGTGAACGCACCGCATCTGGCGGCCGATCGGGGGGTCGAGGTCGCCCTCGCGGTGTTCACCGAATCGGCCGATCAGACCAACCTGGTGACCGTGCGCGGTGCGCTGCCCGACGGCAGGGTAGCCTCCGTGTCCGGCACGTATGTCGCGGGACCGCGAGAGGCCCTGAAGCTGACGGAGATCGACGGCTTCAGCCTCGAGCTCGCCGCGGACGGCGTGCTGCTGTTCTTCCGATATGCCGACCGCCCCGGCGTGGTCGGACTGGTGGGGTCGATACTGGGCACTGCGGGGGTCAACATCGCGGCGATGCAGGTCGCCCGGCGGGAAGCCGGCGGCGAGGCGCTGATGACGCTGACCGTCGACACGTCCGTGCATGCGGACCTGCTCAACGAGGCCCAGCAGGCCATCGGCGCCACCGCGGCGAGCACGGTCGACCTGTCGGGCGAGTAAGACGTTCCTCCTAGGGGGCGGGGAGAGTGGCGGCTCTCCCTGCCCCCGTCTTATTTCCAGAGCGTGGAACTCGGCCTTTCCAGTGACTGGGATGAGCGTCCACTCAGTAGGACGAGCGCGTACCGTGGGCTGGTCCGACGAAAGGGGCACAGTGGTGGCGAAGATCGCGGTCGTGGCCGGGGACGGTATCGGGACCGAAGTGGTGGCCCAGGCACTCAAGGTGCTGCGGGTCATCCTTCCGGACGTCGAGACGACCGACTACGACCTGGGCGCCGCCCGCTACCACCGCACCGGCGAGGTGCTGCCCGACAGCGTGCTCGAGGAGCTGCGCGGCCACGACGCGATCCTGCTCGGCGCCGTCGGTGACCCGAGCGTCCCGCCGGGCGTGCTCGAGCGGGGCCTGCTGCTGAAGCTGCGGTTCGACTTCGACCAGTACGTGAACCTCCGCCCGTCGCGGCTGTGGCCCGGCACGACCAGCCCCCTCGCCGGCGTCAAGCCGGGCGAGATCGACCTCGTCGTCGTCCGCGAGGGCACCGAGGGTCTCTACGTCGGCGCCGGCGGCAACCTGCACCCCGGCACGCCCGCCGAGGTCGCGACCGAGGAGAGCCTCAACACCCGCCACGGCGTCGAGCGGGTCATCCGCGACGCGTTCGCCCGGGCCGCGAAGCGCGAGCGGCGCAAGGTGACCCTGGTCCACAAGACCAACGTGCTCACCCACGCCGGTGGCCTGTGGGCCCGCACGTTCAACGCGGTCAAGGCCGAGTTCCCGGACATCGAGACCGAATACCAGCACGTCGACGCCGCGGCCATGTTCCTCGTGAGCAACCCGCAGCGCTACGACGTCGTGGTCACCGACAACCTCTTCGGCGACATCCTCACCGACATCGCGGCCGCGGTCACCGGCGGCATCGGCCTGGCGGCCAGCGGCTCGATCAACCCCGAGCGGGCCTTCCCGTCCATGTTCGAGCCGGTGCACGGCTCGGCCCCGGACATCGCCGGCAAGGGCATCGCCGACCCGTCCGCCGCGGTGCTGTCCACCGCGCTGCTGCTGGACCACCTCGGCCACCCCGAGGCGGCGGCGAAGGTCACCTCCGCCGTGGGCGCCGAGGTAGCCGCCCGCACGCCGGGCTCGGCGCTGTCGACGGAGGCGATCGGCGACCGGCTCGCCGAAGCCGTCGCCTGAGTGCGCTTGAACGACCGTTCGGGGTAAGTTGCAGACACGACCCGCAACTGGAGGCACGCCATGAACGGCGGTGAAACGCTCGACTTCGAGGTCCGGCCCAATCCGGCCCCGGTCAGCGCCGCGGAGCGGTCCGCGCAGCTCGCCAACCCCGGCTTCGGACGGATCTTCACCGACCACATGGTCACCGTCCGCTACGCCGAGGGCAAGGGCTGGTATGACGCCCGCGTCGAGGCCCGCGCGCCGATCCCGATGGACCCGGCGACCGCCGTCCTGCACTACGCCCAGGAGATCTTCGAGGGCCTGAAGGCCTACCGCGCGGCCGACGGTGGCGTCACCCTGTTCCGCCCCGACGCCAACGCCGCCCGCTTCCGGCAGTCCGCGGCCCGCATGGCCATGGCACCGGTGCCGGAGCAGCTGTTCCTCGACGCGCTCAGCGAGCTCATCCGGATCGACCGCGACTGGGTCCCGTCCGACCCCGAGGGCAGCCTCTACCTGCGCCCGTTCCAGTACGCCAGCGAGGTCTTCCTCGGCGTCAAACCCTCCTCGGAGTACCTCTTCCTGATCATCGCCTCCCCGGTCGGCAGCTACTTCAAGGGCGGCGTCAAACCGGTCAGCGTCTGGGTCTCCCGCGACTACACCCGCGCCGCCCCCGGCGGCACCGGCGCCGCGAAGTGCGGCGGCAACTACGCCGCCAGCCTCGTCGCCCAGGCCGAGGCCATCGAGCACGGCTGCGACCAGGTCGTCTTCCTCGACGCCGTCGAGCAGCGCTACGTCGACGAGCTCGGCGGCATGAACGTGTTCTTCGCCTTCGACGACGGCACCCTGCTCACCCCGCCGCTGACCGGCACGATCCTGCCCGGCATCACCCGCGAGTCGGTCCTGCGCCTCGCCGCCGACCAGGGCCTCACGGTCCGCGAGGAGCTGTATTCCTACGAGCAGTGGCAGGCCGACGCCCGCAGCGGCCGGCTCCGCGAGGCCTTCGCCTGCGGCACCGCCGCGGTGATCACCCCGATCGGCGTGGTCCGCGACCGCTCCGGCGAGTTCACCATCGGCGACGGCACCGCCGGCAAGGTCACCATGGACCTCCGCGAGCGCCTCGTCGGCATCCAGCGGGGCACGTCCCCCGACCCGCACGGCTGGGTCCACCGCGTCCTGTAGATCGTCGTTGCGGGCTCCGGTCCGCCGGGGGCGCGGTCCGTTGCTCCCGTCAGCCACCGGTCGGCCGTGAACGGCCTCCCTGCCAGGTCCGCGGACAGTTGCGCAGCCGCGACCTGCCGGCCGCGACAAGCCCACGGCCGTGGCCGGCCGCGACAAGCCCACGGCCGTGGCCGGCCGCGACAAGTACTGCGGCGCTGGTTCGCACCGTTCGTCATGGCTCGTCGTGCGCCGCTTCCAGAAGCGGTCGGGATCACGGCTGACTGACCCGGGTCGTTCCAACGGCCAGGGCTGTCCTTTGATCGCGGAGGCAGGCGTGCGGCGGGCGGGAATCCGGCGGCGGCCTCGGCCCTGGCGGGTGCGATTGATCGAAGGGCGCGAGCGCCCCAGGGCGTCAGGGCCCCAGGGCGTCAGCGCCCCAGGGCGTCAGCGCCCCAGGGCGTCAGGGCCCCAGGGCGTCAGGCGGACCAGCGGCCGAGGTTCGAGGTGCGGCCGTAGCTGGGGCGGACGCCGCGCGGGGTCGGGCGTTCATACGCCAGTAGCAAGGCTTCCTCGGCAAGCTGCGCGTCCGGGCACGGCCAGAACGCCTTGCACTCGCAGAAGTTGTCGGTGCGGGGCTTGTGCGCGTCGTGCAGGGCGCGGGCGACCCGCCACAGCATCGGATCAGCGCAGCCGAACGGTGGCTCCAGCGGCGGCTCACCCCCCGCGTCGGCGTCGGATCCGGGCGGAACACCGTCGTCGATCATCGTCCGTTTGCCCCCAGGATCCCGAGTCCCACCCGCCGCGGCCCGCGCTCGACGGCTGCTGCCGGAAACGGTAACCGCCGATCCCACCCTCGCGCAGACACGCTGTGCGCAACTTGCACGACCGAGCGACACCGGCACCGGCTGTCACCCGTCTGAGCAGCGAGAACGCCCGATGAACCAGGCGAAACCCCACCCGAACAGACAAATGGAATCATCCGAAAAGGCGGGAGAGATGCGTACGGGTGCCGGAGCCGCCACTCCGACACCCGTACAAGAGGAAAGCTCCTAGACGGAAGCTGCCTCTGCATCGAGGGTCACGGCCAACGCGTGAACTACCGCGGCGACGCGTAGACCCTCGTCGACCACTTCGCGGGACACCCCTGCACCACGAAGTGATCTTTCGTGCGATTCCAGGCACACCCCGCACCCGGTGATCGCGGATACTGCTGTGGACCACAGCTCGACGTCGACGGTGCCGACGCCGGGCCAGGTGGTCACCTGGCGGCGCAGCCGCGCCGGCAGGTGGTTGTACGCCTCGTCACCGATGAGGTGCTTGGCGCGGAAATAAACGTTGTGGATCGCCATGCGGGAGGCAACCGCCTTGGCTGCTTCAACAGCTTCGGGCTTCAGGTGATTCCCGGCCTCGGTGAGGATCGAACGGAACACGAAGGCGCTGCGTGTGGTCATCGCGCAGGAGAGCGCGGTGCCCCACAGCTGCTGCTCGGTGAGCAACGTGCCGGCGAGCGCGGCGTCGAGGTTGAGCTCGACGTCCTTTGCATACGACGGCAGCGCGGCCTTCAGTGCCTCGATCGACATCAGACCGAAGACCCGCCCAGCCGGAGCGGTGAATGGATCTCACCAACGGTGAGCACGGGGACCTCCTGGTTGCTTTCGCCTGACTGGTTCCAACCTTGACGGACGTGCGTTACAGGTACGTGACGAACAGGGTGAATCGTGAAGCAGATCACCCGGTTTCTCAGAATTCGGAATCACATGCCACAGGCGACACGGGCATGGCAAGCTACCCAACGTGACTCGGCTCATTATTGGCCCCTAGCGCGACCAGCATCCCCTAGCTGGCCGCGCAGACCTCTCGCATTCGCGAGGGGTCTTTTTGTTGGCCCAGGCCCGCCGGCCGGAAGCAGTCAGAAGCCACAAAAATCCCAAAGCCAGGAGAAGACCATGCAGGTGTACGACACCACGCTGCGCGACGGGGCCCAGCGAGAGGCGATCAGCTACTCAGTCGTCGACAAGCTGGCGGTGGCCCGGCTGCTCGACGAGTTCGGCGTCGGCTTCATCGAGGGCGGCTGGCCGGGTGCGATGCCGAAGGACACCGAGTTCTTCCGAAGGGCGCGCACCGAGCTGGACCTGAAACACGCGGTGTTCGTCGCGTTCGGCGCGACCCGCAAGGCCGGCGTGCGCGTGCAGGACGACCAGCAGGTCCGGGCGCTGCTCGACGCGGAGACCCCGGCCGTGACCCTGGTCGCCAAGTCGGACCTGCGGCACGTGGAGCGGGCGCTGCGCACCACGGCCGAGGAGAACCTGGCGATGGTCCACGACACCGTGGCCTACCTGGTGTCCGAGGGTCGACGGGTGTTCCTGGACCTGGAGCACTTCTTCGACGGATACGCGTTCGACCCGGACTACACCGCGAAGGTCGCCGCGACCGCGCTCGCCGCCGGCGCGGAGAAGGCCGTCATGTGCGACACCAACGGCGGCATGCTGCCGTCCCTGATCACCAGGACGATCGGCGAGGTCAAGGGCAGACTCGCGGTCGTGCTCGGCGTCACCGAGGACGAGGCCGTGGCCCGGCTCGGCATCCACTGCCAGAACGACACCTCCTGCGCGGTGGCCAACACGGTCGCCGCCGTCGAGGCGGGCGTCCCGCACTTCCAGTGCACCGCGAACGGTTACGGCGAGCGGCCCGGCAACGCCGACCTCTTCGCCGTCGTCGCGAACCTCCAGCTGAAGCTCGGTATGCCGGTCCTACCGGACGGGTGCATCGAGCAGATGGTGCGCGTCTCGCACGCCATCGCAGAGATCGCCAACATCGCACCCGACACCCACCAGGCCTATGTCGGGTCGTCAGCGTTCGCTCACAAGGCGGGCCTGCACGCGAGCGCGATCAAAGTGGATCCCGTGCTCTACAACCACATCGACCCTGTCGTCGTGGGCAATGACATGCGGATCCTGGTCACCGAGATGGCCGGCCGGGCCAGCATCGAGCTCAAGGCACGCGAGCTCGGTGTCGACCTGGCCGGCCATCCGGAGGCGCTGTCGCGGGTCACCACCCGGGTCAAGGAACTGGAGGCGCGGGGCTGGTCGTTCGAGGCCGCCGACGCGTCGTTCGAGCTGCTCGCCCGCGCCGAGCTGAGGGCCGAGCAGCAGGACGGCGCGCTGCCGAAGCCGTTCACGCTCGAGTCGTACCGCGTCCTCGTCGAGCACCGGGAGGACGGCGCGGTGGTGTCCGAGGCGACGGTCAAGGTCCGGGTCAAGGGCGAACGGATCATCGCCACGGCGGAGGGCAACGGCCCGGTCAACGCGCTCGACGAGGCGCTGCGGGTGGCGTTGACGAAGCACTACCCGGAGCTGTCGCGCTTCGAGCTGGCCGACTACAAGGTCCGCATCCTCGAAGGCAGCCACGGCACGGGTGCCGTCACGCGCGTGCTGGTGGAGACCCGGTCGACGGGGGAGGACTGGACCACGGTCGGCGTCCACGAGAACGTGGTGGAGGCGAGCTGGACCGCGCTCGTCGACGCGCTCAGCTACGGCCTGTCCCGCCAGGTCCGGGTGTAGCCGACGCTGAACGGTGGGGCCGCGAGGCCCCACCGTTCACGCTACGGGCACTTGTTCTGCCGGAAGGCGGCCAGCGACGTCGCGTCCGGCTCGAACCTCCACTGGCCCTTCTGGTACTTGATGGTGTTGGCGCCGCTCGCCGCGCTGCCGCTGGCCGGCGTCCGGGTCCACTTGACGGTCGCGGTCGAGTCGTCGACCGGTGTCACCCCCGTCACGACGTAGTCGCCCTGCAACGCGGTGCAGGTCGAGACCAGGTCGACGTAGGCGTCCTTGGCGATGGCGGACTGCGCGGTGTCGGTCCAGAGCTCCCAGGCCCCGGCCCAGTCGCCGTCGGACAGGTTGTCGAACACCTGCTCCGCCGTGACCTGCGCGGTCTGCGTGTCCTGCGGTTGCGCGGTCACCTCGACCGTCGGCCGGTCAGCGGACGGTGACTCGCCGGCGTCGTCCTTCTTGTCCGAGCACCCGGCCAGGACGCCTGCGAGCACAACCGGCGCGATGACGGCGAGCGCGATGCCGCGGAAGGTTCGTGTCACCCATCTGCTCCAACGTGGTTCTGTCGGGGCGTTCCGCCCGATCCGTACGTGAAGGTACTCCCGGCCAACGAACCGCGTACAGGCGGAGGTACGCGTGAGTGATCTTTCGGTCGGTATTCGGCATGATCGGACAGGTCAGCCGTCGGCCTTCGGGAGCACCAACTCCGCGAACACGGCCTTGTGGTCTGTCCCCGCGATGCGGTGGACCACGACGTTGCGCACGCCGACGCGCTCATCGGTCAGCACGTGGTCGAGCGTCACGCCTGGGATGAACCACCGATCGTCGTAGGGCCACGACGTGTCGAGCCCGGCGCCGGCGACGTCCGCGGCGTCGTGGTAGCCCTTGGCGAGCACCTGGCGGAACGCCTCGTGGTCGAGGGTCGCGTTGAAGTCGCCGATGAGCAGACTGACCGCTCCGTCCGGGGTCGCCGCCGGCTGGGCCGCGAGATCCGCGACCCAGCAGGAGTCGCGCCCCCGGTCCGACGGGGCACACGGGTGCACCGACTCGACGTTCACGTCCAGGGCACCCGGGACCCGTACCGCGGCCCGCGCCTGACCGAAGTCGGAGGGGAACCGCCGGTAGCCCTGGTCGGTGAGCGGGAACCGGCTGTAGACGGCCGATCCGCTCACCCCGGGACGCGGGTACGCCACCACGTTGGGCAGCGTCTCGTCGAGCCCGGCCCGGCGCAGGGCGGTCCGGCCCTCGTCGGTGTACTCCTGCACCGCGAGCAGGTCGACGGCGCCGGAGCGCACGAGGTCCACGATCCGGTCGGGGTCGGCGCGGCCCATGAGCATGTTGACGCTCATCACCCGCAGCGTCGGCCCGGCCGGTACCCCGGCGTCGGGGTCGGAGATCCAGCGCGGCAGGACGCACGCGGCGAACGCGACGGTCACCACCGCCGCCGCGACCGCCGGCCAGATCCGTTTCGTCAGCACCGCGAGCACCAGCGGCGCCAGGGAGACCAGCGCGACGTACGGCGTGAAGGCGATCAGCTGGACGGTCGGAAAGCCGCTCTCCAGGCCGAACACCCGCGCCGCCGCCCACATCGCGAACGGCACGATGAGCAGCCACAGCAGGACGGTCAGCCACCGGCGCCGCCCGGGCGTCGCGGCAGACGGCGCGAGCGGCAGGGTTTCCTCGGTGCTGACCATCCCGCCAGGGTAGGGGAGCGGCGCCAGCCGACCCCGCCCCTGCTGTGAATCTTCACAGAACCCGCTCAGTCGGCCCTGGGGAGCACCAGCTCGGCGAACACGGCCCGGTGGTCGGTCCCCGTGATGCGGTGGATCACGACCTTGCGCACCCCGACGCGCGCATCGGCGAGGACGTGGTCGAGCGTCACGCCCGGGAAGTACCACCGGTTGTCGTAGGGCCACGACGTGGACAGCCCGGCCCCGGCGACATCGGCGGCGTCGTGGTACCCCTTCGCCACCACCTGGCGGAACGCCTCGTGGTCGAGGGTCGCGTTGAAGTCGCCCATGAGCAGGTTGACCGGCCCGCCCGGGGTCGCCGCCGGCTGCGCCGCGAGGTCGGCCAGCCAGCAGGCATCCGACGCACGGCCCATCGGGGCGCACGGGTGCGCCGACTCGACGCGCACCGCCGGAGCGCCGGGCACCCGCACGGCGGCGTGCGCCTGCACGAAGCCACCGGCGAGCTGCCGGTATCCCTGGTCGGCGAGCGGGAAGCGGCTGTAGACGGCCGAGCCGCCCGCGTCGTCCCGCGGATAGGTGGCCGAGTTGGGCAGGGTCTCCTCCAGCCCGGCCGCGCGCAGCGCGGTGCGCCCCTCGTCGGTGTACTCCTGCACGGCGAGCACGTCGACGGCGCCGTCGCGGACCAGGCGCACGATGTGGCCGGGGTCGGCCTGGCCGTAGAGCATGTTGACGCTCATCACCCGCAGTGTCGGCCCGGCCGGGACCCCGGCGTCGGGGTCGGGGATCCAGCGCGGCAGGACGCACGCGGCGAACGCGATCGCCACCACCGCCGCCGCGACCGCCGGCCAGATCCGTTTCGTCAGCAGCGCGAGCGCCAGCGGCACCAACGAAGCCAGCGCGACATACGGGGTGAAGGCGATGAGCTGGATGGTCGGGTAGCCGCTCTCCAGGCCGAACACCCGCGCCGCCGACCACCCCGCGAACGGCGCGATGAACAGCCACAGCAGCACCGTCAGCCACCGCCGCGGCCGGGACACCACGAGCGGCAGAGTCTCCTCGGTGCTGACCATCCCGCCAAGGGTAGGGGACCGGGGCCGGCCGGCCCGCCCCGTGCTGTGAATCTTCACAGAACCCTGCGGCGCACCACTAAGCTGCGCAATCGTGCACCCGGTCATCGCGAGGTTCGGTCCGGTGGCGATCCTGACCCACGACGTGTGCGTCGCGCTCGGCATCGGGGTCGCCGCCCTGGTGTTCCTGTGGGAGGTCCGCCGCCGCCGGGCGCAGGACGACCGGCTCTGGTACGTGCTGGCCGGCGCCCTCGTCGGCGGCGCCCTCTTCGCCCGGCTGGGCACCTGGGCGCAGCACCTCGACCCGCGGGACAACGCGACGCTGCTGGAGCAGTGGGCGTACGGCAACCGAAGCATCCTGTCCGGCCTCGTCGGCGCCTACGTGGGCGCGATCGTGGCGAAGAAGGTGTCCGGCTACCCGTGGCGGACCGGCGACCTCTTCGCGCCCGCGGTCGCCGCCGGGATGGCGATCGGCCGGCTCGGCTGCCTCCTCGCCGAACCGCCCGGCACCCCGACGGACCTGCCGTGGGGCGTCACGCTGAACGCGGCGCAGGCCGAGGCGATGCACACCGTCGCCGGCGTGCCGCTGCATCCGTCCTTCGGCTACGAGATCCTGTTCCACGTGCTCGCGTTCGGGGCGCTGCTGGCGCTCCGCAAGAAGATCACCGCGCCGGGCGCGCTGTTCAAAATCTATCTTGCCGCTTACGCCGCGTTCCGTTTCGTGGTGGAGTTCGTGCGGGGCAACGAGGTGGTGTGGCACGGGCTGACCCGGCCGCAGCTGTTCCTCCTCGCGTGCCTGCCGCTCATCGTGGCGGGCCTGGTGCGTGATCTGGTGAGACGGAAGGAAGCAGTGGCCGCATGACGATGCCACCCAACTCGGGCTGGACCGTGCCGTCCCCGCCGCCCCCGAACGGGGAGGAGCGCCCGATCCGCGGCCGCAAGGTCGCCGCCGGCCTGGGCATCGCCGCCGGCGCCCAGGTCCTCGCGATCGGCATCGGCGTGCTGGTGACGATCGCGCTCGCCTCCACGGACAACAGCGAGAACGCGCTGCTGGGCGTCTACCTTGAGCTGCTGCTGCAACTGGTGCTGTTCGTCGCCTGCCTGGTGATCGGCATCGTCTGGATCGCCCGCCGGGACCGGGGTCTCGGCCTCGGCATCCTCATCGGCTGGGCGGTCAGCGTCATCGTCTTCCCGGTCGCCGGGATCGGTGTCTGCATCGCGATCGTCAACGCCAACACGGGGTCATTTTGAGCAACGGCATGCAGTTGAGAGGCGACCGGATCCACCGGTACGTCAACGCCTTCTGCCCGCACTGCCACGACGAGCAGCCGGACCGTCCACTGGAGACGGTGCAGCGGCTGTCGGGCTGGCTCGCCGAACGCGACGGCCGGATCTGGCTGGAACGCGGCTGCCCCGCGCACGGCCTCGTCCGCACGCTCTACGACGAGTCGCCGGAGATCCTGCGGTACCTGGAGCAGTGGACCGCCCCGACGAAGACCCACGTGCCGGACCTCGCCGGAAACTTCGCGCCCGTGCCGTCGGCGTACCTGGCCGGCCTGCCGGAGATGCAGACCCAGCACACCTGCATCCTGCTCGCCGACCTCACCGACAGCTGCAACCTGCGCTGCCCCACGTGCTTCACCGACTCGTCCCCGGCTCTTACGGACCTCGTTGCGCTTACCGATGTCCTCGCGAGCATCGACACCAAGCTGTCCCGCGAGAACGGCCGCATCGACGTGCTCATGCTGTCCGGCGGCGAGCCCACCCTGTATCCGCACCTGCCGGAACTGCTGCGGGAGGTTTCCGCCCGCAACGTGGTGCGCGTCCTGGTCAACTCCAACGGGGTGAAGATCGCCCGCGACGACGCGCTGCTGGACCTGCTGACCGAGCACCGCGAGCGGGTCGAGGTCTACCTGCAGTACGACGGCGTCACCGAACGCGCCGCCCGCCACCACCGCGGCGCCGACCTGCGCCGCCTCAAGGACCAGGCGATCGACCGCCTCTCCTCCCGCGGCATCTTCACCACCCTCACGATGACCTGCGCCCTCGGCGTCAACGACGACGAGATCGGCGCCGTCGTGAAGCGGGCCCTCGACACCCCGTACGTCGGCGGCGTGTCGCTGCAACCGCAGTTCGGCTCGGGCCGTTCGGGTGCGATCGACCCGCTGAACCGGCTGACCCACACCGGCGTCCTGGCCCGCCTCGGCCCGCAGACCGCCGACCAGGTCACCTGGCGCGACCTGACCGCGCTGCCCTGCTCGCACCCGCACTGCTGCTCCGTGGGGTACCTGCTGCGCGACGACGCCGGCGAGTGGCAGTCGATGACCAAACTCATCGGCCACGACCGCCTGCTCACGTTCCTGGACCTCGAACCCGACCTGGTCGCCAACCGCATCGCCGACGTGCAGTTGCCCCTCGCCCTGCGGACCGCCGTCAAGGACTCCCTGCTCGGCCTGCTGTCGGAGCAGTCGTCGCTGTCGCACCCCGACGTCGGCTCACTGTGGCGCGACATCTGCGAGAACTGCGACCTGGGCATCTCGACCCTGACCACGCTGGTCTCCTCGTCCCTGCCCGGCGGCCGCAACCGGCTGCGCAAGATGCTCGGCGAACGCGTCAAACGCATCACGGTCAAGCCGTTCATGGACATGGCCACGATGATCGAGGAACGCCTCCTGCAGTGCTGCGTCCACGTCGCCACCGTCTCCTCCGAGTCGGCCCACCAGTGCGCCCCCTTCTGCGCCGTCCAGGCCTGGCCTGCGCTGTCCGCCCAACGCCTCCCCAGAGCGCTGCCGTGACATCCACCCCGCAGCCGTACGACCCGCTGCGCCTGTGCGTGTATGCGACGATCGCCGCCCTCGCGTGGCTGCTGGGCCCGGTCGCGCTGCTGGGCTTCGCCGTGCTGGGCTTCGCCGGCTACGTGCGGGCCCGCCGGCAGGGCCTGACCCACTCCAAGTGCGTCCTGCGCGACACCCGCCTCGTCCTGACCTACCTGGGCGCCCTCGCCCTGGCCGCGGTGGCGGGCATCACCTGGAACGTCTACACCTGGCTCACCTGAGCCCGTTGCCCGCGCGACCGGTTGGTCCGGCGACGGTCAGGGCGTCACGGTCGAAGTGAGGGCGGTGTCGCAGACGGCGATCAGGGCGGCGCGCAGTGGGGCGGCGCGGTCGGACAGGTCGCGTTGGCGGCGGGTGTACTCGGCGCGGCCGTCGGCGGTCTCGATCTGGACGGGTGGGTAGCCGAGGGCGGCCAGGTCGTACGGGCTGGCCTGCATGTCGAGGGTGCGGATGGCGACGGCCAGCTCGAAGCAGTCGGCGATCAGCTCGCTCGGAGTGAGCGGGCTCAGCTTGTAGGACCACTTGTAGAGATCCATGTTGGCGTGCAGGCAGCCGGGTTGCTCGTTGGCCGTCTGGGTCTCGCGGGTCGGTTGCAGCAGGTTCAGCGAGCGGGCCGGAGCGGTGTAGAAGCGGAAGGCGTCGAAGTGGCTGCAGCGGATGCGGCTCGCCTCGACGACCGCGTCGGTGCCGGTCGGGCCGAGGCGCAGCGGCCAGGCGTTGTGCCGCAGCTCGTCCTGGGTCTGCCGGTAGACCATCGCCCACTCGTGCAGGCCGAAGCAGCGCAGGTGCGGCGGGCGGGCGGCGGTTGCCGCGAGGAGATCGCGGACCCAGGTGACAGTCGATGGGCGCTTGTGCGGGTCGCCGCCCGGGCGCCACTGCCGCAGCTGTGCGGGGCGGAACGAGTAGTACGTGAACAGGAAGTCGAGCACCGGGTGTTTCTCGCCGCGGCGGCGGCGCTGCAGGTGCGGCACGATCCACTCGTCGACCCGTGCCTCGTGCGCAGCCCGGCGGGCCTGCCACGATGACTGGTCTGTGAGCATCCGCCAAGTTTAGGTTGTACCGTCTCACGCATGCGCAAGCTCGGTGCAGTGCTCGTGGCCGCCACAGCCTGCTCGCTGGCACTTGCCGGCTGTGGCGGGGAGTCGCCCGAAGCGGCCAGGCCAGGGGCGTCGGGCGCCACGGGAACGGTGTCGCAGCCGTCGACGGCGCTGGTGCTGGGGGCGCCGGCGAGCGTGAAGGTCACCGCCGGTGCCGGGCTGAACGCCGCGCCGTTCGACGTGGCGCGGAGCGTGACGCTGCCGGCGGGGTGGACCGCGGCGGTGCACGCGCGGGTCGACAAGGCCCGGTTCATGACGTTCACGCCGAGCGGCGACCTGCTGGTGTCGCAGCCGAGCCAGGGCCGGATCCGGGTGGTGCGGGCCGGGAAGGTGACCGAGTTCGCGTCCGGGCTCAACCGGCCGCACGACCTGGTGTTCGCCGAGGCCGGCGGGGCCACCTGGCTGTTCGTGGCGGAGGCCGACAAGGTCGTGCGCTACCCGTACAAGTCCGGTGATCTCAAGGCACACGACGGGCAGGTCGTCGTGGACGGGTTGCCGGACACCAGCACGCCGGAGCTGCGGGGCAACTACGCGCACGTGCTGAAGAACATCGCGGTGAAGGACGGCAAGCTCTACCTGTCGATCGCCTCCACCTGCAACGCCTGCGTCGAGGACACGGTGAGCGAGCCGCGGCGCGCGGCGATCTACACGTACGACGCGGCCGGGAAGAACGCGGGCAAGCACCTGCTGGCGACCGGGATCCGCAACGCGGAGGGGCTGGCGTTCCGGCCGGGCAGCGACGAGCTGTGGGTCGTGGTGAACAACCGCGACAACACCCTCGTCCCCGACGACCGCGACGTCGACGGCGACGGCAAGTCCGACAAGGGCAAGAAGATGAGCCAGTTCGTCGACCAGTACCCGGTGGAGGAGCTCATCAAGGTGCGCGACGGCGGCTTCTACGGCTGGCCGTTCTGCAACCCGGACAGCGACAACGGCACGCACAACCTCGGCTTCCACCGCGACTACGAGCTCAACCGCGACGGGAGCAGGGCCGACTGTGCCAAGGCGGACCCGATCGACCTCGGCCTGCCGGCGCACACCGCGCCGCTGGGGCTGACGTTCTCCCCGGCGCTCGGCGGGGCGATCATCCCGATGCACGGCTCGTGGAACAGCACCAAGCCCGTCGGCTACAAGGTGGTGTTCGTGCCGTGGACGGCGAACGGGCCGGGCGACCCGGTGGACCTGCTGTCCGGGCTCGTCGACGTGAAGGCCGCCAAGCCGTGGCTGCGGCCGGTCGACGCGGCGCTGGACGCTGACGGCTCGATCCTCGTCAGCGACGACTACGGCGGCTCCATCATCCGGCTGACGCCGCCGAAATAGGCGCCGGGCGACCGTCCGCGAGCAGGAACCTGATGTCAACCGGTCCATTGTGGACCGTCACGGCGCCGGAGGCGTCGACGGTCACGTCCAGCTCGCCCCCGGCCACCTTCAGCCCCCGCACCCGGAACGCCCCCACCGGCGACGGCGCGATCGGGTCGAACGTGATCCGCCCGGCGGGCACGTCGACGTCCAGCCCCAGCAGCGCGGTGAGCAGCGCCGGCCCCACCGCCGCCGCCCACGCCTGCGGCCGGCACGCCGCCGGGTACGGCGTCGCGTCGTCGTCGCCGCCGTACAGCTCCGGCAGCCGGAAGTCGAACCGCTCGGCCGCCGCCAGCAGCGCCCCGACGAGCGAGGCGGCCTCCTCCCGGTGCCCGTCGCGGGCCAGCCCCAGCAGGGCGATCACGGTGTCGTGCGGCCACACGGACCCGGCGTGATACGAGCCCGCGTCGTAACCGGCCGACGTGACCGCGAGGGTCCGCAGCCCGAACGGCGACCGCAGCGCCGCGAGGAGATGGCCCGCCACCGAGGCGCTCTCGGCCGCGGACAGCAGGCCGGTGCCGAGCAGGTGCCCCATGTTGGACGCCACGCCGTCTACCCGTTCTCCGTCGCCGGTCACCGCGACCGCCGGATAGCCGCCGGGGCACCAGAACGCGGCCCGGAACCGCTCGGCCAGATCCGCGGCCCAGTCCCGCCACCGCTGCCCGCCGGCCCGGCCGAACGCGTCCAGCAGGTCGGCACCGCGCACGGCGGCCTCGTAGGCGTACCCCTGGACCTCGCACAACGCCAAGGTCCCGGTGGCGATGCGGCCGTCGGCGAACTGGACCCCGTCGCCGGAGTCCTTCCAGCCCTGGTTGGTCAGGCCCGTGCCGGTCGAGCGGTAGGCGACGAATCCCTCGTGCCCGGCCAGCCACTCCAGCGCAGCCTCCACATTGGGCAGCAGCGCCTCCACGGCGTCCGGGCGCATGCCCCAGCGGTACGCGTCCGCGAGGGTGCACACGAACAGGGCGGTCGCGTCGACCGTGCCGTAGTAGACCGGCGGCAGGCGGTGCGCGGCGTCGGGCGGCCTCAGCTCGTGCAGGATGCGGCCGGGTTCCTCCTCGGTGTCGCCGTGGTGCGCGGTGCCCTGCCGCGCGCCGAGCGCCCGCACCGTGCCGGCGGCGACGTCGACCCCGAGCGGCAGCCCCAGCCGCGCCGACCACAACGCGTCGCGGCCGAAGAGGGTGAGGTACCAGGGGCTGCCGGCGCAGTAGTACACGTCGGCGCCGTCGGTGCGCCGCAGCGCGTCGAGGTCCTGGACACCGGTGCGCACCAGCACGTCGAGCCGCGGGTCGGCCGCAGCCACCCGAAGCGTGCTGAACCGCTTGGCGCGTTGGATGGTTGCGACGTCGGTACGGGTGAAGCGCAGCTCCACGGAGAACCGCTCGCCGGGCTCGAGCGTCACCGCCCAGCGCAACGGCCCGTCGGGCGGCGGGGTGACGTCGAGCCGGACCGCCATGCCGTCCGCGGACCGCGCCCACCAGGTGCCGCCGTCAGCGGGCTCGAAGTCCACTGTGGATCCGGGGTTGCCGTCGCGGATCGCGCCGGTGGTGGCGAAGTCCGTCGCCGCCGTTATCGCCAGCACCGCGCTGCGGGGCTCGCCGGCGTCGTTGGACAGCGTGACGGTCTCGGTGCCGCCGAGCGGTTCGGCCAGCCGGCTGCGGGTGTCCTGTACCCCTGCGAACACCGCCGAAGCGGCACCCGTGCGCTGGGCGGTCATCGCCGGCGCCGCGCCGTCGATCGTGACCTCCAGGTGGGCCACGGCCCGCCGGTCCTCGACGTAGAGCCCGTCCGCCTTCCCTGTCATCCGGCCGTCCGGACCTGACAGCCAGGTCGCGGGCGCGGCCACGCAGGTGACGCGGTCGTGGAGTTGGTGCTGTGCCATGCCGTCCGACGGTACAAGGGCTAGTGCTGTGACCACGAACGTTCACCGGGTTGGTGGTGTTGTGGTTCCTCGCCGC
The DNA here is from genome assembly GCF_042653625.1 of Dactylosporangium cerinum. Classification (NCBI taxonomy): domain Bacteria; kingdom Bacillati; phylum Actinomycetota; class Actinomycetes; order Micromonosporales; family Micromonosporaceae; genus Dactylosporangium; species Dactylosporangium cerinum. The sequence continues at coordinate 463,144 of NZ_JBHSIU010000004.1, read as the reverse complement.
GGGGTGCGGTCGAGCGACTCCCCACCGGGTTGCTGCTGGTGGTGGGGCGGGCCTCAGCCGGCCAACTGACCCCTACCGCCGCCGGTGCCGCACCGGCCGCCACCGCTGCTGCTGGTGGTGGTCGGTGTGGTGGGGGTCGGCGTGGGTCACGCCGGGACAGTCCGGCACCGGGGAGGTGCCGTCCCGCTCGACGGTGCGTGAGCGTCCGCGGCAGCACAACGGCTGTCGTGACACTGGAACCACCACCCGCCTCCGTGGCCGGTGTCCGGCCGGGGGTGCGGGTGGCGATGGTGGCGGCCGCGAACAGGTCACGGTGCCCGGTGAGCTGACAGTGCCGGCAGGTCATCGTCCTGCCGGCCGGTTTGCTGATCCTCTTGCGGCAGGTGGGGCAGGTGGAGGAGGTGGAGGAGGTGCCGCGTTCGTCGACGAGGTGCACGACAATCCCGGCGAGTTCGGCCTTGCCCCGCAACATGCTGATGGCGCGGCCGATCTGCCACTGCCGCAGCCGCAGGTTGTGCCGGCGCCCAGCCGGCCGGTCCAGGACGCCGCGGGGGTCGCCGACGGTCAACGTCCCGACCCTGTGCTGCACGGCCCAGCCGATGACGGTCTTCGCCGCCTCATGCTGCGCCTGCCGGACCCGCCGCCGATGCCGGCCCTCCACCAGCCGCGCCCGGCGCCGCGCCTGCCGCCACCGCCTCGACCCGCGCTGGCCGGGTTTCGGGGCACGGCCCGCGGTCGCCCGCCTGCGGTGTTTGGTGTCGGCGAGGTGCATGCGATGTTCGGCGCGGACCGCCCGGCCGGACACGAGCAGGCCGTGCCCGTCGGGGCCGGCGACCGCGTAGGGGTGGATCACACCGAGGTCGACCCCGGCCACCCGCCCCGGATCCGGCGCCGCACCGTGCGGGTAGGCGGTGACGGGGACCTCGGCGGTCACCTCGACCCACAACCGGCCACCCTCAGCCAGGAGCGTCACCGAACGGACCTGCTCCATCGGGTACGGCACCTCCCGGTCCAGGCGCAGCCACAACGCCGGGCAACCAGCGGCGGTCGGTAGTCGCACCCTGCGCCGGTCCAGGGTGAACGTGCCGTGGTAGTAGCGCACCGGCAACAGCCCACGCCGACGCCGCGGGAACCGAGCAGTCACGTCGCCGGCGTTGCGGCGTTTCGCCGCGGTGAACCATGCGTCGGAGTACCGGCGCAGCACCGACCTGGCCCCGGTCGTGTCGAGTTCGCCGAACGTGCCCGGCCCGGCCGCCGACAACTCCCGGCACAACGCCTGATACGCGACCACCGGCGGCGCGTCGTGCCGCCACCGCCAGTGATTGACCTCCAGCACGCACGCCCAGACATCACCCGCCGACCGCAACAGGCCGTAACACCGGTTGCGTTGCGCTCGGGTCAGGCGCAACCCGACCCGGGCGGTGCGGTGCACCACCCGGACCGCGTCAGAATCCCGGCGCCGAGGCATACCGACACCCAAGCACAGGGGTACGACAAAACCCGGCCAACGTTCATTGACCAAGCACTAGCGTTAACGTCGTGAGTGACGTGCCCCCCGCGTCCGCCCAGCCGCCCGGCTGGCTGCGCCGCACCGAGGCCGAGCAGCGCTGGCCGGCCGCCCTGGCGATCGCCGTCGCCGTCGGCATCCACCTGCTCCTGCCCGCCGACCTGGCGCCCCGGCCGCGCTGGCTGCTGCCCGGCCTGGAGGCGGCCCTGCTGCTCAGCGTGGTCGTGGTCAACCCGTTGCGGATCAACCGGGAGACGCGGATCCTGCGCCCACTGAGCATCGGCCTGGCCGCGCTGCTCGGGGTGGCGACCGCGCTGTCCGCGATCCGGCTCGTGCGCGCCCTCTTCGGTGAGGGTCACATCGCCTCGCACCTGCTGCTGTGGGGCGCCGCGATCTGGCTGACGAACGTCATCGTGTTCGCCCTGTGGTTCTGGGAGGGCGACCGGGGCGGCCCGGCGTCCCGTGCCGACGGGCTGCGCCCCCATCCCGACTTCCTCTTCCCCCAGATGAGCTCGCCGGAGCTCGCCCCGCGGGACTGGGAGCCGGGGTTCTTCGACTACTTCTACCTCTCGTTCACCAACGCCACCGCCTTCAGCCCCACCGACACCCTGCCGATGTCCACCTGGGCCAAGCTCGGCATGCTCGCCGAGTCCGCCGTCTCCCTCGTCACCGTCCTGCTCGTGGTGGCCCGCGCCGTCAACGTGATCGGCTGAAACCTGTGCGGTGGCTCAGGTCTTCTTAGGCTCGCCACAGCAACGGTTGGCTACCTTCCCGCTGCGACCATTGGATGCAGCGGGAGGAACGTCATGATCGAGGCTGTCGGCCTCACCAAACGGTACGGCGACCGCGTCGCCGTGGACCAGCTCTCCTTCACGGTCCGCCCAGGACAGGTGACGGGCTTCCTCGGCCCGAACGGCGCCGGGAAGTCCACCACGATGCGGATGATCCTCGGCCTGGACGCCCCCACCAGCGGCCGCGTCACGGTCAACGGCCGTCCCTTCGCCCGCCTCGACAACCCGATGCTCGCGGTCGGGGCGCTGCTGGACGCGAAGGCGATCCACGGCGGCCGCAGCGCGTACCACCACCTGCTGTGCCTCGCGCAGACCAACAACCTGCCCCGCCGCCGGGTCGACGAGGTGCTCGACGTCGTCGGCCTCACCGCGGTCGCCCGCAAGCGGTCGAAGGGTTTCTCGCTCGGCATGGGGCAGCGCCTCGGCATCGCCACGGCCCTGCTCGGCGACCCGCAGATCCTCATGTTCGACGAGCCGGTCAACGGCCTCGACCCCGAGGGCATCCTGTGGATCCGCAACCTGATGAAGTCCCTCGCCGCCGAGGGCCGCACGGTCTTCGTCTCCAGCCACCTCATGTCCGAGATGGAGCACACCGCCGACCACCTGCTCGTCATCGGCCGCGGCAAGATGATCGCCGACTGCACGGTGCAGGAGTTCATCCAGAGCAACTCCGTGCTGGCCACCCGGGTCCGCACCCCTGATGCCCCAGCGCTGGCGTCGCTGGTCCGTTCCGCAGGCGGCACGGTCACCTCCGAGCCCGACGGCTCCCTGCTGGTGACCGAGCTGCCCATGCACCGCGTCGGCGACCTCGCGTTCGACAACGGCCTCCGGCTGCACGAGCTCGCCCCGCTGCAGGCATCGCTGGAGCAGGCGTTCATGGAACTCACCAAGGACAGCGTCGAATACCACGGCTCTCTGGGGGCACAATGACCACGCTCACCGCCACCCGCCGCGCCGGCTTCGACGGCCTGCTGCGCTCCGAGTGGACGAAACTGCGGACCGTCCGCTCCACCACCTGGTCCCTGGCCGCCATGGCGGCGATCTCCGTCGGCCTGATGTCCTTCATCGCCTGGGTCATCATGCGCCAGTGGGACCAGTTCGCCCCCGACGAGCAGGCCATGATGGCCGCCGAACCCCTCCAGATCATCATCGACCAGCCGGTCTTCATCTCCCAGCTCATCGTCGCGGTCCTCGGCGTCATGGTCGTCTCCGCCGAGTACACGACCGGCATGATCCGCTCCACCCTCCAGGCCCAGCCCCGCCGCCTGCCGGTCCTGGGCGCGAAGGTCGTGGTCTTCGCGGTCCTGATGTTCGTCGTGGGCGAGCTGCTGAGCTTCGCCGCCTTCTTCGCCGGCCGCTGGGTCATGTCCGACCACATCACGGTCAACCTCGGCGACCCCGGCATCGCCCGCTCCGTCTTCGGCGCCGGCCTGTTCCTCACCGTCCTGGGCCTGTTCTCCCTGGCCTTCGGCGCGATCGTCCGCCACACCGCGGGCGCCATCACCGGCGTCCTGGGCCTGATCCTCATCGTCTCCAACCTGACGGTCCTCCTCCCCGGCAACTGGGGCGACCACGTCCACGCCTGGATGCCCACCAACGCCGGCCAGCTCGTCTTCAAGCCGTCGCTGCCGCCGGACTCCCTCCTGACCCAATGGCAGGGCCTGGCCGTCTTCACCGGCTGGACGGCCGTGCTCCTGGTCGTGGCCGCCTACCTGTTCCGCACCCGCGACGCCTGACCCCTCCGCCCAAGCCCGCGTGACCAAGCCGGCGCCCTGACGGCAAGTTTGGTCGCGCAGCCCGACAACACTGCCGGCCACCGCGCTGACGGCAGTGTTGTCGGGCTGGTCGAAGCTTTGTCAGGCCGCGCAGCGACTCCCGCGAGCAGGCCCCGGCGCCGATGCGAAGCGCGGCGCGGCGCGCGTGCCGATGTGAAGCGAGGCATGGGGGTGCGGGGTGGGAACCCCCCGCTGGGGAGCGGCGGCGAAGCCGCTGCGCGAAGATCAGTCGGCCTGCTCCAGAGGGAAGTCATCGGCGAAGGCAGCGTCGACGGCTGCCGCCGGCATGCAGTCGTGCTCATGGGCCCAAGTGCCTGCAGCGTGCAGCACGGGATCGGGTCCGTCGTCAGTGACGAAGGTGAAGTCGACGCGTTGAGGCAGGGTGCGCAGCCCGCACTGTCCCTCGATCGGCTTGAGCTGTTCCCACTGGCAGTCTGCGGCGGCCAGGCTGTCGGCCACCTGAGCGAAGGTCAGTCGTGCGGGCAGGGTGGTGACCTCGCCGGGCTGTGCCTGGCTCGGCAGCTCGACTGTCCCTCGCCAGGTCTGGATCGTCACTGAACTGATGATCCGGCAGCGGCATACGACGAACTCAACGTCACCGTAGGAGTACAGGTGCGGCCACCGGTGGTGTTTGTCGATCCGCCCGATGTCCCATGGCATGCCGTAGGCGGCGGCGACCTCCCGTAGGCGGGCGCCGGGATGAAGAAGGCCGACCCGGCCAGTTGAGCCGAACGCCGCCAGGACGTCGAGCGCCTCCATGTCCTCAACCTCCCCGCGGTAACCGTCTTCACGGCTCAGCAAGCCACCCAACCAACCGGCATGGATCACGCCAAGCATCTCGCGTGACGGGACATTCCCCTAGACGTGGCTCGACGACGAGACCCATCAACCGCCCGCCAGGTTTGAAGCACGAAGCTCGTACGTGGCGCCACGGCCATCGCCGACGCCATCCAACAGTCCCGCCACCCCACCCACGGCTGAGCAAGTCCGCCCACCCTCGCCATCCAGGCCAACGGCACGCTCCCCGGCCGGCCGCCGATCGCGGCGCGCAGCGCCGTCCTGCCGATGCGAAGCGAGCAGTGCGAGCGAAGCGAAGCATGGGGGGTGCGGGGTGGGAACCCCCCGCTGGGGAGCGGCGGCGAAGCCGCTGCGCGAAGAACGCGGAAGTCCACCAACGGGAACAGGCTCAACCTGTGAACAGGTTGAGCCCATTGGACTGTAGCCCCGACCGGATTCGAACCGGCGCTACCGCCTTGAGAGGGCGGCGTCCTGGGCCGCTAGACGACGGGGCCCCAGGTCTTGCTCTGTCTTGCGGTGGAACAATACAGCACCGCGATCTTGCTGCGGTGCTGGGGTACCAGGACTCGAACCTAGACTAACTGAACCAGAATCAGTTGGGCTGCCAATTACCCCATACCCCATCGGCGCTGTTAGCGCCGGTTGGAAACTTTACCGGAGCGAACGCACCAGGCCAAATCGGTTGTCGCAAACACGCCTATTCCAAGGTCAGGACCCTGTTGCTGAGCGCGCCGACGCCCTCGATCGTGACGGTGACCTCGTCGCCGGGGTTGAGCTTGGAGACGCCGGCGGGGGTGCCGGTGAGGATGACGTCGCCGGGGAGGAGGGTCATGACGTGTGAGACATACGACACGAGCGTGGGGACGTCGAACACCATGTCCTTGGTGCGGCCGAGCTGGCGGACCTCGTCGTTGACCTCGCAGCGGACCTCGACGTCGCTGACGTCCAGGCCGGTGACGATCCAGGGGCCGATGGGGCAGAACGAGTCGAAGCTCTTGCCCCGGGTGAACTGGACGTCCTTGCGCTGCAGGTCACGGGCGGTGACGTCGTTGGCGGCGGTGTAGCCGAAGATGGCCGTGGCGGCGCCGGCCCGGTCGACGCGGCGGGCACCGGTGACGCCGATCACGACGGCGAGCTCGGCCTCGTGCTCGACCTGCTGCGACTGCGGGGGGATCCGGATCGCGTCGTTGGGGCCGATGATCGACGTGGACGGCTTGAGAAAGAGCAGGGGCTCCTTCGGCACGTCGTTGCCGAGTTCGGCGGCGTGGTCGGCGTAGTTGCGCCCGACGCACACCACCTTGCTGGGCAGCATCGGGGAGAGCAGCCGCACGTCGGCGACGGCCCAGCGCTGGCCGGTGAACCGCAGCTCCCCGAACGGGTGACCGTCGATCTCGGCGACGGTGAGTCCGGTGAGTCCGGCCGAGGGCTCGCCCTCGACGACTCCGAACGACATCCCACTGCTGTGGGCGAAACGAGCGATACGCACGCCTGGAATCTACTCCGCCGCCAGGTGCCGCTCCACGAACGCGTTGCCGAACTTGCGGTCCGGGTCGAGCCGGTCACGCAACGCGAGGAAGTCGGTGAGCCGCTCGGGCCGCGCGGCGTGGTGGAACACCTTGCCCCAGTGCGGCCGCGCCGCCAGTGGCGCCAGCGCCTCCTCGAGCGCGGCGACGACCGGCGAGACCCGTTCAACATCCCGGATCCAGGTGAAGTGCAGGGCCACGCTGTCCCGCCGGTACATCGGACTCAGCCACAACTCGTCCGCCGCAACGACCCTGATCTCGGAGATCTGCAACACGGGCGTCACGAGGTGCCGCAGCCTCTCGACCGCGGCGAACGCCTCCACCGCGTCGTCGCGCGCCACGAAGAACTCGGTCTGCAGCTCCTCGCCGCTGCTCGGGGTGAACTCCAGCTTGAAGTGCGGCAGCCGCCGGTGCCACGGCCCGGGCACTCCGCCCTGCTCGGTGCAGCTCTCCGGGGACATCGCCGCGATCGGGTGCATCGTCCGTCGCGCCGGCGCCGCCCCGAACCCGTCGGGCTCCTCACCGTCGGCGAGCTTGAGCCACAACTGGTCGACGGTGTCCCCGGCCCAGCCGGTGAACAGGCTGACCGAGTAGCCGGCGGTCGCGATGTCCTCCCACCGCGCGTCCAGGACGCTCCTCGGCAGGTGCTCGAAGACGAACTGGCGGATGGCGTAGGCCGGCAGCACGTCCAACGTCACACCCACCACGACCCCGAGCGCGCCGAGCGACACGACCGCGCCGGGGAAGTCGGCGTCCCCGCGGGCCAGCCGGACCAGGTCCCCGCCCGCGGTCACGAGCTCGACCCCGGCGACGGCCGTCGCAAGGTTGCCCAGTGCCGCGCCGGATCCGTGGGTGCCGGTGGCAACCGCCCCCGCGATCGAGATGTGCGGCAACGACCCGAGGTTGTGCAACGCATACCCCTGGGCGTCCAGGAATGCCGCCAGCTCCCCGTATCGCACCCCGCCGGCCACGGTGACTGTCCCCGCCGCCGCGTCGATCCGCGGCTCCACCGGCAACCCGGCGACGCTGACGAGATCCGCGGGCGTGACGGAGATGTCGTTGAACGAGTGCCCGGATCCGAGGACCCGCACCCGCTCCGCCCCGGCCACCACCTCCCGGACCTGGTCCACGGTGGACGGTCGGTGCACCCGGGCCGCGTCGAACGCGATGTTTCCCGCCCAGTTGGTGAGGGTCATGCGACCGAGTCTATGCACGCCACACCGTTCGTGGCGGCGAGCCGACGCCGGTATCACCGAACGCATCCGTTCGGCTACTGGCCTCCCGGGGCCGGCTTGACCAGACTTCGCCGGGTGACGTATCCGCCGCTCAATCAGCCGAACCCGCGCTCCGGCCGGGGCTGGTTCATCGTGCTCGGCGCCGTGGTCCTCGGCGTCTTCATCTTCTGCGGCATCGTCGTGGCAGCGGCCGGAAGCAAACAGCCGGACGACACCCGCGACGTGTCCCGCACCGGCGCGCTCGCGATCCCGCAAACGCCGGTGCCGGCCACCGAAACGGCGAACGCGACACCGACGAGCGAGCCGCCGGCAACGGCACCGCCCGCCACGACCGCACCGGCGACGACGGCACCGGCGACCCAGCCGCCGACCACCAAGGCGCCGACCACCAAAGCCCCGACCACCAAACCCCCGACGAAACAGCCGACCACGAAGCCGGCCGGCAACTGCAACCCGAACTACTCCCCGTGCGTGCCGAACGACCCGGTCGACGTGGACTGCAAGGGCGGCAGCGGCAACGGCCCGTCATACGTGCAGGGCCCGGTCACGGTCATCGGCACCGACGTCTACGGCCTCGACACCGACCACGACGGGATCGGTTGCGAGTAGCGGGTTCAGACCTTCCCGAGGTACCCGAGCATCTGCTGGATCTCGGCGGTGCGGGAGTCGGTGATGCGCCGGGCGAGGTCCAGGGCGCCGGGGTTGACCCCGGAGCCGGTCTCCATGCGGGCGATCTCGACCGCGTTGTGCTGGTGGGCGACGAGCATGTTGAGGAACCGCTGCTCGAACTCGGCACCGTCGTAGGTCGCGAGGGCGGCGAGGTCGTCGGCGTTCGTGCCGTGGGCGCCGCCGTGGCCCTCGTGGGCGTCCGCGGCCGCGGTGGGTGGGCGGTTCCAGGACTGCAGCCAGACCTGCATGGTCTTGGTCTCGTCGGCCTCGGTGACGTCGATGGCCGCGGCGAGGGTGCGCACGTCCTCGCGGACGGCCTTGGTGCGGGCCAGGCGGACCATCTCCAGGGCCTGGCCGTGGTGGGCGACCATCATCTGGGCGAACATGACGTCGGTGTCGTTGAAGACGGCCGAGGTCGCCGCGGGGGCCGGCTGCGCCGGGGCGGCGGCGCAGCCGGCGAGGAGCGCCGCCGCGATGAGCGACAGCAAGGCAGAGACGCGCAACCGCACTCGGAACCCCTCTGGGAAGTGGGTGCCCGGCGGACCGGGCACCCGGGACGTCAGACGCGCAGCCAGAGCGCCGGGACGTTGGGCGGTTCCCAACCGGCGATGGCGGTGTGAGCCTGGCGGCACTGGTACGTGGCGCCGCCGTACGTGACCCGGTCACCGACCTTGTACGCGGTGCCCGCCTGCCACGTGCCGCCGGCCGGAGGCGTGGTGGTCGTGGGCGTCGGGGTCGGCGTGGGGTTGGTGGTGGGCGTCGGGGTGGGCTGGGTCGGGGTCGGCGTCGGGTTGCCGCCGCCACCGACCTGCAGGTCGACGCAGGAGTAGAAGGCGTTGCCGGTGTCGGCGACGTTCCACCGGGCCAGGACCAGGATCCGGCCGGTGCGCCCGCCGAGGCTCACCGTGTGGGAGACGGTCGCGCCGGGCTGCCGGCCGCCGTCGTCGATGACCGCGATGCGGGTGCTGCCGACGAAGTACTCCCACGTGCTGGTGGCGTGCCGGGCCGTGAGCACCCAGTTGAACGTGACGGAGTTGCCGACCGACGTCGCCGGCCAGCCCTTGTTCGGGTCGTCGAGCTGGGCGAACCGGCTGTTGCCGCCGCTGCAGCTCATGAGGCCCTTGGGACCTTCGACGCTCTGTGGCTCGTAGACGATCTCGCCGCAGTTGGCGACCCGCCCCTGGGCGCACATCGCCTGACGGCTCGCGGGAGAGGAGATGTAGCCGTGCGCTGCCGCCGGCTGGGCCGAGACGAGCAGTGATGTTGCGATGGCGGCGAGCGCCAGAGGTACCAGCGCGACCGTTCTTCGCATCGATCGCTCCCTTCGTGCAGTGGGGGTGATGCTCGCCAATGTAAAGGAAGGATTGTTAACAGTAAATAACCTTTATGGAACTCGGTCGATAGAGCGCTCTCACTTAAGGTAGGTTCCAGCCGCCTTTAACCCAGGACATCCAGCAGGCTGCGCACGACCGGGTTCAGGTGCCGCGGCGCCCAGGCGAGCCCGATGTCGACCGTCGGCGGCACCCCGGTGAACCGGCGCAGCAGCACCCCGGGCACCCGCAGCGCCCTCGCCCGGCCCTCCGGCACCGCCGCGATCACGCCACCGGCCGCCACCGCCCGCAGCAGCTGCTCGTCGTCGGGCTCGTGCCGGACGAGCGTGAAGCCGCCGCCGGGCCAGACCTGCGCGACGATCCGGTCGTACATGCCGGGACCGTTGTCCCGCGGCCACATCACCGCCGGTTCGCCGCGCAGCAGCTCCCGCGGCACCCGCCGGCGCGCCGCCAGGGGATGCCCGGCGGGCAGGGCGAGCAGCAGCTCCTCGGTGCCGACCAGCCGCCACCGGATCCCCTCGTCGTCGACCGGTGGCCGCACGAACGCCGCGTCGTAGCGCCCGGCGAGCAGCCCGGCCACGTTGGGCGCGGTCCAGCCGGTCTCCGGCACCACTTCGACCAGGGGGTGCGCGGCGCGGAACCGCTCGACCAGGTCGTCGACCGCGCCGCCGCGGGCCGATCGGGTGTACGCCAGCCGCAGCCGCCCGCCCTGCCCCCGCACCGCCGCCGCGATCCGCTGCTCGGCGCCGGCCACCTGGGCGAGCAGCGCCGCCGCCTCCGCCGCCACCACCGTCCCGACCGGGGTGAGGACGCAGCCGCCGCGTCCCCGCTCGACCAGCCGCGCGCCGACCTCCCGCTCGAGGGCCTTCACCTGCTGGCTGAGCGCCGGCTGGGCGATGCGCAGCCGGGCCGCGGCCCGGGTGAAGTGCAGCTCCTCGGCGAGGACAGCGAAGTAGCGCAACCGCCGCAGTTCCATAAGCCAGGCTTATCATGGCCCCGCCAACCGGTCTTGGACACCGCCGGCCGGTCCTGGTTCCGTAGGCCTATGAGCAGGAAGATCGCCGTTCTCGGCGCGGGCATCAGCGGACTCGCCTGCGCCGTGCGTCTGCAGGAACATGGGCACGCGGTGACGGTCGTGACCGCGGACGAGCCGGCCGGCACCGTGTCCCGGCTCGCCGCCGCGGTCTGGTACCCCACCCGCACCGCCGCTGACCCGCGCGTGCTGACCTGGGCCCACCGCACCTACGACGAGCTGTCCGCGCAGGCGGCCGCGGGCGTGCCCGGAGTGGTCCCGCGGCCGACCCGCATGATCCTGCGCGGGCCGCACGCCACGCCATGGTGGGCCGCCGCGGTCCCGGACTTCACCGCGGCGCCCGGCGAATGGCGGTTCACTGTGCCGTCCGTCGAGATGGAGGTGTACCTCCAGTGGCTGCTGGACCGGTTCGAGGCCGCAGGCGGCCGGGTGGTCCGGCACAAGGTCGGGCGACTGTCCGACGTGCCCCGGGTGGCCGGCGGCGCGGACGTCGTGGTCAACGCGAGCGGCCTCGCGGCGCGGGACCTCGCCGCGGACCCCGCCGTGCACCCGGCCCGCGGCCAGATCGTCGGCGTCGCCAACCCGGGGCTCGTCACCTCGGTGCGTGACGAAGAGCACCCTGCCGGAATGACATACGTCCACCCCCGCAGCCGCGACGTGGTGCTCGGCGGCACGTTCCAGCCCGGCGTCTGGGACACCACGGTCGATCCGGCCACCACCGCGGCGATCCTCGCCCGCTGCCTGGAGCTGGTCCCGGAGCTGGCCGGGGCCGCTGTGCTGTGGCAGGCGGCCGGGCTACGCCCGGCCCGGCACGGCGGCGCCCGGGTCGAGCTCGACCCCGTCGAACTGCCCGGCGGCGCGCGCGTCGTGCACGACTACGGCCACGGCGGCGCCGGGGTCACCCTCGCCTGGGGCTGCGCCGACGAGGTCGTCACCCTCATCAGTGGCGCGGCAGGCGCATGATCGAAGCATGATTCGCTTCATCCTGAACGTGCTGTGGCTGATTTTTGGTGGCGGCTTCCTGCTGTTCATCGGCTACGCCGTCGCCGCAGCGATCTGTTTCGTGCTGATCATCACGATCCCGTTCGCGGTGGCGTCGTGGCGGCTGGCCATCTATTCCCTGTGGCCGTTCGGCCGCACGCTGCAGGCCAAGCCCGACGCCGGCGTGGCGACCGGGGTGGCCAACGTCCTGTGGCTCGTGCTCGCCGGGTGGTGGCTGGCGCTGAGCCACATCACCGCCGGCATCGCGCTGTGCATCACGATCATCGGGATCCCGTTCGGCATCGCCAACTTCAAGCTCGTCCCGGCCGCGCTCTGGCCGCTGGGCCGCGAGGTGGTCGACCTGTAAGGCCGCGGTGACCCCGGCCTGCGCGGCGCCGCGCAGGCCGGGGGAACGCGTCAACCGACCAGGATCCTCGCCATCACCACGGTGTCGGCGCCGTCGCGGCCGACGGTGACGCCGACAGCGCCAGTCGCCCCGCTGCCGCCCGGTTCGCCGCCGATGTAGATCGCGGTGGTGGCCCCGGGGACGCCGCCGGAGGTCGCGGCGCGGAAACGCGGGTCGTCGGCGAGCTTGCCGCTGCCAGCCTTGTAGGCCTTCGTCCGCAGGATCACGTGCTCCCCACTCACCTCGCAGACGGTCCCGCCGGCCTTCAGCAGCTCGGCCAGGTCGGCCTGCAGCTGCTTGGCCGCGGCGGCGTCGGCGAGCCGGAGGTCGAGCTGCAGCCCCACGTCCGGTCCATCGCCCGTCGCGGTCTGCGCGCCGGTTCCCGGCGGGCCGGCGACGGTGAACGACACCGACGTCGCGGTGGAGACGGCCTTCGTCAGGGCCTCCGTGCTCTTCTGCATCCCGACGAAGTTGCCGCCGCCGGTGAGCAGCTCGGGGTGCTCCCGGACGTACTTCTCGACCGCCGCAGGGTCGGACGGGTCCACGCCGGGCGGCAGGGTCAGCCCGGTGTCGGGGTCGGCGCCCGGCGGCAGTTCGTCCGGATCGAACCCGCCCTCGCCGGCGGCGAAGCCGAACATCGCCATCGGGAACAGGAACGTGGACAGCAGGCTGCCGGCGCCGCCGAAGAACGAGGAGGTGTCGCCGAACGGCCCGCCGGCGACGCCGGCCGCGGTGACACCGGCCGGAAGGGCACCGAGGAGCGCGAGGGCGTCGGTGCCGCCCGCCGCGCCGGTCAGCGGCAGGCCGCCGCCGGACACCCGGGCGCGGACCTCGAAACCGTCGTCACCGGCCTGGACGCCGGCGACGAGAATGCCCTTGACCGTCGGCGGGAGGGCCGGCGCGATGTCGAACGCCTCCCCCTCGTCGAAGTCCTCCTCGTCGATCGCCGCTTCCAGGAACGACTGCTGCAGCTCGGTCACGCGGGCCAGGTCGGCCCACGCCAGGCCGGGCTGGTCCGCGGGGAGCTTGGCGACGGCCGAGGTGAACGCGGGCGCCTTCGACAGCGGGGCCTTCTTCGCGGCGTCCGCCGCTGAGGTGGCGAGCCGCTGGAGATCCTTGCCGCCGAACGCGAGCAGGGCCCGCCCGTCGCCGGCGACGAAGCCGAGCTTGTCCGTGCCGACCTTCTGCTGCGCCGCGGCGAGTGCCGTGCGGGCCTTGCCGTCGTCGCGCGAGGACAGGACGACGAGCACAACGGGCGTGGCGGTGCCCTCCGGTCCGGCCCACACGGCGACGCCGGCCCGGTCGTCGAACCAGGAGGCGACGTCGTTGTAGCCGATCGGCGCGCCGGCGTCGGCGAGGATGTCGCGCTTCGCGTCGTCGAACGACTTGGGCGCGCCGCCACCGGCCTTGCGCAGCAGGGCCTCGACCTTGATCCGCTGGCCGATGCCGGGGGAGAGGTCGATGCGGGCGAACGCGGCGACCGAAGCCGGCACGAGCTCCTCCGGCAGCGTGCCGACCGGGCCGTTCCACAGCCGGGCCAGGGCGAACGCGCCACCGCCGAGCAGGACCACCAGGACGACCGCGGCGGAGGTCAGCGCGAGGACGACCGGCCGGCGGGTCCGCGGCGGCGGCGACTCGATCACGTCTGCGTGCACGTCGACCGGCGTCACACCGGCCAGGAACGCCGGCAGGTCTCCATAAGCGGAGACCGGAGCCGGGCTTTCCACGAATGCCAGGGGCGCAGGGTCGCCGGTTGGAGCGGGATGCGGTAACGGTGCCGGGTCGTCCGGCTGCTCGGCGTCGGCGGGCGGTGCCGCGGCCTCCGGAGCCGGTTCGGCGGTGCCTGAGCCGTCCGGCGGCTCGGTGTGTTCGGACATGGTGATGCCCCTCCCCGTGTGATGTCGGCCGCATCGTAACGGGACACCACGCCCGCGCGGGGCCCTCCGGACGGTCCGGAGAACCCCGCGACAGGTCAGAACTGGCCGGCGATGCCCAGCACTGCGGCGACGAGCAGGAGCATGCCGAGCACCATGCTCAGGCAGCCGCCCCGGCCACCGCCGGCCGGCGCCGGTTCGGCCGGAACGGTCGGTGCCGTGGGCGGGGTGGGCCGCTGCGGGCCGTCCGGGCTGGGGGAGCCGGGTGCGCCGGTCGGCTTGTCGGGGGCACCCGAGGGTGCCTGACCGACGCCGGACGCCTCACCCTCGGGGGTCTCGGGTGCCTCGGAGATGCCTGCGTCGATCGGTTCCGGAGCGGCAGGGGTGGATTCAGGCACTGGCGTTCCTCCAGTCAAGCGTGCTCGATGAGCGGCACGCTACAGGCCGGAGAGGCGTTGTCCAGCCCGGACCACGGCCATCGCGTGACGGTCGCCGGGGCGCCGCCCGAGCCGCTCGATCGGGCCCGAGACACTGATCGCCGCGATGACCCGGCCGGTGCGGTCGCGGATCGGGGCGGAGACGCTGGCCACGCCCGCCTCGCGCTCGGCCACGCTCTGCGCCCAGCCGCGGCGGCGGACCTCGGCGAGGGTGCGGCCGGTGAACTTGCACCGGGGCAGGAGCGGCATCACCGCCTCCGGCGGCTCCCACGCGAGCAGCACCTGTGCGGCGGAGCCGGCGGTCATCGGCAGCACCGACCCGATCGGCACCGTGTCGCGCAGCCCGCTGGCGCGCTCGGCGGCGGCCACGCAGAGCCGCTCGTCGGCGCGGCGGAGATAGAGCTGCGCGCTTTCGCCGGTCGCGTCGCGCAGTGCGGTGAGCATCGGCTCGGCCGCGGTCAGAAGAACGTCGGGTGCCGCGTTGGCGAGTTCGCCCAGACGCGGGCCCGGCCGCCAGCGTCCTTGCGCGTCCCGAACGAGCAATCGGTGGATTTCCAGGGCCTGTGCGAGCCGGTGCGCCGTTGCCCGGGGAAGCTTGGTCCGGTCCACCAGTTCGGCCAGGCTGGCGCCGTCGACACAGGCGGCCAGGATGACCACCGCCTTGTCGAGCACGCCAACACCGCTCATACTGTGTCCCACAGACCGAAACATACCTCCCAAACTTTAGGATGTCCAGATGGTGGGAGAAGCACGACCGCGGACGCTCGCAGAGAAGGTGTGGAACGCGCACGTCGTCCGTTCCGCCGACGGCGAGCCGGATCTGCTGTACATCGACCTGCACCTGGTCCACGAGGTCACCAGCCCGCAGGCGTTCGACGGCCTGCGTCTGAGCGGCCGCACGGTGCGCCGTCCCGAGCTGACGATCGCGACCGAGGACCACAACACGCCGACCGACAACCTGCTGACGATCAGCGACCCCGTGTCCCGCACCCAGATCGAGACGCTGCGGCGCAACTGCGACGAGTTCGGCGTGCGCCGCCACTCGCTCGGCGACTCGCAGCAGGGCGTGGTCCACGTGATGGGACCGCAGCTGGGCCTGACCCAGCCGGGTATGACGATCGTGTGCGGCGACTCGCACACCTCCACGCACGGCGCGTTCGGCGCGCTCGCGTTCGGCATCGGCACCAGCGAGGTCGAGCACGTCCTGGCGACCCAGACGCTGCCCCAGCCGCCGCTGAAGACGATGGCGGTCAACGTCGTCGGCGACCTCGCCCCGGGCGTCACGGCCAAGGACCTGGTGCTGGCGCTCATCACCCAGGTCGGCACCGGCGGCGGGCGCGGCCACGTGGTGGAGTACCGCGGCCCCGCCATCGAGCAGATGTCGATGGAGGGCCGGATGACGGTCTCCAACATGTCGATCGAGTGGGGCGCCAAGGCCGGCATGATCGCGCCGGACGAGACCACGTTCGCGTATGTCGAGGGCCGCGAGTACGCGCCGAAGGGCGAGGCCTGGGACCGCGCGAAGGAGTACTGGACCTCGCTGCGCACCGACGAGGGCGCGAAGTTCGACACCGAGGTCACCCTCGACATCACCCACCTCACCCCGTTCGTCACCTGGGGCACCAACCCGGGCCAGGGTGCGCCGCTGGGCGCGAGCGTGCCGGACCCGGCCGACTTCGCCGAGGACGCCGACCGCGTCGCGGCGCAGAAGGCGCTCGAATACATGGCGCTGACGCCGGGCACGCCGCTGCGCGACGTCGCGGTGGACGTGGTCTTCCTCGGCTCGTGCACGAACGGCCGGCTCGAGGACCTGCGGGCCGCGGCCGAGGTGCTGCGCGGGCGCAAGGTCGCCGAGTCGGTGCGCATGCTCGTCGTGCCCGGATCCGCGTCGGTGCGCGCCGCGGCGGAGGAGGAGGGCCTCAACGAGGTCTTCACCGCCGCCGGTGCCGAGTGGCGCTTCGCGGGCTGCTCGATGTGTCTGGGCATGAACCCGGACACGCTGAAGCCGGGCGAGCGCTCCGCCTCGACGTCCAACCGCAACTTCGAGGGCCGGCAGGGCCGTGGTGGCCGCACCCACCTGGTGTCGCCGCAGGTCGCCGCAGCCACCGCCGTCGTCGGCCGCCTCGCGGCCCCCGCGGACCTGAACTAGTCGAAGCCCGAAGCGAAGACAGGCAGAATCTGACATGGAGAAGTTCACCGTCCACACCGGCACGGCCGTCCCGCTGCGCCGGTCCAACGTGGACACCGACCAGATCATCCCCGCCGTATATCTGAAGCGCGTCACCCGCACCGGGTTCGAGGACGGGTTGTTCAACGCGTGGCGTTCGGATCCCGCATTCGTGCTCAACAATCCCGCCTACACCGGCGCCTCGGTCCTCGTCGCCGGACCCGACTTCGGCACCGGATCGTCGCGCGAGCACGCCGTGTGGGCGTTGCAGAACTACGGCTTCAAGGCGGTCGTCGCGCCGCGTTTCGGCGACATCTTCCGGGGAAACGCGCTCAAGGCCGGGCTCCTGCCCATCGAGTTGGACCTGAAAGTGGTCGAGGAACTCTGGGCCGCGATCGAAGCGGATCCGCAGTTGTCGGTAACGGTCGATCTGCAGGATCGCCAGTTGCGTGCGGGGGGCCACGAATGGGCCTTCCCGATCGACGATTTCAGCCGTTGGCGCCTGCTGGAGGGCCTGGACGACATCGGCCTGACACTGCGCCACGAGGAGTCCATCACGGCCTTCGAACAAGGCCGTCCGGAGTGGACACCCGTCGTTCACTAGGCCCTAGCTGGACGTCTCGATGAGCCTCCGGCCGGATCCGTTGCTCCACAACGATTTCTTTTCCGTCATATGTTTGTATCCTGTGTGCGTTGGGATACCTTGCCCACAGGGACTTCATTTCTGGTACGGGAGGAAACAACGTGAACAAGGCCGAGCTCATCGAGGCGCTCAGCGCTCGCCTGGGCGACAAGAAGTCGGCAAACGCGGCGCTGGACGCGGTGCTGGCCGAGATCCAGGCTGCCGTGACCAAGGGCGACAAGGTCGCCATCACCGGTTTCGGTGTCTTCGAGAAGCGCGTCCGTGGTGCGAGAACCGCGCGCAACCCGCGCACCGGTGAGGCCGTCAAGGTGAAGAAGACGTCGGTGCCCGCGTTCCGGGCCGGCGCCAGCTTCCGCGAGATGGTCGCCGCCGGCAAGGTGCCGAAGGTCGCGCCGGCCAAGAAGGCCGCCGCCACCAAGACCGCCGCCGCGAAGGCCACGACCGCCAAGGCCACGACCGCCAAGGCCGCTCCGGCCAAGGCCGCCACGAAGACCGCTGCCGCCAAGGCCACGACGGCGAAGGCCGCTCCGGCCAAGGCCGCCACCAAGGCGACCGCCACCAAGGCAGCCGCGAAGGCCGCTCCGGCGAAGGCCGCCGCCACCAAGGCCGCCCCCGCCAAGAAGGCCACCACGAAGGCCACGAAGGCCGCCGTGTCGACGACCGCGCGCAAGACCACCACGGCGTCGACCACCACGGCCGCCGCCAAGAAGGCGCCCGCCAAGAAGGCCGCCACCGCCAAGTGACCCGGCCGCAACGCCGGTGAGGCAACGTGAGGGCGGCGCCGCGAATCATTCGCGGCGCCGCCCCTTTCGTTGCCTCAGACCGTCAGCGGGCGCAGCGGATCCCAGGCGAGGATCCGGTCACCGCTGAAGGTGAGGATCCACCCGCTGCCCTTGCGGGTGTGGAAGTCCACATTGGTGCGGCCGGTCAATGCCGTCAGCAGCGCCGGCATCAGCTTGCCCTGGCTGCACACGACGCTCACGCCGCCACGCGCCGCCACGCCCCGCAGGGCCCCGGCCGCCGCCCCGGGTGACTGCCCCTCGTCGAACGCGGCGTCCAGGTCGAACGGCAGGCCCAGCGGCTCCACCGTCTGCGTGCAGCGCAAGGGGGTGGCCGACACCACCCGATCCGGCCGCAGGAGCCGCAGGAGGCCGCTCAGCGCCTCCGCGTCGCGTGCTCCGGTCGGGTCCAGCGGCCGGGCCGCGTCCGGTCCGGTCCATTCCTTGCGCTTGCCGGCCTTCGCGTGACGCACCAGCGCCACCACCGCGGTCACCGGCGGCAGGTCCAGGAACGCCTTCACCACGCCCCGGTCGTGGGCGTAGCTCAGCAGCGCCGGGGCGTGCCCGGCCGGCACCCAGCGCGCCTCCTCGATCTCGTCGTCGGCCGGCCGGTCCTGCCACACCAGGGCCCGCATCGACCAGAACTCGACGGTCTTCTCCACGCCCGGCGCGCCGGTCAGGTACCGGATCGAGGGCAGCCGCGCCTGCGGGACGCCGTGCACGAGGGTCTCCTCGTGCACCTCGCGCACCGCGGCCGCCAGCTCGTGCTCGCCGGGGTCGACCTTGCCCTTGGGCAGGGACCAGTCGTCATACCGGGGCCGGTGCACCAGCACGATCTCCACGCCGTCCCGCGCCGGGCGCCACACCACCCCGCCCGCCGCGCGGACGACCGTGCTCACTTCAACCATGCTGTGGTGTTCTCCTCGCAGACCGCGGCCCACACCGCCGGGAACGCGGCCCGCGCCCGGGTGACCGCCGCCCGCTCCCGCTCGAACAGTCTGCCCGCGGTGACGGCGAGCCGGTGGTCGCCACGGTCGAGGAATCTCGCGACGAACAACCACGTGTCTGCGGCGGTCGCGGCGTCCTGGTGCTCGCCGAGGACCTTCTGCACCTTCGCGATCCGCTTGGCGAGCAGCGCCGCCTCGGGGCCGGGGACCCAGGAGAACGCGTAGCGGGCCCGCTTGGCCAGCTTCCGCACCTCGTGCCAGTCGTCGTCGGGCAGGAGCGGGGTCAGCGCGTCCGCGTCGGCCACGAGCCGCCGCCACGGCTTGCGCGCCAGGCCCGGCAGCACCCGGCTCGCCGGGGCGGTGTGCCGGCCGGCCAGCCGGGGCGGCCGCACCAGCGCCTCCAGGAGCGGGACGTACCGCCCGGAGCGCAACGCCTCGTCCAGCGCCGACAGCGCCGTTTCCTGCCGGCCGGCGAGCGCGGCGTCGATGCGGGCCACGGCGTCGGGATCCACCGGCGCCAGGGGATCGGCCGCGGCGGTGACGTGCAGCCGGGTCCGCAGCACCTCGATGTCCCTGGCCCCGCCGAGCGCGCCGGCCAGCCGGCCCAGCTCGGCCCGCAGCGGCCGGCTCCAGGCCGGGTCGAGCAGCGCCTGGAACGTCTGCAGGTCGCTGCGCAGCCGCCGGGTGCCGACCCGCATCTGGTGCACCGGGGTGTCGCCGTTGGGCATCGTCTCGCGCAGCCGCGCGAACGCGTCGTGCCGCAGGATCCGTGCCACGCCGGACCGCAGCGCACCGGCGATCACCGCGCCGGCGCTGTCGTCGTCAGCCCGGTCGTCAGCCCGGTCGGGGACGGCGGTGGCCGGGTCGGGCACGGCACCGGCAGCAACCAGTCGCTCGGCGATGCGGGCGAGGTCTCCGGGGGTGCCGTCGATCAGCGACACCTCGACGCTGCGGGGGCGTCGGCCGGTCCCGCGCGCGGACAGCACGCGGGCCTCCGCCAGCACACCACCCGAAGCGGAAAGCACGTGGACGGCGGCGCGGACCGTCCGCACCGCGGCCAGGCCGGCCCCGCGGCGGAACGCGGTCACGGCGTCCAGCAGGTCCGGCGGGACGACCCCGGCGCCGGCGGCCGGCCGGCGCAGCCCGCCCCCGCGGCCCGGCAGCAGCAGCGTCCACGTGCCGTCGGGGTGCTGGTGCAGCGACACCCCGGCGTGCGCGAGCGCCGCGTCCGGGGTGTCGTGGAAGGTCGCGTCCACGGTGACGGTGCTGCCCGGCCCGGCGAGATCCGGCAGCGTGAAACCGTCGCGGACGTGGAACCGGACGTAGGAGCTCACGTGCTCGGCTCCGCCCGGTCGACCATCCGGCGCAGCAGCGCCTCCTGCGGGTTCTTGCCCGGCCGGCGGTGCCAGGTGCCGTCGCCGGACAGCTCGAACGCGCCGGTCTCGTCGCTCATCATCAGCTTCAGCATCCGGTCGAGCTCGCCGGCCGCGGCCGGGTCGGTGACCTTGACCAGGGCCTCGACCCGGCGGTCGAGGTTGCGGTGCATGAGGTCCGCCGAGCCGATCCAGTACTCCGCGGCGGCGTCCCGGCCGAACCGGAACACCCTGGAGTGCTCCAGGAACCGTCCCAGCACCGAGCGGACCCGGATGTTGTCCGACAGGTCCGGCACGCCGGGGCGCAGCGCGCAGATGCCGCGCACGATCAGGTCGACGCTCACCCCGGCCTGGCCGGCCCGGTAGAGCGAGTCGATGATCTCCTCGTCGACCAGCGAATTGACCTTCAGCTGGATCAGGCCGCGCCCGCCGAGGGTGATCTCGTGGTCGATCCGGTCGATGATGCCGCGGCGCACCCCGTGCGGCGCGACCAGCAGGCGCCGGTAGGAGGTCTGCCGGCTGTAGCCGGTGAGCACGTTGAACAGGTCGGTGAGGTCCGCGCCGACCTCCGGGTCCGCGGTCAGCAGGCCGTAGTCCTCATACAGCCTGGCTGTCTTCGGGTGGTAGTTGCCGGTGCCCACGTGGCAGTACCGCCGGATGTGGTTGCCCTCCTGGCGCACGACCAGCGCGGTCTTCGTGTGGGTCTTGAGCCCGACGAGCCCGTAGACGACGTGGCAGCCGGCCCGCTCCAGCGTCCTGGCCCAGCCGATGTTGGCCTTCTCGTCGAACCGCGCCTTCACCTCGACCAGCACCACGACCTGCTTGCCGGCCTCGGCCGCGTCGACCAGGGCGTCCACGATCGGCGAGTCGCCGCTGGTCCGGTACAGCGTCAGCTTGATCGCCAGCACGTTGGGGTCGGCGGCGGCCTGCTCCACGAACCGCTGCACGCTGGTGGAGAACGAGTGATACGGGTGATGCACCAGGATGTCGTGGTCCCGCAGCCGGGCGAAGACGCTGCGCGGGGTCTCGCCCTCGGCGAAGTGCGGGTGGGTCGCCGGCACGAACGGCTTGTCCTTCAGCGCCGGCCGGTCCACCCCGTTGTAGATCTCCCACAGCGCGGTCAGGTCCAGCAGGCCCGGCACCCGCAGCACGTCGTGGGAGTCCATGTCCAGCTCGCGGACCAGCAGTTCGAGCACGTGGTCGGAGATCGAGGCGGCGACCTCCAGCCGCACCGGCGGGCCGAAGCGGCGCCGGGCCAGCTCCCGCTCCAGGGCCTGCAGCAGGTCCTCGTCGCGGTCCTCGTCCAGCTCGACCTCGGCGTTGCGGGTCACCCGGAACAGGTGGTGCTCGACCACCTGCATGCCGGAGAACAGCTGCCCGAGGTGCGCCGCGATCAGCTCCTCCACCGGCAGGAACCGCACCGTGCGCACACCGTCCCGGGTGGTGCGGTCCAGCGCGTAGAAGCGCGGCACGTTGTTGGGCACCTTGATCCGGGCGAACAGCTCCGGGCCGCCGTCGCGCTCACGGACCACGACCGCCAGGTTGAGCGACAGGCCGGAGATGTAGGGGAACGGGTGCGCCGGGTCGACCGCGAGGGGGGTCAGCACCGGGAAGATCTGCTCGCGGAACGCGGTGCGCATCCGCTCGCGCTCGGCCGGGTCGAGCTCGCTCCAGCGCACGATGTGGATGTGCTCCTCGGCCATCGCCGGGGCGATCTCCTCGGCGAACACCCGCGACTGGCGCGCGACGAGCGCGGTGGTGCGCTCGGCGATCTGCTCCAGCTGCTCCGTCGGCGGCAGGAACCCGGGGCGGCGCACCGGGATGCCGGTCTGCAGCCGCCGCTTCAGGCCCGCGACGCGGACCATGTAGAACTCGTCGAGGTTGCTGGCGAAGATGGCGAGGAACTTGGCCCGCTCCAGCAGCGGCGTGGCGGGGTCCTCGGCGAGGGTCAGGACCCGTGCGTTGAAGTCGAGCCACGACAGCTCACGGTTGAGATACCGGTCCTCAGGCAGCGGTTTTTCGCTGGGTACGACCAGCGCATCGTGCTCCGCGGACGGCTCGTCGGGGGTCTTCTGGCTGGGGACCACCGTGGTCTGCTCCGCCACCGTCTCGCTCATGGTGACCTCCTCGGGCTCGGCCTGGCTCGCCTGGGCGTCTTCACCGGTTGCAGGTGCCGCGGCCTTCGTCGCCCGCCGGACCCGTGGCGTCGCGCCCGCTGCCGGGGCCGCCCGTCGCGGTGCCGCCTTGCGCGGGGCGGCCTTGGGGGGCGCGCTCTGCGGGTCGGGGCGTTGTGCGGCGTTGCGAGGGCGGCTGCGACCGGTAGGCGTTTCGTCCACCGGATCATCATGGCCCGTTTGTGCCGGTCTGAACATGAACTTCCCGCTGCTTGGCGGCTACGGGAGGGTCGGCAGTGTGACCTTGATGACGCCCCCGGCGGCATCATGATCGATGCGGACCCGCTGCCCCAGCCGGAGGTGCCGCAGGCCGGACGCGTCGAACGCGGCGGCCGGGAACTGCAGCTGGGCACCGTCGTCCAGCAGCACCGTCCCGGTGCGGGTGTCCTCGTCGAACGTCGCCACGGTCCCCTGCATCAGTCCACGCTACCGCGCGTCGATGCCCAGCCGTGTTTCGCGTGACTGCGTCCGTGCGACATGTCTGTTACGCGCGGGCGCACAGGACTACGCGCGGGTGCACAGGACCTCGCCGGTGTGGGGGCCGAGGCCGAGGTCGGCGGCGGCGTCGAGGTCCGCGGCGGTGTCCACGTCGCGGCGCAGGCTCGGCCAGTCGCCGTCCAGCCGGACCGCCCCGGAGCGCAGGTGGGCGGCCGCGGACCCGGGCCCGAAGTGCGGGTCGAGGGCCACCCCGGCGGGGCTGGCGAGCAGGACGGTGCCGCTGCCCTCCAGGTCGGGCACGAACGCGCGGCGGCCGAGGCGGGCCGCCTCGGCCAGGACGACGGCCAGGTCGGCGGGGCGCATCGCCGGCAGGTCGGCGGTCAGCGCGACCACCGGCGCGCCGGCCGCGGCCCGGGCGCCGAAGGTGAGAGCAGCGTTCAGGCCGGCCGCCGGGGTGTCGGGCAGCCAGGTGGCGCCGGCGGCCGTGACGGCGGCCCGCACCAGCGGGTCGTCACAGACCGCGACGACCCGGGCGACCGCTGGGCAGGCGAGCGCCGCCGCGACCGTGTCACGGGCCATGGCCAGCACCAACCCCGGGTGCGACGGCCGCGGGACGGCGCCGCGCAGCCGGGTCTTCGCCGCACCGAGCGGCTTGACCGGCACCACGGCCACCCAGGTGCTGAGCATGACCCATCCTGACACGGCGCCCGTGACGTCACAGCGCCCGGCAGTGGCATGATTCGCAGCAGAACCGTGAGGGGAGGGTGAGATGACGCGCCGGAGGCTCGGCTTTTGGCGGCGTTTCGCCGTCGCGACCGTGAAGCCCGCGATGCAGGCGCTGACCCGCCGCACGTGGACGGGTATGGAACACATCCCAGCCGAGGGTGGGGTGATCATCGTGGTCAACCACATCTCCCACGCCGACCCGCTCGCCGTCGCCCACTACATCTACGACGCGGGCCGCTGGCCGTCGTTCCTGGCCAAGGCCAGCCTGTTCAGCGTGCCGGTGCTCGGCTCGCTGCTGCGCGCGGTGCACCAGATCCCGGTCCGCCGCGGCACCACCGACGCGGTGCGGGCCCTGGAGGCGGCCCGGGTCGGTGTCCGCGACGGCGAGGCCGTGGTCATCTACCCGGAGGGCACCACCACCCGGGAGCCCGATCTGTGGCCGATGCGCGGCAAGACCGGCGCCGCGCGCCTCTGGCTCGACACCCGCGCGCCGATGATCCCGATCGTCATGTGGGGCCCCGAGCGGATCTACGATCCGCGCACCAGCAAGCTGCGGCTGCTGCCGCGCGCCGACGTGACGGTCGTCGCGGGCGACCCGATCGACCTGTCCGCCTGGGACGACGCGCAGCCGACCGCCCAGACGCTCAACGAGATCACCGACCACATCATGCTGCACCTCCGCGACATGCTCGTGGAGATCCGAGGCGGGACCCCGCCACCGTTGTGGACACCGCGCAAGTCGCTCGCATGATGACGACGGAGGGCAGATGAGCATTCGACGCGCCGCCGTGCTCGGGGCCGGTTCGTGGGGCACGGTCTTCGCGAAGCTGCTCGCCGACGCGGGCACGCCCGAGGTCACCGTGTGGGCCCGCCGCCCCGACGTGGCCGAGGCGATCCGCGAGCGGCACGTGAACCCGGACTATCTGCCCAACACGTGGCTGCCGCCGGCGGTGACCGCGACCGGTGACGCCGCCGAGGCGATCGACGGTGCCGACCTGGTCGTGCTCGCCGTGCCGTCGCAGACGCTGCGCGACAACCTGGGCGCCTGGGCCGGCACGATCGGCTCCGACGCGACGCTCGTCAGCCTGATGAAGGGCATCGAGCTGGGCACGCTCAAGCGGATGAGCGAGGTGATCGTGGACTCCGCCGGCGTCGAGCCCGACCGCATCGCCGTCGTCACCGGCCCCAACCTCGCCCCGGAGATCGCCGCGGAGCAGCCCGCCGCGACCGTCGTGGCCTGCACCGACATCCGCCGGGCCGAGCTGGTCCAGCGGGCGATCAGCACGCGCTACCTGCGGCCGTACACCAACGACGACGTCATCGGATGCGAGCTCGGCGGCGCGGTCAAGAACGCGATCGCCCTCGCCTACGGGATGGCCTCGGCGCTCGGGTTCGGCGACAACACGCGGGCGACGCTGATCACCCGCGGCCTCGCGGAGACCACCCGCCTCGGCGGGGCGCTCGGCGCCAACCTGATGACGTTCGCCGGGCTGGCCGGCCTCGGCGACCTCGTCGCGACCTGCTCCTCACCGCTGTCGCGCAACCGCACGTTCGGCGAGCACCTCGGCCGCGGCGAGACCCTGGAGCAGGCCCAGGCCGCGACCAGACAGACCGCCGAAGGGGTCAAGAGCTGCCTGTCGATCCGCGACCTGGCCCACAGCGTCGGCGTGGAGATGCCGATCACCGAGCAGGTCGAGCTCGTCTGCCACGAGGGCGTCGACCCGCTCAAGGCCCTGGCCGCGCTGATGGCCCGCGAGACGAAGCCCGAGCGGCCCGGCGTGCCGTCGACGGGGGAGCATCAGTAGGGTTTTCGGCATGACTGGTGACGGCACGCGGGTCGTGCACGCCGGCGTGCCTTCGGCTGTGCCGGGCCGCTCGTTCCTGCCCGGTCCGGCCTTCGGCGCGCCGTACCATCTCGATCCGGTCCTCGGCCCGCAGCCCGGCGTCGATGGCTACGGCCGCACCGACAACCCGACGTGGCGCGCGCTGGAGTCGGCGATCGGCGAGCTCGAGGGCGGCGAGTGTGTGACGTTCGCCTCCGGCATGGCCGCCGTCAGCGCCGTGCTGCTCAGCGTCCTGCGGCCCGGCGACACCGTCGTCGTCCCCGGCGACGGCTACTACAAGACCAGGGCGTTCGCGTCCTCGCACCTGGCCGAGCGCGGCGTCACGGTGCTCGAGGTGCCGACCGCCGGGCCCTACCCGGCGCTGGAGACCGTCCGGCTGCTGCTGATCGAGACCCCCGCCAACCCCGGCCTCGACGTGTGCGACATCGCCGACCTGGCCGCGCGCGTGCACGCCGGCGGCGGCCTCGTCGCGGTCGACAACACCACCGCGACCCCGCTCGGGCAGCGCCCCCTCGACCTGGGCGCCGACATCTCCGTCGCCTCCGGCACCAAGGCCCTGACCGGCCACTCCGACATCCTGCTCGGCTACGCGTGCACCCGCGACCCGGAGCTCGCCGCGTCCCTCACCGGGTGGCGCGGCGCCACCGGCGCGGTGGCCGGCCCGTTCGAGGCCTGGCTCGCACACCGCTCGATCGGCACCCTCGACCTGCGCCTGGCCCGGCAGAGCACCAACGCCGCCGCCGTCGCGGCGCTGCTCGCGGCGCACCCGGCGGTCACCACCGTGCGCTGGCCCGGCCGGCCCGAGGACCCGGCGTATGCGGTGGCGTCCCGGCAGATGCGTCGCATCCCCGGCGTGGTGACGTTCACGCTCGCCGACAAGGCGGCCGTCGACCGGTTCCTGGAGGCCGCCTCGCTGGTGTTCGCGGCCACGTCCTTCGGCGGCCTGCACACCTCCGCCGACCGGCGGGCCCAGTGGGGCGACGACACCCCCGACGGCCTGATCCGGTTCTCGTGCGGCATCGAGGACACCGACGACCTGGTCGCCGACGTGCGACGGGCACTCGACGCGGTCATCGCCTGACGCAGCGTGGGATGCTGACCAGCTGACAGCGCCCGGTTGACCGGGCGGTTAGGGTCGGCGCGTGGAAACGCCAGAGAAGACCCGGGTCGCCGTCGTGTTCGGCGGCGGCAGCACCGAGCACGCCGTGTCCAGCGTCGGCGCCGCTGACCTCCTCGACGCCCTCGACGGCGACGAGTTCGAGATCGTGCCGATCGGGGTGACCCAGGAGGGTCGCTGGGTGCTCAGCGCTGCCGCACAGTCCGGCGGGCCGTCCACGGAGCTCGTCCCGGCCGGCGCCGCGGTCACGGTCGTCGACGCCGGCGACGGGGTCGCCCGCCTCGGCGGCATCGACGTGGTCTTCCCCGTCCTGCAGGGCGCCTTCGGCGACGAGGGCACCATCCAGGGGCTGCTGGAGATGGCCGACCTGCCGTATGTCGGGTCGGGCGTCCTCGCCTCGTCCGTCGCCGTGGACCAGGACTTCTCCCGCAAACTCGCCGCCGCCGCCGGCCTGCCCGTGGCGGCCTACGTCGTGCTCAGGGGCACTTCGGACCTCGTCGAGGCCGACCGGGCGCGGCTCGGCCTGCCCGTGGTGGTCCGCCCCGCTCGCGGCGGCGGTGCCGGGACCGAGGTCACCGACTGGGCGGCGCTGCCGGACGCGGTCGCCGCGGCCCGCGCCGTCGACGCGAAGGTCGTCGTCGCCGCCGCACCCGCCGGCCGGAAGATCACCGTCGGGGTCCTGGACACCGGCGCCGGCGACCGGCCCGAGGCCAGCGTGGCCGGCGAGGTCCTCGGCGACCGGGTCGTCGCGCCCGCCGAGCTCGACCACGCCGTCGAGCGCCGGGTCCGCGACCTGGCCGTCGAGGCGTTCGTCACGCTCGACTGCGCCGGACTGGCCGTGGTCGAGTGCACGGTCACCCCCGACGACCAGGTCTTCTTCGACCGGATCGACACGATGCCCGGCTTCGACCCCGGCGCGCCGTTCCCCGTGGTGTGGCAGGCGAGCGGCGTGGCGTACCAGACGCTGATCTCGAGACTGGTCAAGGCCGCCGTGCGGCGAGGGACCGGACTGCACTAGCCGCTGTGCAGCTGCCCGCGCAACGCGCCGTCGGGGTAGGCCGACGAGTGCACGTTGACGTAGTAGCGGTCCGGGTCGTCGCGGAGGCGCCGGGCGAGCTTGCCGCTGAGCTGCGTGCACGTGGCGACCGACCCGGACCAGGTCGGCGCCGTCAGCGCCACGCTGACCGGCCCGTTCCTACCCGGCCGGGCGGCGTGGATGTGCGCGGCGTCGATGTCGCCGTCCACGTTGCGGACGCGGATCACGTAGCAGAGCCGGTTGTCGCGGTGCAGCTGGAGCAGGGCGATGCCGGTGGCGTCCGGGTCGCCCTTGCCCTTGGGGACTTCCTGCTTCCCGGTCAGGTGCGCACCCAGGGACAGCGTCCGGGGCGCTGGCGCGGCGGTTGCCGGGGTGGCGAACGTCGTGGCGCCGATGACCAGGGCCGCCGTGGCGGCCAGCACTGTGCGCATGGATCTTCTCCTCGTTCGGTCCTACTGCACCTCGTTCGGGTGCCTTACCGAGGGGAGATCGGTGTTCAGCAGTGGGTGGTGCCCGGATCGGTGTACGGCACGGTCGCGACGATCGGTGCCGAGAGGTTGACCAGCCATGCGCCGTCGGCCTTCGCCGGCACCACGACCCGCAGCGGGATCTGGCGGTCCACCGTCGTCCAGACGGTCTCGTCGCCCCGCTCCTCCGGATACCAACATACGTCCGACAGGCCCAGCAGCTGGGCGTCTTGCGGAATCGCCCGCTTACCGACGGTGCCGCAGGACAGCACGATCGCCGGGTCGCCGAACGCCGCGTTCTGCTCGGGGCCGGCGCTGACGGGGCGCCGGTGCAGCCCGCCGAGCGACTCGGGCAGGCGCGCCACCAGCGCGCGGCAGGTCGCCGCCGTGGCCTCGTCCATCGCTGCCGCGTCGGTGCGCACGGTGCCGGTCGCGGCCGCCGTGGGGAAGCCTCCGAGCAGCCAGAACGCCAGGACCCCCACCACCAGTGCGACGGGGACCGCGGCGATGGTGGCGATCCTGGCGGGGCTGGTCGCCGTCATTTATAAGTGCACCACCGAGCAGGTCAGGGTGCGGGTGATGCCGGGCACCAGCTGCACGTTGCTGACGATCAACTTGCCCAGCTCGTCGACGCTACGCGCCTCGGTGAGCACCACCACGTCATACGGCCCGGTGACCGCGTCCACCCGGACAACTCCGGTGAGCTCCTGGATGGCGGTCGCCACATCGCGTGCCTTGCCCACCTCTGTTTGGATCAGGATGTATGCCTGTACCACGACACGACTCCTTCCTGCGCCGCGCGAGCGCTGATCAGCGCTGAACCTACCGCACCATGGGAGGCAGCGAACCAGCAGCCGTGCGTGATCGTGTCACAACACGCTGCGTCATCCGCAACATCGCGCATTCGGTGTTCATGTTTTTGTTGAAATTGGAGGACGGGTGACCGTTGCAACCGCCGGGGAGTTCGGGCTCATCTCACGGGTGACGGCCCGGCTCGGGGCGGCGTCGCCCCTGGTCCTGCTGGGACCCGGCGACGACGCGGCCCTGGTCGCGGCGCCTGACGGCCGGGTCGTGGCCAGCACCGACGTGCTCGTGGACGGCCGGCACTTCCGCCGCGACTGGTCCACCGCCCGCGACATCGGCCACCGGGCCGCCGCCGCCAACCTCGCCGACATCGCCGCCATGGGCGCCCGCCCGACGGCGCTGCTCGTCGCGCTCTGTACCCCCGCCAACCTTGAGATCACCTGGGCGGAGGAACTTGCGGACGGTCTTGCGGCGGAGGCGGGCAAGGTCGGCGCGATCGTCGTCGGCGGCGACATGTCCGCCAGCCCCACACTGACCATCGCGGTGACCGCCCTGGGCAACCTGGAGGGACGGGCGCCGCTGGTCCGCACCGGGGCCCGCCCGGGTGATGTGGTGGCCGTCTGCGGGCGGCTCGGGTACGCGGCGGCCGGGTACACCATCCTGTCGCGCGGCTTCCGCTCGCCGAAACTGCTGGTGGAGGCCCATCGCCGGCCTCAGGTGCCCTATGCCGCGGGACCATCCGGCGCGCGGCTCGGTGCCACCTCCATGATCGACGTTTCGGACGGGCTGCTCGCCGACCTGGGTCACATCGCGACCGCCAGCGGCGTCGGGATCGACCTGCACCGGTCCGCATTCGTGGTGCCCGAGCAGATGCGGGACGCGGCGACGGCGCTGGGCGTCGACCCGTACGGCTGGATCCTCGCCGGCGGCGACGACCACGCGCTGGCGGCCACCTTCCCGCCCTCGATCGAACTGCCGGACGACTGGCGGGTCGTCGGGGAGGTCCTGCCCGCCAGCCTGCCCGCCGGTGACGGGGTGACCGTGGACGGTCGCCGGTACACCGGCGGAGCCCCCGGGTGGGACCACTTCCGGTAACGAGCGATCGGCTCGATACCCTTTACGGGTGACCGAGCTCGACATCCGACTGACCCGCTACGGCTCGCGGGTCGCCACCGAACTGATCAGCGCCACGCTCGCCGACCTGAGCAAGCGCTACGGCGGGGACGGGGACACCACCCCGATCCAGCCCGGGGAGTTCGACCCGCCGCTGGGCGGCTTCTTCGTCGCGTACGTCGACCATGCGCCGGCGGGGTGCTGCGGCTGGCGGACCTTCGCCGAGGACGAGACCACGGCGGAGCTGAAGCGGCTCTACGTCGATCCCGCGTTCCGTGGGCTGGGGGTGGCGCAGCAGCTGCTCACGGCGGTGGAGGGGGCGGCGCGGGAGGCTGGGCGGGAGCGGATCTGGCTGGAGACGGGGACGGCGCAGCCGGAGGCGATCGCGCTGTACCAGAAGGCCGGTTACTCGTTGATCCCTGACTTCGGTCACTACAAGGGGTATCCGAGCGTGCGGTCGTTCGGCCGGGAGCTGTAGGGGCTGGTTCTTCCCCGGGGCGCGCTGCGGCTGGTTCTTCCCCGGGGCGCGCTGCGGCTGGTTGTTCCCCGGGGAGCGTGCTGCGACCGGTTGTTCACTGGGCGCTCTGCGGCTGGCTGGTTCGCGGGGGGACACTCTGCGACCGGTTGTTCACAGGGCGCTGCGGCTTGTTTAACTGATGCGTTAGATGCCGAGAAGCCCCGCGACGGTGCGTCGCGGGGCTTTCTCGATGCTGGGTCGTGCTGTGTTGCGCTTTGCTGCAGGCGATCAGCCGCGAACGACCTTGCCGGCCTTGAGGCAGGAGGTGCATGCCTGCACCTTCCGCGTGGTGCCGCCACCGGCAGGGGTGCGCACCGTCTGAATGTTGGGGTTCCAACGGCGGTTGGTCCGCCGGTGCGAGTGGGACACGTTGTGGCCGAAGCCCGGTCCCTTGCCGCAGACGTCGCACACGCTAGCCACGGGGATCTCCTGGGATTGATTGCGTCTCGGGCTGGACCCCTCCACCGGACTGGCCGGCGGCGGATTCCAGGTGTCACCGGCCAGCGAACCGGCGGGCAACCCCGCAAGGTTACCTGATGGGACCCGTCTGCTCCCAATCGGCCCTTGTCGCGCTCCTGCGGCCTCCTCGCGCGGTGGCGCGCGAGGAAAATGTCGGTGGTCGCCGATAGGCTCTGGCGCGTGCCAGAGAGTGGGGACGGTGCCGTCGTTCGCCGGTGGTGTGCCGCCGGTCTCGACGCGCTGCGTCGGCACCGGTCAGAGATCGACGCCCTCAACGTCTATCCCGTGCCCGACGGCGACACCGGGACCAACCTGGCGTTGACGATGTCGGCCGCGGTCGCCGCCGTCGACGCCGCGCCGGACACCGTGGGCGCCGCGGAGCTGCTGGCGGTCGCCGCGAGGGGCGCGCTGCTCGGTGCCCGGGGCAATTCGGGCATCATCCTGGCGCAGCTGCTCAAGGGGCTGGCCTCGTCGCTGGCATCGGCGCCGGTCGTGGGCGGGTCGGAGCTTGCGGCGGCGCTGGACAGCGCGGCCCGGTCGGCCTATGCGGCGGTGGCCGCCCCCGTGGAGGGCACCGTGCTGTCGGTCGCCACCGCCGCAGCCCGTGCCGCAGCCTCCGCAGCCGCTGCCCCTGTCTCGTCCTCCTCGGCCGATGCTTCCGTGCTTTCCTCTGCAGTCCGGGCCGCCTCCGCCGCCGCCTCTGTCTCGTCCTCCTCGGCCGATGCTCCCGTGCTTTCCGCTGCGGCCGATGCCTCTGTCTCGTCCGCCGTGGCGGACGCTTCCGCCTTTTCCTCATCGGCAGATGCCCCCTCCGCTGCTTCTCCCGCGGCCGCCGCTCCCGCGGACGGTTCCGCCGCGTTGTCTTCAGCCGGCGGCTCCGCCTCCTCCTCAACAGGCGCCTCTTCCTCTCCCGGCCGTGCTTCCTCGGCCGCCGGTGGTTCGTCGGCCGGAGGTGGGCTGGGCATTGGAGGCGGGTCGGCGGGTGTCGTGGCGGTGGCGCGGGCGGCGGCCGAGGGTGCCCGGGTCGCGCTCGCCCGCACGCCGGAGCAGCTGCCTGCGCTGGCGCGGGCGGGGGTCGTCGACGCCGGCGGGCGTGGTCTGGTCGTGCTGCTGGAGGCGTTCGTGACGTCGCTGACCGGGGAGGCGCCACCGGCGGCCGGGCCCGCGCACGTCGGTGCCGTCGCCGCGCCCGGTGGGGTCATGGATCGCGAGGCGGGGTCGGTTGAGTTCGGCTATGAGGTGCAGTTCCTGCTCGACGCTCCGGCGGCGGCGATCGGTCCGCTGCGGGAGGCGCTCGGGGCGCTCGGCGACTCGCTCGTCGTCGTCGGCGACGACCCGACCTGGCACGTCCACGTGCACGTCAACGACGTCGGTGCGGCGATCGAGGCAGGCATCGCGGCCGGGCGGCCCAGCAGGATCGCCGTGACGAGGTTCGCCGAGCAGATCGCGGAGCAGCGCTCGGCACGGACGCCCGACCCGGAACAGACCTCGCCCGACCTGTTCGGTGGCGGGTCGCCGATCCCGGTCGAGGTCGCCGGCTCGGGCGTCGTGGTCGTGTGCAGCGGCCGGGGGATGAGCGAGCTGCTCGCCGCCGAGGGCGCCACGGTGCTGACAGGCACGCCGTCGACGGGCGAGGTGCTGGCCGCGATCCAGGCGACAGGTGCGTCCCGGGTGGTGGTCCTGCCCAACGACGCCAACGTCCTGGCCGTCGCCAACACGGCCGCCGCGGAGGCCCGGGCGGCCGGGATCCGGGCCGGTGTCGTGCCGACGCGATCGCCGGTGCAGGCCCTCGCCGCAATGGCCGTGCGGGACACGGGCCGGCGGTTCGAGGACGACGTGATCGCGATGGCGGAGGCGGCGGCCCGGTGCCGCTCGGCCGAGCTGACCGTCGCGGCCCGCGAGGCGCTCACCGTCGCCGGGCGATGCCAGCGGGGTGACGTGCTGGCGATCGTCGACGGGGAGGTCAACCTGATCGGGCAGGATCTGGAGCAGACCGCCTGCCTGCTGCTGGACCGGATGTTGCTGGCCGGCGGGGAGCTGGTGACCCTCATCGCGGGGCAGGGCGCGCCCGCGGGCCTGGGGGAGACGCTGCGCGGGCACGTCGCTGCGGCGTGGCCGTTCGTCGAAGTCCAGTGCTACGAGGGAGGCCAGCCGCACTATCCGCTGCTGGTCGGGGTGGAGTGAGCCGGTGACCGAGATCGACCTGACCACGCCGCTGCAGAAGGTGATCGGCAACGGCGCGAAGCTGCTCGCCGACAGCCTCAACCTGCACACCGTCGGTGACCTGGTCTACCACTTCCCCCGCCGCTACGAGGAGCGGGGCGAGCACACCGACATCCGATCCCTGGAGATGGACACCGAGGTCACGGTGTTCGGGCAGGTCAAGCGGGTCTCGTCGCGGACGTTCATGCAGCAGCGGGGCAAGACGGCGGGCAAGCGCGGCTCGCTGCTCGAGGTGGTCGTCGGCGACGACAGCGGCGGCGAGCTGAGCGTCACCTTCTTCAACCAGGCGTGGCGGGAGTCGCAGCTGCGTCCCGGCCGGTGGGGCCTGTTCTCCGGCAAGGTCGGCCGGTTCCAGAGCAAGCTGCAGCTCAACCAGCCCGACTACGTCCTGCTCGACGGCGCTGAGGGAGAGGAGAGCGTCGAGGAGTTCGCCGGTGCGATCATCCCCGTCTACCCGGCGACCGCGAAGGTCCCGACGTGGCGGATCGCCGCCGCCGTGCGCACCGTCCTGGACGTCCTGCCACCGACGCCCGATCCGGTGCCGGCATCCGTTCGTGCCAAGCAGAAGCTGTCCGCGCTCGACAAGGCCCTGCGCGAGATCCACCGACCCGAGTCCCGTGAGTCCCTGTTCTTCGCGAAGCGCCGGCTGAAATGGGACGAGGCGTTCGCGCTCCAGCTGACCCTGGTGCAGCGCAAGCACCGCGCCGCTGACTGGCCCGCCCGGGCCCGGCCGCTGCGCGACGACGGGCTGCTGGCGAGCTTCGACGCCGGGCTGCCGTATGAGCTGACCCGGGGCCAGCGCGACGTCGGCGACGAGATCGCGGCCGATCTGGCCCGGCCACATCCGATGCACCGCCTCCTGCAAGGCGAGGTCGGCTCGGGCAAGACCGTGTGCGCTCTGCGGGCCATGCTGCAGGTGGTCGACGCCGGTGGGCAGGCCGCGATGCTCGCCCCGACCGAGGTCCTCGCCGCCCAGCACCACCGCAACGTGATCGACCTGCTCGGCGGCATGGCCCGGGCCGGCGAGCTCGACGGCGCGCCCGACGCGACCCGGGTGGCGCTGCTGACCGGCTCGCTGGGCGCCGCGGCCAAGCGCAAGGTCCTCGAGGAGATCGGCTCGGGCGCCGCCGGCATCATCGTCGGCACCCACGCCCTGCTGTATGAGGGCGTCGCGTTCAAGGACCTGGGCCTCATCGTCGTCGACGAGCAGCACCGCTTCGGCGTCGAGCAGCGCGACGCGCTGCGCGCCAAGGCCGACCAGCCGCCGCACGTGCTCGTCATGACCGCGACCCCGATCCCCCGGACGGTCGCGATGACGGTCTTCGGCGACCTGGAGACGTCGGTGCTCAGCCAGCTGCCCAACGGGCGCTCACCGATCGCGTCCCACGTCGTGCCCGCCACGGACAAGCCCGCGTTCCTCGACCGGGCCTGGCGCCGCATCCGCGAGGAGGTCGCCGCCGGCCATCAAGTCTACATCGTCTGCCCCCGCATCGGCGACGCCAAGTCCGACGGCGAGGACCTGCCCGCCGGCGACGACGAGCGCCGCGCCCCACTCGCCGTCCTCGACGTCGCGCCCCAGCTGGAGGAGGGCCCGCTGCACGGGCTGCGGATCGGCATCCTGCACGGCCGGCTGCCCGCCGACGAGAAGGACGCGGTCATGCGCACGTTCTCCGCCGGCAACCTCGACGTCCTGATCGCCACCACCGTCATCGAGGTCGGCGTCGACGTGCCCAACTCCACGATGATGGTGATCCTCGACGCGGACCGCTTCGGCGTCTCGCAACTGCACCAGCTCCGCGGCCGCGTCGGCCGGGGCAGCGCACCGGGCCTGTGCCTGCTCGTCACCGAATCCGGCGAGGGCACCGCCGCCAGGACCCGCCTCGACGCGGTCGCCTCGACCACCGACGGCTTCAAGCTCGCCGAGCTCGACCTCGAGCAACGCCGCGAGGGCGACGTCCTCGGCGCCACCCAGTCCGGCCGCCGCTCCCACCTGAAGCTGCTGTCCCTGCTCCGCGACGCCGATCTGATCGGCGACGCCCGCGCCGAGGCGATCGAGCTGCTGGAGGACGACCGCGAGCTGACCCGGCACCCGGGCCTCGCCGCCACCGTGTCCCAGCTCGTCGACGAGGAACGCGCCGAATACCTCGAGAAGGGCTGACCACCGAACCCCGCGTGCTGCGAGGCGCTGCGTGCTGCGAGGCGCTGCGTGCCGCGAGGCGCTGCGTGCCGCGAGGCGCTGCGGAACCTCCGTGGTCTGCGAAGCGCTGCGTGGCTGCGAAGCACCGCGTGACTGCGAAGCGCTGCGTGACTGCGAAGCGCTGCGTGCGGCGAAGCGCCGTGGGCTAACGGTCGCGCCGGTGGTCACGCTGCTTCGCGTGGGCGATGGGCGATGCCAAATTTTGTGGCTTTTGCGCGGTTGGCAGAGCGCGATCTGCCTGCGATGCCATGGGATGGACGGGGGTTGATCGCACGATGTCGACTGCGGCTGGCCGGGCGGTCCGGTTTGTTGCTTTCGATCCGCCTCGTTGATCATGGACAGTTGATCGAAGTCGTTCCGTGGCTACCCCGACGGCCAGTCCGCGGCTTTGATCATGAGCAGTGTGGCGCGGGCCGGTCGGAGGGCGATCGGACCGTGGCAGCTACCGCATGTTTGGCGGCGAAGCGGGCACGAGCGCGGCGTTCCCCGGACGGTCGGCGAGCTTTTCGTCGGTGGGCGACCGGGGTGGTCGGGTGCGTGATCTTGCGAACGTGACGAAGGACGGACCCGGTCGTGGGGGTGACCGGATCCGTCCTTCGCTCTTTGGAGCTGGATGGCGAGTGCGGGACTCAGGCGGCGTGGCGACCGCGGCGGGGGCGGCGGCTGAGCAGGAGCAGGCCGCCACCGAAGGCGATCATGAACAGGGCGGCGCCGCCGAGGACGGTGGCGTTCGCGCCGGTGACCGGGAGGCTGGCCGAGGTGGTGGGGGAGACGTCGATCGTGGTGGGGACGACGACGGTGCCGTTGCCGTTGCCATCGCCGGGGGTGATCTCGGTGACCGTCTCGACCGGGTTGTTCGTCCATGACGCCGAGGCGGAGGGCGAAACCGGGGTCGACGGCGACGACGAGGCGGAAGCAGAGGGCGACGCCGGCGCGGCAGGCGCAGACGAGGAAGCAGACGCAGACGGGGAAGCGGACTCAAAGGGGGAAGCGGACTCAGCGGGGGAAGCGGACTCGGAAGGCGAAGCAGACGCCGAAGGCGAGTCGGAAGCCGACGGCGAGTCGGATGCCGAAGGCGAGTCGGAAGCCGACGGCGAGTCGGATGCCGACGGAGATGCGGAAGCCGACGGCGAGTCGGAAGCCGACGGCGAGTCGGATGCCGACGGAGATGCGGAAGCCGACGGCGAGTCGGATGCCGAAGGCGAGTCGGAAGCCGACGGCGAGTCGGATGCCGACGGAGATGCGGAAGCCGACGGGGAGACGGACGCGGACGGGGAGGCCGACGGCGAGCCGCTGTCGCACGACGACGACTCGGTCCAGGCGCCCGTCACGGTCTTGAACGTGTTGTCCTGCACCGTGACCTGCTTGGTGGTGACCGGAACGTCGACCGCCCCGCCCGGCTCGACCCGGACGATGCGGCCGGCGACGGAGAACACAGCGTCGACGTTCGCCCCGGTGGCGTTGGTGAGGTGGGCGGTCAGGGTGCCGTCGCAGGCGCTGGTGAAGGTGGCCGCGGGGCGCGGGGCGCAGGTGGTGGTGCCGCCGTTGTGCCAGGCTCGCACGCCCGCCGAGCGGCTGCCGGGAGCGGCCGTCTCGCCGACCTTGGTGGCGCCGTAGCGGGGGCCGCCGTCGACGATGGGGTTGATCACGCCGGTGCCGAAGATCGTGTCGACCTGGGTGTAGCAGGCGGGGACGTCGACACGCAGCGTGACCGATGGCTTCGAGGTCGTGACGCTGGCGGTGTGGGTGGCGTAGACGAACTGGGGGTTGCCGAAGGACTTCGCGGGGGCGGTGTACGACACCAGCGTGAACGCCTGCTGCTCGCCGTCGCACAGTGCCGCGGTCGAGGTGATCGTCGCGGTGCCGGCCGGGCCGTCGAAGGTGTGCCGGTAGGTCGCGGCCGATGCGGTCACGCAGTTCTGGGAGGTGGTGGCCGACGCGTACGCGGTGCCGATGAAGGCGCCGCCGAACAGCATCGTGCTACCGAGAATGAGCAGGGTCTTCCGCAATACGTGCCCCCAAAGGCGTCTCGGCTGGGGGCGGTCTCACCACTGACTCCCCGGGCCGCAAAGCGGTGACCGATTGATGCTCGGCCCGGTTCAACGTCTCCCCATTTTCTGGGTAATCGTGACGTTTTGTCGCGACTGCAATCAGCGTAAAACCAACTACGGAGCGGGAAAAGCCCTGCTCAGACGCCAGCCACTCTCCGTAGCCAGACACGCAGAGTAGTCATGCCTGAATGAAAGCCAGTACAACATGAAAAATCGGAAATGTCCGAAGCTGGAGTGGTGCAGGTCACTCGCTGGGCATGCCTAGGCTGGGGACGTGACACGCATCGTGGCCGGCACCCTGGGCGGCCGGCGCCTCACGGTCCCCGCGGGCCAGGGCACCCGACCAACCTCCGACCGGGTCCGGGAGGCCCTGTTCAGCAGCCTGGAGGCCATGGTCGACCTGGACGGATCCCGGTTCGCCGACCTGTACGCCGGCTCGGGCGCGGTCGGATTCGAGGCCTGCTCGCGGGGGGCGGCGCACGTCCTGCTCGCCGAGTCCGACGCGAAGGCCGCCAGGATCGTCCGGGCCAACATCGCCACGCTCGGTGTCGGCGGCACCGTCAAACTGGTCGCGGACAAGGTCGAGCGGCTCCTCCAGCAGGAGCCGGAGGAACGGTTCGACGTGGTGTTCGTCGACCCGCCGTATGCGATGACCGACGAGCGGGTCGGCGCGGTCCTGGAGGCCCTCACCGCCCGGTGGCTCGCCGGCGGCGCGGTCGTCGTGGTCGAGCGCAGCAGCCGCGGCGCCCCGATGCGCTGGCCCGAGGGCCTCGTCCAGCGCGCGGAGCGGCGCTACGGCGAGACGACGCTGTGGTATGCCGAACGCGACGAGGGCGTGTGACGCTGTTGGCAGAAACCTCTTTGGTACGGTCCCCGCTCATGAGGCTTGGGCTGGTGCAATGAGGCGCGCGGTGTGTCCGGGTTCGTTCGATCCGGTGACCAACGGACACCTGGACATCGTGGGACGCGCGTCGAAGATGTTCGATGAAGTCGTCGTCGCGGTGCTGATCAACACGAGCAAGGCCGGGCTGTTCACGGTCGAGGAGCGGCAGGAGATGCTCGCGGAGGTGACGGCGCCGTACGCCAACGTGCGGGTCGACGCCTTCCAGGGCCTGCTGGTCGACTTCTGCCGGGCCAACGACATCGGCGCGATCGTCAAGGGCGTCCGGGTCGCCGGCGACTTCGACTACGAGCTGCAGATGGCGCAGATGAACTACGGGCTCAGCGCGATCGAGACGCTCTTCATGCCGACCAACCCGAAGTACTCCTTCGTCTCGTCGAGCCTCATCAAAGAGGTCGCCAAATGGGGCGGCGACGTTTCGCCGCATGTGCCCGACCTTGTGGCAAACCTGCTGCGAGAAAGGCTCGTAAAACCCTGAAACTGAGGGCTTTCAGTGTGGCGATGGAGCGGCATCATGGTTTGGGCCGCATGATGGTGGACGTTGTTTGCCGTGGGGACAGGGAGTGACCGCAAGTGGATCCGCTCGAGAGCATCGACCAGATCATCGCGCTGGTCGAGGGTGCACGGTCGGCGCCGATGTCGCGGAGCAACTTCGTGGCCGACCGCGCCGAGATGATCAACCTGCTCGACCAGCTGCGCGCCGACCTGCCGGGTGAGCTACGGCGGGCCACGGCGCTGCTCGACGAGCGGGACAAGATCGTCGACGCGGGGCGCCGCGAGGCCGAGCGGATCATCACGGAGGCCGAGTCGGAGCACAACCGGCTCGTGTCGATCAACGAGATCGTCGTGTCCGCCGAGCACGAGGCGTCGCGCATGATCAACGAGGCGCGGGCCGAGACCCAGCGGCTCCGTGACGAGGTCGACGACTACGTGGACACGGCCCTGGCAAACTTCGAGCAGTTCCTCACCCGCTCCCTCGCCTCGATCGAGCGAGGCCGCGACAAGATGCACGCACTGCGCGAGATAGGCTCGTTCACACCGTCCGGCGACGACGACCGGCCGCTGCCTTTCTGACGAACGCAGGGGCGATTCGACGGGAGATCTGCCGCTCGGGTAGCCTTGTCCGTCGGCCCTGCCTGGCCGGAGTCTGAAGATGCCACATCAATCGCACCCGCAACTGGATCCCCGCAAGCCGCTGGTCCTCGAGACGAGAGACCTGCCCCGGCGACCGGGCGCTCTGCATGCGGTGTCGCGCCAAGTGCCGGCACCCAAGGACCTCGGTCTGGAGCTGATCGGCGTGCCTGTCGGCGCCGAGCTCGACCTCCAGCTGCGGATGGAGTCGGTGTCAGAAGGCGTTCTCGTCTCCGGCACCGTCACCGGCCCGCTGGTGGGCGAGTGCGGACGCTGCCTGCGCCCGATCAGTGCCACGTTGGACGTCCCGATCCAAGAGTTCTATGCCTATGAGCACAGCACGACGGACGAGACGACCGACGAGGACGAGGTCGGAAGGCTGCAGGGCGACCTGATCGACCTGGAGCCGGCACTGCGGGACGCGGTGGTGCTCTCCCTGGCCGCCAACCCCGTGTGCCGTGAAGACTGCCCAGGGCTGTGCCCCGACTGCGGGGTGCCGCTGGATGAGCTGCCCGCGGGTCACAACCACGAGCAGGTCGACCCGCGCTGGGCCGCCCTGACCCAGATCAAGCACTCAGAGGAGTAAGACCCGTGGCCGTTCCGAAGCGGAAGATGTCGCGCAGCAACACCCGGTCGCGCCGGAGCCAGTGGAAAGCCGTCGCGGTGCAGACGCAGCCGTGCCCGCAGTGCCGCTCTCCGAAGCTGTCCCACGCTGCCTGCTCGGTCTGCGGCACGTACAACGGCCGTCAGGTCATCGAGGTCTGATTTCCGGATCCGGATGACGCGATCCGACAGGTCGCCGCACGGCGGGCAGCCCCCGTCCGGCACCGCGCGGATCGCCGTCGACCTCCTCGGCGGGGACAGTGCTCCCGCCGTCGTGGTTGACGGCGCTCTGCGCGCGTGCAGCGCCGACCCAGACCTGCATCTCCTCCTCGTAGGGCCGCGTGAGACGGCCGACGAGGTCCTCGGCGCGCTCGCGGTCCACGACCGCGAGCGCGTCGGTGTCAGCGTGGTCGACCGCACCGTCGGCATGGGCGACTCGCCGTTGCGCCACGTCCGGCGGGAGTCCACCGTCCGGGCCGCCGCCGAGGCGGTCTACGGCGGTCGCGCCGACGCGATGGTCTCCGCGGGCTCCAGCGGCGCCGCAGTCGCCGCCTCCGCCCACGTCCTCGGCCGCCTCCCCGGGGTGCGCCGGCCGGGTCTCGCCGCGCACGTGCCCACCGCGCACGGCCCGGTGCTGCTGCTCGACGTCGGCGTGACGATCGACGGCACCATGCTGGAGCTGGTGCAGCACGCGGTGCTCGGCGCCGCGTACGCCGCCACCGCGCTCGGCGTGGCCGAACCCCGCGTCGGCCTGCTGTCCATCGGCAGCGAACCGGGCAAGGGCGACCGGCTCCGGCGGGCCGTCGCGGTCGCCCTGCACGACACCGTCCTGCCCGCCGGTGGGCGCTACATCGGTCTGGTGGAAGGCCACGACGTCCCGCTCGGCGGCCCGGCCGACGTGATCGTCACCGACGGCTTCACTGGCAACATCCTGCTCAAGGGCCTCGAAGGCGCCACCGCCAGGCAGCGGAAGGCGGAGCAGGGGGCGGCCCTGCTCGGGGTCAGCGGCACCGTCGTGGTCTGCCACGGCTCCGCCGACGGTCCCGACATCGCCTCCGGCATCGCCCTCGCCGCCCGCCTGCACCGCGAGGGGGTCATCCCCGCAGTGGCCGGGCTCGCCGACGATCTGCTGACCGAACTCTCCTCGGCCGGCGGCCTCACCATCCGTGACGCAATAGGGGAGCGCTCGTGACGAACCCGACCCCGCTCGGGGCCGCCTTCGAGGTGGACCTCGAGCCCGACATGCTCCGGCGGGCGTTGACCCACCGGTCCTTCGCCTACGAGAACGGCGGCCTGCCCACCAACGAGCGGCTCGAGTTCCTCGGCGACGCGGTGCTCGGGGTGGTGATCACCACCGCGCTGTTCAACAACCACCCCGACCTCGCCGAGGGGCAGCTGGCGAAGCTGCGCGCGAGCGTGGTCAACATGCGCGCCCTCGCCGACGTCGCCCGGCGGCTCGGTCCGGAGGGCATCGGCCCGTACCTGCTGCTCGGCAAGGGCGAGGAGGCGACCGGCGGCCGCAACAAGGCCAGCATCCTCGCCGACACCCTCGAGGCGCTCATCGGCGCGATCTACCTCCAGTACGGGCTGGACACCGCCGCGACGGTGATCCACAAGCTGTTCGACGAGCTGATGGCCGAGGCCGCCCTGCGCGGCGCCGGGCTCGACTGGAAGACCAGCCTGCAGGAGCTCACCGCCGGACGTGGTCTCGGTGTCCCCGAGTACCGCATCGACGAGGAGGGCCCCGACCACGCCAAGCGCTTCACCGCCTGGGTGATCGTCGCCAAGCGGCGCTACGGCGGTTCGCAGGGCGGCAGCAAGAAGGAGGCCGAGCAGCGCGCCGCCGAGGCGGCCTGGCGGGAGCTGTCCGCGCGGCCGGCGGAGAAGGGCGACGATGGCCACGGTGACTGAGGTCGCCCGGCGCCGGGGCACCCAGATCGTGTGGGCCCTCCCGCTGGCCGTCTACGCGCTGAGCCGCCTGCTGCAGCTGGCGTTCGTCTGGTGGATGGCCGACAACGGCGAGGTCCGTAGCCGCCTGCTCGCCTGGGACGGCGGCCACTTCGTCCGCCTCGCCGAGGAGGGCTACCCGGCCGGGTACAGCTACACCACCGAGGGCGC
Source organism: Dactylosporangium cerinum (assembly GCF_042653625.1). Lineage (NCBI taxonomy): Bacteria > Bacillati > Actinomycetota > Actinomycetes > Micromonosporales > Micromonosporaceae > Dactylosporangium > Dactylosporangium cerinum. The sequence goes on along the minus strand of NZ_JBHSIU010000004.1, from coordinate 420,956 downwards.
GCTGACCGGCAACGGCCTGGCGTTCTTCCCCGGGTACCCGATGCTCGTGCGGATCGTGCACCTCGTCACCGGCCTGGAGGTCGGCACGGCGGCGATCACCGTGGCGTGGATCGCCGGGGCGTTCGCCGCAATCCTGGTGTGCGCGCTCGGCACCCGCCTGTACGACCAGCGGGTCGGCCTGGCGCTCACCGCCCTGTTCTGCACCCAGCCGATGTCGATGGCGCTGTCGATGGCGTATTCGGAGGCGCTGTTCGTCGCGATGGTCGCCGGCATGCTGCTCTTCGCGCACCGCGGCGACTGGCTCCTCGCCGGGCTGTTCGGCCTGGGGGCCGCGCTGTCCCGGCCGACCGGCGCCGCCGCCGCGATCGGCCTCGCGGTCGCGGCTGGGATGGCGGTGCACCGCAGCCGCCGCGCCGCCCGCGAGCAGGATTCCGACGAGCCCGTCATCGAAGAGACGCGACGTCGTTCCAGCCGCTTCAAGGCCGACGCCCCCACCGTGCGGGACGCCCCCGCCTGGCAGCCGATCACCGCCGCCGCCGTCGCGCTCGCCGGCGTCCCCGGCTACCTGCTGTGGGTCGGCCTGCGCGTCGGCGACCTCGGCGCCTGGTTCGACATCCAGACCGCCGGCTGGGGCACCACGTTCGATTACGGCAAGTCCACGTTCGAGTTCGTCCGCAACGCGCTGCGCACCGGCGACGGCTGGATCCAGGTGAGCATCGCCTGGATGGTCATCGGCGTCGTCGTGCTGGCCGCCATCGCGGTGGCGCAGCGGGTGTGGCCGCCGCTGCTGGTGTACGGCCTGATCGCCCTCGTCCTGGTCCTCGGCCAGGGCGGCTACTACCACTCCAAGCCGCGGCTGCTGGTCCCGGTGCTGCTGATCCTCGTCCCGCCGGCGGTCGCACTCGGACGGGCGAAGCCCCGCACGGCGGCGCTAGTGTTGTCGGGCTGTGCGGCGTTCGGGCTGTGGTACGGCTCGTACCTGATCACCGTCTGGCATTACGCGATCTGACCCCCTTTGGAGACCGATGCCTGAGCTTCCCGAGGTCGAGACCGTCCGCCGCGGACTCGACAAATGGGTCTCCGGCCGGCGCATCACGACCGTCGAGGTGCTGCACCCGCGGGCGATCCGCCGCCACCTGCCCGGCGCCGTCCACTTCGCCGACGTCCTCGCCGGCCGGCTCGTCGGTGCCGTCCAGCGCCGCGGCAAGTACCTGTGGCTCCCGCTCGACGACGAGGACGCCCTCGTCGGTCACCTCGGGATGTCCGGCCAGCTGCTCATGCAGCCGGTCGAGGCGCCCGCGGAGATCCACCTGCGGGTCCGGTTCAGCTTCGACGACGACGGCCCGGAGCTGCGGTTCGTCGACCAGCGCACGTTCGGGGGGCTGGCGGTGTCCAGCGGCGGCGCGGTCCTGCCCGCCGAGCTGGCGCACATCGCGCTCGACCCGGTCGACCCGTCGTTCTCCGACGACGCGTTCGTGGAGCACCTGCGCCGCCGCCGGACCGACGTCAAGCGGGCGCTGCTCGACCAGACCCTGATCTCCGGGGTCGGCAACATCTACGCCGACGAGGCCCTGTGGCGGGCGAAGCTGCACGGTGCCCGGCAGACCGACCAGCTGTCCCGCCCGGTGGTGCGGCGGCTGCTCGGGCACGTCCGTGACGTGCTCAACGAGGCGATCGGGCAGGGCGGCACCAGCTTCGACGCGCTCTACGTCAACGTCAACGGCGAGAGCGGCTACTTCGACCGCTCGCTCAACGCCTACGGGCGCGAGGGCGAGCCTTGTGGGCGCTGCGGCAGTCCGATCCGCCGTGAGGCGTTCATGAACCGGTCGTCCTACTCCTGCCCGCGCTGCCAGCCGCGGCCGCGGATCCCGGCAGCCCGGAGCCCGCGTTGATCAACCGGTGCGGCCGGGGCCGGCGCGGCGTCGGCGTCGGCGGGTTCAGCTCGGCGAGGCCCGGCACCTGACCGCACCAGGCGGGCAGGTCGGCGTAGGGGTCGGGGGCGCCGAGGTCGGTCACGATGCCGAAGCCCGCGCCCCGCGAGACCTGCAACCGGGCCGCCTCGTCGAGCTCCCACGGCGGCACGGCGTGCACGAGGTGCCCGTCGCCGGGGAGCGCGCCCGCGCCGTTCCAGCGGCGGTAGTCCCGCCAGCTGCCGTCGAAGACGCAGATCGGCAGTCCCAGGTCACGGTAGGTCTGGTCGGGCGGCCCGCCCGGATTGAGCACGACGTCCGGCAGGTCGGCCCGCTGCGCGAGGCGGGCCGCGATGGCGACCGGGCCGATCGAGTGCGGGCTGACCGGCACCTTGTCGAGGAAGATGCCCTGGACGGGATAGCCGGCCCACCGGTACACATCGGCGCGGATCCGCTCGACCGGCCTGGTGGACAGGTCGACGTCGACATAGCCGAGCAGCCGCACGCCGGCGGCGGCCAGCCGGCTCAGGGCGGCCGTATACGCCGGGTCGCGCCCGCTGCCGGGACCTCCCGCGACGTCGACGACGACGGTGAACGCGGCACCGTGTCCCGCGACGATCTCCCATGCGTGTGGCCGGGCGAGAGGATGCGCCCGCAGTGGCAGGAGCGTCGGAACCCGGTCCACGACCGGACTAACGATGCTGGGCCCCCTCAAGCACGGCCGGTGTCCACGGTCCAGTAGGGCGTTTTGCCGCGCATCGCGGCCCCGACACCGATCGACTTCGTGGCACAGTCCAGCAGGATCTCGCGGTCGTTGTCGTCGCGCAGCCAGCTCTTGACGACGTCGCCGGCGTCGCCGCCCTTGGCCACCAGCTCGTCCGAGAAGCCGCTGTAGCCGGCCTTGCTGACCCGGTCCTGGGGGGAGCTGCCGTCGCTGCCCTCGCTCCGGCTGAAGTCGCGGGCCGCCATGTCGGCGCTGTGCGCCCTGGCCGCGGTCCGCAGCTGCGGGTGCATCCGCAGCGGCTCGCACTTGGCCTTGCGGCGCTCGCCGTTGACCAGCTGGACGACCCGGTCCTCGTAGCCGCTGTTGAAACTGGCGTTGACGGTGGGGCTGGCCTTGCCGGTGGTGACCGCGGTGCTCGGTGCGGGGGCGCTGGAGGCCGCCCCGGTGGCCTCCTCCGAGCCGCCGGCGGCGGGGGCCGGCTGAGCGGCCGCGGCGGCTGCCGAGGGCTCACCGCCGCCGTCGGAGAGCGCGGGAACGACCACCGCGCCGATGCCGAAGAGGATCAGGATCGCCGTGACGATCGCGGCGACGCCCGTGGGGCCGCCGAGCCGGGCGATCAAGCCAGGCGTCATCGCGGGTCTCCTCGGGTCAGAATTTTCTTCGACACGACGCTACTTTGCAGTGGCGCTTGCGGGCAACCGGTGGCACACTGCCACGATCGGCTACGGGGGTGTGATCACACACCCGGGTGAGTGAGAACACCCTGGCCAGGACGTTTGGCATGCCGGTCGGCTTGACTAAGTCGCCGCCCGGGCTGAACATAGAGGGGTCGCCAGTCGCGCCCAATTATGCCCTAGTGCTTCGGTCGCGGGTGCTGGGCGCGCGTTTGCCGGAATCCGACCGGCTGCGCTTATCAAGGAGACGATATGGCTAAGGCCCTCTTCGGCCACGTGGGCGGCGCGCCCGATCGGCGCCTCGTAGACGAGGTCACCCAACTGCGTGCCAAGGTTCGGGCGCTCGAGTTCGAGGTCGTCCGGCTGCGCGCCGAGAATGACCGGCTCGCTGCGGCGGCTGCCGAGACGGATCACCTGATCCGGCTCGCCGAGCCGGCGATGGCCTGACCCTAGGCCCTCGCCCGAAAGAAGAACGCCGGCGGATCCGGCGCTCTCCACTGGAACCTACGCAGAACTGAATAGCAAACCCGCGCGCCGACATCCTCTGGGTCTCGGCGCGCAGTCATGTCCGTGGGTTGTATCGCGATCACGTGCGGTCAGCGCATTCGGAAAGCGCCATGCAGTCGAGTAACGACGCAGCGTCGACAATGGTTGCGAATGGTTCCTGTGATGCGGTTCAAGAGGCACGGAAACGCGCATTATGGTGTGCGGCGCTGCCGCATTGGGTATCCTGCCGGGCGGTAGTCTGCCCTGGTACCGCACCTACTTCGACCCGTGGAGATCCGTGCATCTCAAGAGCCTGACGGTCAAGGGCTTCAAGTCCTTCGCGTCCGCGACCACGCTGCGACTCGAGCCGGGCATCACGTGCGTCGTCGGGCCCAACGGCTCGGGCAAGTCCAACGTGGTCGACGCGATCTCCTGGGTGCTGGGCGAGCAGGGCGCCAAGGCGCTGCGCGGCGGCAAGATGGAGGACGTCATCTTCGCCGGGACCTCCGGCCGGGCCCCGCTGGGTCGCGCCGAGGTCACCCTCACGATCGACAACACCGACGGTGCACTGCCGATCGACTACACCGAGGTGTCGATCACCCGCCGGATGTTCCGCTCCGGCGAGAGCGAATACGAGATCAACGGCAACCAGTGCCGCCTGCTCGACATCCAGGAGCTGCTGTCGGACTCCGGCATCGGCCGCGAGATGCACGTGATCGTCGGCCAGGGCCGGCTCGACGGGGTGCTGCACGCCCGGCCGGAGGACCGCCGCTCGTTCATCGAGGAGGCCGCCGGCGTCCTGAAGCACCGCAAGCGCAAAGAGAAGGCGATCCGCAAGCTCGACGCGATGGCCGCCAACCTCAACCGCCTCGGTGACCTCACCACCGAGCTGCGCCGTCAGCTCAAGCCGCTCGGCCGGCAGGCAGAGGTCGCGCGCCGGGCCGCCGGCATCCAGGCCGACCTGCGCGACGCCCGCCTGCGGCTGCTCGCCGACGACCTCGCCACGCTGCGCACCACCCTCGACAAGGAGATCGCCGACGAGACCGCGCTGCGGGCCCGCCGCGAGGAGGTCGAGGCCGAGGTCGAGTCGATCAACGAGCGGCTGGCGATGCTGGACGCCGAACACGCCGCCGACGCGCCGGTGCTCGCCGAGGCGCAGGACACCTGGTTCCAGCTCTCCACGCTGCAGGAGCGCTACCGCTCGCTGCATCAGCTGGCCGCCGAGCGGCACCGCAACCTGTCGGCCGCCCCGGTTGACGAGCGCCCCGGTCGCGACCCCGAGCAGCTGACCGCCGAGGCGGAGAAGGTCCGGGAGCAGGAGGACGAGCTGCGCGCTGCCCTGGAGGCCAGCCAGGAGCGGCTCGCCGAGGCCGTCGACCGGCGCCAGGACATGGAGCGGCGCCTGGCGTTCGCGGAGAAGGCGATCGTCGCCGCGCACAAGGCCATCGCCGACCGGCGGGAGGGCCTGGCCAAGCTCACCGGCCAGGTCGAGTCCGCCCGCAGCCGCGCGACCGCCGCCGCCGACGAGATCGAGCGACTGTCGGTCCAGCTCGCCGAGGCCGAGACCCGCTCCGAGCACGCCGCCGCTCTCTACGAGGAGGCGAGCGCCGGCGCGACCGTGGCCGACCACACCAACGCCGACCTGGAGATCCGCCACCAGGAGGCGACCCGCGAGCTCGACGCGATCAACAACGAGGTCAAGCAGCACAGCGACGCCGAGCGCGCGGCCGAGAAGGACGCCGCCCAGTGGAAGGCCCGCGAGGAGGCCCTGGCCACCGGGCTGCGCCGCAAGGACGGCGCCGGCACGCTGCTCGCCCGCGCGGACCGGATCCCGGGCGTGCTCGGCAGCGTCGCGGCGCTGCTGTCGGTGCAGGCCGGGCATGAGGCGGCCCTCGCCGCCGCGCTCGGCGCCCTCGCCGACGCGGTCGCGGTCGCCAACATCGACGGCGCCACGGCGTCGGTGGAGATGCTCAAGCAGGACGACGCCGGCCGGGCCGCGCTGCTGATCGCGTCCGCGCCGACGCACACCGCTCCGCCGGTCGAGCGGGTGCCGCTGCCGCCCGGCGCCGCCTGGGCCCTCGACCTGGTCCGTGCCCCCGACGAGCTGCGCCCCGCACTGGAGAAGGCGATCGGTGACGTCGTCTTCGCCCCGGACCTCACCGTCGCGAAGCGGATCGTGTCCTACGCGCCCAACCTGCGCGCCGTCACGCCCGAGGGCGACGTCCTCGGCGCCTACGCGGCCGCCGGTGGGTCGGGCAAGCAGCACAGCTACATCGAGGTCCAGGCCGCCGTCGAGGAGGCCCGCCAGCAGAAGGTCGACGCCGAGCACCGCGTCGCCGAGGCCCGTGAGCTGCTCGCGCTCGCCCGGCACGCGGCGACCGGCGCCAAGGAGCAGGTCGCCGAGGCCGCCGCGGCGAAGAAGGAGGCCGACAGCGTCCGCAACGCCGCCGCCCGCCGCCTCGCCGAGTTCGGCGCCGCCGCCAAGTCCGCGAAGGCCGAGGTCGAGCGGCACGCCGCGGCGCGGGCCAAGGCGGAGGCCGCCCGCGAGTCCGGCGTGACCAGCCTCGCCGAGCTGGAGGAGCGCCTCGCCCTCGCCGAGGAGATCCCGATCGACGAGGACCCCTCGACGATGGAGCGCGACGACCTCGCCGGCGAGGTGCCCGTCGCCCGTCAGCAGGAGATGGAGGTCCGGCTCGCGGTCCGCACCGCCGAGGAGCGCGTGGGTGCCCTTGCCGGCCGGGCCGACGCCCTGCTGCGCCAGGCGGCCGCCGAACGGTCCGCCCGGGAGCGGGCCGCCGCGCGCAAGGCCACCCGCGCCCGGGGCGCCAAGGTCGCCGAGACGGTCGCCGCCGCCGCGCAGCTCGCACTGGACAACCTCGCCGACTCGATCGCCGAGGCGCAGGAGACCCGGGACGCGCTCGCCGAGACCCGCGCCGAGCGGGAGTCGACGCTGATCGAGGTCCGGGGCCGGGCCAAGCAGTTCACCGGCGAGCTGGACCGCCTCACCAACGCCGTGCACCGCGACGAGGTCGCGCGGGCCGAGCAGCGGATGCGCATCGAGCAGCTGGAGGCGCGCTCGGCCGAGGAGTTCGGCCTGGACGCCGACACCCTCGTCGCCGAGTACGGCCCCGACCTGGACGTGCCGCCCACCGCGCCGGAGGTGGCCGCCGCCGAGGCCGAGGGCCGGGCGGCGCCCGAGCCGGTGCCGTTCGACCGGGCCACGCAGGAGAAGCGCGCCGCGAAGGCCGAGCGCGAGCTCAACCTCCTCGGCAAGGTCAACCCCCTGGCCCTGGAGGAGTTCGCGGCGATGGAGGAGCGCTTCAAGTTCCTCTCCGACCAGCTCGAGGACCTCAAGGCCACCCGCCGTGACCTGCTCACCGTCGTCAAGGACGTCGACGACCGGATCCTCGAGGTCTTCACCAGTGCCTATCACGACACGGCGCGGGAGTTCGAGCAGGTCTTCGCGGTGCTGTTCCCCGGCGGCGAGGGCCGCCTGGTCCTCACCGACCCCGACGACATGCTCACCACCGGCATCGAGGTCGAGGCCCGCCCGCCCGGCAAGAAGATCAAGCGGCTGTCGCTGCTGTCCGGCGGCGAGCGGTCCCTGACCGCGGTCGCCCTGCTGTGCGCGATCTTCCGGGCCCGCCCCTCGCCCTTCTACATCATGGACGAGGTCGAGGCCGCCCTCGACGACGTCAACCTCGGCCGCCTGATCACCCTCTTCGAGCAGCTCCGCGAGAAGAGCCAGCTGATCATCATCACGCACCAGAAGCGCACGATGGAGGTCGCCGATGCCCTGTACGGCGTCACCATGCGCCAGGGCGTGACCGAGGTCATCTCCCAGCGCCTCCGCACGGAAGAAGCCGCATGATCCAGCGCCCTACCGCCCTGCTGATCGACTTCGACGGGGTGCTGCGCCGGCACGACCCGGCCGTCGCCGCGGCGATCGAGACCCGGCACGGCCTGGAGCCCGGCGCGATCCTTGCCGCCGGCCTCGAGTGGGACCGGCAGCTGCCGGCGATCACCGGGGAGATCACGCGCGAGGAGTGGCTGTCCTCCATCGCCGAGGCCCTGGGCGTCGACGAGTCCGTCGTCCTGGAATGGGACCAGGACAAGGGCGAGATCGTGCCCGAGGTGCTGCAGTTCGTGAAGGACGTCCGGAAGGCCGGGATGAAGGTCGGCCTGGCCACCAACGCGATGGACGACCTGCCGGTCGTCCTCGCGCGGCACGGGCTCACCAAGCAGTTCGACGCGGTCGCCAACTCCTCGGAGATCAGCGTGCACAAGCCGGCCCCCGGCTACTTCCGGGCGGCCTGCGCGCTGATCGGCGCGCACCCGAAGCAGTGCCTCTTCATCGACGACGCCGACCGCAACATCCGCGCGGCGCGAGCGGCAGGCCTCTCGGCCTACCGCTACACGCCCGGCGACGATTTCACCTACGCCCGTAAGGCGCTGGCGATCTAGAGCGCCGCCTCGATCGCCTTGACGACCTCGTCCGACTTGGGGGTCGCCCGGGGCGAGAACCGCGCCGCGACCGTGCCGTCGGAGGCGATCAGGAACTTCTCGAAGTTCCACCGGATGTCGCCGGTGTGACCCTCGGCGTCCGGGACCTCGACCAGCTGCTGGTAGAGCGGGTGCCGGCCGTCGCCGTTGACCTCGACCTTCTCCGTCATGGGGAAGGTCACGCCGTAGGTGGTGCTGCAGAACTCGGCGATCTCCTCGGTGGTGCCCGGCTCCTGGCCGCCGAACTGGTTGCACGGCACGCCGAGCACGGTGAAGCCGCGGTCCGCGTACTCCTTCTGCAGCGCCTCGAGCTCGGCGTACTGCGGGGTCAGCCCGCACTTCGAGGCCACGTTGACGACCAGCACGGGGTGGCCGCGGAACTGGCCGAGGTCCAAGGGATCGCCCTGCAGGCCGGCGATCTTGACGTCGTAAAAGCTCATGCCCCTGATCGTATGCCGACCTTGACTTCGGAGGTTCGTTCGGTACATTAACAAAGACCGATTCCGGTGAGCCCACCCTCACTCACCGCGGTCCTGCCTTCATCCTCGCCGGACGGCGCCGGCGGACCTGCCCTGCCAAAAAAGGGCACGCCCGCGACCGCCGTACCCCGAGGAGGGCCCAGCCATCATGGCCGTTGTCACCGTGCGCAATCCCGGCACCGGGGAAGTGTTGGGGGAGGTGCCGGCGACCGACGCGGCACAGGTCGCCGCGACCGTCGAGCGCGCCCAGCAAGGTCAGCGTGCGATGGCCGCCACCCCCGCGCACGAGCGCGCCGACCTGCTCCGCCGCGTCGCCGACCGGATCGAGGCCGAGCGGGAGGACCTGGCCCGGCTCCTCGCCGCCGAGAACGGCAAGCCGATCCAGCAGACCCGCGGCGAGGTCGAGGCCGCGATCCGCATCTTCCGTGGCTACGCGGGGGAGGCGACCCGGCTCTTCGGCCGGCAGATCCCCCTGGACGCCGTGCCGGGGCTGGAGCAGCACCTGGCGGTCACCGTGCGCGAGCCGCTCGGGGTCGTCGCCGCGCTCGTGCCGTTCAACTACCCGGTCGAGCTGTACGCCCACAAGGCCGCCGCCGCCCTCGCCGCCGGCAACGCGGTCGTCGTGCAACCCCCGTCCCGCTGCCCTCTCGCCATGACCAGGATCGCGGCAATGGTGCAGGATGCCGCTCCGGCATACGCGCACCAGGTCGTGGTCGGCGGCCCGCAGACCAGCCAGCAGCTCGCCGAGCTGCCCGGGATCGCCGCCGTCACCCTGACCGGCAGCACCGCCGCCGGCCGCGAGATCGCCCGCCGCGCCGCCGGCACCCTGAAGAAGGTGTTCCTGGAGCTCGGCGGCAACGACGCGCTCATCGTCTGCGCCGACGCCGACGTCGAGGAGGCCGCCCGCGCCGTGGTCCTCGGCCGGCTCGCCCGCGGCAACGGCCAGATCTGCTGCGCGGTGAAGCGGGTCTACGTCCAGTCCCCGGTGCACGACGCGTTCGTGGACGCGCTCGTCGCGCAGACCGCCAAGCTGACGGTCGGCGACCAGCTCCTCGAATCCACCGACGTCGGCCCGCTCATCGCCGAGGAGGCCGCCGGCCGGGTGCTCGACGCCGTCCGGACGCTCGTCGCCGACGGTGCCCGGCTGGTCGCCGGCGGGATCCGCAGCCGGGCCTTCCTGGACCCGACGGTCCTCGTCGACGTGCCCGCCGACAGCCCCGCCTTCGCCGAGGAGATCTTCGGGCCGGTGGCGCCGGTCGCCCGCTTCGACGACCCGGACGAGGCCGTCCGGCTCGCCAACGCCTCACCGTACGGGCTGCACGCCGCCGTCTTCACCCGCGACATCTCCCGCGCGCTGAGCATCGCCCGGCGCCTGGACGTCGGCGGCGTCGTGATCAACGGCTCGACCGCGCTGCGGGCGGAGAACCTGCCGTTCGGCGGCACCAAGGACACCGGCGGCTACCGGGAGGGCATCCACGACACCGTCCTGGACTTCACCCGGCAGAAGACCGTCGTCGTCATGGACGCCTTCCGATGACGCTGCGGCTGCACGAGGTCCACAAGTCCTACGGCGGCGTCGAGGTCCTGCACGGCGTGACGCTGGACGGCGCACCCGGCGAGGTCCTCGCGATCGTGGGCGCCAACGGTGCCGGCAAGTCCACCCTGATCAAGATCCTTTCGGGTGCGGTGCCGATGAGCTCCGGCGCGCTGACGTGGGACGGCGTCGAACTGGCCGTCACTTCGCCGCACGACGCCCACGCGCACGGCATCCGGACCGTCCATCAGGAGCTCTCCCTCGTGCCGGAGCTGACCGTCACGGAGAACCTGCTGATGGGCAACTTCCCGCGGCGGTTCGGCCTGATCGACTGGCCCGCCGCGCACCGCCGGGCCGGGCAGCTGCTGCAGGAGGCCGGGTTCGGCGTGATCGACCCGCGGACCCCGGCCGGCCGGCTGACCGTGGCCCGCCAGCAGATGGTCGAGATCGCGAAGGCCCTCGTGAGCGAGCCCCGCGTCCTGGTCCTCGACGAACCCTCCGCGGTCCTCGCCGGCGCCGACCTCGACGCGCTGTTCGCGCTGATCCGGCGCCTGCAGTCGCGCGGGGTCCTGGTGGTGTACGTGTCGCACCGCCTCGCCGAGGTCCTCGAACTCGCCACCCGGATCGTCGTGGTCAAGGACGGCCGCGTCGTCGCGACGACCACGCCGGACGCGACCGACGAGGGCTCGCTCATCCGGCTCATGGCGGGCCGGACCCTCGACCGCATCTACCCCGAGCGGCGGCCCGCCCCGGGCGGGCCGCTGCTGACCGTCGCCGGGCTCGGCCGGACGGGGGAGTTCGACGGCGTGTCGTTCACGCTGCGGGCCGGGGAGATCGTCGGGCTGTTCGGCCTGGTCGGATCGGGTCGCACCGAACTCGCCGCGTGCGTCTTCGGCGCAGCCAGGCCGACCGCCGGCGCGGCGTTCCGCAGTCCCGGGGAGGCGATCCGCGCCGGCGTGGCGATGGTCACCGAGGACCGGGCCGGCAGCGGCCTCGTCCTCGGCATGACCGTGCGGGACAACATCGGGCTCACCACCTGGCGCTCCACCGCCCGCGGGCCGCTCATCGACCGCCGGCGACAGCGGACCGACGCGGCCGCCATGATCCGGGATCTGGCCATCGCACCCCAGGGCTGCGCGACCATGCCGGTCGTGCACCTGAGCGGCGGAAACCAGCAGAAGGTCGTGCTGGCGAAGTGGCTGCTCACGGGTCCGCGGGTGCTGATCCTCGACGAACCCACCCGGGGCGTGGACATGGCGACCCGGGTCGACATCTACCGCATGATCGACGGCCTGGCCCGCGACGGCCTCGCCGTGCTGCTCATCTCCTCCGACCTGACCGAGGTGCTCGGCGCCACCGACCGGGTCCTCGTCATGCGCCAGGGCCGGCTCACCGGCGAACTGCCGTCGGAGGGCACCACCGAGGAACAGGTCCTGGAAAGGGCGATCGCAGCATGACAACCTTGGCAGTCCGCGTCCGCGGCCGGGACGTCACGGTCGAGGCGGCGTTCACGCTGCTTATCGCCGCGCTCATCGTCGTGGCCGCCACCACGTCCGAGAGCTTTCTCACCACCACCAACCTCACCAACCTGCTCAAACAGATGGTGACCACCGGGTTGCTCGCCTTCGGCATGCTCGTGGTCATCCTCACCGGCGGCATCGACCTGTCCGTGGGCTCGGTCGTCGCGTTCAGCGGGATCGTGACCGCGGGGCTCGTCGCGGACCTGCCGATCCCCCTGGCGATGCTGGTCGGCGTCGCGAGCGGGATCGCGTTCGGCGCGGTCAACGGCGTCCTCGTGGCCCGGTTCGAGCTCGCGCCGTTCGTCGTCACCCTCGCGGCGCTCACCACGATCCGCGGGCTCGCGTTCGTCTACTCGGAGGTGCCGATCGCACCGACCGACCCCGGCTTCCTCACGCTGGGCTCGGCCATGGTCGGCCCCATCCCCCTGATCACGCTGATCATGCTGGCCGTCTTCGGCATCGGCGGTGCCTTCCTGGCCCGGACGCCACCCGGGCGCTCGATCATCGCCATCGGCGGCAACGCCGAGACGGTCCGCCTGGCGGGCATCGACGTGCGTCGGCACATCGTGCTCGCCTACACCATCAGCGGTCTCTGTGCCGGACTCGCCGGAATCATCCTCACCAGCAGAGTCGGCATTGCACAACCCAGCGTCGGGGTCGCTTTCGAGCTCGACGCGATCGCGGCCTGCGTCATCGGCGGCGCGAGCCTGTCCGGCGGCCGGGGTTCGGCGAAGGGTGCCTTCGGCGGGGTGCTCGTCCTGGTCCTGATCAACAACCTGCTCAACCTGTACGGCGTGCAGTCGTTCTGGCAGCAGGTGCTCAAGGGACTGATCATCATCGCGGTCATCCTCGTGCAGCGCACGCGGCGGCCGCGTTCTGACTCCGTGAAGGGACGCGCATGAGAAGAGCCTTATCCCTGCTGCTGGTGGCGGCGCTCGGCCTGGCGGGCTGCAGCGAGGAAAAAGCCGGCAAGAAGGACAGCTACACGATCGGGGTCGCGAACTTCCTGCTCAGCGGACCGTACTTCAGCGGCATGGACGCCGCCATCGCCGCGCAGGCCAAGACCAAGGGCAACGTGAAGATCGTCAGCACCGACGCCGGGGGCGACGCCGCCAAGCTCGCCGCCAACGTCGAGGACCTGCTCAGCAAGAACGTCGACGCGATCATCATCTCCGGCGGCCCGCTCGAGTCGGCGCCGGCCGCCCTGAACGCGATCAAGGCGGCGAAGAAGCCCGTCGTGCTGGTCGACCGGAAGTTCGCCACCGGCGAGTACACCAGCTGGATCGGGCCCGACAACGAGGCCATCGGCAAGCAGGACGGCGAGTTCCTCGCGGCCAAGGTCAAGGGCAAGGTCGCGATCATCAAGGGCGGCCCGGCCGACAACTCGATCGGTCTGGCCCGCACCAACGGGTTGAAGTCGGTGCTCAGTACCAAGTCCGACATCACCCTGGTCGAGGCCCCCGACTTCGGCAACTGGGGCTCCGACGGCGGGCTCACGGTCATGGAGGGTCTGCTCGCCAAGCACCCCGACCTTGTCGCCGTCTTCTGCGAGAACGACGCCATGTGCCTCGGCGCGCAGCGGGCGATCGCCTCGGCCGGCAAGACGAACCAGATCGTCCTGGCCGGCGTCGACGGCCAGGCCGAGGCGCTCAAGGCCATCCTCGACGGCACCAACTACGTCGTCACCGGCCTCAACAGTCCGAACGTGATCGGCAAGCTCGCCCTGGACCGCACCGTCGACGTGCTCGGCGGCGCCAAGGTCGAGAAGGACACCGTCGTGCCGTCGCCGCAGATCACCAAGGACAACGCGTCCCAATACCTCTAGGAGCCTGTTGTGAGACGACTGCTCACCGGGGTCTTGGTCGCCGGGTCACTGATCGCGATCCCGGCCGCCCCCGCCGCCGCCGCGCCGACCTGGCGCCTGCTGTACTCCGAGAACTTCGCCCAGCCCATCAACACCGGCAACGCGCCGTGGGTCCGGGAGACCTACGCCAACCCGTTCGACACGATCACCGACGACGCCGGGCAGTGGTACCGCAACGACTACGGCCCGGCCTGGACCACCCAGTTCAACTCCTTCGACACCTACCGCAAGGAGTTCACGGTCGGCCAGAACGGCTGGCTCACCGCCTCCCTGTCCGCCCGCGACTTCAACAAGGACGGCGTGCTGGAGGCGCCGCCGTCGATCACCACCGCCACCGTCGGCGGGGCCAGCGCCGCAGTCCTCAACGTCCCCGAGAGCACCGGCGGCGCGATCTTCCGGCCGACGCAGGCGCTGCCCGACCAGTACCGCATCGAATACAAGCTCAAGACGATCGACTTCGGCGGCAAGCGCAACGGCACCATCAACTACGGCGGCCGGGTCAACGGCTACAGCACCGCCGGATGCAAGACCCAGCACCCGTGGGGCGAGGGCTCCAACAGTCCCGGCTGGAGCGGCAACGCGGCCGTGCCCTACTGCGAGTGGCAGGACGTGCGGGCCGGGCCGTACGGGTACAACGGCTTCCACTTCCTGTCCATCGTGGACTTCGCGAACCCGGCGCCCCGCAACAACCACTTCTGGCACTACCACCGCAAGGTGCTGATGGACTCCTTCTCCCAGCACCCCGACCGGGTCGGCTCGGGCACCGGCGGCCGGGTCTGCAACGCGGCCAACAACACCTACTACAACTACCGCGACGGCAACTTCAACACCGTCAACATGTGGATCTCCGGGATGCCGAACTGGAACCCCGGCGCGGGCGGCCTGCCCGGCAACTCCCAGTGGTTCATGACCAGCTGCTCCGGCGGCGCGGCCGAGAACCAGCTCTCCAGCGCCGGCGAGCTGCAGCCGGAGCTGATGCCGAACGAGTACTACACGTTCGCCATCGAACGCGACGCGACCGGCTACACCCTCGAGGCGAGCGGCAACTTCGCCCGCTCCGGCCAGCGCACGCTGCGCTTCCACCGCGACTTCGTGGTCAACAACGTGCCGATCTGGCACTACAACACCACCGCCGCCGGATACAACGGACAGTTCAACGGCAACCTGGTCCAGAACGACGACTTCGGCAGCACCACCTGGCCCAACCAGTGGCCATCGGGGTCCGCCTATCCCGACTCGTTCGTGATCGGTGACCTCTACACCAACGTCTACGAGGGCTCCGCCAGCCTCACCGACATCAAGCTGTTCGTGCCGGAGACGACGCCGCCGGTCACGAACCTGGCGCTGAACAAGCCGGCCACCGCGTCGTCGCAGTGCGCCGCGGCCGAGGCACCCGCCAAGGCCGTCAACGGCAGCTGGACGGGCGGCCTCTCCGACAAGTGGTGCGCCCTGGGCGCCAACAAGTGGCTGCGCGTCGATCTGGGCTCGAACCAGCAGGTCGGCCGGGTCGTCCTGCGCCACTCGGGCGCCGGCGGCGAGAAGACCAGCTGGAACACGAAGGACTTCGACCTGCAGACCAGCCTGGACGGCAACACCTGGACGACGGTCGCCCAGGTGAGGAACAACACGGCGAGCACGACCACGCACACGTTCACCCCGGTGACCGCCCGACATCTCCGCCTGAACGTGATCACCCCGACGAACGACTCGGATACCGCCGCCCGCATCTTCGAACTGGAGGCCTATTCGAGCTGACCCCATTGTTGACCTTGGACACTTTCGTCGCGCCCTGGCATGACAAAAGTGTCCAAGGTCAACGTTTCCTGCTCCGGTCCGTCGAGCGCGAGGTCCGCCGCTCCCGTCAGCCACCGGTCAGGCCTTGGCGGCCTTCCCTGCCACCTCCGCGGACAGTTGCGCAGCCGCGACCTGACGGTCGCGACAAGCCCGCGGCCGTGGACGGCCGCGACCGTACCTGTACCCGGGTGATGTGTTTGCAGGGCATGACGGCAACCGTAGGTTTGCCACATGGCGGAGCAGCTGGCAGTCGGCGCGGTCGTGCGGCGGGGCAAGGACGTCCTGCTGGTCAGCGAGACCCTCGACGGCGACCTCGTCTGGGCGTTGCCCGGCGGAGCGGTAGGGCCCGGCGAGCCGCTGCTGGCGAAGGTGGCGCAGGAGGCCGGCTTCACGGCGGTGACGGCCGAGCGGCTGCTGTGGATCGCCCGGTACACCGCCGGCGGCGCCGGCTACGAGATGTTCGGCTTCGAGGTGACCGGGGTCGGGCCGCACGACGGGTCGGGGGAGTGGGTGCCGCTCGCGGCGGCGGTGGAGCGGCTGGGGCGGATGTGGTTCGCGCCCATCCGGGAGCCCGCTGTGGGGTATCTCACCGGACGGGCGCGGGTGGCGACGGTGTGGACGTGGGCGGCGCTGGAGCGGGAACCGGTGACCGTGCCCCCGGTGGGAGGGGTCAGGTCAGCTTGAGCGAGGCCACCTCGCCGAGGGTCTTGTCGGGCCGGGTGCCCTCGACCGTGACGTGCGCGGAGCGGCCGTCGAGCAGGAGCACCCCGACGGCGTTGCCGAAGTAGGGGTCGGCGGTCTTGGCCCAGCGCACCGGCGGCGGGGGCAGGCCGACGGAGCGGGCCAGGGAGCGCATCAGCTTCGCGGCGGGCGGGTTCCAGCCGAACTTCATCGCGGGGCGGATGTACCTCGGCATGTCGTTGTGCACCGGGGAGCAGGTCAGCTGGTGGACCGGGCTGACCACGTCGGGTCCGAGCACGGCGCGGGCAGCGTAGGAGTGGTGCACGTCGCCGGAGAGCACACTGATCGACGCCGGTGGCGGTGAGACGCCGCCCTGGCCGGCGCCGACCTGGCTGAGCAGGGCGGTGAGGGCGTCGAACGAGCGCTTGAACGCGGCCCAGTGCTCCAGGTCGACGGCCTGGCGGAGCTTCTCGCCGATCTTGGAGACCCAGTTGCGGGGCGACTCGGCCAGCCGCTCGGTGGCGGCCTCCAGGTGGTGGATGGCCGGGGGCAGCAGCCACGGCAGCGAGGAGCCGATCAGCAGGTGGTCGTAGTCGCCGGGGATCTGCTCGGTGAACCAGGTCCACTCCGACTCCGCCAGCATCGCCCGGTGGCCGCGGGCCAGGACGCGGGCGGCGCGGTTGTCGACGACGACGAGGCGGGTGCGGTCGATGTCGATGGTGTAGCTCCACCGGTACGACGTGGGCTCGTGGTCGGCGCGGGTGCCGAACGCGTCGAGCACCTCGGTGGCATCGCCGCCGGCCGAAAGGACGGCTGCATACACCGGGTCGTCGGCCAGTGCGCTCGGGGCGATGTTGCCGAGGTGCTGGTAGACCCAGTAGGAGGACAGGCCGGCCCGGATGCGCTCCTCCCACCACGACAGCGCGGCCATGGACGTGCGCCAGCGGTCGGAGGTGTTCCAGTCGTCGATGATCTCGTGGTCGTCGAAGATCATCACGCTGGGCACGGTGGACAGCAGCCAGCGGATCTCCGGGTCGCCCCAGGAGTCGAGGTAGAGCTTGGTGTACTCGTGGAAGTCCACGACCTGCTTCTCCGGCGCGTCGGCGCGGCGCTTCCGCCGGCCGAGCCACTTCTGGATCTTCTCGGGCGTCTCGTCGGCGTACACCTGGTCACCGAGCAGCACGAGCAGGTCGGGCCACTCCGTGGGCGCGTCGGCGTTGATCGACTCGATCAGCCGGCCCGCATAGGCGTCCAGCGCGTCCGGCGGGAACCGGGTCACGCTCAGCGGACTCGACTCGCGGCAGGAGCCGAAGATCAGCCGGACCGGCGCGTCGTCCGGCCTCGTGCGGATCGCCGAGGGTGGGGAGGTGTCCCCCGGCAGCGGCCAGACCGTGGTGCCGTCGATGCTCAGGGTGTAGGGCGTCACGGCGCCCCGGGGCAGCCCGGACACCATGACCAGGGCGTAATGGTGCCCGTGGACGGTGAAGGTCCGGGCGGAACCGCTCGCGGGGGCGGCGTCGACCGCGACCGTCGCCGGATGGGACGTCTCGACCCAGATCGTTGCCCGGTCGCCTTCGACGCGGCGCAGGACGGGCCCCAGGACCAGCGGGCCGTGATCCTCGTCGAGGCTGCGGGGCGAGTCGTCCTCCGGCATGTCGCGGACCTCCAGTGCCTGCGGGGGTGCACTGAAGATGATCCTGTGTGGGCGGACCTGGCGCCACTTCGGGCCCCGGACCGCGTCGTCTGGGAGGATTCCTGCCATGGAGTCGTACATCGTCTTCGGCCTGGTGCTGCTCGTCGTGGTGATCGGGGCGACCCTCGCGCTGGTAGCGCCCCGTTTCCGCAAGCCACCGACCCTTCCACCGGCGCAGAAGCCGACCGCTCCGCCGGTGAAGCAGGTGCCACCGGCACCGACCAAGCAGGCGCCACCGGCACCGACCAAGCAGGCGCCGCCCGTACCGACGAAACCGCCGAAGAAGCAGGTGCCGCCGGTTGTCGAGGCGCCACCACCGGTGGTGGAGGCCCCGCCGCCCGTCGTCGAGGCGCCACCGGTTGTCGAGGCGCCGCCGGCGCTCGAGACCCCCGAGCCGACCGCCGGGCGCCTGGTGCGGCTGCGGGCCCGGCTGTCGCGCTCGCAGAACGTGTTCGGCAAGGGGCTGCTCACGCTGCTGTCGCGTGACAAGCTCGACGACGACACCTGGGACGAGATCGAGGAGACCCTCATCGGCGCCGACGTCGGGGTCGCCGCGACCACCGAGATCGTCGGCAAGCTCCGTGAGCGGGCCCGCGTGCACGGCACCGCGACCGCCTCCGAGCTGCGCGGCATGCTCGCCGACGAGCTCGTCGCCGCGCTCGCCCCGGAGATGGACCGCAGCCTGGCCGCGACCCAGCGCGACGGCCGGCCGGCGGTCCTGCTGGTCGTCGGCGTCAACGGCGCGGGGAAGACGACCACCTGCGGCAAGATCGCGCGGGTGCTGGTCGCCGACGGCCACACCGTGGTGATGGGCGCCGCCGACACCTTCCGGGCGGCGGCCACCGAGCAGCTCGCCACCTGGGGCAGCCGGGTGGGCGCCGAGGTGGTCCGTGGCCCCGAGGGCGCGGATCCGGCGTCGGTGGCGTTCGACGCGGTCAAACGGGGTATCGAAGCCGGTGTGGACACCGTGCTGATCGACACCGCCGGGCGGCTGCAGAACAAGGTCGGCCTGATGGATGAGCTGGGCAAGGTCAAGCGGGTGGTGGAGAAGCACGGGCCGGTCGACGAGACGTTGCTGATCCTCGACGCCACCACCGGCCAGAACGGCCTGGAGCAGGCGCGGGTCTTCACCGAGGTGGTCGACGTCACGGGGGTGGTGCTCACGAAGCTCGACGGCACCGCCAAGGGTGGGATCGTCATCGCCGTCCAGCGGAAACTGGGCATCCCGGTGAAGCTCGTCGGCCTCGGCGAGGGCCCGGACGATCTGGCGCCCTTCGATGCCCGGCAGTTCGTCGACGCACTCGTTGGCACGGACGCGTAACCTCGGACGCTAGCAAGGCATGCGAAACTCGACCGGGACGTGAAGGACTACACGTGACGCAGCAGGAGATCCCCCTCCACGGCGGAAACACGTCCGTCGTGGTGCGCTCGGGAGACACCGTGCGCCGCAACGCCGGCCCCTGGACGCCGGCGGTGCATGCGCTGCTGCGGCACCTGGAGTATGTCGGGTTCACCGGCGCGCCGCGGGCGTTCGGCATCGACGAGCGGGGCCGTGAGGTCCTGTCCTACCTGGAGGGCGAGTCGGGTGGCTATCCGCTCGCCCCGCACTGGGTGACCGACGAGGCGATGGTCACCGTGGCGACGATGCTGCGGATGTTCCACGACGCGCAGGCCGGGTTCCGTCCGCCGCCCAACGCGGTGTGGCGCTCCTTCGGCCCGCCACCGCCGGACACCGAGGTGATCTGTCACCACGACGCGGCGCCGCACAACGTCATCTGGCGGCCCGACGGGACGTTGTCGCTGATCGACTTCGACCTCGCCTCGCCGGGCGCCAGGATCTACGACGTCGCGTATGCGGCCTGGACCTGGGTGCCGCTCTTCTCCGACCGGGACTCCTACACGCTGGGCTGGAAGCGGCCGAACCGCCCACGCCGGCTGCGCATGTTCGCTGACGCGTACGGGCTGACCCCTCGTGACCGGCACCGCCTCGTGCGTGTCATCCGGAAACGGATCGTCGATCACATCGAGGGCATTCGTCGGATGGCGGCCGCCGGGGACCCGGCCTTCGTGCGCATCGTGCACAAGGGGCACCTGCGCCGTCCGGTCCGTGACCTGCGGCTCATCGACTACGAACGGCACACGCTCGAATATGCCCTTCGATAGGGCTTGTCCAGCGTGTGAAGGTTTCTTCACACGCTGGAAACATGACGTGACGCCTTAGAAACCGCTCAGCGCCGGTGCGCGAAACGTGGGCCCTGGAAGCTCTCGCGCAACCGGCTGACAGGGCAGCGCTGCCTCGAGGTCGGGAGGGAGGATCTCGACTACTAGGAGGCCAGCGTGCCTGAAGCGACCATCGATACCGGTAATACCGCCTGGTTGCTGGTTTCGACAGCGCTCGTGCTGCTCATGACGCCGGGTCTGGCACTGTTCTACGGTGGCCTGAACCGTTCCAAGGGCGTCCTCAACATGATGATGATGAGCTTCTCGACGATCGGGCTCGTCAGCATCCTCTGGCTGTTCTACGGTTTCTCGGCGTCGTTCGGCACCGACACCGCGGGTGGCTTCATCGGTAACCTCGGTGACTACCTCGGTTCGAAGACCTACACGGACCTGTTCTGGGGTGCCACCGACGACAACCCGAGCGGCATCGGCATCCCGACCTACGTGTTCATGGTGTTCCAGATGACGTTCGCCGTCATCACGGTCGCCCTGATCAGCGGCGCGATCGCCGACCGGGCCAAGTTCGCCGGCTGGCTGCTCTTCGCGTTCGGCTGGGCCACGCTGGTCTACTTCCCGGTCGCCCACAACGTGTGGGGCGGCGGCTGGATCTTCCAGAAGCTTCACCCGCTCGACTTCGCCGGTGGCACCGCGGTCCACATCAACGCCGGTGCGGCAGCACTCGGTGTGGCACTGGTCCTCGGCAAGCGCATCGGCTGGCCGCGGGAGAGCATGAAGCCGCACAACGTGCCGTTCGTCGCCCTCGGCGCCGGTCTGCTGTGGTTCGGCTGGTTCGGTTTCAACGCCGGTTCCGAGCTCACCGTCGACGGTGTGACCGGTCTTGCGTTCGTCAACACCCAGGTCGCCACCGCCGCGGCCGTGCTCGGCTGGGTCATCGTCGAGTGGATTCGTGACCGCAAGCCGACCCTGGTCGGTGCCTCGTCCGGTGCCATCGCCGGTCTGGTCGCGATCACCCCCGCCTGTGGCTTCATCGACTCGTGGGCCGCCGTCCTGCTCGGCCTCGCGGCCGGTATCCTCTGCGCCCTCGCGGTCAGCCTCAAGTACCGCTTCGGCTTCGATGACTCGCTCGACGTCGTGGGTGTCCACTTCGTCGGTGGCTGGCTCGGCTCCCTGGCCCTGGGCTTCTTCGCCAACTCGGACCTCAACTCGGCGATCACCGACGTTGTCGGCGCCAAGGACGGTCTGTTCTTCGGTGGTGGCGCGGCCCAGCTGGGTGCGCAGGCCGGTGCGAGCGCTATCGTGACGGTCTACTCGTTCGCGGTCGCCTTCGTCCTCGCCTTCATCATCGAGAAGACGGTCGGCTTCCGGGTCACCGCCGAGGCCGAGGTGGAGGGCATCGACATCGCGGAGCACGCCGAGAGTGGCTACGACCTGAACAACCCGGGCAGTGGCAGCGGCGCGGCCGGCGCCTTCGCTCTGGCCGGGATCGGTAAGGGTGCATCAGAGGCACCGGCGGCACAAGCCCCGGCGTCTGAATCAGTTGCCGGTTAGCGTCGAGGGATGACGGAGGGAATGGGCATGAAGCTGGTGACCGCGGTCATCAAGCCGTACCAGCTCGACGCGGTGAAAGAGGCCCTGCACGCACTTGGTGTGGCCGGCCTGACCGTGAGCGAGGTTCAGGGATACGGACGTCAGAAGGGCCACACCGAGGTCTACCGCGGTGCGGAGTACACGGTGGAGTTCGTCCCGAAGATCCGCGTCGAGATCGTCACCGACGAGCTGGACTTCGAGAAGGTCGTGGACGCCATCGTCACCGCCGCCCGCACCGGCAAGATCGGTGACGGCAAGGTGTGGGTCACCTCGGTCGACGAGGTCATCCGGGTCCGCACCGGCGAGCGCGGCCTCGACGCGCTCTGAGGACTGAACACACCTGAATACTGATCACATGACACAACCGTCGGCGCCCGTTCCGGTCCTTTCCACCGGGGCGGGCGCCGCCGCGCGGGCCGCGCGCTCCGCGGCGCTGGACGCCTGGCTCGCCGCTGTCTACGACTCGGTGGGCGGTTCTTCAACGGGGTTCGCCCTGGTTGCGGTGGGTGGGCTCGGACGGCGCGAGTGCGCCCCGCGCAGCGACCTTGACCTGGTGTTGCTGCATGTCCCGGAGCACTCGGCCGCTGCCGACGAGCTCGGCACCCGGATCTGGTATCAGATCTGGGACGCCAAGTTCGCCCTCGACCACTCGACCCGGACCCCCGA
Source organism: Dactylosporangium cerinum (assembly GCF_042653625.1). Classification (NCBI taxonomy): domain Bacteria; kingdom Bacillati; phylum Actinomycetota; class Actinomycetes; order Micromonosporales; family Micromonosporaceae; genus Dactylosporangium; species Dactylosporangium cerinum. The sequence goes on along the minus strand of NZ_JBHSIU010000004.1, from coordinate 398,660 downwards.
GCAGGCCCTCACGCTGGCCCGGGAGGACCTGAAGGTCGCCCTCGGGCTGCTCGACGCGCGGCTGGTCGCCGGCGACGCCGCCCTGCTGGCCCGCCTGCACACCGACGCGGTCGCGCAGTGGCGGCGCGAGGCCCGCCACCTGCTGCCCTCGCTGCGGGCGCTGACCCAGGCCCGCTGGGACTCCCACGGGGAGCTGGCGTTCCTGCTCGAGGGCGACGTCAAGGAGTCCCGCGGCGGGCTGCGCGACGTGGGCGTGCTGCGTGGCATCGGCTTCGCCGGCGTCGCCGACGGCCCCCGCCCGCCGGTCCGCGGCGCCTACCGCAATCTGCTCGACGTCCGCGACGCGCTGCACGCGGTGCGTGGCCGCCGGGTCGACCGGCTCCTGGCCCAGGACCGCGACGAGGTCGCCGAGCTGCTCGACCTCGGCGACCGCGACGAGGTGCTGCGGCGCATCGCCGAGGCGGCCCGCACCATCGCCTATGCCAGCGACGACGCCTGGCGTGCGGTGGAGCGCTGGTCGTCGCCCGGCACGCGCGGCCACGCGGAGCGCCGGCCGCTCGCCCGGGACGTCGTCGAGCAGCACGGCGAGGTGGTCCTGGCGCGGGCCGCGGTGACCCCGCGGCCCGATCCGACGCTGCCGCTGCGGGTCGCCGCCGCCGCGGCCCGGGCCGAGCTGCCGATCGCGCACGCGACCCTGGAGTGGCTCGGCGGGTTCGCCGCGCCGATGCCCCAGCCGTGGCCGGCGCCCGCCCGGGACGCCCTGCTCACGCTGCTGGGCAGCGGCCCCTCGATGATCTCGATCTGGGAGGCCTGCGACCGGTACGGCCTGGTGGTGAACTGGCTGCCCGAATGGGCCCGGGTCCGCAGCCTGCCGCAGCACAGCCCGGTGCACCTGTTCACCGTCGACCGGCACCTGGTCGAGACGGCCCGGCACGCGGCGAAGCTGTCCCGCGACGTCGACCGCCCGGACCTGCTGGTGCTCTGCGGGCTGCTGCATGACGTCGGCAAGGGCCTGGCCGGCGACCACAGCACCGTCGGCGCGCCGATCGCGGCCGACATCGCGTCCCGGCTCGGCCTGCCGCCCGGCGACGTCGAGCAGGTCGAGAAGGTCGTCCGGCTGCACCTGCTGCTGCCGGACACCGCGACCCGCCGCGACCTCAGCGACCCGCAGACCATCGCCGGGGTGGCCGCCGCCGTCGGTGACGCCTCGACCCTCGCCGTGCTGCACGCGCTCGCCCGGGCCGACGCCGCCGCGACCGGCCCCGGCGCCTGGTCGGACTGGAAGGGCCGGCTCATCGCCGACCTGGTCAGGCATGTCGAGCGGGCCCTGGACACGGGCGTGGTGGCCCCACCGCCCTCGCCGGCCGCGGCGCTGCCGTCACCGTCGAAACTGCCGGCGGTGACGATCGAGACCGACACGGTGTCGGTGACGGCACACGACCGGCGTGGGCTGCTCGCCGCGGTGGCCGGCTGCCTGTCGCTGCACCGCCTCGACGTGGTCACCGCCGACACGATCAGCGCCGGCGGCCTGGCCAGGATGGTCTGCGCGGTCCAGCCCCGGTATGGCGGCGAGCTCGACAAGGAGGCGATCGCCAGCGACCTGCGCCGCGCCGTGCTCGGCGAACTGCCCGTCGCCGAGCGGCTCGCCGCCCGGGAGCGCTCCGCCAGGCACCGCAACGCCGTGCCGCCGCGGGTGGTGTGGCAGCCACCGGCCGCCGCGACCGCCGCCACCGTCCTGGAGCTGCGCGCCTCCGACACGCCCGGCCTGCTCTTCCGGGTGGCCCGGGCCCTGGAGGACGTCGGCGCCGACGTGCGTTCGGCGCGCATCTCGACCCTGGGCGGCGAGGTCGTCGACGCCTTCTACCTGGCCGGTGAGCTGTCCGCCGACGACAAGGCGCGGGTGCAGGACGCCGTGCTACAGGCGGCAACCCCCGTGTAGCGTCGGTTACCCTTTGCAGCAGCGCCTACCTCGAGGACGGATTCGTCGTGTTTGACACCCTGAGTGACCGGCTCTCCGGCATCTTCTCGAAGCTGAAGAGCAAGGGCAGGCTCACCGACGCTGACGTCGACGCCACCGCGCGGGAGATCCGCCTCGCGCTGCTCGAGGCGGACGTCGCGCTGCCGGTGGTGAAGGACTTCATCGCCCGGCTCAAGGAGCGCGCCCGCGGCGCCGAGGTGTCCAAGGCCCTCAACCCGGCCCAGCAGGTCATCAAGATCGTGCATGAGGAGCTGGTCGCGACGCTCGGCGGCGAGGCCCGCCGGCTGCAGTTCGCCAAGACCGCGCCGACCGTGATCATGCTGGCCGGCCTCCAGGGCTCCGGCAAGACCACCCTGGCGGGCAAGCTCGCCCGCTGGCTCAAGGCCCAGGGGCACCAGCCGCTGCTCGTCGCCTGTGACCTCCAGCGCCCCAACGCCGTCAACCAGCTGCAGGTCCTCGGTGGCCGGGCCGGCGTGGAGGTCTACGCCCCGCAGCCCGGCAACGGCGTCGGCGACCCGGTCAGCGTCGCCCGCGAGTCGATCGAGCACGCCCGGCGGCAGATGCGCGACATCGTGATCGTCGACACCGCCGGCCGCCTCGGCATCGACGCCGAGATGATGCAGCAGGCCGCCGACATCCGCGACGCGGTCGACCCCGACGAGGTCATCTTCGTCATCGACGCGATGGTCGGCCAGGACGCCGTCACCACCGCGACGGCGTTCCGCGACGGCGTCGGCATCACCGGCGTGGTCCTGTCCAAGCTCGACGGCGACGCCCGCGGTGGTGCCGCGCTCTCCGTCCGCCACGTCACCGGCCAGCCGATCATGTTCGCGTCGACCGGTGAGAAGCTCGAGGACTTCGACGTCTTCCACCCCGACCGGATGGCCTCGCGCATCCTCGGCATGGGTGACGTGCTCACCCTGATCGAGCAGGCCGAGCTGGCGTTCGAGGACGACCAGAAGGAGCGGATGGCCGCCAAGCTCATGGGCGGCGAGTCGTTCACCCTCGAGGACTTCCTCGAGCAGCTGCAGGCGGTGCGGCGGATGGGTCCGATCGCCAACGTCCTGGCGATGATGCCCGGCATGGGCCAGATGAAGGACCAGCTGGCCGAGATCGACGACAAGCACTTCGACAAGGTCACCGCGATCATCCGCTCGATGACCCCGGGGGAGCGCACCAACCCCAAGATCCTCAACGCGTCCCGCCGGGTCCGCATCGCCAACGGCTCCGGCGTCACCGTCACCGACGTCAACCAGCTGCTCAACCGCTTCGCCGACGCGCAGAAGATGATGAAGCAGATGGGCGGCATGATGGGCCTGCCCGGCGGCCGCCGCAAGGCCACCAAGTCGCCGAAGAACAAGCGCAAGGACGCCAAGGGTGGCAAGGGCGGCGGCGCCCGGCAGCCGCGGCTCGGCGGCGGGATGCCGCAGCTGCCGCCCGGCTTCGACCCGGCGGCCATGGACCCCAACGCGGCGGGCCTGCCGGCCGGCTTCAAGCTGCCGAAGCTCGACTTCTCGAAGCTGCAGAAGCGTGACAAGGACTCCTGAGGCACTGCATGTCCGGGGCGTGCTGCTCCCGGACGACACGACGACCGACCTCTGGCTGGTCGGGGACCGGGTGACCCTGGCGCCGGTGCCGGGCGCCGTGACGATCGCCGACGGCGGATATGTCCTGCCCGGGCTGGTCGACGCGCACTGCCACCTGGGCATCGCGCCCGGCGGTCACCCGTCCGCCGGCGTCGAGGCCGCGCGTGAGCTGGCCCTGATCGACCGGGCCGCGGGCGTCCTGGCGATCCGCGACGCAGGCTCGCCGATCCCCTATCCGATGCTCGACGACGACCCGGAGATTCCCCGGCTGGCCAGGGCCGGCCGGCACGTCGCCCCGCCCAAGCGCTACCTGCGCGACATCGGCGTCGAGGTGGGCGCCGCCTCCCTCGCCGAGGAGGTCACCCGGCAGGCCGGGCTCGGCAACGGCTGGGTGAAGCTCGTCGGCGACTGGATCGACCGGGGCGTGGGCGACCTCGCCCCCGCCTGGGATCTCGAGTCGATGGCCGGCGCCGTCGCCGCCGCGCACGCCGTGGGCGCCCGGGTGGCGGTCCACACCTTCGCCGAGGAGTCCGTGGCCGCGCTGGTCCGGGCCGGCGTCGACTCGGTCGAGCACGGCACCGGGCTGGCAGGCGACGACATCGACCTGATGGCCCGCCAGCGCACCGCGCTCGTCCCGACGATGATCAACATCGCCACGTTCGGCGGGATCGCGGCTTCCGCCGAGGAGAAGTTCCCCGGGTATGCCCGGCACATGCTTGCGCTGCGCGACCGGTTCCCGTCGGTGGTGCGCGCCGCGCACGAGGCCGGCGTGCCGATCTACGTCGGCAGCGACGCCGGCGGCGGCATCGCGCACGGCCTCGCCGCGCAGGAGATGCTGCTGCTGCACCGCGAGGCCGGCATGCCTGCGCTGGACGTGCTGCGGGCCGGCTCGTGGGGCGCCCGGGAGTGGCTGGGCTTCCCCGGGCTGGTCGAGGGTGGCCTCGCCGACCTGGTCGTCTATGACGGCGACCCGCGGCTCGACCTGACCCAGTTGCTGCACCCGCGGCGGATCGTCCTCAAGGGCCGGGTCGTGGGGTGACGCTGAGCTTCGGACGGGCGGTCCTGCACCGGCACTTCGCCCGTGACACCCTGGTGTGGGCGCCCGTCGCCCGGGTCGTGGCCGACGACGAGCTCGGCCTGCGGCTCTGGATGGCGACCGGCAGCCCCCTCATCCGCGAGGTCACCGTCGACGGGCGGGGCCCCCGTGAGATGCCGTTCGCGGAGTGGGTACAGACGCCGAAAAAGATCATTCAGGACGTCTACCGCGGGCCGAGCACGCTGAAGTTCAACCCGCGGGGCGCGGCGTATTCGGTGTGGTGGCTGTTCGACCCGGCCGGGCGCTTCCGGGCGTGGTACGTCAACCTGGAGGAGCCGTCGGTCACCTGGGACGACGGTGCCGTGGCCGGCGTCGACCTGACCGACCAGGACCTGGACATCTGGGTCTGGCCGGACCGGCGCTGGGACTGGAAGGACGAGGACGAGCTCACCGAGCGCCTCGCCTTCCCCGAGCACTACTGGGTGGACGACGAAGCGGCCGTGTGGGAGCAGGGCCGGCGGGTCGTGCCGGCGATCGAGGCCGGCGCGTGGCCGTTCGACGGCACCTGGACCGATTTCCGGCCGCCGGCCGACTGGAGCGTCCCGCCACCCGTCACGGAGGGCTGGGACCGACCGAGGGAGCGCGGTTGAGCGTCAGGTTTGTGCCCGGACAGGTCGTCATGCACCGCAACGTGCGACTGGGCCGGCTCGGCTGGGTGCGCCCGGCCAGGGTGGTCTCCGACGACGAGCGCGGGCTGCTGCTGTGGATCGCGCGGGGCACGCCGGTCGTCAACGAGGTCTCCGGCGACGGGTTCGGGATGCGCACGATGCCGTTCGCGGAGTTCGTGACCCGGGGCACGACGCTGAAGCACGGCACCTGGGACGGGCCCGGCGTGCTCAAGCTGCACCGGCCCGGCGACCCGTCGCACTCGGTCTGGTGGTTCCACAACGACGAGGGGCGCTTCGCCAGCTGGTACGTCAACCTGGAGCGGCCCGCGATCCGGTGGAGCGACGAGGGCGGCGCCGCCGGCCTCGATGTCACCGACTGGGATCTCGACATCGTGGTGGCGCCGGACCGGTCGTGGCGCTGGAAGGACGAGGAGGAGTTCCTGGAGCGCCTCGCCCTGCCGGAGCATTACTGGGTGCCCGACGAGGCCTTCGTGCGGGCCGAGGGCGAGCGGGTCGTGAAGGAGATCGAGGCGGGCGTGTTCCCGTTCGACGGCACCTGGACGGATTTCACGCCACCCGCCGACTGGACACTGCCTTCGCTTTCGCCGGGCTGGGACCGGCCACCCGCCCCTCGGTTTTTGCGGTGAGTAGCGGGTCTGGCACAATGGACGGCTGGTATCAGGTTTCGCGTCGAGCCCTCTAACCCGGCGTCGGGTCCTTTCCATCAGAGCAGAGCCGAAGGCGCCAATCCCCACGGTGTCCGGACGTTCGCTCGGCTTCCACACAGATCCAGGAGCGAGCAAACAAAGTGGCCGTCAAGATCCGGCTCCTGCGGATGGGCAAGATCCGCAACCCGCAGTACCGCATCGTCGTCGCCGACTCGCGCACCAAGCGTGACGGTCGGGCGATCGAGTTCGTCGGGCTCTACCACCCGAAGGAGGAGCCCTCGCGCATCGAGGTCAACTCCGAGCGCGTGCAGCACTGGCTCTCGGTCGGCGCGCAGCCGAGCGACGCCGTGCGGGCGATCCTTTCCAAGACCGGTGACTGGCAGCAGTTCAAGGGCCTGCCCGCACCGGCCGAGCCGCTGAAGGTCAAGGCCGTCGCGCCCGACCGCCGGGCCACCTACGAGGCCGAGGCGCAGGCCGCCGCCGGTCTCGCCGAGGCACCGAAGGCGAAGAAGGCCGAGCCGAAGAAGAAGGCCGAGGCTGCGGCCGAGGCCCCGGCCGCGCAGGCTGAGGAGCAGACCGGTGCCGGCGCCGGCGCGGAGGCCTGACGTGCTGCGCCCCGCGTTGGAGCACCTGGTCAAGGGCATCGTCGACAATCCTGACGATGTCCGCGTCCGCATGGTCGACTCCCGCCGCGGTCAGCGCCTCGAGGTCCGCGTCAACCCGGAGGATCTCGGCACGGTGATCGGTCGCGGTGGTCGCACCGCGAAGGCTCTGCGCCAGGTGATCACGTCGATCGGTGGTCGCGGCGTCCGCGTCGAGATCGTCGACGCGTACTGATCCATGCTCCTCGTCGTCGGTCAGATATTTCGTGCGCACGGCGTCCACGGCGAGGTCGTGGTCGACATCCGCACCGATGATCCGGCAGATCGTTTCGCCGTCGGGTCGGTCCTGGTGACCGACTCGACGGCGGTCCGGCATCTGCAGAACGTGCCCGCCACGGCGTGGCGGCCGCCGGCGAGCGTCACGGTCGAGTCGGTCCGCCCCCACCAGGGCAAGCTGCTCATCGTGTTCGACGGCATCTACGACCGCAACCTCGCCGAGGCCATGCGCGGCGTGCTGCTCTGCGTCGACAGCGCCACCATCCCGGCCCCGACGGACCCCGACGAGTGGAACGATCACGACCTCGTCGGCCTCGCCATCGTCGACACGGCGGGGGAGAAGCTCGGCGAGCTACTGCGCGTCGACCACGCGCCCGCGCACGACCTGCTGGTCGTCCGGCTCACCGACGGCCGCACCGGCCTGGTGCCGTTCGTCCGTGAGATCGTCCCCGAGGTCGACGTGCCCGGCGGGCGGATCGTCGTCACGCCGCCGGAAGGCCTGTTCGACCTATGAAGGTCGACGTCGTCACGATCTTCCCGGACTATCTCGCCCCGCTGGACCTGTCGCTGATCGGCAAGGCCCGCGGCACCGGGATCCTCGAGCTCGCGGTGCACGACCTGCGCCGCTGGACCCACGACGTGCACCGCACCGTGGACGACACGCCCTACGGGGGTGGTCCCGGCATGGTGATGCGCCCCGAGCCGTGGGGTGCCGCGTTGGATTCGCTGGCCACCCCCGACACGCATCTGATCGTGCCGTCGCCCGCGGGTGCGCCGTTCACCCAAGCTCAGGCTCGTGCGCTTTCGGGCGATTCGCACCTTTTGTTCGCCTGCGGGCGGTATGAGGGAATCGACCAGCGGGTGATCGACCACGCGGCCACCCGGATGCGGGTCAGCGAGGTCTCGCTCGGTGACTACGTCCTCTTCGGTGGCGAGGTCGCGGTGCTGGTCGTCCTCGAAGCGGTCACCCGCCTGCTGCCCGGGGTGCTGGGCAACGCCGACTCGCTGGTCGAGGAGTCGCACGCGGCGGGCGTGCTCGAGGCGCCGATGTACACCAAGCCGCCGACGTGGCGCGGGCTCGACGTGCCGGACGTGCTGCGCTCCGGCGACCACGGCAAGATCGCCCGCTGGCGGCGGGAGGAGGGACTGCGGCGCACTGCTCAGCGGCGTCCCGACCTCCTCGAGGGGGCCGGATTTCAGGTTCCGGGCGTCGATGTGGCAAAGTAGTGGGGTTGCTGCGGGCTGACGCCTGCGCACCTCATGATCATCTTTACGTTCGCGCGCCACTGATTCGGGCGTGCCTTGAGTGACGAGGAACTGCCGCGATGAACACGCTGGACGCGCTCGACGCAATGTCGCAGCGGACCGATATCCCGAGCTTCCGTGCCGGTGACACCATCAAGGTGCACGCACGGGTCGTCGAGGGCAACCGGTCCCGGGTCCAGGTCTTCCAGGGCGTCGTGATCCGTCGCCAGGGTGACGGCCTGCGGGAGACCTTCTCGGTCCGGAAGGTGAGCTTCGGCGTCGGCGTCGAGCGCACCTACCCGGTCAACAGCCCCGCCGTCGACCGCATCGAGGTTGTCACCCGCGGTGACGTGCGCCGGGCCAAGCTCTACTACCTGCGCGACCTCCGGGGCAAGAAGGCCAAGATCAAGGAGAAGCGCGACACCAGGGTCGGCTGAGCCGCACCTTTGATCGACTTCCTTCGAGGAGGGCCCGGGATCGGGTCCTCCTCGAAGTCGTTCACCCTGAAGACTCGCTTTCCGGTCAACCGGGGCTGGGCTCCCCAATTTGGTCTTGTGCCTCTAGGCTGACGCCGATGGCAAGCGACTATGGCCGCGATGGTTACGACGATCGCGGCGATGACTTACACCCACGCCGCCGCCCCCTCGATCAGGAGGGCGGGGAGCGTGGGCAGCCCGGTTTCGGCGGAAACACCTATCCGGACCACGACTACTGGGGGCAGCCGAGCGAGGGTGCCCAGCAGTCGACCTTCGACGCCTGGGGGCGTGGCGACGCCCGTGCGGCGCACCGTGGGGGCCCGTCCGACGGGCGCGACCCTTCCGACGGGCGTGGTTCCTCCTCCGATGGGCGTGGCCCGTCCGATGGGCGTGGGCCGTCCGATGGGCGTGGGTCCTCCGATGGGCGTGGTTCCTCCGAGGGGCGTGGCTCCGCTGAGGAGCGCGGCGATTGGAACCGGCCGAGCCGGTCGTGGGAGGACCCCTACGGTGACCGCGGCCGGGGCCGCTGGGACCGCGACGAGCCGCCGGTGGTGCGCGACCGTGCCTTCGACGACCGGGGCTATGACGAGCGCGGCTACGACGCCAGGGGTTACGACGAGCGTGGCTACGACACGCGCGGCTACAACAACCGTGGCTATGACGACCGGGGCTACGACGACCGGGGCTATGACGCCCAGGGATACGACGACCGCGGTTACGACGACCGGGGCTACGACGACCGGGGCCGCTACGACGACCGCCGCTCCGGCCCCCAGGGCGCGTCGCGCGGCTACGACCGTGGCCGGGGCGCCTCGACCAGGACGCGCGGCGGCTACGACGACGACAGCTCCGCCACCTCGTGGCGCAGCAAGGTCCGCAAGAAGCGCAAGAACATGCCCCTGTGGCAGGAACTGCCGCTGCTGCTGATCGTGGCGTTCTGCCTGGCGGTGCTCATCCGCACGTTCCTCGTGCAGGCGTTCTTCATCCCGTCGGGCTCGATGGAGGAGACCCTCCTCGTCGGCGACAGGGTGCTGGTCAACAAGGTGCTGTATGACATCCGCGAGCCCATGCGCGGTGAGGTCGTCGTGTTCGAGGGCCCGGCCAACTGGGCGCCGGAGAACCAGGTCGACAAGGACGCCGGCTTCTTCGCCGAGCTCGGCCGCACCGTCGGCGACCTCGTCGGCTTCAGCCAGCCCGGCGAGAAGGACTTCATCAAGCGGGTCATCGGGCTGCCCGGCGACACCGTCTCCTGCTGTGACGTGCAGGGCCGGGTCTTCGTCAACGGCTACCCGCTGGACGAGTCGGCGTATGTCTACGAGGACTCGCCCCTGGATGCCACCCCCAACCCCAAGCAGTGCACGGCCCGCCGGTTCGGGCCGATCAAGGTCGAGCCAGGGCAGATGTTCGTGATGGGCGACCATCGCGGCGTGTCGCAGGACTCCCGGTGTCAGGGCCAGGTGCCGATCGACAATGTCATCGGGCGGGCCTTCGTCATCCTGTGGCCGAGCGGGCGGTGGGGTTGGCTACCGGTGCCCGACACATTTAAGAACGTGCCGAAGAGCGCGTCCGGACCGGCGGGTCCGAGAGTGACGAAAGCGCCTGAATTACCTTTGGTGCCCGATATGGTGCTTGCCCCACTCGCGGTTTCTCTCACGGTTTCGACCCGTTCGGCGCGTCAGGAGCGGTTGAGGCGTCGGCGTTGGTGACGAACACGTACCCTTCAGGGCGTGATTGACGAGCAGACCAAGCGCCCCAACACGTTTTGGCGCGAGTTGCCAGTGCTTCTGGGCGTGGCGATCATCGTCGCTGTCGTGGTGCGGGCCTTCGTCCTGCAGACGTTCTACATTCCGTCCGAGTCGATGGAGAACACCCTCCTCATCCGCGACCGTGTGCTCGTCAACAAGCTCGTCTACGACTTCCGGTCCCCGCACCGGGGCGAGGTCATCGTCTTCGAGGCGCCCGACTCATGGCGGAACGACCCGTCCGAGGAGGACTTCATCAAGCGGGTCATCGCCACCGGCGGCGACCACGTGGTCTGCTGCGACGACAAGCAGCGCATCACGGTCAACGGCAAGGCCCTCGACGAGACCTACATCTACGCCGACGAGAGCGGGCTGCAGGACCTCCCCAGCGAGGAGCAGTTCGACGTCACGGTGCCGGCCGGGCGGCTGTGGGTGATGGGCGACCACCGGTCGAGATCCGGCGACTCGCGATACAACTTCCTGCGCCACAACAAAGATCCCATGCAGGCGACCATCTCCGAGGACGCCGTGGTCGGCCGGGCTTTCGTGGTGTTCTGGCCGTTCTCCAGAGCGAAATGGCTCAGTGTCCCGGACACCTTCGACAAGGTGCCGGCGCCGACCGCGAAGTAGGACGTCGTAGTCTCGTCGTATGACGCCCGACGGGGGACACATCGACCGCCGGGCCGCGCGGGTGCTCCTGCTGGACCCCGCCGGCCGGGTGCTGATGCTGCACGGCTGGGACCCGGCGCGCCCGTCGCACACCTACTGGTTCACCGTCGGCGGCGGCGTGGAGCCGGGGGAGTCCCTGCTCGACGCCGCGGTGCGCGAGACCTTCGAGGAGACCGGGCTGCGGTTCGACCCTTTGGAGCTGGAGGGTCCGGTCCGCACCGACACGGTGTCGTTCCCGTTCGACGGCGCGTGGTATGCGCAGGAGCAGTCGTTCTTCGTGGCGCGGGCCGACGGCACCACCGTCGACCTGTCCCGGCTCAACGAGGTCGAGCAGGGCTGCATCGACGAGGCCCGGTGGTGGTCCGCGGCCGACCTCGACGCGACCGACGAGCGCTTCTATCCGCCGGACCTGCCGTCACTGCTGCACTCGCTGGCGCCGTCAGTGTCGCCGTCGCCGTCGCCGTCGCCGTCGCCGGCGCGGGAGGTGGCGTGATGCTGGCGCCCCCGCGCACCGTTGTGCACCGCGCCGCCGGGCTGTGGGCCCTGGAGCGGGCGCTGCAGCGGCGTGGCTTCGACCGGGTCGGCGGCGCCGACGAGGCCGGCCGGGGCGCCTGCGCCGGGCCGCTCGTGGTCGCCGCGGTCATCCTCCCGCAGGGCCGGCGCGGCGAGATCGACGACCTCAACGACTCGAAGCTGCTCACCGCCGCGGCCCGCGACCGGATCTACGACGAGGTCGTCGCCCGCGCCACCGCGTGGTCGGTGGTCGTCATCCCTCCGGGTGAGATCGACCGACGGGGGCTGCACGTGTGCAACCTCGCCGGCATGCGCCGCGCCTTCGCCGGCCTGGCCGAGCGGCCCGACTACGCCCTCACCGACGGGTTCCGGGTCGACGGCCTCGGCGCGCCCGGCCTCGCCGTGTGGAAGGGTGACCAGGTCGCGGCCTGTGTCGCGGCGGCGAGCGTGGTGGCGAAGGTCACCCGGGACCGGATCATGAAGACGTTGCACACGACGTACCCCGAATACGGCTTCGACGAGCACAAAGGGTATTGCACGCCGGTGCACCAGGCCGCGCTCGTGGCGTATGGCCCGTGCGCCGAGCACCGTTTCTCCTACGCGAACGTGGCGGCGGTGGGGCAGCGGAGGCAAAGGCGCGGTAACGTCGGCGTGGCGCCCGGCGAGGCCGCGAGGGTGCCGGCGCAAGTGGGCGACAATGTGGCTATGGAAGGCGGACCGCGATGAGCGCCGAAGATCTCGAGAAGTACGAAACCGAGATGGAGCTCCAGCTCTACCGGGAGTATCGCGACATCGTCCGCCAGTTCTCCTACGTGGTGGAGACCGAGCGCCGGTTCTACCTGGCCAACCAGGTCGACCTGCACGTGCGCAACTCCGACGGCGAGGTCTACTTCGAGGTCGAGATGCACGACGCCTGGGTCTGGGACATGTATCGCCCGGCCCGGTTCGTGAAGAACGTCCGGGTGATGACGTTCAAGGACGTCAACGTCGAGGAGCTCGAGAAGCCCGACATCTCGCTGCCCGACAACGGCTTCGGCGGCTGACCTCAGCGTTCGCCGGTCCGGCGCCGGGCTACCGGCGCCGGGTCGGCTGCGTCGCCTTCGTGTAGAGGTAGTACCCACCGGCGATCACGATCAGGCCCAGGATCAGGTAGAACGTCAGGCCGAACACGAGTTTGATCAGCCACCAGGCAATCATCCCGATCACGATGATCCCGATGGTGGCCAGCACGACCCGCACGCCGTTCATCCGCCGATCTTCGCACAGTCGTCCACAAGGCCCGCGTTGTCCACAGGTTCGCGGGTGGGCGGTGGCCGGTGCCGGGCGGGATGGCGAGACTTTGCCGCATGCCGATGCGGATGTTCGCTCTTGTCCTGGTGGCGCTGTCGTTCTCGCTGCCCTCCATGCCACGCCACCTCGGGCCCGTTCGCTCCGGGTTTCAATGGCCGTTGGACCCGCCGGTGACCGTCACGCGCCGGTTCGAGCCGCCGCCCGATCCGTTCAAGGCCGGGCATCGCGGCGCCGACCTGCTCGGCACGGCCGGCGCGGAGGTGCGCAGCGCCGGCGCCGGCGTGGTCGCGTTCGCCGGCCTGGTCGCCGGGCGGCCCGTGGTGAGCGTGTCGCATCCGGGTGGCCTGCGCACCACCTACGAGCCCGTGGACGCCGTCGTGAGGGCGGGGACCGTGGTGGTGGCCGGGACGCCGCTCGGTGCCCTGCGGGCGGGTCACGCCGGCTGCCCGGCGGCCGCCTGTCTGCACTGGGGGTTGCGCGCCGGCGACGTGTACCTGGACCCGCTGAGCCTGCTGCACCGGGGCCGGGTCCGGCTGCTGCCGGTCAGCGGCCCAGGAGTTTCGGCAGGCCCTCGACGAGGCGCTGGAAGTCCTCCTCGCGGTTGTAGACCTGCGCCGACAGCCGCAGGTAGCCCTGACCGCGCCAGGAGTTGAGGGCGACCTCGGTGGTGAGTTCGTCGGAGATCCGGCGGCGCAGCGCGACGACCGCCGCCGGGTCGCCCGCCGTGCCCGGCGGCAACGGCACCAGGGCCATCGGCAGGCCCGTGCTCGCCGGGACGGCGACGTCCAGGGCGGCGGCGACGAGGGCCTGGCCGTGTTCGGCGAGGGCGACGTTGTGCCGGCGGACGGCGTCGACGCCGAGGGACCGCAGGACGAACAGGCCCACGGGCGCGGCGAGCCACGGCGTGTAGTCGCGCGCGCCGACCCATTCCAGGTTGTCGGGGAAGCCGGCGAGCTGGCTCCACGACACCGCCAGCGGCCGGATCCGCTCCCGCCAGCGGGCCGCCACCGTCAGCAGGGCCGTGCCCCGGGGCGCGTAGGCCCACTTGTGGAAGTTGCCGACCCAGAAGTCCGCGCCGGCGCCGGCCACCGGATCCGGCAGGATGCCGGGCGCGTGCGCCGCGTCGATCAGGATCGCGACCCGCTCGCCGGCCCGGCCGCGGACCGCCTCGACGATCCGGCGGACCGGCAGCACCCGCGCGGTCGGCGAGGTGATCTGGTCGACGATCACCAGCCGGGTCCGGCCGGTCACCGCGTCCAGGACCGCCCCGACCGCGTCGTCGTCCTGGGCGGTGAGGGGCAGGCGGGCGACGCGCCGGCTCGCGCCGGTGCGCCGGCAGAGCTCGTCCACGGCGAGGTCCACCGCACCGTACCCATGGTCGGTGGTGACGACCTCGTCGCCGGTGCCGAGGTCGAGCCCGGCCAGGACGATGGCGACGCCCGTCGTGGCGTTCTCCACGAGGGCCGTGCCGTCCGGGTCGGCGCCGATGAACGCGGCCAGGTGCCGGCGCACGTGCGCGACCCGCTCCTCCAGCCCAACGCTGAAGAACCTCGGCGGGTTGGCCTCCATCTCGTCGCGCAGCCGCTGCTGGGCCCGCTGCACCGGGATCGGCGCCAGACCGAACGAGCCGTGGTTGAGCTGCGCGACCGCTGCGTCGTTGGAGAACAGCAGCCGCGCGCCGGGAATCGGCTCAGGAGCGGACACATCCACGATCTTAATGTCCTGCCGGGCTCCGTCCGGGCGGGTTTGCCGTCAGGCGCGTGGGTGAGCCTGGTCGTAGGCGCTGCGGAGCCGCTCGATCGAGACGTGCGTGTAGATCTGCGTGCTCGCGAGGGAGGCGTGTCCCAGCAGTTCCTGGACCGAGCGCAGGTCGGCGCCGCCTTCGAGGAGATGGGTGGCGGCGGAGTGGCGCAGGTCGTGCGGGGAGGTGTGCGGCAGGCCGGCCGCCCTGGCGTGGCCGTCGACGAGGCGGCGGGCGGCGGTGGGCTGCAGGCGGCCGCCCCGGGCGCCGAGGAGCAGGGCCACGCCGCTGGCGCGGGTTGCGAGGGCCGGGCGGCCGTGCCGCAGCCATTCGGTGAGCGCCTGTTCGGCGGGCAGGCCGTAGGGCACGGCGCGTTCCTTGTCGCCCTTGCCGATGACGCGCACGACGCGGCGCATCCGGTCGACGTCGCCGACGTCGAGGCCGCACAGCTCGCTGACGCGGATGCCGGTGGCGTAGAGCAGCTCCAGGACCAGCCGGTCGCGCAGGCCGACGGCGTCGTCGCGGCCGGCCGGCGCGGTCACGAGGCTCTCCGCCTGGTCGGCGCGCAGCACGGTCGGCAGGTCACGGTGCGCCTTCGGGCTGGCGAGGCGCTGCCCGGGGTCGGCGGCGAGCAGGCCCTCGCGGTGCCCCCAGGCGGTGAACGTCCTGGCCGCCGCGGCGTGCCTGGCCAGGCTGGTCCGGGCCGCGCCGGCGGCGCGCCGGCGGGCGAGCCAGCCGCGGAGCACGGCGAGAGTCAGGTCGCCGGGGGTGTTCGTGCCGGCGCGGGCGGCGTGGTCGAGCAGGGACACAACATCGCCGACGTAGGCGCGGACGGTGTGCTCGGAGCGGTTGCGCTCTGCGGCAAGGTGCCTGGCGAAGTCGTCGACCGCGGCGCGCATGGCGTCGGGCAGGCCCTCGTGGAGGGCGCTGGTCGCCTTCTTCGCCGCCGGTTTCGTCGTTTCCGGCTTCGCTGCCGGCTTCTTCATTTCCGGCGGAGCTGGTCTTCGAGGAACCGTTCGATCAGGCCGCGGACCACCGCCGCCATCGTGAACCCGTGCTCGGCGCACCAGGCGCGCAGCTCGGCGTGGCGCTCCGCGGGCAGGCGGAACGTGACGAGCTGGCTCTCCTCGCCGGCCGGAAGGGCGCCGCCGAGGGCGCTGTGCGCGCCGCTCAGCACGCCGGCCCGCAGCTCCACGGCGGCGGCGAGCAGGTTGCCGCCGGTGGCCTGGTGGGGCGCGCCGCGGTCGAGGAGCCAGGCGGTGATCTCCTGGCGGGTGGTGGCGGGGAGCGTCTCGAGCAGCTCCACGAGCTTGTCGGCGGGAGCGGTCATGTCCTACACGATAGCGCCCGCTATCTCGCTGGCGGCATCGATGGGCCACATTTCGACGACCCGTACCCCCTGGATCTCTTCCAGCAGGCTGGGCAGGGAGCGGTCGATCACCACGCCGGGGACGCTGACCGTGAACTCGTCCGTCGCGACCGTGCCGTCCCGGCTCAGCACCCGCATCTGCCGGATGTCCACGCCGAGCCGGCCCAGCAGCGTGGTGACCTGACCCAGGGAGCCGGGGCGGTCGGGCAGTTCCACGATCACGTGACGTAGCGACATGGGCCAAGCCTGACGACGCAGCGTTTCCATGCAGTTACGACGCCACGTCGGCGGCCTTTCGGGCTGATTGTTGACTGCGTCCGTGGAATCGTTGACGATGTCAACTATGACTATCGCGGCGGTACGGGAGTTCAACCGCTACTACACGAACCTGATCGGGGTCCTGCGGGCCGGCCTGCACGACTCGGCGTATTCCTTGGCCGAGGTGCGGGTCCTGTACGAGCTGGCGGTCGACCGGGCACACGACACCGCGGAGCTGCGGCGGCTGCTGGACATCGACGCGGGGTACCTGAGCCGGATCCTGGGGCGGCTGGAGGCCGACGGGCTCGTCGCGCGGTCACGCTCCGCCGCCGACGCGCGCCGACGCCGGATCGAGCTGACGCCGGCCGGGCGGGCGGCGTTCGAGGCGCTGGACGCGCGCTCCGAGGAGCAGATCGGCGGGCTGCTCGCGGCCGTCGGCGAGGTCGACCGGCGGCGCCTGGTCGGTGCGATGGACACGATCCGGTCGGTGTTCGAGGGTGTCCTGCCGGCCCGGACCGTCGTGCTGCGCGGGCTGTTGCCCGGCGACCTCGGCTGGGTCGTGCAGCGCCACGGGGCGCTCTATGCCGCGGAGTACGGCCTCGACGCCACCTTCGAGGCGCTGGTCGCCCGGATCGTGGCCGACTTCGCTGCCTCGCACGACCCGCGGACCGAGGCCGGCTGGATCGCCGAGGTCGACGGCACGCCGGTCGGCTCGATCTTCTGCGTGCGCGCCGGCGACGGAGTGGCCAAGCTCCGGCTGCTGTTCGTGGAGCCGTCGGCGCGCGGGATGGGCGTCGGCAACGCTCTGGTGGAGGAGTGTGTGCGCTTCGCGCGGCGGGCCGGATACCGGGAGATGGTGTTGTACACCCAGGACGTGCTGACCGCCGCGCGGCGCATCTACCAGCGGGCCGGGTTCGTGCTCGACAGCGCCACGCCGGCGTCGGTGTACGGCGTGGAGGTCGTCGAGGAGCAGTGGCGGCTTCGGCTGGTCTGACCTGGTCCTTCGCCGTCTGCTCCTGGTGCTTTCGTGGCCTGCTCCTGGTGCTTTCGTCGTCCGTTCCTGGCGCCTTCGTCGTCTGCTCCCGGTGCTTTCATTGTCTGCTCCCGGTGCTCTTCGTTGTCGGTTCGTTGTCCACAAGCGGTCCGTTGTCCACAGGTTCGCCGCGCGCGCCCGCCCGCGTTCCGTGACCCGCGGCAGGCTTCCCCACATGACGAACACCAACCAGATCGTGGGCCGCTATGGCGAGCGCCTGGCCGGCCGGCACCTCCTCGCGCGCGGCCTGGTCCTGCTCGACCGCAACTGGCGTTGCCCGTCCGGCGAGCTCGACATCGTCGCCCGGGACGGCCCGGTGCTGGTGTTCGTGGAGGTGAAGACCCGCCGCAGCGGCAGGTTCGGGGTGCCGGCCGAGGCGGTCGGCGCGGACAAGGCCCGCCGCCTGCGCCGGCTCGCCGCGCAGTGGCTGGCCGCACACGCCGCCGGCGA
Organism: Dactylosporangium cerinum; assembly: GCF_042653625.1. Taxonomy (NCBI): domain Bacteria; kingdom Bacillati; phylum Actinomycetota; class Actinomycetes; order Micromonosporales; family Micromonosporaceae; genus Dactylosporangium; species Dactylosporangium cerinum. The sequence goes on along the minus strand of NZ_JBHSIU010000004.1, from coordinate 381,060 downwards.
CCGCCGGGAGATCCGCTTCGACGTGGTGAGCGTCCTGCTCGGCGGCACCACCGTCGGCGTCGAGCACCTGCGCGGGGCGTTCTGATGGGCTACGCGAAGATCCGCTCGGTGGCGCTGCAGGGCGTTGTCGGGCAGGTGATCGTCGTCGAGGCCGACGTCGCCCCCGGGCTGCCGAGCCTCGTGGTGTCCGGGCTGCCCGACGCCGCGCTCACCGAGGCCCGGGACCGCATCCGGGCCGCCGTGCACAACTCCGGGGCCACCTGGCCGCAACAGCGCATCACGGTCAACCTGCTGCCGGCGCACGTGCGCAAGCACGGCTCCGGGTTCGACACCGCCATGGCCCTCGCGGTCCTCGCGGCGGGCGCCAATCTGCCGACCAGCCTGCTCGTCGACGCCGTGGTCCTCGGCGAGCTCGGCCTGGACGGCACCCTCCGGCCGGTGCGCGGAGTGCTGCCCGCCGTGCTCGCGGCGAGCCGGGCCGGCGCCGGTCTCGTCGTCGTCCCGCCGGGCAACCTCGAGGAGGCGCGCCTGGTGCCCGACGTCCGCGTCCGCGCCGCCGACTGCCTCGGCCGGATCATCGGCTTCGTGCACGGCACCGAGTCCCTGCTCGACCCGCCACCCGCGCCACCGGCGGCGCAGCGGGCACCGGCCGACCTCGCCGACGTCCTCGGCCAGGAGCGTGGCCGCCGGGCCGTCGAGCTCGCCGCGGCCGGGCGGCACCACCTGGCGATGTTCGGGCCGCCCGGCGCCGGCAAGACGATGCTCGCGCAACGACTGCCCGGCATCCTGCCCGAGCTCACCGAGGAGGAGTCCATCGAGGTGACGGCGCTGCACTCGGTCGCGGGCGCGCTGCCGCCGGGCGGTGGACTGATCCGCCGGGCGCCGCTGCAGGCACCACACCACACCGCCTCGATCGCCGCGCTGGTCGGCGGCGGCTCCGGCATCGCCAAACCCGGCGCGATCAGCCTCGCCCACCAGGGCGTGCTGTTCCTCGACGAGTGCGCCGAGTTCGCCGCCAGCGCGCTCAACGCGCTCCGCGAGCCGCTGGAGCACGGCGAGGTCCGGCTGCGTCGGGTCCACGGCGAGACCGTCTACCCCGCCAACGCCCAGCTGGTCCTCGCCGCCAACCCGTGCCCGTGCGCCAGGCCCGGCGGCGACGCGATGTGCCAGTGCCCGCCGGGGGCGCGCATCCGGTACCGGTCGCGGCTCTCCGGTCCGCTGCTGGACCGGGTCGACCTGCAGGTCGACGTCGTCGCCGTGCGCTCGGCGGCACTCTTCGACACCGAGCCGGCCGAGTCCTCGGCGACCGTCGCGGCCAGGGTCGTGCGGGCCAGGCAGGCCGCGGCGCACCGGTGGGCACCGCACGCCCGGTCCAACGGGGACGTCCCGGCGACCGTGCTGCGCGGCCGGCGGTTCCGGCTGCCGCGCACCGTGCTGCAGCCGCTCGCCACCGCGATGGACCGCGGCCAGCTGTCCGCGCGCGGCCTGGACCGCACGACCAGGGTCGCGTGGACCGTGGCGGACCTCGACGGCCGTGACGTCCCCGTCCTCGACGACGTCTACGAGGCACTCGAGATGCGATCCAGGAGCGGGCGATGAGCGCCGACGACCGGGCGGCCCGCCTGGCGCTGGCCCACCTGGTCGAGCCGGGCAGCCGGGAGCTCGGGCTGCTGACACGCCGGGTCGGCGCGCCCGAGGCGCTGCTCATGGCGGTGCACGGCGGGGTCAGCGAGTCCCTGGCGGGCGCCGTCCGGGCCCGTCTGGACGCCGCCGGCCTGGGCCCGCACACCGGCTCCGCCGACACCTGGGCGGAGCGGATCGCAACCACCCTGGCGGACGCGATGACCGAGCGGGCCGGCGAGCTCGGCGCGCGGATCGTCACCGCCGCCGACGACGAGTGGCCCCTCGCGCTCGACGACCTCACCCGGATCAGCCAGGAGGGCGCCGACGTGCTCCGCCGCGACACCGATCCGCCGCTGTGCCTGTGGCTGCGTGGCCCGGTCCGGCTCGAGGAGACCATGGAGCGCTCGGTGTCGGTGGTCGGGGCCCGCGCCGTGACCAGCTATGGGCAGTTCGTCGCATCGGAGTTCGCGTTCGGGCTGGCGGAGCGGGGATGGACGGTGGTGTCCGGCGGCGCGCTCGGCGTCGACGTCACCGCGCACCGGGGCGCCCTCGCCGCGGGCGGCGTCACCTGCGCCGTGCTCGCCTGCGGCATCGACCAGGTGTATCCGGTGTCCAACTCGGCCGTGTTCGAGAGGATCGCCGAGGAAGGGCTCCTGCTGACCGAGTGGCCACCGGGCACCCGGCCGCACAAGACCCGGTTCCTGACGCGCAACCGGGTCATCGCGGCAGCGACCCGTGGCACCGTCATGGTCGAGGCGGGTTCCCGCAGCGGCGCCCGCAACACCCTGGGTTATGCCCGGCGGCTGCAGCGCTCGCCCATGGTCGTGCCCGGCCCGGTCACCTCGGCGATGTCGGTCGGCTGCCACGTGGAGCTGCGCACCCCCGGCACGGTGCTGGTCACCCGGGTCGAGGAGATCGTCGAGGAGATCGGCCGCGTCGGCGAACTCGCCGAGCCGATCCACGGCGACGCGCGCCCGGAGGACGCCCTCGACGCAACCCAGTCCCGCGTCCTCGACGCCGTGGCACCGCGAGCGGTCCGCTCGGCGGAGGAGATCGCGGCGATTGCGGGCGTGGCGGGCCGCGACGCCCGGCGGAGCCTGCCGGTGCTGGAGCAGCACGGGTTCGTCGTGCGCACCACCGGCGGCTACCGACTCGCCTCCCGGAGCCGCCCCTGACGCCGATCGAGAGCCCGATCGTCCTGCCGCCCGGCGCCTGGGACAGTCACTGGCTCACGCTCGGAGCTGGCTTGGCTTGGCCTGGCTGGGCTTGGCTTGGGCTGGGCTGGGCTGGGCTTGGCTTGGCCTGGCTGGGCTTGGCTTGGCCTGGCTGGGCTTGGCTTGGGCTGGGCTGGGCTGGGCTGGGCTGGGCTGGGCTTGGCTTGGCCTGGCTGGGCTTGGCTTGGGCTGGGCTTGGCTTGGGCTTGGCTTGGGCTGGGCTTGGCTTGGCTTGGGCTGGGCCTGGGCTGGGCTGGGCCTGGGCTGGGCCTGGGCTGGGCGGGATGGGCCAGCCGGGGTAGGCAGGCCGGGCCAGCCGGGGTGGGCGGGATGGGCGGGGTCGGGTTGGTGTCAGAGGCGGCGCAGTCGGGTGATGGCCTCCTCGATCACCTCGTCGCGCTTGCAGAAGGCGAAGCGCACGATGTGCCGACCGGCGGACGCGTCGTCATAGAAGACCTGGGTGGGCACCGCGACCACGCCGCAACGCTCCGGCAGGGCCAGGCAGAAGTCGACGCCGTCGGTGCCGCCCAGCGGGGTGATGTCGGCGGTGACGAAGTACGTGCCCTCCGAGCGCAGGACGGCGAAACCGGCCGCGGTCAGCCCCTCGCACAGGCGGTCGCGCTTGCGCTGCAGGCCGTCGCGGAACTGCTCGTAGTAGGACGGCGGGGAGTCCAGGGCGACGGCGACCGCCGGCTGGAGGGGGCCCGCGTTGACGAAGGTGAGGAACTGTTTGACCCGCAGGGCGGCGGAGACCAGGTCGCGGGGGCCGCAGATCCAGCCGATCTTCCAGCCGGTGCAGGAGAAGGTCTTGCCGGCAGAGGAGATCTGCAGCGTCCGGGCGCGCATGCCCGGCAGGGACGCGATCGGCACGTGGGGCGCGTCGGCGTCGGTGAAGACCAGGTGCTCGTAGACCTCGTCGGTGACCGCGACCGCGTCGAACTCCTCGCAGAGGGCGGCGATCTGCTGCAGCTCGTCGGGGGTGAAGACCTTGCCGGTCGGGTTGTGGGGGGAGTTGAGCAGGACGAGCCGGGTCCGGGGGCCGAAGGCGGCGCGCAGCTCGGCGGGGTCGAAGCCGTAGCCGCCGTCGTGTGCGCGCAGGGTCACCGGCCGGCGGACCGCGCCGGCGAGCGCGATCGAGGCGGCGTAGGAGTCGTAGTAGGGCTCGAAGCAGACGACCTCGTCGCCGGCCTCGCACAGGGCCAGGATGCTGGCCGCGATCGCCTCGGTGGCGCCGGCCGTGACGATGATCTCGCCGTCCGGGTCGTAGTCCAGCCCCCAGAAGGCCTTCTGGTGCGCGGATACGGCGGCGCGCAGCTCAGGGACACCGGGGCCCGGCGGGTACTGGTTGCGACCCGCGTGGATCGCCGCGGCGGCCGCGTCGAGCATGGCGGCGGGGCCGTCGGTGTCCGGGAAGCCCTGACCGAGGTTGACGGCGCCGGTCCGGGCCGCGAGGGCGGACATCTCCGCGAAGATGGTCGTGCCGAAGGGGCGCATCCGGGCGACGAGTTGATCTCGCGTGGCGTCAGTCACCCACCGAGTATGCGACGCCGGTCACTGTCGTGTTCTCCCAGGACCGTGGAGTGGTGGGGATCATCCGGAGCGTCTACCGTGACGGACCGTGGATGGACGCCGGAACTTCTCCCCGGACCCGGATGCGGAACCCCGCTGGTATCCGGACGACCGTGGATACGACGAGCGCGGCCGTGACGACCGCCGGGACGAGCGCCTCGATGACCGTCGCGACGACCGCCGTGACGACCGGTCGCGCGACGACCGCGCCTACGGGGACGATCGTGGTTACACGCCGACGCGGTACGCCGACGACCGTGAGTACGACGACGGCTACCGGATTCCGGAGCCGCGTGGCGCCGCCCGCGGCTACGGCGACCCCCTGCCCTACGGGGACAGCCCGAGCGGGCAGTTCAGCGCACCGCTCCCGGCCGGGCCCGAGAGCGTCGACGCCGAGTCGGTCTCCCGGTCGCGGCGGTCCGAGGCGATCGACCGCAGCGCCCTGCAGCGGCCGGTCTCCGGTGGCGCCCCGAGCGCGCCGGCGGCCCAGCTGCCACCGCCTCAGGTGACGGTGCCGACGGGGCCGCCGGCGCAGGCGGGCTTCGGCCAGCAGAACGCGTTCGCCGCGCCGACCACGCTGACCGCCGCGGTGCCGCCACCGCCGGCGGCCGCTGAGCCGGGCGGCGCCGTGTACCGCTCGAAGCGTCCCGGCCTGGCCGTCGTGCTGGTGCTGCTCACCGTCGTGTTCGAGGTGCCGGTGCTGCGCCTGTTCCTGACCGCGATGACCGCCGACAAGATCGAGGCGGCGGGCACCCTCGCGAGCATCTTCATGATCCTGGGCCTGCCGATGTTCGCCCTGGGGCTGTACGGCCTGATCGGCGGCGCCGCGGCCTCCGCGCCCGGGGTGCGGGCCTGGTCCCGGACGCCGCTGGCGTACCTGCCGGTCGCGGTGCTGCTGTTCATCGCCGCCGCGCTGTCGACCTGACCGCCTGACGGGCGGCCTGACCGCCTGACGGGTGGTGACCACCGGCCGGGGAGCGGCTCGCACACGAAAGAGCCGCCCCCGGCCGCCGCCCGCACACGAAAGAGCCGCCCCCGGCCGCCGCCCGCACCGCGGGACCGGACCGGACCAGCAGCTGCGGCGCGGCAGCCGAGGCGATTTGTCCGAAAGCTCAGCGCTGGAGCACCCTTGCAGGCGAGGGTCGGCGACCCGCCGGACGTGCCCCGAAAAGCGGCATCCGGGGGCGGATTCGTGGGTCGGCGGCGACTGCGCGTACACTTCCGAACGGCGACCGTGCACGCACGGTCGACCTCGCGCGCCCTCCCGCAGCCCGCCGCTTTCTCGCGCCGGGCGAGAGAAATGGGCGGCGGCCGCCCTGGTCCCGATCTACAGCCTCGTGCTGACTCGGGTGAGACGGCCGACGACCGGGCGCCAGGACGGCGGACCGACCGGGCCGCCGTGTCAACCAGGATCGAAAGGATCCCGCGAACATGGCTGTAACCATGCGCCAGCTGCTGGAAAGCGGCGTGCACTTCGGGCACCAGACCCGCCGTTGGAACCCGAAGATGAAGCGCTTCATCTTCACGGAGCGCAACGGCATCTACATCATCGACCTGCGCCAGACCCTCGATTACATCGAGAAGGCTGCCGACTACATCCGCAACACCGTCGCCGAGGGTGGCGCGGTGCTGTTCGTCGGCACGAAGAAGCAGGCGCAGGAGGCGATCGCCGAGCAGGCGACGCGTGTCGGTCAGCCGTATGTCAACCACCGCTGGCTGGGTGGCATGCTGACCAACTTCCAGACCGTCTACAAGCGGCTGCAGCGGATGAAGGAGCTCGAGTCCCTCGACCTCACGGGCACCGCGCAGGGCTACACCAAGAAGGAGACCCTGCAGCTGTCGCGCGAGCAGATCAAGCTGAGCCGCACGCTCGGTGGTCTGCGCGACATGCAGAAGCTTCCTTCGGCGATCTGGGTGATCGACACCAAGAAGGAGCACATCGCGGTTGACGAGGCCCGCAAGCTGGGCATCCCGGTCATCGCGGTGCTCGACACCAACTGCGACCCCGACGAGGTCGACTTCCCGATCCCGGGCAACGACGACGCCATCCGCTCCGCCGCGCTGCTGACCCGCGTGGTCGCGGACGCGGTCGCGGACGGTCTCATCGCCCGGTCGGGCCGTTCCACCCGTGCCGACCAGAAGCCCGAGCCGGGCGTCGTGGCCGGCGACGAGCCGCTCGCTGAGTGGGAGCGTGAGCTGCTCGAGGGTGCCAAGCCCGACGACGCAGCTCCCGCCGCTGCCGAACCCACCCAGGCCTGACAGAGCGAACTCAAGCGAGAGAGAGTCATGTCCAACTTCACCGCCGCGGACGTCAAGCGACTCCGCGATCTGACCGGCTCCGGCATGATGGACTGCAAGAAGGCGCTCGAGGAGTCCGAGGGCGACTTCGACAAGGCCGTTGAGCTGCTGCGTATCAAGGGTGCCAAGGACGTTGGCAAGCGTGCCGGCCGCACCACCGCCAACGGCCTCGTCGCGCACGTCGGCTCGGGTCTCGTCGAGATCAACTGTGAGACCGACTTCGTCGCCAAGAACGAGGCGTTCGTCGAGCTGGGCCAGAAGCTGGCCAAGCACATCGACGAGACGAAGCCGGCCGACGTCGAGACGCTGCTGGGCTCGAAGCTCGGCGACAGCACGGTGGCCGAGCTGATCCAGACCGAGTCGGCGCGTATCGGCGAGAAGCTCGTCATCAACCGCCTCGCGGTGCTGGGTTCGCCGGTCGCGATCTACATGCACCGCAAGAGCCCTGACCTGCCGCCGCAGGTCGGCGTGGCGGTCGAGTTCAGCGGCAAGGACGACGAGGCCGCTGTCGCCGACGCGCGTGGCGTCGCGATGCAGATCGCGGCCATGCGGCCGAAGTACCTGAGCCGCGACGCCGTCCCGGCGGACGTGGTCGAGTCGGAGCGCCGCATCGCCGAGCAGACCGCTCGCGAGGAGGGTAAGCCGGAAGGCGCCCTGCCGAAGATCATCGAGGGCCGGGTCAACGGCTTCTTCAAGGACTTCGTCCTCGTCGAGCAGCCGTCGGTCAGCGACAACAAGAAGACCGTCAAGCAGGTGCTGGCAGAAGCCGGCATCGAGGTGACACGGTTCGTCCACTTCGAGGTCGGCCAGGCCTGACAGTAGGGCGCGGAGGGGGTCACGGAATCCACACTGGATGCCGGGACCCCCTCGTCATATGCCCAGGCGCGAGGCAGATCCCCAAGTGCGAGACAGATCCCCGGGCGCGCGACAGATCCCAGAGCGGCAGAACGGACATGGAGAGGTTGCCCAGATGACGCACACCGCTGTGGAAGTGGCAAGGCAGGCACTGACGCCGGCCCCGATCGGGGTGCGGCGGGTCGTGCTGAAGCTCTCCGGCGAGGTGTTCGGCGGCGGCGCGGTCGGTGTCGACCCGACCGTGGTGCGGCACATGGCCACCCAGATCGCGACCGTGGTCCGCCGTGGCGTCCAGGTGGCCGTGGTCGTCGGCGGCGGCAACTTCTTCCGCGGCGCGGAGCTGTCCCGGGCGGGCATGGACCGCTCGCGGGCCGACTACATGGGGATGCTCGGCACCGTCATGAACTGCCTCGCGCTGCAGGACTTCCTGGAGAAGGAAGGCATCGACACGCGGGTGCAGAGCGCGATCAGCATGGCGCAGGTCGCGGAGCCGTACATCCCGCGCCGCGCGATCCGGCACCTGGAGAAGGGCCGGGTCGTGATCTTCGGCGCCGGCGCCGGCATGCCGTACTTCTCGACCGACACCGTCGCCGTGCAGCGCGCGCTGGAGATCCACGCCCACACGGTCCTGATGAGCAAGAACGGGGTCGACGGCGTGTACACGGCCGACCCACGCACCGACCCGACCGCGCTCAAGCTCGACAGCCTGACGTTCGCCGAGGCCCTGCTGCAGGGCCTGCGAGTGGTCGACCAGACCGCGTTCAGCCTCTGCCAGGAAAACGCGCTGCCGATGCTCGTGTTCGGCGCCGAGGGGGAGGACAGCGTGGCTCGCGCGTTGAGTGGTGAGAGGATCGGCACGCTCATCACCGCCGAGCCCATCCCGGATCGAGGAGGAAAGACCACGTGATCGAAGAAGCTCTCTTCGAGGCCGAAGAGAAGATGGAGCGCGCGATCGAGCACGCCAAGGAGGAGTTCGCGGTCATCCGGACCGGCCGAGCGACCCCGGCGATGTTCGGCAAGGTGATGGTCGACTACTACGGCACGCCCACTCCGCTGCCGCAGATGTCGTCGATCGCCATCCCGGAGCCGCGTATGGCGATCATCAAGCCGTACGACGCGAGTGTGATCGGTGCGATGGAGCGGGCGATCCGCGACTCGGACCTGGGCGTCAACCCGAACAACGAGGGCACCCAGATCCGGATCAACCTGCCGCAGATGACCGAGGAACGCCGCCGCGAGTTCATCAAGGTGGCGCGGCACAAGGCCGAGGACGCCCGGGTCGCCGTGCGCAACGTGCGCCGCAAGGCGAAAGAGGAGCTCGACCGCATCGTCAAGGACGGCGAGGCGGGTGAGGACGACGGGCGCCGCGGTGAGAAGGAGCTCGACGACCTGACGCACCGGTTCGTCGCCCAGATCGACGAGCTGCTCAAGCACAAGGAATCAGAGCTCCTCGAGGTCTGATGACGGCCCCCGGTACCCCTTCGACCAGGGCGCGGCACGCTGATGCCGCGCCCGAGGCGTCTATGCCAAAAGAACAAGAGCCGGCGCCGGAAGCGCCTGAGCCGGCAGAAGAAGCATCAGAGCCGGCAGAACAGGCGAAGCCGAAACGCCGGGCCGGGCGCAACCTGCCGGCCGCCATCGGCGTCGGTGTCGCGCTCGGCGGCGCGGTCATCGGTTCACTCTTCGTGTGGATCCCGGCGTTTCTCGCCCTGGTCGTGGCTGCCGTCGTCGTCGGCATCTGGGAGATGGTCCGGGCCGTCAGCGTGCACAAGGCCCGGCCGCCGCTGGTGCCGCTGCTGATCGGCGGCCCATGCATGGTGGTGCTCGCCTGGTTCGGCGGCGCCGACCTGCTGCCCGTCGGTCTGCTCGCGACGCTGCTGGTCGTGTTCGTGTGGCGGTTCGCCGGCGGCGCCCGGGACTACCAGCGCGACGTCACCGCCGGCGCGCTGATCGCGGTCTACGTGCCGTTCCTCGGCGCGTTCGCGGCGCTGCTCGCCCATCCCGGCAAGGACGTGTCCGACGGCGCCGTGCGCGTCCTCGTGACGATCCTGGCCGTAGTGCTGTCCGATACGGGCGGATATGTGACAGGTGTCTTCCTCGGCAGGCACCCGATGGCACCCTCCGTCAGCCCGGCGAAGTCCTGGGAGGGCGCCGCCGGGTCGGTCGTGTGGACGGGCGCCGGCAGCGCACTGGCGCTGTCACTGCTGCTGGACGACGCCGTCTGGTGGCACGGTGCCGTCTTCGGTGTCGCGGTCTCGATCGCGAGCGTGCTGGGCGACCTGGGTGAGTCGCTGATCAAGCGCGACCTGGGCGTCAAGGACATGAGCAACCTGCTGCCCGGTCACGGCGGGCTGATGGACCGGCTCGACTCGATCCTGCTGGCCCTGCCGACCGCCTACGCCGTCCTGGCGTTCCTGGTGCCCCCGTCCTAGTGCCCTTGGCCAGCGGTACCGAAGATCACGCGACTCGGCATGGGACACTTGAAGACGTCATGACACAGCTCCCCGTTTTGAACCTCGCATCCACCGCGACCGGCACGACGAGTGACGGCCGCCGTGCCACCATGCCACCACGGCACCTGGCCGACCTCGATCTCGCCGGGCGCCGGGCCGCGGTCGCCGAGCTGGGGGAGCAGGCGTTCCGCGCGGGCCAGATCTCGGCGCACTACTTCGGCCGGCTGGTCCGCGACCCCGACGGCATGACGGACCTCCCCGCCAAGAGCCGGGACGCGATCGCGGCGGCACTGCTGCCGAGGCTGCTGCACCCGGTGCACGAGAAGGCCACCGACGACGGAGCGACCCGCAAGACATTGTGGCGCCTTCACGACGGTGCTCTCGTTGAGAGCGTCCTCATGGGATATCCAGACCGGGTGACGGTGTGCGTGTCGAGCCAGGCGGGCTGTGGAATGGCGTGCCCGTTCTGCGCCACCGGCCAGGCCGGCCTGACCCGCAACCTGTCCACCGCGGAGATCGTCGACCAGGTCGTCTGGTTCGCCGGGATGGCCGCCCGCGGGGTGCTGCCCGGCAGCCCGGACCGGCTCTCGCGGGTCGTCTTCATGGGGATGGGCGAGCCCCTCGCCAACTACAACCGGGTCGTCGCGGCGGTCCGCCGGCTCACCGACCCCGCCCCGGAAGGGCTCGGACTCTCCCAGCGGCACATCACGGTGTCCACCGTCGGGCTGGTCCCCGCGATGCGGCGGTTGACGCAGGAGGGGCTGTCGGTGACGCTTGCGCTGTCGCTGCACGCACCCGATGATGATCTGCGCGACACGCTCGTGCCGGTCAACCAACGTTGGAAGGTCGCCGAAGTGCTTGATGCCGCGTGGGAGTATGCGGCTCGCACCGGTCGGCGCGTGTCCATTGAGTACGCAATGATCCGGGATGTGAACGACCACCCGTGGCGGGCTGATTTGCTCGGTCGGCTCTTGTCCGGCCGCCTCGCGCATGTCAATCTCATCCCGCTCAATCCGACACCGGGCAGTAAGTGGGACGCTAGTCCTAAGCCCGTGGAGCGAGAGTTCGTCCGGCGCCTCCGGGCCGCCGGTGTCGCGACCACGGTGCGTGACACCCGTGGCCGGGAGATCGACGGGGCCTGCGGGCAGCTTGCCGCCTCAAACGGTGGCAAAGTGGGAGAGCGTGAAACAGGCTTGCTAGCACGGCGAGCGAACGAGGAGACACAGTGAGTCAGGGTCAGCGGTTCCGGCGCCGTGCGCTGCGGCGGGGATACAAGGTCGACGAGGTCGACTCGTTCCTCGACCGGGTTGAGGCCACCCTCTCCGGTGACCCCATGGGCGCGCCGGTCAGTGCGCAGGAGGTCCACGACGTGGTCTTCCGTGTGCGTTTCGGCGGCTACGACGAGTGGCAGGTCGACCTGCACCTCGACCGGGTCGAGCGCCAGCTGGCCGAGCTGGAGGAGCGGGGCGGCGGCGGTGGCTTCGGCCGCGCCCTCGACTCCCGCAGCGGCGAGCTGCGCATGGCTCCCGAGCGGATGCCTGAGCGCATGCAGCCCGAGCGGATGGGCCCCCCGCCGATGGAGCGGATGCAGCCGGAGCGCATGGGCCCCCCGCCGATGGAGCGGATGCAGCCGGAGCGCATGGGCCCCCCGCCGATGGAGCGGATGCAGCCCGAGCGCATGGGCCCCCCGCCGATGGCGCCGCCCCCGCTGCCGCCGCGACCCACTCCCGCGCCCGCCGGCCCGCCGCCCCGCGACCAGAACTACGGCCGCTACGACGAGCCGACGTATGGCGGTGCCTTCGACGACGACCGTGGCTACGAGGCGCCGCGCCAGCCGCGCGCCGACATGACGGCCGAGATCCGCATGGACCCCCGCGACCGCCCCGAGCCGGCCACCTACGGCGGCGCGCCGGACCGGGACCCGTATGGCGGCGGCCCCGACCGCGACCGCGACCCCTATGGCGACTCCTACGGCGGCCCGCCCCAGGCGGCCCCCGTGCAGCACCAGTCGACCGAGGTGGCCCGCATCGACCAGCTTCGCCGCACGTTCCAGCTGCGCCGCTTCGGCAGCGGCTACGACCGCGCGCAGGTCGACCGGCTGTTCGAGGGCGTGATGGCGTCGCTGTCCGGTCGTGGTGGCCCGCTCACCGACGGTGACCTGGACCCTTCGCACTTCAACCTCGTGCCCGGCGGCTACTTCGAGGCCGAGGTCGACGCCGCGCTCAAGGAAGTCCGCGACATCGTGATTCGTCGCCGCTGACCCGGGGACGAAGAAGAGGCGCACCGGTCTTCCGGTGCGCCTTTTCCAGGTGTACGACCAGCGCAAACCGCTCTGGCAAGCGCTACCGCAGGTCGTCGGGTCAGCGCAGGCCGTTGCGGCGCAGCACCCAGTCGCCGACCAGCGCCAGCACCAGTACACCGGCGCACACGATCAACCAGATGTCCTCGACCCGACCCTGGTGGTTGCCGACCAGCATGCCCAGGATCAACAGCACGGTCACGGCCGCACCGAAGCGGGCCGCCCGCGGGTGTCCCGGCTTGAGCTGATCGGGGGAGGTCACGGGCTCGTGCTCGGCCACGACGCGTCCTTTCGCTGCAGGTGTGCTTCGCGACAAAGTCTGGCATGCGGCACCCGGCCCGACGGTTGCGGGTCGGTCGGGTAGCGTCGGGACCGCAGTTTTCTCATGGTTTATAGGAGGAACGCGGTGCGGATCACCGGGACCGGGCACGCCAGCCTGCGCATCGACACCGAGGCCGGCAGCATCCTGTGCGACCCGTGGGTCAACCCGGCGTATTTCGCGTCCTGGTTCCCGTTCCCCGACAACTCCCTGCTCGACTGGGAGGCGCTCGGCGACTGCGACTACCTGTACGTGTCCCACCTGCACCGGGACCACTTCGACGCCGAGCACCTCAAGCGGTTCGTGTCGAAGAAGGCCACCGTGCTGCTGCCGGAGTTCCCCACCTCGGAGATGCGCGACGAGCTCGAGGCGCTGGGCTTCACCAGGTTCCTGGAGACGAAGAGCGACCAGGTGCACGAGCTCGACGGCGGCCTGAAGATCATGATCCAGGCGCTGACCTCGCCGACCGACGGCCCGATCGGTGACTCCTCGCTGTGGGTCGAATACGACGGCGTGCGCATCCTCAACCAGAACGACGCCCGGCCGACCGACCTCACCACCTACACGGCGCTCGGCCACGTGCACGCCCACCTGCTGCAGTTCTCCGGCGCCATCTGGTATCCGATGGTCTACGACCTGCCGCAGGCGGCGAAGACCGCGTTCGGCAAGCAGAAGCGCGACCGGCAGTTCGACCGGACCTTCCGCTACATCGACGACCTCAAGGCCTCGCACGTGGTGCCCATCGCCGGCCCGCCGTGCTTCCTCGACGACGACCTGTGGCAGTTCAACGACATCTTCGGTGACGAGGGCAACATCTTCCCGGACCAGTGGGTGTTCCAGCAGGAGTACGCCAAGCACGGCGGCACCAACTCCACGGTCCTGCTGCCTGGCTCGGTGATGACCGTGGGTGTTGATCGGATCGACACGGTGCACCCGACCGACGTCGAGGAGTTCTTCGCGCACAAGCGCGAGCACCTGGAGGAGATGCGGGAGCGGAAGCGCCCCGTGATCGAGGCCGCCAAGGCGTCCTGGCGGCACCCCGAGGTCGACGTGCTCAAGCAGATGAAGGAGCGCATCGAGCCGCTGCTGGACGAGTCCGTCTACCTGGCCAAGGGCGTCGGTGGCCCGGTCCGCTTCGACCTCGTCGGCTACGACGGCGTCTCCGTCGAGTCGATCGTCGTGGACTTCCCGGGCAAGCAGGTCCGCCAGTATGCCGACGAGAAGGTCCGCTACCGGTTCCGCACCGAGCGCGCCCTCATCGAGCACCTCCTCTTCATCGAGGAGGTCGACTGGGTCAACTCCCTGTTCCTGTCCTGCCGCTTCACCGCCACCCGCATCGGCCAGTACAACGAGTTCGTCTACTCGTTCTTCAAGTGCCTGTCCGAGGAGCGGCTGCAGTACGCGGAGGGCTGGTTCGCCGAACAGAAGCCCGACGCCGAGGACATCAAGCTGGGCGACTGGATCGTGCAGCGCCGCTGCCCGCACCTCAAGGCCGACCTGACCCGCTTCGGCATCGTCGACGGCAAGACCCTCACCTGCCAGCTGCACGGCTGGAAGTTCGACCTGCCCAGCGGCCGCTGCCTCACCAGCGTGGGGCACGAACTGCGCTCCCGCCCGGCGGGCACGTCCACGGAAGTGTCGTAGGTCGGCGGTAGCCTCTGCTCGTGTTGGAGAAGGTTCGCAAGCTGCTCGCCAAGGCCGAGGACCCCGCGTGCACCCGCGAGGAGGCCGAGGCCCTCACCGCCAAGGCCGCCGAGCTCATCGGCAAATACGGCATCGACCAGGCCCTGCTCGCCGCCGCCGAAGGGCAGCGCCCGCAGACCGTCGGCAACCGCCTGGTCGAGCTGCACCCGCCGTATCTGCGCGAGAAGGCCCACCTCCTGCACGTCGTCGCCACGTCGCTGCGCTGCCGCTCGGTGCGCCTGCAGCACCGCACCCGCGACGGACTGCGCATCTCCATGCACCTGTTCGGCTTCGAGTCCGACGTCGCCGGTGTCGAGCTGCTGTTCGCGTCCCTGCTGGTCCAGGCCGCCCGCGGGGTTCTCGTCGAGCCCGTCCCGCCGGGTGAGCAGGTCGCCGCTTGGCGCCGGTCCTGGCTCATCGGCTTCAGCTCGGCGGTTGCGCACCGGTTCGCCGAGGCCGACCGGCGCAACCGGGCCGCCGCTCCCGACCAGCCGGGCGTGGCCCTCGTGCTGGCCGACCGGGGTCGGGCGGTGGATGTGGCGGTGGATGAGCAGTATCCGGATCTGCGCATGGCCCGCCCTCGGCGGTTGACCGGCGGGGGCTTCGACGCGGGCAACGCCGCCGGGCAGCGCGCCGACCTGGGCAGCCCGCGCGTCCCGACCGCCGCCCGTCAGTCGCTGCCTGGCTGATCTGCCTGTCAGTCGCTGCCTGGCTGACCTGCGCGTGATCGCGGGGTCGGGTTGCGGTTCGCGCGTTCCTGTCTTCATGACCTTCAAATATTCGCCCAACGTTGCGGGGACTTGATGGCACCGCCCGGCCTTCGGCCGTGCGACAGGGTTGCGTGGCCCCGGTCCGTGCCGTCTTGCGGTGATGCCAAGCCAGGTCCGAACTCACATGGTCCAGGTCCGTCGAGGTCATCATTCGGTGCTACAACACCGCCTGCAGCCAAAGAACGAAAACCATCGATCACTGGACTGGGTGGTACCAGCGCTCCGGAACGGAAATCTTGAACTACCCGGTGGATTACCCCCCGTGGGGCAACAGTGATCCACCGGGTAGCGAGGATGCACCGGGTTGTTCTGCGGTCCGGAGCGGCAGTCTTGATCCACCAGGTAGTTCGAACGTCGGGTCCGGCGTGGGCGGGGCGGGGAGATTGCGGCTGTTGTGACCGGCGACGGTGTGGGACCACCGAATGATGACCTCGACGGCGCTGGATCGTGTGAGTGCGGGCCTGGCTTGGGATCACCGCAAGACGGCTATCAGGGTGACCACGCCACTCTGTCGCACGGACGCGCCAGCGGCCGGGCGGTGCCATCAAGTCCCCGCAACGTTTGGGCGAATATTTGAAGGTCATGCTGACCGGAAACCGCGGACCGCAATCAGCGGGGGGAGTTGAGCTGGTCGTGGGCGACGGCCCGGGGGTCGGTGTCCGGTTCGCGGTCGAGTTGCTCGTCGACGGGGACCCACTTGTCGGCCACGACCGGCTCGGGGACGCCGACCCGCAGCGCCTCCAGCTGGGCGCCGAAGGCGATGCCGAGGAACAGGGCGACACCCGTCAGGTTGGCCCACAGCAGCAGGGCCATGATGCCGGTGAGGGCGCCGTACGTGGCGCCGAAGGCGTCGCTGCTGCTGACGTAGACGGCGAGGAGCGCGCTGATCAGCCACCAGAGGGCGGTGGACAGGGCGGCGCCGAAGAGGAGCCAGGAGAAGGCCGGCTGGCGGCGGCGCGGGGCGAAGCGGAAGATCGCCGCCACCGCGGTGACGACCAGGACGACGCTGACGGGCCAGCGCAGGACCTGCCAGACGGCGTCGACCGGGCCGCCCCAGGGGTAGTGGGCGCGGACGGAGCGGCCGAGGTCGCCGCCGGCCACGAGCATGAGGAAGCCGGCGAGGGCGGGGATGCCGGCGCTGAGGGCGAGCAGGACGGCGCGGCCGTACTTGGTGTGGAACGGGCGGTCGCGTTCGACGCCGTAGATGCGGTTGGCGCCGCGTTCGATCTGGGCCATCGCGGTGGTGAGGGCGAGCATGCCGGTGAGGAGGCCGGCGGTCAGGGCGAACTCGCCGATGTCCTCGGTGCGCTCGGAGTCGGCCAGCAGGTCGTGCACGAGGTCGTCGCTGGCGCCGGGGGTGAGGGCGAGGACCGTGTCGGCGACGACCTGGCCGCCCTCGGCGACGCCCAGATCGCTGACGAGGCCGGTGAGCGCGATGAGGAACGGCACGATCGCGAGGCACAGCTGCAGGCCGAGGGCGCGGGCGTGGCTGAAGCCGTCGCCGTACCGGAAGCGCAGGAACGCGTCGCGCAGCAGGCACCAGCCGCCGTGGCGGCGCAGGGCGTGCCAGGCGTCGTCGGCGGAGAGGTCGTCGCGGGCCATCAGGCGCGTTTCGGGAACCTGCCGGGTGCTGCTCACAGCGCTTGAATTCCCGTCGCGGGGAGAGCGAAAACCCGCCTACCATCGACTCGCACGGTGATGAAGCGGACGCATCGGCGCCTGACAAGCGCTCGGTGGTGCGTGCGTGGAGCCGGATGCGTCGAGGTCGCGGCGAGCTCGCGACGAAGGTGTGGTGGCACCGCGATCGGCCCCATCGCCCACACCTCCGGGGAGCGGAGTCCCTCGGGAGGTGTCATGCATCGCATTCTGTCCAACCAGCTGCCACAGCACGTCGGCGAGACCGTCACGGTCGCCGGCTGGGTCCATCGACGGCGGGTCCTTGCCAACGTCACGTTCGTGATCGTCCGCGACCGCGGCGGGCTGCTGCAGACAGTGACCAGGGAGCCGGAGCCGCCGGGCGAGGAGCAGGTCGTCGAGGTCACCGGCAAGGTGGTCGCCAACAGCGCGGCGCCCGGTGGGGTGGAGCTGGTCGAGCCGGTGTTCACCGTGCTCGGGCCGGCCGAGCCGCCGCCGGTGGAGCTGTTCCGGCCCGAGCTCAAGGCGTCGCTGCCGGTGCTGCTCGACCACGCCGCGGTGACGCTGCGGCACCCGGCGCGGCGGAAGCTGTTCGCGGCGTCGGCGGCGGTGGTCGGGGCGTTCCGGGCGGCGCTGGACGGGCAGGGGTTCACCGAGGTGTTCACGCCCAAGATCGTGGGCTCGGCGACGGAGAGCGGCGCCAACGTGTTCCAGCTGGACTACTTCCAGCAGAAGGCCTACCTGGCGCAGTCGCCGCAGTTCTACAAGCAGACGATGGTCGGCGTCTTCGAGCGGGTGTACGAGGTCGGCCCCGTGTTCCGCGCCGAGCCGCACGACACCTCCCGCCACCTGGCGACCTACACGTCCCTTGACGCTGAGCTCGGATTCATCGAAAGCCACCGCGACGTCATGGCCGTGCTCACGGAGGTCATCCGGGCGATGGTCGGAGCCGTCCAAGAGCGCGGGTACGGCGTGAGCATGCCGGTGGACGTACCGATGCTGCATTTTGCGGAGGCGCTGCGGATCGCCGGCGCGCACGAGGACGAGCCGGACCTTGCCCCGGAACACGAGCGCGCGCTGGGGGAGTGGGCCCTGGAAGAACACGGGTCGGACTTCGTGTTCGTGGAGGGGTACCCGATGCGCAAGCGGCCCTTCTACACGCATCCGCAGCCCGGCGAGCCGCGCTGGTCCAACTCGTTCGACCTGTTGTTCCGCGGGCTCGAGCTGGTCACCGGCGGGCAGCGGCTGCACCGGCACGCCGACTACCTGGCCGCGCTCGCCCGGGAGGGCCAGGACCCGGCGCCGCTGCGGACCTACCTGGAGGCGTTCCAGCATGGCATGCCGCCACACGGCGGATTTGCGATCGGGCTGGAGCGTTTCATGGCGCGGGTGACGGGTGCGGCGAACGTCCGCGAGACCACGTTGTTCCCGCGTGACCTGCACCGCGTGGCGCCGTAATTCGATTGCCCGGCGACAAGTGATGATCTATAATTGGTACATGCGTACTAACGGGGACGGCATCTGGGATTCACCGCGATGACGGTCGGTCGCGGGGGCGCGCCACAGCGTGCCCCCGCGACATCGGCAACCCGGCCGGGAACCCGGAAGTACGCACGCGCCTGAGACAATGGACGGGTGACCTCCCGCGAGATCGTGCTGCTCGGCTCGACCGGGTCGATCGGCACGCAAGCGATCGACATCGTCCGGCGCAACCCCGACAAGTTCCGCGTGGTCGCCATCGGCGCCGGCGGCGGCAACGTCCGCCTGCTCGCCGAGCAGGCGCTCGAGCTCGGCGTCGACGCGGTCGGGGTGGCCAAGGCCACCGCCGCGCAGGACCTGCAGCTCGCGTTCTACAGCGAGGCGACCCGCCGCGGCTGGGCCACCGGCGACTTCCGCCTGCCGAAGATCCTGGCCGGGCCCGACGCGATGACCGAGCTGGCGCAGTGGCCGTGCGACACCGTGCTCAACGGGGTCGTCGGCTCGCTCGGGCTGGCCCCGACGCTCGCCGCGCTGCGCGCCGGCCGGACCCTGGCCCTGGCGAACAAGGAGTCCCTGGTCGCCGGTGGTCCCCTGGTGCGGGCCGTCGCCCGCCCCGGTCAGATCGTCCCGGTCGACTCGGAGCACTCCGCCCTCGCCCAGGGCCTGCGGGGCGGCACCGCCAAGGAGGTCCGGCGCCTGATCCTGACCGCGTCCGGCGGTGCGTTCCGCGGGCGGACCCGCGAGCAGCTCGTCGGGGTCACCCCGAAGGAGGCCCTCGCCCACCCGACCTGGGACATGGGCCCGGTCGTGACGATCAACAGCGCGACGCTCGTCAACAAGGGCCTCGAGGTGATCGAGACGCACGAGCTGTTCGGGGTGGCGTATCGCGACATCCACGTCATGGTGCACCCGCAGTCGGTGATCCACTCGCTGGTCGAGTTCCACGACGGTTCGACGCTCGCCCAGTGCAGCCCGCCCGACATGCGCCTGCCGATCGCGCTGGCCCTCGGCTGGCCCGACCGGGTCGCCGACGCCGCGCCCGGGGTCGACTGGACCACGGCGCACACCTGGGAGCTGCGCCCGCTCGACGAGGAGGCGTTCCCGGCGGTGGCCCTGGCGAAGGCGGCCGGGGAGGCGGGCCGATGCCGGCCGGCGATCTACAACGCCGCCAACGAGGAATGTGTGGCCGCGTTCACAGCGGGTGACCTTCCTTTCCTCGGCATTGTCGAGACGTTGGAGCAGACCCTTACGGATGCACCTGACTTTGCCGAACCAGGTACCGTCGATGACGTGCTCGCCGCCGAATCCTGGGCGCGGGCCTATGCGCGCGAACGGATCGCGGGCGGGAAAGGGGCCTGATGGCGTTCACGGTTGGGATCGTCCTCTTCGCGGTGGGGATCCTGTTCGCGGTGTGTCTGCACGAGGCGGGACACATGCTGACCGCCAAGTGGTTCGGCATGCGGGTGACCAAGTACTTCGCCGGGTTCGGGCCGACGATCTGGTCGTTCAAGCGCGGCGAGACCGAGTATGGCGTCAAGGCGCTCCCGTTCGGCGGGTTCGTCAAGATCGTGGGGATGACGCCCCAGGAGGACGAGATCGACCCGACCACCGGCAAGTCCGGTGCGGACGACCCGCGGGCGATGTGGCGCTTCCCGGTGTGGAAGCGGACGATCGTGATGAGCGCGGGCTCGATCACCCACTTCGCGATCACCCTGATCACGCTCTGGGTGCTGTTCTCCTTCGTGGGCATCCCCGACCCCGGGACCAAGAACGACGAGCTGCCGGTCCGGGTCGGCCCGGTCGCCAAGTGCATCTCCAAGACCTGGGAATACGACGCCAAGACGAAGGCGCCGAAGGCCTGCGACCCGGCCGTGGACCCGAAGAGCCCGGCGGTGCAGCTCGACCTGAAGCCCGGCGACATGATCACCTCCATCGGCGGCGTCGCCACCCCCAACTCGGGGACCCTACGTGAGCAGCTCAAGAAGGTCACCAACACGTCGGTCCCGGTGACCTGGACCCGCGACGGCAAGGCGCTCAGCGGCACCGCCTTCATCCCCGAGGCGCAGCGGATCAAGTCCGACGTCGTGAAGACCGCCGACAAGATCACCGCGGACGACCTGGAGCAGGGCGGCCTGCTGGGCATCAGCATCGCCCCGCGGACCTCGGACATCCCGAAGGTCTCCTACGGCCCCGTCGAGGGGATCGACAAGACGTTCACCCTCACCGGGACGCTGATCGAGCGGACGTTCGCCTCGTTCAAGGACATCCCGGAGAAGGTGCCCAACCTGTTCAACGCGATCCGCGGCGAGGAGCGCGACCCGGAGACGCCGGTCAGCGTCGTCGGTGCCAGCCGGATCGGTGGCGAGCTGTTCGAGCTCGGCGACTGGGCCTCGCTGCTGCTGCTGTTCGCGAGCCTCAACCTGTTCTTCGGCATCTTCAACCTCTTCCCGTTGCTGCCGATGGACGGCGGGCACATCGCGATCGCCTGGTTCGAGCGGGTCCGGTCCTGGGCCGCCGCCAAGCTGGGCAAACCCGACCCGGGTCGGGTGGACTACTACAAGCTGGCGCCCCTCACGCTCGGCGTGATAGGCATCCTCGGCGTCTTCGTCCTGCTGACGGTGACCGCCGACTTCGTGAATCCCATCAGCCTCAAATAGGACCCTGAAACAGGTGGCGCACTCCATGACCGCTGTCAGCCTCGGCCTGCCTTCCATCCCCCCGCCGGCGCTCGCCCCGCGCCGGAAGTCCCGCCAGATCATGGTCGGCTCGGTGCCGGTCGGTGGCGGGGCGCCGGTGTCCGTGCAGTCGATGGCGACCACGCTCACCGCCGACGTCAACAGCACGCTCCAGCAGATCGCCGAGCTCACCGCGTCGGGCTGCCAGATCGTGCGGGTCGCCGTGCCCAGCCAGGACGACGTCGAGGCGCTGCCGGCGATCGCGAAGAAGTCGCAGATCCCGGTCATCGCCGACATCCACTTCCAGCCGAAGTACGTGTTCGCGGCGATCGACGCCGGCTGCGCGGCGGTCCGGGTCAACCCGGGCAACATCCGCCAGTTCGACGACAAGGTCAAGGAGATCGCCAAGGCGGCCTCGGCGGCGGGCATCCCGATCCGCATCGGCGTCAACGCCGGCTCGCTGGACAAGCGCCTGCTGGAAAAGCACGGCAAGGCGACGGCCGAGGCCCTGGTCGAGTCGGCGCTGTGGGAGTGCTCGCTGTTCGAGGAGCACGACTTCCGCGACATCAAGATCTCGGTCAAGCACAACGACCCGGTCGTCATGATCCGGGCGTACCGGCAGCTGGCCGAGCAGTGCGACTATCCGCTGCACCTCGGCGTGACCGAGGCCGGCCCCACGTTCCAGGGCACGATCAAGTCGTCCGTCGCGTTCGGCGCGCTGCTCGCCGAGGGCATCGGCGACACGATCCGGGTCTCGCTGTCGGCCCCGCCGGTCGAGGAGATCAAGGTCGGCAACGCCATCCTCGAGGCCCTCGGCCTGCGCGAGCGCGGCCTCGAAATCGTGAGCTGCCCGTCGTGCGGGCGCGCCCAGGTCGACGTCTACACCCTCGCCGAGCAGGTCACCGCCGCGCTCGACGGCTTCCCGGCGCCGCTGCGGGTCGCGGTCATGGGCTGCGTCGTCAACGGCCCCGGCGAGGCCCGCGAGGCGGACCTCGGCGTGGCGTCCGGCAACGGCAAGGGCCAGATCTTCGTCAAGGGCAAGGTCATCAAGACCGTGCCCGAGGGGCAGATCGTGGAGACCCTGGTCGAGGAGGCCCTGCGCCTGGCCGAGGAGATGGGTGTCGACCTGCCGGAGGAGCTGCGCGGCCTCGGGCCGTCGGTGACGGTGCACTGAGCCCCGACACACAGACGACTGCCATGGGTATGTGCGGCCGTCGCCGGGAGGATCTGGCAGGCTTGTACGCATGCTGACGGTGGCGGCGAGGCTCCTCGGCGACGCCGAACGCGGTTCGGTCGAGCGCCTGCTCGACGGCGACCCGTTCGGCGGCGCGCAGGTGGCCGAGCGGATCTCGATGGCCGGGCTGGCCTGGTGGCGTCAGGACGCCCGGATCTTCGGTTATGGTTCGCGCCGTCACCTGGAGTCGCTGTGCTGGCTCGGGGCGAACCTGATCCCCGTCAACGCCTCCGCCGCGGCGGTCTCGGCGTTCGCCGACATGGTCGCCGGCGAGCCGCGCGGGTGCTCATCGATCGTCGGTTCCGCCGACGCGGTCCTCGGCCTGTGGAGCCGGCTGGCACCGTCGTGGGGGCCGTCGCGGGACGTGCGCCCGAATCAGCCGCTGATGGCGACGTCCTCGCCGGCGCCCGTGCCCGCCGACCCCGGGGTGCGACTCGTGCGGCCCGACGAGATCGACCTGCTGTTCCCGGCGGCGGTGGCCATGTACACCGAGGAGGTCGGCGTCTCACCCACCGCCGACGGGGGCGAGCGCTCCTACCGGGACCGGGTCGGTGAGCTGGTCCGGGCCCGCCGGGCATACGCCCGCGTGATCAACGGGCAGGTCGTGTTCAAGGCGGAGCTGGCCGTGGTCACCAAGCACACCGCGCAGATCCAGGGTGTCTGGACGGCGCCGGAGTGGCGCGGCCGGGGGCTGGCCCGGGGCGGGATCGCCGCGATCGTGCGCGACGCGCTGCGGCGAGTGGCACCATCGGTCAGCCTGTATGTCAACGACTACAACACGCCTGCTCGCAGCGTGTACGAGCGGTGCGGGTTCCAGCAGGTGGGCACCTTCGCCACGGTGCTGTTCTAAACCGCGGTTTCCCGACAAATCGCCCCCCATGTGCAGGATGAGTGGCTGCGGGCCCTCTTCGCCTGCGGTGCCGGCTGTGCGGTGTTCGGGATGACCTACCTGCTGACCAGGAACATCGTCGCCGCGACGGTGCCCGGCCTGTCGACCGCCGTCGGGTTCGCCGGTTTCAACCTCGGCCGCCGCGACACCCGCGCGCTCGACGGCCTCGACAAGGCCACGATCACCCGCCGCGCCACCGTCGCCGCGTCCGGCCGGGCCGCGTGGCGCGGACAGGTCGAGGGCGTCACGGTCGCGCTGGCGGTGCTGATCGTCGTGCACCTGCCGACCCGCGGGTTCATGGTGGACTGGCTGCTGCCGCTCGCGCCGGCCCTCGCCGCCGGCCTGGCCCGCCAGGGCGGGCTGCTCAGCGCCCGCCTGACGCACGAGTCGGCGAAGGCGTCGACCCTGCGGCCGGTCCTCAACCGCAACCCGCTCGCCGAAGGCGCCCGGCATTGAACCGGCATTGAAACCGAGCCGGCCGCTCAGACGGCGTGGGCGGGCTGGCGGCGCAGGGAGCACAGCACCCAGGCGGTGTGCGAGCCCGCCTCGGCGGTGTAGAAGATCACCTTCTGGCCGGCGTCGGCGATGTCGAGGACCTCGCAGGTGAAGACCAGCTCGCCGTGGACGGGGTGGTCGAAGCGTTTCGAGGTGCTGCGGCGCACGCACACCTGGTGCTCGTCCCACCGGCGGGTGAAGTCGGGGCTCGCGGCGCGCAGCCGGGCGATCAGCGACCGGATGCCCTCGTCGGCGGGGTAGCGCACCGACGCGGCGCGCAGGTCGGCGACGCACTCGTCGGCGAAGGTGTCGGCCGCCGGGTCGGCCGGCGCGGGGCCGGTGAACAGGTTCCAGATCATGTTGCGGGACTCGGGCATGACGACCGCCGGGTCACCCATCAGGGCGACCGCCATCGGGTTCCAGGCGAGGAGCTCGTACTTCGCGTCGATCACGAACGCCGGGGTGTCGTCGAGGCGGTCCAGCAGGTGCCGGATGCCGGGCGACACGTGCGGGGAAGGGCCGGCCGGCGGACCGGGTTGCTCGCCGGCCAGGTGGAAGAGGTACGTGCGCTCGTCGTCGTGCAGGCGCAGCGCCCGGCTCAGCGCCCCGAGGACCTGCCGGGACGGGCGCGGGCCGCGGGCCTGCTCGAGCCGCGCGTAGTAGTCGACCGAGATGCCGGCGAGCCGGGCGACCTCCTCGCGGCGCAGGCCGGGCGTGCGCCGCCGGGTTCCGCCGTCGAGGCCGGCGTCGGCGGGGGAGACCCCGGCCCGGCGGCTCTTCAGGAAGTCGGCGAGCTGTTCCCGGTCCATGGCCTCCATGCTGCCGGAACCCGCCGCCCGCAACCAGGGACCGGCGATCCGCTGTTCGGCACGGCTCTGCCGCGCGCGGCGGAAGGCGGGCAGCGTGGCCGGTATGAGCGAACCACGGGTGGCCCTCGTCACGGGCGCGAACAAAGGCATCGGCTTCGAGATCGCGAAGCTGCTCGGTGCCCGACACGGCATGAAGGTCCTGATCGGTGCGCGGGACGCGGTGCGCGGCAAGGAGGCCGCGGCGGCGCTCGGCGGCTTCGCCACGGCGGTCGTCCTGGACGTCACCGACGAGGAGAGCGTCGCCGCGCTCGCTGCACTGGAGCGGCTCGACGTGCTGGTCAACAACGCGGGCGTGCTGCTGGAGCGGGGCGCGCCACCGAGCGGGACACCCGTCGACCTGCTGCGGCAGACGTTCGAGACCAATGTGTACGGGGTCGTCGCCGTCACCAACGCGGCCCTTCCGGCGCTGCGCCGCTCGGATGCCGGGCGGATCGTCAACATGGGCAGCGGGCTGGGGTCACTCGCGTTCACCACGGAGCCGGAGCACATGTACGCGCAGCACCCGCTGCTGGCGTACAACGCGTCCAAGAGCGCGCTGAACGCGGTCACGGTCTCGTTCGCCAACGAGCTGCGCGGCACCGCGATCAAGGTGAACGCCGCCGATCCCGGGTACTGCGCGACCGACATGAACGGGCACGCCGGGCCGAGGACCCCGGTGCAGGGCGCGACCGCGGCGGTGCGCCTCGCCACGCTGCCGGCCGACGGCCCGACCGGCGGCTTCTTCGACGAGGACGGCCCCGTGCCCTGGTGAGCTACCGCCCGGTGCCGAAGTGCGCCAGGAACGCCGTGGCGGCCGCCGACCGGGGGCCGGCCCGGCGCCAGGCGAGGCCGAGCCGCCCGCTGAGCTCCGGTTTCGTGATCCGGAGGGGGTGCAGGCCGGCGTGGCCCCGCGCGATCGACGCCGGCAGGATCGCCACGCCCAGCCCGCGGGCCGCGAGCTGGGCCACCACCTGCGGCGTGCCCGCCTCGAACGCGACCGTGGGCGCGAACCCGGCCGCCGCGCACGCCGACTCGAGGATGCCGCGGATGCCGGTGCCGGACCGCAGGCAGATCAGCGGCCGGTCGCGCAGGTCGGCGATCCGGACGGTCGAGCGCCGGGCCCAGGCGTGACCCGGGGCGACGGCGGCGTCGACGGCCTCGTCGGTCAGGACGCGCAGGTCGAGGTCGGGCGGTGGGGTGTCGTACGCGATGATCGCCGCGTCCAGGCGCCCCTCCCGCAGCCCGTCGACGAGGCGGTCGGTGGTGTCCTCGGCCAGGGTGATCTCGACGCCCGGGTGCTCGGCGTGGAAGTCGGCGAGGACCGTGGCCAGGTCGACGTCGTGCGAGGTCACGGTCCCGATCGCGACCCGGCCGCGGGTCAGCCCGGCCAGCTCGGCGGCGGTGCGCCGGGCACCCTCGACGGCGGCGAGCGCGGCCCGCGCGTAGGGCAGCACCGCCGCGCCGGCCGGGGTCAGCCGGACCTCCCGGCCGGAGCGGTCCAGCAGGTCCTGCCCGAGCTCCCGCTCCAGCTTCCTGACCTGCGCGCTCACGCCCGGCTGCGCGATCCGCAGCCGGGCCGCGGCGCGGGTGAAGCTCGCCTCCTCGGCGACGGCGACGAGGTACGCCAGCTGGTGCAGCTCCATAAGCGTTGATTCTAGAAGTCAGCAGAAGCCGCTCTTGGTGTTATGCAGGCCCACGGGGCACGGTGGAGCCATGACGACGACAGCGAAGACCCCCGAGGACCTGACCCGCCTGTTCGTGGAGCGGGCCAACGCCGGCGACGCCGTGGGGCTCGCCGCGCTGTACGAGCAGGACGCGGTCCTGGCCTACCCGCCGGGCGAGACGACCGTCGGCCGCGCCGCGATCCAGGCGGTCTGCGAGGCGATGATCAAGCACGTGCCGCACTTCGAGCTGGAGCCGCTCACGCCGACGATCGTCAACGGCGACCTGGCGCTGACCGGCACCCGGTCCGCCGACGGGAAGGGCGGCCGGGTCCAGGTCGTGCGCCGCCAGCCCGACGGCAGCTGGCTGCGCGTGATCGACCGGCCCGAGCAGCACTGATCAGGCGCGCACCCGCAGCATCTTGGGGTCGTAGAGGGGCTCGGCGCGCACCACGGCCGGGGACCAGCGGTCGAAGACGGACACCTCGACCTGGGCGCCGATCGGGGTCGACGCCGGCAGGTACGCGTAGGCGATGGACGCGCCGACCCGGTATCCGAACCCGCCGGACGTGACCCGGCCGCACGGCACGCCGTCGACGCGGACGGGTTCGCCGCCGAGGCAGACGGTGGCCGGGTCGTCCAGCACCAGGCAGCGGAGCGTTCGCGACGACGCGCCGAGGGCATCCCGGCCGATGAAGTCCTTGGAGAGATCCACGAACGGGCCGAGGCCGGCCGAGATCGGGTCGGTGTCGGTGGTGAGGTCGGAGCCCCAGACGCGGTACCCCTTCTCCAGCCGCATCGCGTCGATCGCCCGGTAGCCACCGGGGCGCAGGCCGAGCGGCGCGCCCGCCTCCATCAGCAGGTCCCACAGGGTCAGCGTGTACTCGGCCGGGGCGTACAACTCCCAGCCGAGCTCCCCGACGAACGTGACCCGCTGCGCCAGGACGGGCACCGGGCCGACCGTGATGCGCCGGGCCCGCATGAACGGGAAGTCCGCGTTGGCCAGCGAGGTGTCGGTGAGCGGCTGGAGGATGTCACGGGCGGCCGGGCCCCACAGGCACAGGCAGCCGTGCGCGGAGGTGACGTCGTCGACGGTCACGTCGGGGCCGGCGTGCCGGCGGATCCAGGCCGCGTCCCGCACGCCGCTGGCGGTGCTGGTGACGATCCGGAAATGCGTCTCGCCGAGCCGGGTCACGGTCAGGTCCGCCTCGACCCCGCCGCGGGTGTTGAGCATGGCGGTGTAGGTGAGGGTGCCCGCGGCCCGGTCGACGTCGTTGGCGCACAGCCGCTGCAGCAACGACAGCGCGCCGGGGCCGCGCACGTCCAGCTTCGCGAACGACGACTGGTCGAACAGGCCGGCGGCGGTGGCGGTGGCGGCGACCTCGGCGGCGATGGCGGGCGACCAGTGCCGCCCGGCCCAGCCGCGCGGTGCCGTGGCGTCGGCGCCGGCCGGAGCGTTGACGCCGAACCAGTTCGCCCGCTCCCAGCCGGCCTTCTCACCGAGCGCGGCGTCCAGTTCGGACAGTCGCGGCCAGACGGGTGAGCGGCGCAGCGGACGACCGGCGGTCCACTCCTGCCCCGGATACACGATGTCGTAGTAGCGGGAGTAGCCGTCCAGGGCCTTGGTCGCGGCCCAGCGGCGGCTCGCGGCGTGCGCGCCGAAGCGGCGGATGTCCATCGTGGACATGTCCCACTCCGGGCTGCCGTCGACGATCCACTCGGCGATCACCTTGCCGACGCCGCCGGCCGCGGCGAGCCCGTGGACGCAGAACCCGGCGGCGACCCAGAACCCGGCGACCGCGGTCTCACCGAGCAGGAACTCCCCGTCCGGGGTGAACGCCTCCGGCCCGTGCACGACCCGGTCCATGCCGAGCGTCCGCAGCGCCGGGACGCGGTGCCGGGCGTTGCCCCACGACTCGGCGAACTTGTCCAGGTCGGGCTCGAACACCGTGCGCGGCACCGACAGCGGGTCCGGGTCGTCCCACAGCGAGGGGTCCCGGACGTACCCGCCGACCAGCAGCGATCCGGAGGGCTCCGGTGCGCCGCGGAAGTAGACGATCCGGTCCGGGTCGCGCACGGTGGGGATGTCCACTGTGGAGGCGAGGCCCGGCAGCGCTTCGGTGACGACGTACTGGTGCTTGATCGGCACGATCGGGATGTCGACGCCGGCGAGCCGCCCGACCTGCCCCGCGGCCGCGCCGGCGGCGTCGACGACAACCTCGGTGGCGATCCGCCCGGCCGTGGTGTCGACGGCGGCGACCCGGCCGGCGACCGTCTCCACCCCGGTGACCCGGACGCCGGTGACGATGCGCACCCCGAGCGCGGTGGCGCCGGCGGCGAGCGCGGCGGCCAGCTGCGCGGGCTCCAGCCAGCCGTCGCCGGGCAGCCAGCCGGCGGCCAGGACGTCCTCGACGTTCAGCAGTGGCAGCCGGTCCTTCGTCTCGCCCGGGCTCAGCAGGTCGAGCTCCAGGCCGTACGTGGTGGCGGAGCTGACCTGCCGCCGCAGCTCCTCGACCCGCTCCGGGGTCGTCGCCAGGCGCAGGCCGCCGACGCCGCGCCAGCCCGGGTCCAGGCCGGTGAGGGTGCGCAGCTCCGCGTACAGGCCGGACGAGTACATGATCATCCGGGTCTGGCTGACGGTGGAGCGCAGCTGTCCGACGAAGCCCGCGGAGTGCCAGGTCGTGCCCTCGGTCAGGTCGTGCTGCTCGAGCAGCACGACGTCGGTCCAGCCGAGCCGGGCCAGGTGGTAGGCGACGCTGCAGCCGGCCACGCCGCCGCCGATGACGACGGCGCGGGAAGCCTCGGGGAGGTCGGACATTGCATGATTGTGATCCCACATGCCGGTCCTGTAAAAGGTCTGAAGCAATACCGGTAAACGCGAAGATCCCTCTTGACGACCGGCTGTGGCAGGCGTTAACTGTGCCCCACTATGACGTCGATCACTACGGGCCAGAGGGTGTAAAAGGTCTGTAACCGGCGTGGACCGCGCGGCGAAGGGGCCGGGTGCCATGACTGCGGTGCCGTCCATCGCGGACCTGCTCGAGCGGGTCCCGTCGTGGGTGGGCCGCGCGGTCGAATGGCAGCGGCTGCAGGGCGGGCTGTCCCATCACATCTACCGGGTCGACGTCGACCGCGTGCCCTACGTCCTGCGGGTCCTCGAGCCGGCGGTGTCCGCCGCGGGCCTCGGCATCCCGCCGGAGCAGGAGATCGCCAACACCGTCCTCGCCGCCCGGACCGTCGGCGCGCAGGTCTACGAGGTGCTGCCGGACGTGCCGGCGGTCGTCATCGAGTTCCTTCCCGGCCGGACCCTCGGCGCCGCCGAGGTGTGCCGGCCCGAGATCATCCCGTCCATCGCGACCGCCTGCCGCCGGCTGCACGCGGGCCCGGCGTTCGGCAACGACTTCGACATCTTCGCCAAGCGTGCCGAACTGCTCGACGTCTGTGCGCGGCACGACCTGCCGCTGCCGGACGGCTACCTCGACCGCTCGTCCACAGTGGACGCCATCGCCGAAGCGCTGCTGAAGACCAGGCTGCCGAGCGTGCCGTGCCACAACGACCTGCTCGCCGAGAACTTCATCGCCACCGGCGACGGGGTGCGGATCATCGACTACCAACTGTCCGGCAACAACGACCCCGCATTCGAGCTCGGCGACATCGCCGCGGAGGCCGACTACGACCCGGATCTGGTCGGTCTGCTGGCGGCGGAGTACTTCGCCGACACCGACGAGGCCCTCCGCTCGAGGGTCCGGCTGTATCAAGTCGCGTCCAACGTCACCTGGACGCTGTGGTTCACCGTCCACCATGGACTCCTAGCGGGTCCGGAAGGCGCCTTCGACTATGCGGCGGAGGCGGCCGACAAGTGGGGTCAGGCCCAGGAGGCACTGGACGACCCCGGGCTCGGCAGGCTCCTGGCGGCGGCCAGCGCAACGTTCCCCCACCCCTAACACGCAGGGAGGTGCCCATGGCATCACCGACCGTCGACGCCGACGAACAACGGCTCGCCGAGCTGGGCTACAAGCAGGAGCTGCGCCGTAAGTGGAGCGGCTTCTCCAACTTCGCCATCTCCTTCTCCATCATCTCCATCCTGGCCGGCTGTTTCACCACGTTCGGCCAGGCGTGGATGAACGGCGGTCCGGTCGCCATCTCCTGGGGCTGGCCGCTCATCTCGGTCTTCATCCTGATCATCGGCCTCTGCATGTCGGAGCTGGTGTCGGCGTACCCGACCGCGGGCGGCATCTACTGGTGGGCCGCGAAGATGGGCAAGCCGATCCACGGCTGGTTCACCGGCTGGCTGAACCTGGTCGGCCTGATCGCGGTCACCGCGTCGGTCGACTACGGCTGCGCGACGTTCCTGAGCCTGGTGCTCGACGCGTACACCTCATGGGACAGCACGAACCTGTACCTGACGTTCGTGCTCTTCGTGGTGATCCTCGCGCTGCACGCCGCGATCAACATCTTCGGCCACAACATCATCGACGTGCTGCAGAACGTCTCGGTGTGGTGGCACGTGTTCGGCGCGGCCGCGGTCGTGCTGATCCTGGTCTTCGTGCCGGAGAAGCACCAGAGCCTCGAGTTCGTCTTCACCGAGCGGTTCAACAACTCCGGCTACTCCGACGCGCTGTACTGGTTCCTGGTGCTGCCGTTCGGCTTCCTGCTCACCCAGTACACGATCACCGGCTTCGACGCGTGCGCCCACGTGTCGGAGGAGACGATGGGCGCGTCCACGGCCGCCGCGAAGGGCCTGTGGCAGTCCATCTTCTACTCGGCGATCGGTGGCTGGATCCTGCTGCTGTCGTTCCTGTTCGCGGCCAACGACGTCGAGGCGATCACCGCGGCCTACGGGTTCTCCGGCGCGGTCTTCGAGACGTCGCTGAGTTCCGGCTTCTTCAAGGCGGTCATCCTCATCTCCACCATCGGGCAGTTCTTCTGCGGCATGAGCTGCGTGACGAGCATGTCCCGGATGACCTATGCGTTCAGCCGGGACCGCGCCGTGCCGGGCTGGCAGCTGTGGTCCAAGGTGGACCGCAACGGCACCCCGGTCAACGCGATCCTCGGCGCCTCGGTGGCCGGGCTCGTGCTGACGCTCCCCGCGCTGTACAAGAGCTCGGCCGGCGTGCCCACCGCCTTCTACGCGGTGGTCTCGGTCGCGGTCATCGGCCTCTACCTGGCCTTCCTGATCCCGATCTACCTGCGCCTCAAGATGGGCGACCGGTTCGTGCCCGGGCCGTGGACGCTCGGCAGCAAGTACAAGTTGCTGGGCTGGATCGCGGTCATCGAGATCGCGGTCATCTCGGTCTACTTCATCCTGCCCTTCGTGCCCAGCGGCATCCCGGGCAACAAGGAGTTCGCCTGGACGTCGGTGAACTACGCGCCGCTGGCGATCCTGATCGTCATCGGCGGCGCCGCGCTGTGGTGGACGCTGTCGGCGAAGCACTGGTTCAAGGGCCCGATCCGCACGATCGACCAGGCGGTCGCGGAGGACACTGCCGCGGTCAAGGAGTAGGGAATGATGTGGTCCGGGTGGCGCGCGAACGCCACCCGGACCGCGAGGCGAGGAGGGCGGATGCCGGTGGCCACTGAGCCCCTGTCGGGTGTGCCGATGTGGCGACCGGTGCGAGGCGGCAACGCCTTCGAGATCACCGTGGCGCGGCTGGCCCAGGCGATCCGGCTGGGTCTGGTGCCGGTCGGCGAGCGCCTGCCACCGGAGCGGGAGCTGGCGGAGCGCCTCCAGGTGAGCCGGGTGACGCTGCGCGAGGCCATCGCCGCGCTGCGGGAGGCCGGGTTCCTCGAGTCGCGGCGGGGCCGCTCGGGCGGCACGTTCGTGGTCCGCTCGACGGGCGACTCGCACGCCGACGCCGCCGAGCAGGACGCCGCCGCCCTTGCCCGCGAGATGGGCGACACGCTGCACGACGCGCTGGACTTCCGGCGGGTCCTCGAGCCGGGCGCCGCCGCGCTCGCCGCGACCCGGGCCCTGTCCGCGGCCGACCGGGCACACCTGGTCGCCTGCCTGGCCGCGGCCCGCACCCGGGACCCGCGGACCCGGCGGGTCAACGACTCCCGGCTGCACCTGGCGATCGCCTCGGCGAGCGGCTCCACCTCGGTGGCCGCCTCGATCGCCGACGTGCAGCTGCGCCTGGACCGGCTCCTTGCGGCGATCCCGGTGCTGCGCCGCAACCTGGACCACTCCGACGCCCAGCACGAGCGGGTCGTCGAGGCGATCCTGGCCGGCGATCCGGTGGTGGCCCGCACCGAGATGGAAGAGCACTGCGACGCGACCGCGGCCCTGTTGCGCGGCCTGCTGGGTTGAGCTTATGGTTTCTTTCTAGACCTTTAGGGGTGGGACGATGCTGACGATCGAGCAGCTGCGCGTCGCCGTGGACGAGGGCCAGATCGACACCGTCGTCGTGGCGGTCACCGACATGCAGGGCCGCCTGCAGGGCAAGCGGTTCTACGCCCCGCACTTCCTGGCCGAGGTCGTCGCGCACGGCACCGAGGGCTGCAACTACCTGCTCGCCGTCGACGTCGACATGAACACCGTCGACGGCTATGCGATGTCGTCCTGGGCATCCGGCTACGGCGACTTCGCGATGATCCCCGACTTCAGCACCCTGCGCCGCATCCCGTGGCAGCCCGGCACCGCGCTCGTCCTGGCGGATCTGCGCTGGCTGGACGGCGAGTCACCCGTCGCCGCGTCGCCCCGGCAGATCCTGCAGGCGCAGCTGGCCGGGCTGGCCGAGGCCGGGTACACCGCCTACACGGGCACCGAGCTGGAGTTCGTGGCGTACCGCGACAGCTACGAGGAGGCCTACGCCAAGGGGTACCGCGGCCTCACCCCGGCCAACGTCTTCAACGCCGACTACTCACTGCTGCAGACCGCCCGGATCGAGCCGCTGCTGCGCCGCATCCGCAACGACATGGCCGGCGCCGGCCTGGTCCCGGAGAGCGCGAAGGGCGAGTGCAACCTCGGCCAGCACGAGATCGCGTTCCGCTACGACGAGGCGCTGCGCAACGCGGACGGGCACGTGCTGTACAAGAACGGCGCCAAGGAGATCGCGTCGCTCGAAGGCGTGTCGATCACGTTCATGGCCAAGCCCAACGCGCGCGAGGGCAACTCCTGCCACATCCACTTCTCCCTGCGGGCCGGCGGGCAGCGGGTCGACGAGAAGATCTTCCACCACGCCATGGCCGGGCTGCTCGCCACCATGCGCGAGTTCACCCTCATGTACGCGCCGAACATCAACTCATACAAGCGCTACCAGGCCGGCTCGTTCGCGCCGACCGCCGTGCGCTGGGGCAACGACAACCGCACCTGCGCCCTGCGGGTCGTCGGCCACGGCGCGTCGCTGCGGGTCGAGAACCGGGTCCCCGGCGCCGACGTCAACCCGTACCTGGCGATCGCCGCGATGACTGCCGGCGCGCTGCACGGTATCCGCAACGAACTGCCCCTCGAGGACATCTACACCGGCAACGCGTATCAGGACGACACCGCGCCGCGGGTGCCCTCGACCCTGCGCGAGGCGCTCACCCTCTGGGAGGCCAGCGACCTGGCCCGCGCCGCGTTCGGGGAGGACGTCGTCGCCCATTACGCCAACAACGCCCGGGTCGAGCTGGCAGCCTTCGAAGCGGCGGTCACCGACTGGGAACTCCAGCGCGGCTTCGAAAGGCTGTAACCCATATGCATGACGTCATTTCGCCGGTGACCGAGGAAGTGGTCGCCACGGTGCCCTCCACCAGTGTGGAGGAGACCGACGCCGCGATCGCGCGGGCGCACCAGGCGTTCCAGACGTGGCGCACCGTGGCTCCGGGCGACCGGGCCCGGCTGCTGCGCCGCTTCGCGACGCTCGTCGACGAGCACAACGAGGAGCTCGCCCAACTGGAGGTCCGCAACTCCGGGCACACCATCGGCAACGCCCGGTGGGAGGCCGGCAACGTCCGCGACGTGCTCAACTACTACGCCGGCGCGCCCGAACGGCTCAGCGGGCGGCAGATCCCCGTCGCCGGCGGCCTGGACGTCACGTTCTACGAGCCGCTCGGCGTGGTCGGCATCATCGTGCCCTGGAACTTCCCGATGCCGATCGCCGGCTGGGGCTTCGCCCCGGCCCTCGCGGCCGGCAACACCGTGGTCCTCAAGCCCGCCGAGCTCACCCCGCTGACCGCCATCCGGCTGGGTGAGCTGGCCCTGGAGGCCGGGCTGCCCGAGGGCGTGTTCACGGTGCTGCCGGGCAAGGGCTCCGTCGTCGGCGAACGGTTCGTCACCCACCCGCTCGTGCGCAAGGTCTGCTTCACCGGCTCCACCGACGTCGGCAAGCGCATCATGGCCGGCTGCGCCCAGCAGGTGAAACGGGTGACCCTCGAGCTCGGCGGCAAGAGCGCCAACATCGTCTTCGCCGACGCCGACCTGGCCAAGGCCGCCGCCGGCGCCCCCGGCGCGGTCTTCGACAACGCCGGCCAGGACTGCTGCGCCCGGTCCCGTCTGCTGATCCAGTCGTCCGTCTACGACGAGTTCATGGGCCTGCTGGAGCAGTCGGTGCAGGCGTTCCGCTGCGAGGACCCCGCGTTGGAGACCGCGCAGATGGGCCCGCTGATCTCCGCGGGTCAGCTGGCCTCGGTCAAGTCGTATGTGGACAAGGCGGTCATCGAGGGCACCGCCCCCGACGGCCCCGGCTACTGGATGGCCCCGACCGTGCTGGTCGCCGAGTCCGCCCAGGACCGGCACTGGCGCGAGGAGATCTTCGGCCCGGTGCTGTCGGTGCTGCGCTTCGAGGACGAGGCCGACGCGATCCGCCTCGCCAACGACACCGAATACGGCCTGTCCGGCTCCATCTGGACCGGCGACCTCGGCCGCGGCATCCGCGTCGCGCGGGGCGTCGAGGCCGGCAACCTCAGCGTCAACTCCCACTCCTCGGTGCGGTACTGGACGCCCTTCGGCGGCGTGAAGCAGTCCGGCCTCGGCCGTGAGCTCGGCCCGGACGCGGTCGCCGCGTTCAGCGAAGTCAAGAACGTCTTCTTCAGCACGGAGGTCTAAGTGCAGGCTCGTCTCCAGGACCGGGTCGCGGTCATCACCGGCGCCGGCAGCGGCATCGGACTCGCCACGGCGCGCAGGTTCGCGTCCGAGGGCGCGAAGGTCGTCGTCGTCGACCTGAACGCCGACGCGGGCAAGGCCGCCGCCGAGGAGGTGGGCGGCGAGTTCGTGGCCGCCGACGTGTCCGACGAGGAGGCCGTCAAGGCGCTCTTCGACGGCGTCGCCGAGCGGTACGGCCGGCTCGACATCGCCTTCAACAACGCCGGCATCTCCCCGCCCGACGACGACTCGATCCTCGACACCGGGCTCGAAGCCTGGGAGCGGGTCCTCAAGGTCAACACGACCAGCGTGTACTTCTGCTGCAAGTACGCCATCCCGCACATGCGCGCCCGGGGCAAGGGCTCGATCATCAACACCGCCAGCTTCGTCGCGCTGCTGGGCGCCGCCACCTCGCAGATCGCCTACACGGCGAGCAAGGGCGCGGTGCTGTCCATGACCCGCGAGCTCGGCGTCCAGTTCGCCCGGGAAGGCATCCGGGTCAACGCCCTGTGCCCCGGGCCGATCGCCACCCCGCTGCTCATGGAGCTCTTCGCCAAGGACCCCGAGCGGGCCGCGCGCCGGCTCGTGCACGTGCCGATGGGCCGCTTCGGCGAGCCCGAGGAGATCGCCGGCGCGGTCGCGTTCCTCGCCAGCGACGACGCGTCCTTCATCACCGCCTCCACGTTCCTCGTCGACGGCGGCATCACCGGCGCGTACGTGACGCCGCTGTGACTCCTGTGCGCCTTCCGGTCATCGGGATCACCGCCTACGTGGAGCCCGCCCGCTGGGGCGTGTGGGACACGCGGGCGGTGCTCGTCCCCGAGGGATACGTGCGGATGGTGCGGGAAGCCGGCGCCCGGCCGGTCGTCCTGCCGCCGTTTCCCGACGGTGGCGCCGACCTCGTCCGCCGCCTCGACGGGCTCGTCCTGGCCGGCGGCGCCGACATCGAGCCGGTGCACTACGGCGCGCCGGCGCACCCACTGACGAAGACGCGGCCGGACCGCGACAGCGGCGAGCTGTCCGTCCTCGCCGCCGCGCTCGACGCCGACCTGCCGGTGCTCGGCGTGTGCCGGGGCATGGAACTGCTTGCCGTCGCCTGCGGCGGCAAGCTCGTGCAGCACCTGCCCGACCTGCTGGGCAACGAGCGGCACCAGCCGAGCCCGGGCGTCTACGGCGCGCACCCGGCCCGCTTCGCGCCCGGCTCCCGGGCCGAGGCGATCTTCGGGGCGACGGCGGAGGTCAACTCGTATCACCACCAGGCCGTCGACGACCCCGGCTCGCTGACCGTCACCGGCTGGGCCGACGACGGCGTCATCGAGGCCGTCGAGGACCCGGCCCGCCGCTTCGTCCTCGGCGTGCAGTGGCATCCGGAGGAGGCGCTCGACGTCAGGCCCTTCGCGGCGCTCGTCCAGGCAACGGTTTGAGTGGGAGCGGAGCGAGCATGGGGTGTGGGGTGGCGCAGCCCCCCACGGAACCGCTTGCGAAGCTGGCGGAGCTGGAAACTGGGTAGGTTGAAGCCATGCGCGTCGGGTTCGGACTGCCGGTGTCAGGGTCATGGGCCACCCCCTCGCTGCTCGCGGAGGTGGCGGTCGAGGCGGAGCGGCTCGGCTACGACTCGCTGTGGACCTTCCAGCGGCTCCTGGCCGGCGACGCCGCCGCCGTCTACGAAAGCGTCCTGGACCCGGTCGTCGCGCTGACCTTCGCCGCCGCCCGCACCAGCCGGATCCGCCTCGGCGTCGCCGTGATCAACGCGCCGTTCGTGTCGCCGGTGGTGCTCGCCAAGCAGGTCGCGACCCTCGACGTGCTCAGCGGCGGCCGGGTCGACCTCGGCCTCGGCGCCGGCTGGTCCCCGGACGAGTTCACCGCCACCGGCGCTTCGCCCGAGCGGCGGGGCGCCCGGATCCGTGAGTACGTCGCCGTGCTGCGGGCGCTGTGGTCCGGTCCGGCGGCGTTCGACGGCGAGTTCTACACCGTGCCGCCGAGCCGGATGGAACCCCGCCCGGTCCAGCGGCCCGGTGTGCCGATCCTCCTCGGCGGGGCCGTCCCGGCCGCGATCCGCCGGGCCGGTGAGATCGGCGACGGGTGGGTCAGCCGCTCTGCCACCGATCTGTCCGACATTTCGTCGGATGTCGCGTTGGTACGGGAGGGCGCCGCGTCCTCCGGTCGCGCTTCGCCCCGGATCGTCTGCCGGGGTGTGCTGAAGGTCACCGACCGCGAGCTCGACGCCGACGGGCGGGCGCCGCTGTCCGGCACCTACGAGCAGATCCGCGAAGGTGCCGCCTGGCTCGACACACAGGGCGTCACCGAGGTCTTCTACGACCTCAACTGGGATTCGTTGATCACGCTGGAGCCGGCGGCGGCGCGGGATCGGGCGCTGGAGATCCTGCACAACCTCGCACCCGTGGGATTAGGTTGATGACATGTCGCGACCGGTGATCGGACTGACCACCTACGCCGAGGAGACCCGCTTCGGGCTCAACGACACCTTCTCGGCCGTGCTCCCGCTGTCCTACGTGCACGCGGTGCACGCCTCCGGCGGCCGGGCGGTCCTGGTGACCCCCGACGACCCCGACATCGACGTCCTGGACGGGCTCGACGGGATCATGTTCACCGGCGGCTCCGACGTGAACCCCGACCTGTACGGCGAGCCGCCCCACGCCACCACGAAGGTCAAGCCCGAGCGCGACACCGCCGAGCTGCTGCTCATGCGCGCCGCCCTCGCCCTCGACCTGCCGCTGCTCGGCATCTGCCGGGGCATGCAGCTGATGTGCGTCGCCTACGGTGGCCGCCTCCACCAGCACCTGCCCGACGTCCTCGGCCACAACGACCACCGCCCGGTCAGCGGTCCGAAGTTCGGCGAGCACCCGGTCGTCCTCACCGGCGGCACCCTCGCGGCGAAGATCCTCGGCGACGCGGTCATGGTCAACTCGTTCCACCACCAGGGCTGTGCGGACCCGGGCGCCCTGGTCCCGACCGGCTGGTGCCCCGACGACAACCTCATCGAGGTGGTCGAGGACCCGTCGAAGTCCTTCGCCCTCGGCGTCCAGTGGCACCCCGAGGACACCACCGACTTCAGGGTGTTCGCCGCCTTCATCGAAGCCGCCCGCGCCCGCCGCAATCCAGTAGCCATACGGCCCTAATCTGCGCTACGCTCGCCTTATGAGGGTGATGGACTGCATGCTCATCGAAATTCCCGAAGTAGATCCGACGGATGGTCTCTACACGGTTGACGATGTCCTGCGCCTGGCTCCCACGCGGAAATACCGCTTCGAGGTGCACGGGGGAGTGTTGCGCGTGATGCCGCCACCGGCGTGGAGACACCAGAAGATCGCATCGAGACTCGAACGCTTCTTTGAGGATTCCGGCCGCGTGACGTGTCAGGGCAATGGCGTCAAGTTCGATAACCACAACTTCCGCATCCCCGATGTGCTCGTGCTGAAGCGTGGCGCGGTAGTGGACGAGGACAGCTCGGTCCATGCGCCCGACCTGTTCGAGATCTTGGTCGAAGTGGTCTCGCCGGGCACGGTCGACGAAGATCGTCTGGTCAAGTCGAAGCTCTACGCCTCGGCGGACATTCCGGAATATTGGCTGGTAGAACGACGCCCGGACGGCTACGTCGTGCTCATCGGCCATCGTGAGAGCGATGTTGCCTACTCATGGGACAGCGAGATCGCGCTTGAGGAGTTACTCGCCGGTGGTGGCGGACTCGGCTGAGGTGCGGTGGTCGATGCGCAGGTCGGGGGTCGGCTCGCGGTAGTGCTCGCGGTCGTCGGAGTCCTGCAGGAGGGCCTCGGCCTGGGCCTTCGGGTCGTCGCTGCCGGCGGCCAGCTCCTCGGGCAGCAGTTCCCCGGCACGGCTGTTGACGCGGTCGTCGTCGATCATGCACCGGGGTTACCCAGACCATGGCGAGTTGATGCGCGTTAGGCTTTTCGGCATGACGGTCCGCGCTCAGCTTGTCCCCGGCACGCAAACACCATGGCGTCAGGTTCCGGCCTCGATCGCACGACCCGAGTATGTGGGGAAGCGTGCACCGAGCAAGCACCGTGGCTCGGACGTGCAGACCCCGGAGATCATCGAGCGGATGCGGCTCGCGAGCCGGCTCGCGGCGCAGGCGACCGAGCTGGCCGGTGAGCACGCCAAGCCGGGGGTGACGACCGACGAGATCGACCGGGTCGTGCACGAGTTCCTGTGCGACCACGGGGCGTATCCGTCGACGCTGGGCTACAAGGGGTTCCCGAAGTCGTGCTGCACGTCGCTCAACGAGGTGATCTGCCACGGCATCCCCGACTCGACAGTGATCGAGGACGGCGACATCCTCAACGTCGACGTGACCGCGTTCATCGGCGGGGTGCACGGTGACACCAACCAGACGTTCTGCATCGGCAACGTTGCGGAGGAGGACCGGCTGCTGGTCGAGCGGACCCGTGAGGCGATGATGCGCGGCATCCGCGCCGTCGCGCCCGGGCGCCCGCTCAACGCGATCGGCCGGGTCATCGAGGCCTACGCGAAACGCTTCAACTACGGCGTGGTGCGCGACTTCACCGGCCACGGCATCAACGAGGTGTTCCACACCGGCCTCTACGTGCCGCACTACGACAACCCGCGGCTCACCACGGTCATGGAGCCCGGCATGACGTTCACGATCGAGCCGATGATCACGCACGGCACGCACGACTACGACATCTGGAAGGACGGCTGGACGGTCGTCACCAAGGACCGCAAGTGGACCGCCCAGTTCGAGCACACGATCGTGGTGACCGAGGACGGCTTCGAGATCCTGACGTTGGCGTGACCGGCCCGGAACTCAGCCCTCAGGTCGGGCACCATGAGCTCAGCCCTCAGGTCACGCGACCTCCGCTCCTCTCCGGCCGCGCGACCGCCCCGGAGCGCAGCGGAGGGCCGGACACCATGAGCTCAGGTCATCCGGCGGCGGAGGACGCGCATCATCATGCGGACGTGTCCGGCGGGTGGTTGCGGGCCGCGGTGTTCGGGGCCATGGACGGGCTCGTCACCAACATCGCGCTGATCGCCGGGGTCGGCGGCGGCGGGATCGCGCCGCGCACGATCGTGCTCACCGGCACGGCCGGGCTGGTCGCCGGGGCGATCTCGATGGGGCTGGGGGAGTTCACCAGCGTCCGGGCGCAGAACGAGCAGATCGCCGCGGAGGTCGCGAAGGAGCGGCGGGAGCTGACGAAGTTCCCGGAGGCGGAGGCGCAGGAGCTCGCCCGGATCTGGGAGCGGCGCGGGTTGCCGCCCGAGCTGGCCCTGGAGGTCGCCTCCACGCTGGGGCGGGACATCGACGAGGCGGTCCGGGTGCACGCGCAGGAGGAGCTCGGCGTCGACCCGGACGACGCGCCCAGTCCCTGGGTCGCGGCCGGGTCGTCGTTCGCGTGCTTCTCGGTCGGGGCGCTGGTGCCCCTGCTGCCCTACCTGCTGGGCGGCACGAGCCTGTGGCCGGCGCTGGCCGCGGGCGGGGTGGGGCTGTTCGTTGCGGGGGCGCTGATCTCCCGGTACACCCGCCGGCGCTGGTGGGTCTCCGGGGTCCGGCAACTGCTGCTCGGGGCGGCGGCGGCCGGAGCGACGTATCTGATCGGGCGACTGATCGGCGTGTGAGTGAGTGTGAGTGACCTGATCCGTCCGGGAAGGTGATGGTCTTCCCGGACGGCAGGGCTCACGAGACGGGTGTCATTAACGACGCGGCTGCATCGTCGGACCGGCCCAAGCGGTGCGGCGCATGTCGGTCTCCTCTCGTTTGGACGCTCGTGGCGTGATGCAACGATCGTCGCGGAGCGGACACGTCCACGGGGTCCTGCGCCCTTGCGATGGCACGCTTTCGGGAGTACTGGAGGTTTCAGATCCCGCGCAGCCGAAATATCCGGATTTCTCGCCCCGCGGCCCGTTCCTGGTACGTGCTGTACGCGGGCCAGCTGGCGATCAGCACTTCGAGCAGCCGGGCGCGTTCGTCGTCCCGTACCAACGCCGCGGTTGCTTGTAGCTCTTGGTTCTTCCAGGTGATCGCGCAGCGGGGGTCGGCGAGGAGATTGCTGGTCCACGCCGGGTGGTGCGCCTGGCCCCAGTTGGAGCCGATCACGATGAAGTCGCCGCCGTCGCGGACGAACAGCAGCGGCTGGGAGCGGGGCTGCCCGGACCTGCGGCCGGTGGTGGTGAGCAGCAGGGTGTTGACGCCGGCTGCGTTGATCGGCACGATCCGGCCCTTCGACCGGCGCTGCAGCCACCGGTCGAGGCGCACGACGCGCCGGGCCGCGGCGGCGAACCACGGCCGGTGGCCGAGCCGCTTGAGGATCCTGCCGAACATCTAGGCCTTCCCGGGGAACGCGCTGGTGAGCGGGGTCGTGCCGGCGACCTGCCGGAGCCCGGCACCGCGGGCGGCGCAGTCGACGAGCGCGTCGAGGGCGAGCTTGCGCACCTCGCCGGCGGTCGGCGCGAGCGCGAGGCGCCACTGCGCGGCGGTGCGGTCCTCGACCAGCGCGAGCAGCTTCAGGGCCGAGGCGCGGTCGGTGACCGGGAACGGCAGCGCATACGCGGGTGCCGCCGGCGGCGGGGTCACCCCGGCCCCGGACAACCGGACCACCAGGGCGTCCCGGCGGCTGCGGTGGGCGGCGTCGGCGGAGCGGGCCAGGCCGATGGTCCCGGAGTCGAGCTTGGCGCCGGCGACGCCGTAGGCGTAGATCGCGGCGTGCTCGGCCTGCAACGCGGCGATCAGCCGTTCGTCCGCGGGGGTGGTCATGCCGGCACCTCGGCGTGGGTGGCACCGCGGACGTGAGTGGCACCGCGGCGGCTGGCGGGGGTCGTCATGTCAGCACCTCGAGGTGGGCGGCGCGGCAGGCGGCGATCGAGCCGAGCAGGGCGGCGCGGTAGGACGGGGCGGACAGGCAGGCGCCGGTCGCGTCCTCCTGGCCGGTCTTCTCCAGGCCGGCGAGCTCCTTCACCGCGGCCGTCTGGTCCTGGACGACCGGGCCGGCGGACGCGCTCGCCGCCGGCATGGGGCCGTTCTCGTCGAGGCCCACCTCCCGGGCGAGCGCGACGACGTGCGCGGCGTGATTGTCCTTGAGCGGGCCGAGCCGGTCCTGCAGCGCGGGGAACGCGGTGAGCACCTCGGCGTAGCGGTCCCGCAGCGCGACGGTGCGGGCGAGCAGCGGCAGCAGCACATCCGGCGCGGG
Source organism: Dactylosporangium cerinum (assembly GCF_042653625.1). NCBI lineage: Bacteria > Bacillati > Actinomycetota > Actinomycetes > Micromonosporales > Micromonosporaceae > Dactylosporangium > Dactylosporangium cerinum. Next base: position 338,819 of record NZ_JBHSIU010000004.1, on the reverse strand, counting down.
ATGCCAGGTGGCCGCGGAGCGCTTCGGAATGTCGCAGGCGGTGAGGGTCGTCAACGCCGCGGCGGCGCCGGCGAGGACGGCTCTACGGGAGGACACGCGCACAGTGAACACTATCCGGCCGTTTTTCGGTGCACACGACCCACCGGTGGGGCGCACCGTCGCGGTGCGGTGGGAGCGCCGCCGGAACGCCTGACGTCACCGCGCGTTACGCTCTGCGGGGAGCCGCCCGCGCATTCGGTCGCAGGCGGCGTGCAGGCGTGTGCCCGCAGGGCGGTGCAGAAAGAGGTGTCGATCATGGCTCAGCAGCGGGATCGCCGCGCCGGCGGTTCGCGGGATGCTGGGGTCCGCGACGCCGGTGCGCACCGCGAGCGACTGCGGAAGGTCGTCGAGCCCGTGGTGGTGGCGGCCGGCTACGACCTGGAGGACCTCGACGTCAGCCGGGTCGGGCGGCGTCACCTGTTGCGGGTCGCGGTCGACAGCGACAAGGGCGTCGACCTGGACGCGGTCGCCGAGGTGTCGCGGGTGGTCTCGGCCGCGCTGGACGAGGCCGAGGCGTCGGGTGACGAACTGATCGCGGGGGAGTACGAGCTGGAGGTCGGCTCCCGTGGGGTCGACCGGCCGCTCACCGAGCCGCGGCACTGGCGGCGCAACCGGACCCGCCTGGTGCTGGTCGACGTCGCCGGGGTGCCCGTGACGGGCCGGGTGACGGCGGTGACGGACTCCGGGGTGACCCTGGACGTGGAGGGCACCGCCCGGACGTTCGCGTTCGAGGACCTGGGCCCCGGCCGGGTGCAGGTGGAGATGAAGCGGCTCGCCGAGCTGCCCGAGGACAACGACGAAGACCTGCCCGAAGACGAAGACTTCGATGACGACGACGAGGAAGGGGAGGACGAGGCGTGAACATCGACCTGGCGGCGCTCCGCGCGCTGGAGCGTGAGCGGGAGATCCCGTTCGAGACCATCCTCGCGGCGATCGAGACCGCGTTGCTGACCGCCTACCGGCACACCGAAGGGGCCAACTCGCACGCCCGGGTCGAGATCGACCGCAAGACCGGCGCGGCCTCGGTGCTCGCGCAGGACCTCGACGACGACGGCACGATCGTGCGGGAATACGAGGACACCCCGCACGACTTCGGCCGGATCGCGGCGATGACCGCCAAGCAGGTCATCCTGCAGCGGCTGCGCGAGGCGACCGACGAGGCGCACTTCGGCGAGTACGTCGGGCGCGACGGCGACCTGGTCACCGGCGTCATCCAGGCGCACGACGCGAGGACCGAGAAGGGCATCGTCTCGATCGACCTCGGCAAGATCGAGGGCCTGCTGCCAGCTGCCGAGCAGGTCCCCGGTGAGCGGTACGAGCACGGCCAGCGCATCAAGTGCATCGTGGTGCACGTGGTGAAGGGCTTCCGCGGGCCGCAGGTGACGCTGTCGCGGTCCCACCCGAACCTGGTGAAGCGGCTCTTCGCCCTCGAGGTGCCGGAGATCGCCGACGGGACCGTCGAGATCGCCGCGATCGCGCGCGAGGCCGGCCACCGCACCAAGATCGCGGTGCGCACGACGGTCTCCGGGGTGAACGCCAAGGGTGCCTGCATCGGCCCGATGGGCCAGCGGGTCCGGGCCGTCATGAGCGAGCTGCACGGTGAGAAGATCGACATTATCGACTGGTCGGACGATCCGGCGCAGTTCGTCGGCAACGCGCTCTCGCCGGCGAAGGCGCTCAACGTCGAGGTCGTCGACGCGGGCAACCGGGCCGCCCGGGTGACCGTCCCGGACTTCCAGCTTTCCCTGGCCATCGGGCGTGAGGGCCAGAACGCACGGCTCGCCGCGCGGCTCACCGGATGGCGGATCGACATCCGCCCGGACAACGCGTCGGACGGCAACGTCGATCACGTCACGGGACCGGGCGCGGCGCAAGCTGAAAGCGCAGGGTAGACTTCTTGTCGGTACGTCGCACGCCCCCGGTCCGCACTTGTGTCGGTTGCCGGAAGCGTGCGTCATCCTCCGAGTTGCTGCGGTTTGTCGCGATCGAGTCCGGCCCTGACCAGTTCATGGCTGTCCCTGATCCGGCCCGCAGACGGCCGGGTCGGGGAGCGCACCTGCATCCTGATCCGGCTTGCCTGGCGCTAGCGGAGCGTCGGCGAGCCTTCGGGCGAGCCTTACGTCTCGCCGGAGTCCTGGACACCGGTCCGCTGGCCGAAGCCGTCGCCCTGGCGGCGGCGTCGGAGCAATCGCAGTGATCGGAACCGCCGATGGTGGGCGCGAGATGCCCCACCCGGACACGCAAGGTAGGACGACGGACATGAGCACACGATGAAGTCCCTGAGATGACCAGGCTTCAAGTGCACGAGTGAGGTCGGCGCGGACCTATGCCGCCCGGCCTCGAGGTGAGGAGTGTAGTGGCAGGCAAGGCCCGCGTACACGAGCTGGCAAAAGAGCTCGGGGTCGAGAGCAAGACCGTGCTCGCGAAGCTGCAGGAGCTTGGCGAGTATGTGAAGTCCGCATCCAGCACGGTGGAGGCGCCAGTGGCGCGCCGGCTGCGAGCGAGCTTCGAGTCCGGAGGGTCCGCTTCAGCGCCCTCGGCACCTCCTGCGCCGGCATCGTCGGCCCCTTCGGCAGCGCCGGTGCCCTCGGCACCGCGTCCGAACCCGGCAGTCCCGGCAGCCAAGCCCTTCGCGCCCCCGAAGCGGCCACAGCCGCCCGCGGGCGGTGGCTCCGGAGGCGGGCCCGGCCCGCGTCCCGGTCCGCCGCGCCCGGCGCCCGTGGTCAAGCCGACGAGCGCACACGACATCGAGGTGGCGGCCGCCGAGCAGCGTGCCGCCGCACTGAAGGCGGACCAGGAAGCGGCCATGAAGGCCGCCAAGGAGGCCCGCCAGCGGGAGACCACCCGGCGTGAGCAGGCGCCGCCGCCCAGCGGTGGCGCACCTTCGCCCGGCCCGCGTCCCGGACCGGCGACGCCGGCACCCCAGCCGGGTGCCGCGCCGACTCCCGGTGCCCCACGTCCCGGCCAGGGGCCACGTCCCGGCGGCGCTCGCCCGCCGGCGCGTTCCCCGGGCAACAACCCGTTCGGTGTCTCCGGCGGCGCTCCGGCGCGGCCCGCACCGGGTGGCAACATCCCGCGACCGAACCCGGCCGCGATGCCTCCGCGGCCCAACCCCGCCTCGATGGGCGGCCCCCGGCCGAACCCGTCGCAGATGCCGAGCCAGCGTCCGGGTCGCCCGGCCGGTGGCCCCGGTGACCGTCCCGGTCGTCCGGGTGGCGGCCCTGGTGCCGGCGGCGGCCGCTTCGGCGCCGGTGGCGGCGGTGGTCGTCCCGGCGGTCCCGGTGGTGGCGGCGGCGGTGGCTTCCGTCCCGGTGGTGGCGGCGGCGGTGCCGGTGGCGGCTTCCGCCCCGGTGGTGGCGGCGGTGCCGGCGGTGCCGGTGGCGGCTTCCGTCCCGGTGGTGGCGGCGGCGCGCCCGGCGCGGGCGTCGGCGGTGCCGGTCGTCCCGGTGGCGGCGGTGCCGGTGGCCGTGGTCGCGGTGGCGGTGCGGCGGGTGCCTTCGGGCGTCCCGGTGGCCGGCCGACCCGTGGCCGCAAGTCCAAGAAGCAGCGCAGACAAGAGTTCGACAACCTGTCCGCGCCGACGATGGGCTCGGGCGCTCCCAGGGGTCAGGGTCAGACGATCCGGCTTCCGCAGGGTGCCTCGCTGTCCGACTTCGCGGACCGGATCAACGCCAACCCGGGCTCGCTCGTCCAGGAGATGTTCAACCTGGGCGAGATGGTGACGGCGACCCAGTCGTGCACCAACGAGACCCTGGAGCTGCTCGGCGAGCACCTGGGCTTCGTCGTCAGCATCGTCAGCCCCGAGGACGAGGACCGCGAGCTGCTCGCCCGCTTCGACATCGACCTCGATGCCGATGTCGACGAGGAGCGCCTGGTCATCCGGCCGCCGGTCGTGACCGTCATGGGTCACGTCGACCACGGTAAGACGAAGCTGCTCGACGCGATCCGCTCCACCAACGTCGTGGCCGGCGAGGCCGGTGGCATCACCCAGCACATCGGTGCCTACCAGGTGCACGTGCCGCACGGCGAGGACGGCATCGACCGCGCGATCACCTTCATCGACACCCCGGGTCACGAGGCGTTCACCGCCATGCGTGCCCGTGGTGCGCAGGCCACGGACATCGTGGTCCTGGTGGTCGCGGCCGACGACGGCGTCATGCCCCAGACGATCGAGGCGTTGAACCACGCCCAGGCGGCAGAGGTGCCGATCGTGGTCGCGGTCAACAAGATCGACAAGGAGAACGCCAACCCGGCGAAGGTCCGCCAGGAGCTGACGCAGTACGGCCTGGTCGCCGAGGAGTACGGCGGCGAGACCATGTTCGTCGACATCTCCGCGAAGAGCCGCATCAACATCGAGGGTCTCCTCGAGGCAGTGCTGCTCACCGCCGACGCCGCGCTCGACCTGCGCGCGCCGATCGACGGTCCGGCGCAGGGCATCGCGATCGAGTCGCACCTCGACCGTGGCCGTGGTCCGGTCGCCACCGTGCTGGTGGAGAAGGGCACGCTCAACGTCGGTGACTCGATCGTCGCCGGCCGTGCCTACGGGCGCGTCCGGGCGATGCTCGACGAGAACGGCAAGCCCGTGCCGTCGGCAGGTCCGGCCCGTCCGGTCCTGGTGCTCGGTCTGACCTCGGTGCCCGGCGCCGGCGACACGTTCCTCGCCGCCGACGACGACCGCACCGCGCGCCAGATCGCCGAGCAGCGGCAGGCTCGCCGCCGCGCGGCCGAGATGGCCTCGCGCACCGGCCGGGTCACGCTGGAGAACCTGTTCGACCAGCTCAAGGAGGGCGAGAAGACCACGCTCAACCTCATCCTCAAGGGTGACGGTTCGGGTTCGGTCGAGGCGCTCGAGGACGCACTGGTCAAGATCGTCGTCTCCGACGAGGTCCAGCTCCGGATCATCCACCGGGGCGTGGGCGCCGTCACGCAGGACGACGTCAACCTGGCGAGCGCGTCCGACGCGATCGTCATCGGGTTCAACGTGCGGGCCGAGGGTCGCATCCGCGAGCTGGCCGACCGCGAGGGCGTGGAGATCCGGTACTACACCGTCATCTACCAGGCCATCGAGGAGATCGAGACCGCGCTCAAGGGCATGCTCAAGCCGATCTACGAAGAGGTCGAGCTCGGCACGGCGGAGATCCGCGAGGTCTTCCGTTCGTCGCGCTTCGGCAACATCGCCGGCTGCATCGTCCGCTCCGGGCTCATCCGGCGCAACAGCAAGGCGCGCCTGCTCCGCGACGGGGCTGTCATCTCCGACAACCTCACCATCGCGGGCCTGCGCCGCTTCAAGGAAGACGCCACCGAGGTCCGCGAGGGCTTCGAGTGCGGTATCACGCTCGGCAACTTCAACGACATCCAGCTCGGTGACGTCATCGAGACCTGGGAGCTGCGGGAGAAGCCGCGCGGCTGATGCCGCAGAGCTGAGAAGGGCCGCCACGGAATCCGTGGCGGCCCTTTCTTTGATGTTGGATCCGGGCGTACCGTCGGATCCGTCATGAACCTCACCTGGTGGTCGATCGAGGTGCGCGACGGGGAGACCCCGGCGCGGCAGTGGCGTGACGCCTGGTCCAGCTCGTTGCTCGAGGCTGCGGTCACCCATGGCGCCCACGACTTCATCTGGCAGGCCGAGCCGTTCGGGGTCGTGCTGGAGCTCGGCTTCGCCGAGCACGAGACCGCCGCCTGGGACCGCTTCCGGCGCCTGCCGGCGGTGGTGGCCGCCCTCGACGCGGTCGACCCGCGCACGCTCTATGTCTACCCGGGCCGTGGCGGCAGCGCCGGCGCCGGGATGCCGCGGCGCACTCCCCGCCCGATCGTGGAGGACGCCGCGCCCCTGCCGGTGACCCCAGCCCCATTATTGCTGGCCAGGGCGACCTAGACTCGTTAGGATCTTGGGCCGTGTATACCGGAACCGCGGTCTTCGACATGCTCCTTCCCGGTGACTCCCGCTCGCTGAAGGCCAAGCGCGCCTACGTGCGGCCGCTCGTGGCGTATCTGCGCAAGTTCGAGGTGTCCGTCGCCGAAGTCGGCGCCCTCGACCTGCACGGACGCGCCGAGGTCGGCGTCGCGGTGGTCGCCTCCGAGGCCGCGCACGTGCGCGAGGTCCTGGACACCATCGAACGGGCGGTCGCCGGCCGACCCGAGATCGAGTTGCTCTCCGTGCGCCGCCGGCTGCACGGTGACGATGACGAGTAATCCTGAGTTCCGTGCGCGGCCTCCGGGTCGTGCCGCGGGTAATGTCAGAGCGTTGGTCAGATCGTTTTGGCTGCGGAGGTGTTCGAGATGACGGATCCGGCAAAGGTGCGCCGGCACGCGGAGCGCGTGAAAGAGCTGGTCGCTTCGGTGGTGCGGACACAGGTCAAGGACCCTCGGCTGGGCATGATCACGATCACCGACGCGCGGATCACCGCCGATCTGCGTGAGGCGACCGTCTTCTACACGGTCCTCGGTGACGCGACGGCACAGTCGGGCACGGCAGCGGCGCTGGAGAGCGCCAAAGGGCTCATGCGGTCCACCGTCGGCAAGGCCCTCGGGCTGCGCCACTCGCCGAGTCTCGCGTTCGTGCACGACGACGTGACCGAGCACGTGAAGCACATCGACGACCTGCTGGCGACTGCGCGCAGCGCGGACGCGGAGGTCCAGCGCCGGGCCGCGGGTGCGCACTACGCGGGCGACGCCCAGCCCTACAAGCTCGAGGACGAGCTGGAGAATGGAATCGACGATCTGGCGGGGGCCGAAGGTGCCGACGACGAGGTCGTCGTCGGCCAGGACCGGCGGTGACCCTCGCGCAGGCCGTGCGACCGACGCCCGGGGAGTGGGCCGCAGCGGTTTCAGCGCTGCGCGGCCTGCCCCCGGGCGCCCGCGTGCTGCTCGCGTGTCACGTCAACCCCGACGGTGACGCGCTGGGCAGCATGCTCGGCTTCGCGCTCGGTCTGCGCCGCTTCGCCCCGTCGTTCGTGATCGAGGCGACCTTCCCCGGCCCGATGGTCGTCCCGTCGCCCTTCGACCAGCTGCCGGGCGCGTCGATGCTGGTGCCCGCGAGCGCGGTGACCCTGCCCGACGCGATGCTGGTGTTCGACGCGGCCAGCATCGAGCGGCTCGGGGCCCTCGGCGCGACGCTGACCTCCACCCCGGTCGGCATCGTGCTGGACCACCACGCGTCCAACGCCGGCTTCGGCGCGATCAATCTCATCGACCCGACCGCCGCCGCGACGTCGGTCGTGGCCGAGGGCCTGCTCAGCCGGCTCGGCGTCGCGCTGGACCCCGAGATCGCCGAGTGCCTCTACGTGGCCCTGGCCACCGACACCGGCTCGTTCAAGCACGGCTCGACCACCCCGGCCGTGCACGAGCTCGCGGCCCGGCTCATCGCCACCGGCATCCCGGTCGGTGACATCTCCCGCCGCCTGTTCGACACCCGGCCCTATGGCGCGGTCCGGCTCTTCGGCGCCGCGCTGGCCCGCACCGTCCTCGAACCCGCCGGCGGGCTCGGCCTCGCGTGGACGTATGTGACGCTGGAGGACCTCGCCGAGTTCGACCAGCCCGCGGGCGCGGTCGAGGCGCTGATCGACTCGGTGCGCTGCGTGGCGGAGGCCGACCTTGCGTGCGTGGTGAAGCCCGTCGGGCCGGGTGAATGGTCCGTCTCGATGCGCAGCAAGGGCGCCGTAGACGTCAGCCGCGTCGCGGTCGGACTCGGCGGCGGCGGGCACCGCTTCGCGGCCGGGTTCAGCGCCGGCGGCACCGTCGAGTCGGTCATGGCCTCGATCCGCGCCGCGCTCGAGGACCGGGTCGTCCTCGTGGATCAGGGTTAATCCAGGGCTGACAGCGCTGGCCCGCCAGGTGGTTGTGCGGTGACAATCGATGTATGGACCGACCTGAGCTGGTTGCGGGGGTCGATCGGGTCTGGGCCCGCCCGGTCGTGCTGGCACCGGTCTTCGCCCTGACCGCCCTCGTGGGCGGGGCGTTGCCGTCGTTCTCCCTACGGGCCAACCTCCTCGTGCTCGGCGCCGGCGGTGCGCTGCTGTGGCTCGGGATGTCCGCCACGGTGCCGAAGCGCCCCGCGCCGGCGCGACTGCCCAGGGCCTCGGCGTGGTGGCTGCTGCCGATCGGGATCTTCGCGGTCGTCGAGGGCGTCACGTTCCTGATCGGCTCGCGGGAGTATCCGACGCTGTCCCGGCTCGCGGACCCGCTGCTGGAGCACTACCCGGCCCGCGCCGCCGGGTACTTCGGCTGGCTGTGGGTGTTCTGGGCGATGGTGCGGCGATGAGGGGCCGGCGCGGCGGAGGCGGCAGCATGAGCGGCCGGCGCAGCGGCTCGGGTCGCTCAGCGGAGGCGGCGGCATGACCCTCGCACAGGCGGGCATCGCGGCCGCGTTCGCCGTGGCCATCGGACTGTTCGCGGCGGTGGAGGTCGCGGCCCGCCGGGAGGGCTCGCGGGTGCCGACCATCGGCGAGGTCTGCGGGGTCGTCATGCGCTACCGGGTGGGCCCGCTGCCGGTCGGACGGATCGCGATGTTCGGCTTCTGGTGGTGGCTGGGCTGGCACTTCCTGGCCCGCTGAGCTGCGCCCTTGACCGTTTTCCGACACGTGAACCGGCGGGTAACAACGTCCAAATGGCGGGATGACGTCGCACATGCTGGAACTGAACGATAACTTAGTCATCATGCGCATCGTACGAATTCTTCGCAGCCCGTCCCGGGGCTGACCGCTTCTGCGGAACCCGGCGGCGGGCGTCTCACGGCCCAGGTCACACCACAGCCGCCGAATGCGAGGAAACCAGATGCGCCAGACCCACCGATCCACGTTTCAGGCCGACATCACCCACCGTCGGTCTCCTGGTCGTGCGTTGGCGTGGCCGCCGGTGACCCCGGCGCCCCTGCGATCGGATCGTCAACACACCAACCGCGTCGCCGGCCGTCCTGCCGGCGGCGTCATCAGTCAGGAGACCGGAGTCATGCCCGAGCAGCCGAAGCCCCAGCCCAAGCCGCAGGAGTCCACCCCCGACACCCGCGAGCGCGCCCGCGCCGCCCTGCAGATGTCGATGGACCGGCGGGGCTGATCCAACGTTGTAAGTAGCGCGTCGGGAGGTAACTCCTTACGCTGTCGCGGTGACCATGCGTCGTGTCGCCGCCCTCGCCCTGCCGGCACTGGTCGTGCTGGCCGCCGAGCCGCTGTATGTCCTGGTGGACACGGCGGTCGTCGGGCACCTCGGCCGCGAGGAGCTCGGCTCCCTGGCGATCGGCGGGCAGGTCATGGCGCTCGCCGTGTGGCTCGGCAACGTGCTGGCCTACGGCACCACCGGCCGCGCCGCGCGCCGCTTCGGTGCCGGTCAGCGTGAGGCCGCGGTCGAGGAGGGCGTCCAGGCGTCCTGGCTGGCCTTCGGCGCGGGCGTCGCCATCATGGTGACCCTGGAGGTCGCCGCCGGACCGCTGACCCAGGCCATCGCCGGCGCCGCGGGCCCGGTCGCCGACGGCGCGGCCGACTGGCTGCGCATCGCCGCGCTCGGCGCGCCCGGACTGCTGCTGGGCACCGCCGGCAACGGCTGGATGCGCGGCGTGCAGGACACCCGCCGGCCGCTGTACTACGTCCTCGGCGCCAACGCGCTGTCCGCGGTGCTCTGCCCGCTGCTGGTCTACCCGCTCGGGCTCGGCCTGGAAGGCTCCGCCGTCGCCAACGTCATCGCGCAGACGGCCGTCGGGCTGCTGTTCGTGCGGGCGCTGCTGACCGAGCGCGTCCCGCTGCGCCCGCACCTCGACGTGATCCGCCGCCAGCTGACGCTCGGGCGGGACCTGCTGCTGCGCGGCGCCGCGTTCCAGGCGTGCTTCCTGTCCGCGTCGGCGGTCGCGGCCCGCTTCGGCACCGCCAGCCTCGCCGCGCACCTCATCGCCATCCAGCTGTTCTTCTTCACGGCCCTCGCCCTCGACGCGGTCGCGATCGCCGCGCAGTCCCTGGTCGGCGCGGCCCTCGGCGGTGACCGCGCCGACGAGGCGAAGCTGCTCGCCCGCCGGATCACCACCGCCGGCCTCGTCTCGGGGATCGCGTTCGCGTTTCTCGTCGCGGCCGCCCTGGCGACCGTCCGTCCCTGGTTCGGCGCCGATCCGCAGGTGTACGCCCAAGCCAGGACCGCCTGGTGGTGGTTCGTCGCCATGATGCCGGCGGCGGGCGTGGTCTTCGCCCTCGACGGTGTCTTCCTCGGCGCCGGCGACATCAGATACCTGCGCAACCTGACCCTGGTGTCGGCCCTCGGCGGGTTCCTGCCCGGCATCTGGCTGGCGTACTGGCTCGACGCCGGCCTGCGCGGCGTGTGGGTCGCCCTCTGCCTGTTCATCGCGCTGCGCCTGGCCGGGCTGCTGTGGCGCCTGGCCGGCGACCGCTGGGCCGTCACCGGCGCTGTGCGATAGGCATGTGTGCGGACGCGAAGCGTTCGCATGGGGGGTGTGGGGTGGCGCAGCCCTCCACGGGACCGCTGGCGAAGCCGACGGAGCCAGTAACAGCGCCGTGCGATAACCCTCTAGGCTGGTCCGTCGTGGCGCAGAAGGCAGCAACGCAGGGCGGACTGGTCGTCGTGGACAAGTCCGGCGGGATGACCTCGCACGACGTGGTGTCGCGGATGCGGCGGCTGGCGCGGACGCGCCGGGTCGGGCACGGCGGGACCCTCGACCCGATGGCGACCGGGGTGCTCATCATCGGCGTGGAGAAGGCGACCCGCCTGCTCACGTACGTGATCGGCAGCACCAAGGAGTACCGCGCCACGATCCGGCTCGGGCAGGCGACCGTCACCGACGACGCCGAGGGCGAGGTCGTGTCCACAGTGGACGCGAGCGGGATCACCGACGGGGACGTGCACACCGGGCTGGAACCGCTGCGCGGGGAGATCCTGCAGGTGCCGAGCGCGGTGTCGGCGATCAAGGTGAACGGGGTGCGCTCGTACCATCGCGTCCGCTCCGGCGAAGAGGTCGCGCTGCAGGCCCGGCCGGTCACGGTGGCCCGCCTCGACGTCCTGGGGATCCGGCGCGAACCCGGCTGGGTTGACGTGGACGTGGACGTGGCGTGCTCGTCCGGCACCTACATCCGTGCCCTGGCCCGGGATCTCGGTGCCACGCTCGGGGTGGGCGGGCACCTGACCGCGCTGCGCCGCACCGCCGTCGGTGCGTTCACCCTCGCCGAGGCGGCGACCCTGGACGAGCTCGCCGACCGTGTGGACCCGGTCACGATGCCGTTGCCGGCCGCGGCCGACCGGTGCTTCCCGCGCCGCGACGCCGACGAGGTCGAGGCGAAGACGCTGTCGCACGGCGGCTCCCTGGCACCGATCGGGGTCGCCGAGCCGTATGCCGTGTTCGCCCCCGACGGCACCGTCCTGGCGATCGTCCGGGAGAAGGACGGCCGGGCCCGGCCCGAGATCGTGCTGGTGCCGTGAACCGGGCGGCCGGGCACGTCTCGTACACCTGCCGCAAATGTTGCGACAGCACCCTCGGCTAGTCTCGAATCCATGCAGCGGTGGCGGGGAACACAGGCGGCGCCGGGTGGCTGGGGGCGTGCGGTCACCACGATCGGCGTCTTCGACGGAGTGCACCGGGGACACCAGCAGGTGATCGGGCACGTCGTGAAGCGAGCCGGGGAGCTTGGCGTGCAGTCGGTCGTGCTGACGTTCGACCCGCACCCGTCGGAGGTGGTGCGGCCGGGGTCGCACCCGGCCGTGCTGAGCGAGCCGTCCCGCAAGGCGGAGCTGATCGAGGCGCTCGGGGTCGACGTGCTGTGCGTCATCCCGTTCACGGTGGAGTACTCCCACCTCTCCCCCGAGGCGTTCGTCCACGACGCGCTGGTCGAGCACCTGCACACGGCGCTGGTCGTGGTGGGGGAGAACTTCCGGTTCGGGCACAAGGCCGCCGGTGACCTGCAGCTGCTGCACCGACTGGGCCGCACGTTCGGGTTCGGGGTGGAGGGTGCACCGCTGGTCGCCGAGGAGGGCACCGTGTTCTCCTCGACCTACATCCGGGCCTGCGTCGACGCCGGTGACGTCGTCGCCGCGACCCGCGCGCTCGGCCGGCCACACCGGGTCGAGGGCGTCGTCGTGCGCGGCGACCAGCGCGGCCGTGAGCTGGGCTTCCCCACGGCCAACCTGCTGACCTCGGCAAACGCGGCGATCCCGGCCGACGGGATCTACGCGGCGTGGGTCACCAGGGACCGGGACCGGGTGCCGCACCCGGCGGCGGTGTCCATCGGCACCAACCCGACGTTCTCCGGCAAGGAGCGGCGGGTCGAGTCCTACATCCTCGACTTCACCGGCGACATCTACGGCGAGCGGATCGCCGTCGACTTCGTCGAAAGGCTCCGTGAGCAGCGGACCTATACGGGGATCGAGCCGCTGATCGAGCAGATCCGGGACGATGTCGCACAGACCAGACGGGTGCTGGAACGGCCCGTCTGTTAGCCTTGGATCGACGCCGGGTGACCGGCGGGGGTCAGGCTGCCTGCACGACGCCGCGGGGCTGACCTTTTCTGCACGTAACCTCGATAGGGAGATCATGGCGCTCGACTCTGCGCAGAAGACCGAGATCATGGGCAAGTACGCGACCGTCGAAGGGGACACCGGCTCGCCGGAGGTCCAGGTCGCGATGCTGACCAAGCGGATCGCGGACCTCACCGAACACCTCAAGCTGCACAAGCACGACCACCACAGCCGGCGTGGCCTGCTGCTGCTGGTCGGCCGTCGCCGCCGCCTGCTCAACTACCTGCAGCGCAGCGACATCGCCCGCTACCGCTCGTTGATCGAGCGGCTCGGCCTGCGGCGATAACGACTCACACGGTGGGGAGCGGCGTCCATGCGTCGCTCCCCTTCGTGTAGTGACACACTGGTAGCAACTCTTGTAACAGCGCCCCCCGCCGAGCGCGTCGGCGCACCGGTCCTCGGTAGTGGCTCCCGGGCAGCACAAGCCCCGTGAGCTTCGATCGAAGACCGGCCGCAGACGCTCCGCCCTTGGGCGCACCACCAACCCAAAGGAGCACCACACCACATGACCGAGCAGAGCACTCTCGGTACGCACTTCAGCACCGCGGTCATCGACAACGGCGCGTTCGGCACCCGGGAGATCACGTTCTCCACGGGTCGCCTGGCGCGGCAGGCCGCCGGTTCGGCGCTTGCCCAGCTGGGTGAGACCGTCGTGCTGTCGGCGACCACCGCCGGCAAGACGCCGAAGGACCAGTTCGACTTCTTCCCCCTCACGGTCGACGTCGAGGAGCGGATGTATGCCGCGGGCCGCATTCCCGGCTCGTTCTTCCGCCGTGAGGGCCGGCCGAGCGAGGACGCGATCCTCACCTGCCGCCTGATCGACCGGCCGCTGCGCCCCAGCTTCGTCAAGGGCCTGCGCAACGAGGTCCAGGTCGTCGAGACGATCCTCGCCCTCGACCCGGCCCACCCCTACGACGTCGTGGCGATCAACGCCGCCTCGCTGTCGACCAAGCTGTCCGGCCTGCCGTTCTCCGGCCCGATCGGCGCCACCCGCATGGCGCACGTCGACGGCCAGTGGATCGCCTTCCCGACCCTCGAGGAGCTCAGCCGGGCGACGTTCGACATGGTCGTCGCCGGCCGGACGCTGCCCGACGGTGACGTCGCGATCATGATGGTCGAGGCCGAGGCGACCGAGCACACCGTGGCCCTCATCGCCGGTGGCGCGCCCGCGCCCACCGAGGAGGTCGTGGCCGGTGGCCTGGAGGCCTCCAAGCCGGCGATCCGTGAGCTGTGCCGGGCCCAGTCCGAGCTCGCGGCGGTCGCCGCGAAGCCGGTCCAGGAGTTCCCGACCTTCCTCGACTACCAGCCCGACGCCTACGAGGCCGTGGCCGGTGCCGTCAAGGACGAGGTCTCCGAGGCGCTGCGCATCTCCTCGAAGGCGGAGCGCGAGGAGGCCCTCGACCGGATCAAGGAGGCCGCCTTCCAGCGCCTCGCCGGTGGCTTCGAGGGTCGCGAGAAGGAGGTCGGCGCCGCGCTGCGGTCGCTGACCAAGAACGAGGTCCGCGCCCGCGTCCTGCGCGAGCAGGTCCGCATCGACGGCCGCGGCCCGCGGGACATCCGTCCGCTGACCGCCGAGGTCCAGGTCCTCCCGCGGGTCCACGGCTCGGCGTTGTTCGAGCGCGGCGAGACCCAGATCCTGGGCGTCACCACGCTGAACATGCTGCGCATGGAGCAGACGCTGGACACCCTGGCGCCGGAGAAGTCCAAGCGCTACATGCACAACTACAACTTCCCGCCGTACTCGACCGGTGAGACCGGCCGGGTGGGCTCGCCCAAGCGGCGCGAGATCGGCCACGGCGCGCTCGCCGAGCGGGCCCTGATCCCGGTGCTGCCGGCCCGCGAGGAGTTCCCCTACGCGATCCGTCAGGTCTCCGAGGCCCTCGGCTCCAACGGCTCCACGTCGATGGGCTCGGTCTGCGCGTCGAGCATGGCGCTGCTGTCCGCCGGTGTGCCGCTGAAGGCGCCGGTCGCGGGCATCGCCATGGGCCTCATCTCCGACGAGGTCGACGGCAAGACGGAATACGTCACGCTCACCGACATCCTCGGTGCCGAGGACGCGTTCGGCGACATGGACTTCAAGGTCGCCGGCACCCGTGACTTCGTGACCGCCCTGCAGCTGGACACCAAGCTCGACGGCATCCCGTCGGACGTCCTCGCGGGCGCCCTGCAGCAGGCCCACGACGCGCGGCACGTCATCCTCGACGTGATGGCCGAGGCGATCGAGTCGCCGGCCGGCATGAGCCAGTACGCGCCTCGCGTGACCACGGTCCGCATCCCCGTCGACAAGATCGGCATGGTGATCGGGCCCAAGGGCCAGACCATCAACGCGATCCAGGACGAGACCGGCGCCGAGATCAGCATCGAGGACGACGGCACGATCTACGTCGGTGCGACCAACGGCCCGTCGGCCGAGGCCGCGGTGGAGCGGATCAACGCGATCGCCAACCCGACCATGCCGAAGGTCGGCGACAAGTTCCTCGGCACCGTGGTGAAGACGGCCGCGTTCGGCGCCTTCATCTCGCTGCTGCCCGGCCGCGACGGCCTGCTGCACATCTCCAAGGTGGGCAACGGCAAGCGCGTCGACCGGGTCGAGGACTTCCTCAACGTCGGCGACAAGGTCGAGGTGCAGATCGCGGACATCGACAACCGCGGCAAGATCTACCTCGACAAGGTGCTGACCGAGGCCGAGGCCGCCGCGGCGGCGGAGGCTGCGGCGGCGGGTGGCGGCGCTGCGGGCTCCGGCTCCGGTGACCGGCCCGCTGGCCGGGACCGTGGCGGTGACCGTGGCGGTGACCGTGGGCCGCGTTCGCGTGACCGTGGCGACCGGGGTGACCGCGGGCCGCGGCAGGCGTCCGGGGACACCGCGCCGTCGTCGCCCTCGGCTCCGTCGTCGTCCTCCTCTGACGAGGGTGGCGAAGGCGGCGAGGACGGTGGCGAGTTCCGTCGCCGGCGGAACCGGCACAGCTGAGACATGGCGAGTCGACCGCTGACCCAGACGTTGGCAGAGGACCCGCTGGGTGGCACGGTGCGCCGCACCGTGCTGCCCAACGGGCTGCGCATCCTGACCGAAGCGATACCGGCGATGCGCAGCGCGTCGTTCGGCGTCTGGGTCGGCATCGGCTCGCGGGACGAGACCCCGGCGCTGTCCGGGGTCTCCCACTTCCTTGAGCACCTGCTGTTCAAGGGCACCAAACGGCGCACCGCGCTGGAGATCTCCTCCCAGATCGAGGCGGTCGGCGGGGAGACCAACGCGTTCACCGCCAAGGAGTACACGTGCTACTACGCACGGGTCCTCGACGCCGACCTGCCGCTCGCCATCGACGTGGTGTGCGACCTGGTCATCGACTCGGTGCTGACCGATGCCGACGTCGAGACCGAGCGTGGCGTGATCCTCGAGGAGATCGCGATGCACGACGACGAGCCCGGCGACGAGGTGCACGACGTCTTCACCGAGGCGATCTTCGGTAACCACCCGCTCGGCCGGCAGATCTCCGGCAGCGTGGCGAGCATCTCCGCGCTGACCCGCAGGCAGATCGACGGGTTCTACCGCAAGCGGTATCTGCCCTCGCAGATGGTCGTCGCGGCGGCCGGCAACCTCGACCACGCGAAGGTGGTCAAGGCGGTCCGGGCGGCGTTCGACGGGCTCACCGTGGAGTCGGCTCCCGCGCCGCGGCGCTCACGCACCACGAGGGTCCCGGCCCGCTCCGGGCAGATCGTGGTGCGCAACAAGGACACCGAACAGGCGCATGTCGTGCTCGGTTGCGTGGGGTACCCGCGACAGCACGACAACCGCTTCGCGCTCGGTGCCCTCAACAACGTGCTGGGCGGCGGCATGTCGAGCCGGCTGTTCCAGCAGATCCGCGAGCAGCGCGGGCTGGCCTACTCGGTCTATTCGTTCACGTCGCAGTACAGCGACGCCGGGCTCTTCGGCGTCTATGCCGGCTGCGCGCCCGGCAAGGTCGAGGAGGTCCTCGCCATCACCCGGGACGAGCTGGCCCGGGTCGCGGCGGAGGGCGTCACCGACGCCGAGGTCGAGCGCGGCAAGGGCATGCTCAAGGGCGCCGTCGTGCTGGGCCTGGAGGACACCGGGTCCCGGATGAGCCGCCTCGGCAAGGGCGAGCTCCTGTACGACGAGCTGCTGTCCGTCGACGAGGTGCTGCGCCGGGTCGACCTCGTCACCCCCGAGATGGTCCGTCAGGTGGCGGGAGAGCTGCTGTCCCGCCCGATGTCCCTCGCGGTGATCGGCGAGTTCGACGACAACGCCTTCGCGGGAGCTTTGGGATAAATTATCCCGTGTGAACTCTCCTTCTGAGCCGATCAAGGTCGGCGTGCTCGGCGCGCGCGGCCGGATGGGCACCGAGGCGTGCCAGGCCGTTTCCGGCAGCGCCGACCTTTCGCTCGTGGCGTCGCTCGACGTGGGTGATCCGCTCGTCGCCTCGTTCGATGTGCTGGTCGACTTCACCACGCCGGACGTGGTGATGGACAACCTGCGCTGGTGCGTGTCGCACGGCGTGCACGCGGTTGTCGGCACGTCCGGCTTCACCACGGCGCGGCTGGACGAGGTGCGGTCGTGGCTGGTGGACAAGCCGGACGTCGGGGTGGTCATCGCGCCCAACTTCGCCCTCGGCGCCGTGCTGATGATGGAGTTCGCGGCCCGCGCGGCCCGGTACTTCGAGTCGGTCGAGGTGGTCGAGATGCACCATCCTCAGAAGATCGACGCGCCCAGCGGCACCGCGCTGCGCACCGCCCAGCTCATCGCCGCGGCGCGGGCCTCCGCGGGTCTGGGGCCGGTGCCGGACGCCACCACCGAGGAGATGGCGGGCGCCCGTGGCACCGACGTCGAGGGCGTCCCCGTGCACTCGCTGCGGGCCCGGGGGCTGGTCGCGCACCAGGAGGTCCTGTTCGGCGCCACGGGGGAGACGCTCACCATCCGGCACGACTCGTTCGACCGGAAGTCGTTCATGCCGGGCGTTCTGCTCGCCGTCCGCGCCGTCGTGTCGCGGCCCGGACTGACGGTCGGCCTCGGTCCGCTGCTCGACTAATTGGTTACGTTGTGTAACTGATTCGCGTTCGTAGGAGATTCCCGAATCGTGGGATCCAGAGGCCCCAATTCGGGCGCAACAGGGTCACATCGCGGTAACGGAAGGGCCTTCCTCGGTCTCGAGTGACGCATGCCACCGGACCTGCGGGACGAGCAGATCATCGACGTCGAGTGACCGGCTGACTCCGTCCGGGGCCCAGCCGGAGCTCTCCAGAAATCGACGCGTAACACGGTCGTCAGCGAACGTCCATGCGAGGGCTGTCGTGAATCCGTCAGTACGCCATAAATCGACACTAGCCGCCAGTAATCGGCTTCCATGGCCGCGACGTCCCCAGCGGGGTTCGACCAGGACATCGGTGATCGCCGCGGCCTTCGCCAGGACGGTGTGATCTTCGTCCGGGGCGAGTGCGGTGTCGTCTGCCGGACCTGACGCGGCAAACCCCACGACGTATGCTGAGGTCGGCCCGCCGGGCGATTCCTGTTGCTCAACAGCTACCAGGACCCGGTGCGCAGGCGTCGGGGGCTCCGCGATTGCGTCCCGCCACCTGCGGGTAATCCAGTCCTCATCCAGTTGGTCGAGGATGTGTTGGGGTAGCAGTCGCCGATAGGCGACCCGCCAGGTCGAGAGTTGGATGCGCGTGATCTCGACGACGTCGTCGAGTCGCGCCGGTCGGACGAAGCCGAGCGTCATGACGCAGCAGCCTACGGATTTTGTGTGAAGAGCCACGTGGCGGGGTAGCGCCGACTCGTCACAGTTGGACCCGAGCAACCGTTGAGACAGGCAGAAGGTCAGCCAGCAGCGAGCGAGTGGAGGGCAGCACAAGTGGCGGAGCGAGGACGAGTCGCCGTGTTGACGGCCGTCCGGCCCAAGCTTCGGCCCCGGGTCAAGCAGGTGCTCATCGTGGTGGCCGTGTGGGCCGCCGTGTGGGCCTTCTTGGCGGTGGCCGCCGCGCGAAACGGGTATTTCGACCTCAAGGTCTACTACGGCGCGATGGACTACTGGGTGAACAAGGGTGGCGACATCTACGACTACCTGGTGCCCGGCACGCCGTATGGCTTTACCTATCCACCGTTCGCCGCCGCGCTGATGTCGCCCATGGCGCTCATCGGCTGGCACACCGCGATCGCGATCAGCGTGACGATGAACGTCGTCGCGCTGGGCTTCATCATCACCTGGCTCATCGGCCCGGTCATCAAGCGCCAGGGCTGGCAGTTCTGGTTCTCCTTCGCCATCGCGTTCGCCCTCGTCGCGGCCTTCGAGCCGGTGCGCGAGACCGTCAACTTCGGCCAGGTCAACATCCTGCTGCTGGTCATGGTCGTCGGCGACCTGCTGGTCCTGGTCCGCGGCGGCTCACGCCTCGGCGGCATCGGCATCGGCCTGGCCACCGCGATCAAGCTCACGCCGGGCGTGTTCATCGTCTACCTGCTGGTGACCCGCCGCTGGCGGGCCGCCGCGGTCTCCACGGCCACCGCGGCTGCCGCGACCTGGGCGGCGGCGACCTTCGCGCCGGACGCCTCGCGGGTCTTCTGGACCGACGCGATGTGGAACACCGACCGCGTCGGCTCGGCCTCGTTCGTGTCCAACCAGGCGCTCAGCGGCCTTGCCGCCCGCCTGTACAGCCCCGACCCGGGCAAGCCGGTGTGGATGCTGCTCGTGCTCGCCGCGCTCGCGGTCTGGGTGTGGCGGGTTCGTAAGGCCGTCAAGGTCCGCGACGACCTCGCCGGGCTGGCGCTGACCGGTCTCGTCGGCTGCCTGGTCAGCCCGATCAGCTGGATCCACCACCTGGTGTGGGTGCTCCCGTCGATGGCGGTGCTGCTGGACCACGCAACCGATCGCAGCTACGACCCGCGGCGCCGGCGCTACCTCATGATCTTCGGGGTGTTCTCGTTCCTGCTGCTGTGCAGTCGCACACCGTGGGCGTTCCACCAGAAGTTCGACGGTCTCGGCCTGATCGGCGGCAACGCCTACGTGCTGCTGATGGTCGCCCTGCTGATCGCCCTGCCGATCCGGGAGCCGGCCTCCGAGAGCTCCGGTCCGGCGCGCCTGACCAACCCGGCCACGTCGACCGGTCCGGTCGTCGAGGACGTGCCCGACCTGGTCGAGATCGACCGGCGGGTCAGCGCCGCGTTCGACGCGAAGGACGCGGGCGAACCGGCCCGCCCGCTCGTCGGCGCATAACGCGATGCTCTGAGGGCGGCCCCCGACCGGGGGCCGCCCTTTTTTGTCATACCCCGGGGTTAGCCTCGCGGAGTGCTGACACTCACCCAGGCTCGGAGGATCGCTCTCGCCGCTCAGGGCTTCGCCGACCGGGTCCCGGGCGTCGTGCCGGAGCGGCGTCACCTGAAGCGGGTCCTCGGCCGCACCGGCCTGCTGCAGATCGACTCGGTCAACGTCGTCCAGCGCGCGCACTACCTGCCGGCCTACAGTCGCCTGGGCCCCTATCCGACCGAGCTGCTCGACCGGCTGGCCTATCGGCGCCCCCGCGAGCTGTTCGAATACTGGGCCCACGAGGCGTCCCTCGTCCCGGTCCACCTGCACCCGGCGCTGCGCTGGCGGATGCAGTCCGGCGCGGCCTGGGGCCGGATGGTCCGCATGGCCCGCGAGCAGCCCGACCTCATCCGCTGGGTGCTGGACGAGATCCGCGCCAAGGGCCCGATCACGGCCAACGAGGTCGAGGGTGACCTCGCCCGCCCCCGCAGCAAAGACCACTGGGGGTGGAACTGGTCGGACACGAAAACCGCGATCGAGTGGCTCTTCTACACCGGCGAGGTCAGCGTCGCCAGCCGCAACTCCTCCTTCGCCCGGGTCTATGACGTGCCGGAGCGCATCTTTCCCGCGGCCGTCCTCGCCGCGCCCACGCCGGAGCCCGCCGATGCCTACCGTGAGCTGGTCCGCGTGGCGGCCAGGTCGCTCGGCGTCGCCGCCGAGCCCGAGCTGCGGGACTACTTCCGCCTGCCGCTCGCCGGTGCCCGCACCGCGATCGCCGAGCTGGTCGAGGCCGGCGAGCTCATCCCGACCGAGGTCGAGGGCTGGCAGCCCCGCGCCTACCTGCACCACGAGGCGCCCACCCCGCGCCGCGTCGGCGCCGCGACCCTCGTGAGCCCGTTCGACCCGCTGATGTGGGAGCGGGCCAGGGTGGCACGGCTGTTCGGCTTCACCTACCGCATCGAGATCTACGTGCCGCCGCTGCAGCGCCTCTATGGCTATTACGTCCTGCCATTCCTGCTCGGCGACCGGCTCGTCGCCCGGGTCGACCTGAAGGCCGACCGGCGCTCCGGGACGCTGCTGGTGCCGGCCGCGTGGGTCGAGCCGCTGACGGGACGCGGGGCGCCGTCGCGCGGGGAGGTGGCGGAGGCGCTGGCGGTGGAGCTGCGCAGGTTCGCGGGGTGGCTGGGGCTGGAGCGGGTCGACCTGCCGGTGGCGGGGGACTTCGCCGTCGACCTGGCCAAGGCGATGGCCGGCTGAGTGCCGGATCTTCGGGGCCTGTCCATGAGGGGTCGGTGCGAGCTCCGGCGCCCGGGCCGGGCCGGGCCGGTTCGGCGTGGCGCGCGGGGCCGGTCTGGGCGAGGCGGTGGACCGTCGCAGCCCGGCGATTGTCACGAACGCCTGGGCTGGGCCGGTTCGGCGTAGTGCGCGGGGCCGGGCTGGGCGAGTCGGCGTGGTTCCGGCACCTGGGCTGGCGTGGGCGCGCCGGACCGGTCTGGGCGAGGCGGTGGACCGTCGCAGCCCGGCGATCGTCACGAAACGGGCCCTGGTTGGCTGGGTGTAGCGTTATGAGGGTGACGTCACCCCTTCAGGCCGCGCCCAGCAGTGACGGGCTGGCGGCGCATCTGCTGGCCGCTGCGGAGCAACCGCCGCCGGGCGGTTATCAGTACACCTACGTGGCGCCGCCGAAGGGGCGGATCGCCAGGCTGGTGGACAGGATCCCGAGGTGGGCGTCGCCGCTCGGGCTGACGGCGCTGGTGTCCGGCGGCGTGGCCTACACGTTGCTGATGCGGCCGACCTCGGCCGGCGCCACCGACGTGCCGACGTGCGTGATGAAGCTCTTCACCGGCTTCGACTGCCCGGGGTGCGGTGGCACGAGGGCTGCCTGGTATCTGCTGCACGGTGACATCCCCGCAGCCGCGCACCACCACGCGATGCTGGTCTTCGCCGCGCCGTTCCTGGCGTACATGTATGTGAGCTGGACACTCAACCGGCTCGCCAACCGGCAGATCCTGCCGATGCTGCGACTGTCCAGCGGCGCGATGATCGGATTCCTGGTCGCCTGGTTGGTGTTCTCGGTCGCACGGAACTTGCCCTGGGCGCCGTTCGATTGGCTGTTCGTCTAGGCTTTTTCCATGCTCTCCGCCAAAGCCATCGCCTGGACGCATTTCGAACCTCCCGCCGATGTCCCGTGGGAGACCGACGCGGACGGCGGTCAGGCGCTCGCGGAGTTCGCCGGTCGGGCGTGCTACCAGTCGTGGAAGAAGCCCAACCCGGCGACCGCCACCAACGAGGGCTACCTGCGCCACATCCTGGAGGTCGGGCACCTGTCGGTGCTGGAGCACGGGACCGTGACGTTCTATCTCACCGGTGTGTCCCGGTCGTTCACGCACGAGCTGGTCCGGCACCGGCATTTCTCGTATTCGCAGCTGTCGCAGCGATACGTGCCGGGGCGCGAGGCGCAGATGGTCGAGCCGGACGTGATCGCCGAGGACCCTGAGCTGCACAAGGTGTTCGTCGAGGCGTCGGAGTCGGCGCTGCGGGCCTACAACGAGCTCCTGGAGGGCCTGGAGGCCAAGTTCAGCGAGGTCGAGAACGGCACCAGCCGGCGCAAGCAGGCCCGGCAGGCGGCGCGGGCGGTGCTGCCCAACGCGGCCGAGACCAAGATCGTGGTCACCGGCAACTACCGGGCGTGGCGGCACTTCGTGACCATGCGGGCGACCGAGGCGGCCGACGTGGAGATCCGTGAGGTGGCGGTCGCCTGCCTCAAGGAGCTGCAGCGGGTGGCGCCCAACGTATTCGCCGATTTCACGATCAGCACGCTGCCGGACGGCACCGAGGTCGCCGCTGGTCAGTACAGCTGGGAATCTTGAGCTGAGCGACCAGAAGGCGTCCGCTAGGTTGTGCCTATGACACGCACCGGTTCCGTCCCCGGCCGGCCGTTCGGCCGGCTGCTCAGCGCAATGGTGACGCCATTCCGTGCTGACGGTTCGCTCGACGTTGACGGTGCGGCGCGGCTGGCCGCTCATCTGGTCGACGACCAGGAGCACGACGGCCTGGTGGTCAACGGGACCACCGGGGAGTCCGCGACCACCAGCGACGCCGAGAAGGACCAGGTGTTGCGGGCCGTCATCGAGGCGGTCGGCGACCGGGCCACGGTGATCGCCGGCGTCGGCACCAACGACACGCATCACACGATCGAGCTGTCCCGCGCCGCGGAGAAGGCGGGAGCCGACGGGCTGCTCGTCGTCACGCCGTACTACAACAAGCCCCCGCAGGCCGGCATCCTGCAGCACTTCCGGTCGATCGCGGACGCCTCCGGGCTGCCGGTGATGGTCTACGACATCCCCGGCCGGACCGGCGTCGCGATCGAGACCGAGACCATGTGCCGGATCGGCGAGCACGAGCGGATCGTCGCGGTCAAGGACGCCAAGGGCGACCTCGGCGAGAGCGCCTGGGTGATCAAGCGGACCGACCTGGCGTATTACTCGGGTGAAGACAAGCTGACCCTGCCGCTGCTGTCGGTCGGCGCCGTCGGGGTGGTCGGGGTGCCGACGCACGTCTTCGGCCCGGAGACCAAGCGGATGATTCTGGCGCACGAGGAGGGCGACGTCGCCCGCGCCCGTGCGCTCCACCTGCAACTGCTCCCCGCGTTCTGCGGATTCTTCCGCACGCAGGGGGTCATCCTCACCAAAGCCGCCCTGACGCTGCTGGGCCTTCCCGCCGGGCCGGTGCGCCCGCCGCTGGTGTCGGCCAATGCAGCGGAGCTCGGCCGGCTGCGGGAGGATTGCGCTGAGGCGGGCCGCACGATCGGCACCGCGGACCAGATGGCTCATCACAACGACCTCGGAGTGGCCCTATGACGGTGGCACACATCGAGCTCGAACCACCGCCGCCACTTACTCCAGGCGCCCTGCGGATCACCCCGCTGGGCGGTCTGGGCGCCATCGGGCGCAACATGACGGTGTTCGAGCACGACGGCAAGCTGCTCATCATCGACTGCGGGGTGCTCTTCCCCGACGTCGAGCAGCCCGGCGTCGACCTGATCCTGCCCGACTTCTCGTCGATCCTCGACCGGCTCGACCGGGTTCAGGCGATCGTGCTCACTCACGGCCACGAGGATCACATCGGTGCCGTGCCGTATCTGCTCGCCCACAAACCGGACATCCCGCTCGTCGGGTCCAAGTTCACGCTGGCGCTGGTCGAGGCCAAGCTTGCCGAGCGGCGGATCGAGCCCTACACGCTGACCGTGCGCGAGGGTCAGGTCGAGCGGCTCGGCCCCTTCGAGTGCGAGTTCTTCGCCGTGAACCACTCGATCCCCGACGCGCTCGCCGTGGCGGTCACGACGTCGGCCGGCACCGTGCTGCACACCGGCGACTTCAAGATGGACCAGCTGCCGCTGGACGGGCGCATCACCGACCTCGCCGGGTTCGCCCGGATCGGCGCCAAGGGCGTCGACCTGCTGCTGTCGGACTCGACCAACGCGGAGATCCCCGGGTTCGTCACCCCTGAGCGGGAGATCGGTCCCGTCCTGGAGCGGACCTTCGGCCGGGCGACCGGGCGGATCATCGTGGCGTCATTCGCGTCGCACGTGCACCGGGTCCAGCAGGTGTTCGACGCCGCGAACCTGCACGGGCGGAAGGTCGCGCTGATCGGCCGTTCGATGGTGCGCAACATGGGCATCGCCCGCGACCTGGGGCTGCTGCGGATACCGGCCGGGCTGCTCGTGCCGATCGACGAGGCGATGGGGCTCCCCGAGGACCGGGTCGTGCTGATGTCGACCGGTTCGCAGGGCGAGCCGATGAGCGCCCTGGGCCGGATGGCCAACGGCGACCACCGGCACGTCCAGATCGGCGAGGGCGACACCATCGTGCTCGCGTCGTCGCTGGTGCCGGGCAACGAGACAGCGGTGTACCGCGTGATCAACCAGCTGTCCCGGGCCGGCGCGCTCGTCGTGCACAAGGACGTCGCCAAGGTCCACGTGTCCGGGCACGCCCCCGCCGGTGAGCTGCTCTACCTGCTCAACGTGGTCAAGCCGCGCAACTTCATGCCGGTGCACGGCGAGTGGCGGCACCTGCGGGCGCACGCGCAGCTGGCCCGGGAGGCCGGTGTCCCCGGCGACCGGGTCGTGCTCTGCGAGGACGGCGACGTCGTGGACCTCGTGGACGGCAAGGCGTCGCTGGTCGGGCACATCCGCTCGCGGTATGTCTACGTCGACGGCCTCGCCATCGGCGACGTGGGCGAGTCGCTGCTCACCGAGCGCCGCATCCTGGGCGACGGCGGGTTCATCGCCGCGACCGTGGTCATCGACTCGGTGACCGGCAAGGTCGTCGCCGGTCCGACGGTGTCGGCGAAGGGCTTCTCCGACGACCCGGCGGTGTTCGCCGCGGTGTTGCCGCTGGTCACCGACGCGCTCAACAAGGCCGCGACCGAGGGCATCACCGACCCGCACCAGTTGCAGCAGATCGTGCGGCGCACGGTCGGGCGCTGGGTCAACGAGGCTTACCGGCGCCGTCCGATGATCGTCCCGACGGTGGTGGAGGTCTAATCTAGAGGTATGTATGAGGTGCTGGCGTCCACCGTGCTCGTCCTGCACTTCTGCTTCCTCGCCTACGTGGTGCTGGGCGGGTTCCTCGCCTGGCGGTGGCCCAGGGCGTTGTGGCCGCATCTCGCGGCCGCCGCCTGGGGTCTCGCCGTGGTGACCATCCCGCTCACCTGCCCGTTGACGCTGGTCGAGCACTGGGCCCGGCGGAAGGCCGGCGAGACCGGTGTCGGGCGGGGCTTCATCGACCAGTACATCGAAGGCGTGCTCTACCCGGAGCGGTACACCCACCTGTTGCAGGTGTTGGTGGGGGTCCTGGTCGTGGTGTCGTACGTGGGGATCTACCTGCGCCGCAGAAAGCGCCGGAACACGACCACGAATAGCTCCCCGGGGTCCGAAGAAATGTCGGAACCTACCGCTACGGTGTGACCATGGCGGGCCGCACCTCTCAGGCCGGCCGCGGTTCCGGCGCGTCCGGCTCCCGCGGCGGTTCGAGCACGCCGTCCAAGCGTTCTGCTCCTGCCAAGCGCGCCACTCCGGTCGAGCGCGCTGCTCCTGTCAAGCGCGCCGCTTCCGCTTCGCGCTCCACTGCCGCCAAGCGTGCCGCGCCGGTCCGTCGCACCGCGGTGGCCCGGCGGCGGCGTGGTGGCGCGGCGGTCGCAACGCCGCTGGGGCTGCTCGGCCGGGGCATGATCGCGCTCTGGATGGGCGTGGCGCACGGTGTCGGCTGGGCCGCCCGGGCGGTGGGCCGCCAGGCGGCCAACGCCCGTGACCTGGACCCCGCACACCGCCGCGACGGCGCCGGCCTGGGCCTCATCGGCCTCGCCGTGCTGGTCACCGCCGCGGTGTGGTTCCAGTCCGCCGGGCCGGTCGGGCACTGGGTCGCCGGGATCTGCCACACGTTCATCGGTGGCGCCGCCTCGGTGCTGCCGGTGCTGCTGCTCATCGGCGGCATCCGGGTCATGCGCGCCGACCCCGAGGAGGACCACCGCGGCCGCGGGCTCGTCGGCTGGACCGCGCTGTTCCTCGGCGGCACCGGCCTCATGCACCTGGCCGCCGGCAGCCCCGACAAGCCCGACCTCATGGACAAGGCCGGCGGCCTGCTCGGCCGGGCCGCGGGCGGCCTGCTGGAGAAGGCCGTCACCGCCTGGGTCGCGGTGCCGCTGCTGCTCCTGCTCGGCGGGTTCGGCCTGCTCGTCGTCACCGCCACCCCGATCAGCCGCATCCCGCAGCGCTGGCGGCAGCTGCGTGACCTGGCCCTCGGCCGGGTCGAGGACCCGACCCTCGACGTCGACGAGGAGTTCGAGGAGCTCTATGACGAGCCGGAGCCGCGCCCGGCCCGGCGGACCCCGGCCCGCCGCCGGCAGGCGGCCGCGCTGCCCCACCCGCTCGACGACCCGGACGGGCCGCTCGACGGGTATGACGCCTCGGCACCCGACCTCGGCGCCGGTCTCGACCAGGATTCAATCGTCCACGACACGGTCGTGCTGCAGCGCACCCCTGCATCGGGCTCGGCCGCCGGGTCGAGGAAGAAGGCGAAGGATCGGGAGAAGGAGCCGCCGGAGCACTCGCCGCTGCCGACCCGCGCGGAGCAGCTGGCGCTCACCGACGCCGACTACAAGCTGCCGCCGCCCGACCTGCTCGGCACCGGCGACGCGCCGCGCGGGCGCACCCGCGCCAACGACGAGGTGACCGCGGCGCTGCAGGGCGTGTTCGAGCAGTTCGGCGTCGACGCGCTCGTCACCGGCTTCACCCGCGGGCCGACCGTGACCCGTTACGAGGTCGAGGTCGGCCACGGCGTCAAGGTCGAGCGGATCACGGCGCTGTCGCGCAACATCGCCTATGCGGTGAAGTCACCCGACGTGCGGATCCAGAGCCCGATCCCGGGCAAGAGCGCGGTCGGCGTCGAGATCCCCAACCCCGACCGGGAGAACGTCGCGCTCGGCGACGTGCTGCGCTCACGGGTCGCGACCAGCGACCACCACCCGCTCATCGTGGCGCTCGGCAAGGACATCGAGGGTGGCTACGTGGTGGCCAACCTGGCGAAGATGCCACACATCCTGATCGCCGGCGCGACCGGCGCGGGCAAGTCGAGCTGCCTCAACACGCTGCTCGTGTCGCTGCTGACCCGGGCCACACCCGACGAGGTCCGGCTGCTGCTGGTCGACCCGAAGCGGGTCGAGCTGACCAGCTATGAGGGCATCCCGCACCTGGTCACGCCGATCGTCACCAACCCGAAGAAGGCCGCCGACGCCCTCGACTGGGTCGTGCGCGAGATGGACATGCGCTACGACGACCTGGCCGCCGCCGGGGTCCGGCACATCGACGACTACAACCGCAAGGTCCGCGCCGGGCAGATCACCGCGCCGCCGGGCAGCGAGCGGGTCATCCGGCCCTACCCGTATCTGCTGGTCGTCGTCGACGAGCTGGCCGACCTGATGATGGTCGCCCCGCGCGACGTCGAGGACTCGGTGGTGCGCATCACGCAGCTCGCCCGCGCCGCCGGCATCCACCTGGTGCTCGCCACGCAGCGCCCCAGCGTCGACGTGGTCACCGGCCTGATCAAGGCGAACGTGCCGTCGCGCCTGGCCTTCGCCACGTCCAGCCTCGCCGACTCGCGGGTCATCCTCGACCAGCCGGGCGCGGAGAAGCTGATCGGCCGCGGCGACGCGCTGTTCCTGCCCATGGGCGCGTCGAAGCCGATCCGCATCCAGGGCGCCTGGGTCAGCGAGACCGAGATCAGCGACATCGTCAAGTTCTGCAAGGACCAGCGCGAGCCGGAGTTCCGCGAGGGCGTCACCACCAAGCCCGAAGACGTCAAGAAGAAGGTCGACGAGGAGATCGGCGACGACCTTGAGCTGCTGCTGCAGGCGATCGAGCTGGTCGTCACCAGCCAGTTCGGCTCGACCAGCATGCTGCAGCGCAAGCTGCGGGTCGGGTTCGCCAAGGCCGGCCGGCTCATGGACCTCATGGAGACCCGCGGGATCGTCGGCCCGTCCGAGGGCTCCAAGGCCCGCGACGTGCTGATCAAGCCGGACGAGCTGCCCGAGGTGCTCGGCGCCCTGAGAGCCTCCGAAGACGACGACTGAGCGCGACCGGCACGAGCCGGCGTCGGTGTCATGTCCGTGTTCGTCGCGCGCTGCGGGTCGTGCCGTGCGTGTGGGCCTGGACGGGCACTGGAGCCGCGCGGTCGGTGATCGTTGAGGCGCTCACCACGTGGTCGATCACGACTGGCGTGATCGGAGTCGCGGAGTGGTTGCCCGGGAGTCGCCGTGGAGGGGGACAGTCGGTGCTCCAACACCGATCACGCCCGAGGACGAAGACTCATCGATCAGTGGACCGGCGGGTACCAGCGCCGAAACAGCGATCTCCCGCCCCCCGCTCATGGTCGAAGGAGCGCCGCGGTCGCCCACGCGACCACCTGACGCCTTCGATCAAGCGGCCAAGATCGTCAGGCCTTGGCGCAGATCCCGCCAGCGCCCTGATTAGGCGATTTGTCCGAAATCCTTGAAGCCGGCGACCACCGAGAGCCCCGGGCCACCGCCAACCCGCCGGCGACGTCAATCCGCAACAGGCTCCAGAGGACCGGCTGCACACCGGGTTCCGGATCGGTGTTGTGGCGCCGGGCGGATTACCCTCACCGGGCGACGCGTCGGCGGCCTTGGGGGAGGACGGCCGGGCGCGGGGTGGTCCGAGTGGGCGAAGATCGAGTCGGAGCGGAGCTGGGCGGCGGTGTTGGCGGCGTTCGTGCCGATCTGGGCGCTCACCGTCGTCGGGTACGTCGCCGGGCGCACCGGGGTGCTGGGGTTCGGGGCCGTCGACGTGCTCGGGCGGTTCGTGTTCTACGTGGCGATGCCGGCCGCGCTGCTCGACACGCTGATCCGCCAGCCGATCACCGGGCTCGCCGGTGAGGGCGTCGCCGCGTTCGTGGGGGCCACCGTCGCCGTCGGGGCGGTCGGGATCGGCGTCGCGCGCTGGGCGTTCCACCGGTCGCTGGGGGAGCAGGCCATCGCCGGCATGGCGGCGGGCTACGTCAACGCCGGCAACCTCGGCATCCCGGTGGCGGTGCAGGTGCTCGGGGACGCGTCGTTCATCGCGGTGGTGCTGCTCATCCAGACCACGATCCTCACGCCGCTCATTCTCGGCACGCTCGACCTGGCGCGGCAGGAGGGTGCCGGGGGGCGCTGGCGGCGGCTGGCGACGGTGCCGCTGCGCAGCCCGGTGATGCTGGCCTGCCTCGCGGGGGTGACGCTCGGCGCCGCCGGGGTGCGGCTGCCGGCGTTGCTGGCCGGCGTGGTCACGCTGCTGGGCGACGCGGCCGTGCCCTCGGCGCTGGTGGCGCTGGGGCTGTCGCTGGTGCGCACCGACGTCGCCGACCCGGTGCCCGCCCGCCCGGTGGAGGTCGCGCTGTCGGTGCTGCTCAAGTCGTGCGTGCAGCCGGCCGTGTGTTTCCTGCTCGCCAGGTTCGTCCTCGACCTGCACGGCGCCGCGCTGTTCGCGGCGGTGTTGTGCTCGGCGCTGCCGACGGCGCAGAACACGTTCGTGTTCGCGAGGGCGTACGGGGTCGACGGCCGCTTCCCACGGGATGCCGTGGTCGCGTCCACGGCGGTCTCGATGGTGACGCTGACGGTGGTGGCGGCACTGCTGGGATAGTTGGTCGGGTGGATGCCGCAGCGATCGCCGCCCTCGCCGAGCCGCAACGCCGGGCCGTCTACGAGCACGTTGCCGCCGCCGGGGCGCCGGTCAGCCGCAACGCGGTCGCGGACGCCCTGGAGATCGGGCGCACCCTCGCCGCGCACCACCTGGACAAGCTGGCCGAGGCGGGTCTGCTCGAGGTGTCGTTCGGGCGGGTGAACGGGCGCAGCGGACCGGGCTCGGGCCGGCCGTCGAAGCTGTACCGGCGCACCGCCACCGAGCACGAGCTGAGCCTGCCGCCGCGGGACTACCGGACCCTGGCCTCGGTCTTCGCCGACGCGGTCGAGGCGGCGGGCGTGGAGCCGGCGCTGTTCGAGGCGGCCCGCCGGGAGGGCGAACGGCACCGGAAGGACGACCTGCCGCCCGAGGAACTGCTGCGGCGGCTGGGCTACGAGCCGTACGAGGACGGCGACGTCTGGCGGCTGCGCAACTGCCCGTTCGACGGCGTGGCGCGCACCCACGCGGCCCTGGTCTGCGGCGCGAACCTCGCGCTGCTTGAGGGGGCGCTGGACGGCGTGCGGATCGACCCCCGGCCGGAGGGGTGTTGTGTGACCGTTCGGCGGAGCGCCCCCGGTACCATAAACAATGTGGATAGGTTTTAGAATCTGGCAATGACCTCCCACCTCGCGCAGCTCAACATCGGCCGGACCGTCGGGCCCAAGGACGACCCGCGCATGGCCGGCTTCTACGGCGACCTCGACCGGATCAACGCGCTCGCCGACGGCTGGCCGGGCTTCGTCTGGCGGCTGGTCGACGAAACCGGCGCGGACGCGACGTCGCTGCGGCCGTTCGGCGACGACGTGATCGTCAATCTGACCGTGTGGGAGGACCTCGAATCACTGCGGGAATTCACGTTCCGTAGTGGTCATCTCGACGTGTTGCGACGGCGCCGTGAGTGGTTCGTCCCACTCGGTGACGTGTACGCCGTCAACTGGTGGATCCCGGCCGGCCACATCCCGACGGTCGACGAGGCGGGCAAGCGTCTGGACCTGCTACGCCGCAACGGGTCGTCACCCGAGGCCTTCACGTTCCGCGACCCGTTCCCCGCAGCCTGAGCCCGGGTCCGCCCGGTACCCTCGACAGCATGCCCACCAACGCTGACCGTCGCGTCGCCCTGCTCACCCTCGGCTGCGCCCGTAACGAGGTGGACTCCGAGGAGCTCGCAGCCCGCCTCGCGGCCGGCGGCTGGGCGGTCACCACCGACGGCACCGACGCGGACGTGGTGGTGGTCAACACCTGTGGCTTCGTGGCCAAGGCCAAGCAGGACTCGATCGACACGCTACTCGCCGCCGCGGACACCGGCGCCAAGGTGGTCGCGACCGGCTGCCTCGCCGAGCGCTACGGCGAGCAGCTCGCCGGTGAGCTGCCCGAGGCGGACGCGGTGCTCGGCTTCGACCACTACCCGGACATGGCGGCCCGCCTCGACGCGATCCTCGCCGGCGAGAAGATCGCCTCGCACGTGCCCCGGGACCGGCGCACGCTGCTCCCGCTCACCCCGGTTGCCCGGCGCGAGGCCACCGAGGTGGTCGTGCCCGGACACCTTCCGGCGCACCTGCGTGGCGTGATGCGGCAGCGGCTGGAGAAGGGCCCGGTCGCGCCGCTGAAGCTGGCCAGCGGCTGCGACCGCCGGTGCACCTTCTGCGCGATCCCGTCGTTCCGTGGCGCGTTCGTGTCCAGGACGCCCGACGAGGTCCTCGCCGAGGCGGAGTGGCTCGCGTCGACCGGCGTCCGCGAGCTCGTGCTCGTGAGTGAGAACTCGACCTCATACGGCAAGGACCTCGGCGACCCGCGCCTGCTGGAGCGGCTCCTGCCGCAGCTCGCCGCGGTCAGCGGCATCGTCCGGGTCCGGGTGTCCTACCTGCAGCCCGCCGAGACCCGCCCCGGCCTCGTGGAGGCGATCGCCACCACGCCCGGCGTCGCGCCGTACTTCGACCTGTCGTTCCAGCACTCCAGCGAGCCGGTCCTGCGGCGCATGCGGCGCTTCGGCTCGACGGAGCGGTTCCTGGAGCTGCTCGACTCGGTCCGCAAGCTCGACCCCGACGCCGGCGCCCGCAGCAACGTGATCGTCGGCTTCCCCGGCGAGACCCGCGAGGACGTCGACGAGCTCGCCCGCTTCCTCACCGAGGCCCGCCTCGACGCCGTCGGCGTGTTCGACTACAGCGACGAGGACGGCACCGAGGCCGCCGACCTGCCCGACAAGGTGTCCGAGAGCGACATCAAGAAGCGGTACGACTGGATGAGCGCCCTCGCCGAGGAGCTGTGCGCGCAGCGGGCCACCGACCGGATCGGCTCCCACGTCGAGGTCATGGTCGACGACCTGGCCGACGACGCCGTCGAGGGCCGCGCCGGGCACCAGGCACCCGAGGTCGACGGCTCCACCACCCTCGTCGAAGGCGGCGGGATCGAGCTGTCCACGCTGCGCCCCGGCGACTTCGTCCGGGCCAGGGTCGTCGACAGCGTCGGCGTCGACCTGGTCGCCGTCCCGATCGAGATGATCAGTCCGGCGGACTCATGACGGTGGTCAAGCCCGTCCCACTGCTCAACGCGGCCAACATCCTGACCGTCGTGCGGATGGTGCTCGTCCCCGTCTTCGTCATATTCGTCGTCGCGGGCCGGATGACCGACACCGGCTGGCAGCTCGCGGCGGGCATCACCTTCGTCGTCGCGTCCGCGACCGACTACGTCGACGGGTGGATCGCACGCACGTACAACCTCGTCACCTCGTTCGGCAAGGTCGTCGATCCGATCGCCGACAAGGCGCTCACCGGGGCCGCGCTGGTCCTGCTGTCGCTGTATGACCGGTTGCCGTGGTGGGTGACGGTGCTCATCCTCGTGCGCGAGTGGGGCGTCACCCTCCTGCGGTTCTGGGTGATCCGGCACGGGGTCATCCCCGCCAGCCGGGGCGGCAAGGTGAAGACGGCGCTGCAGATCCTGGCGATCGGCTGGTACCTGACGCCGCTGCCCGACTGGCTCGCCGCGGTCGGCCCGTGGCTGATGGCCGGTGCCCTCATCGTCACGGTCGTGACGGGCCTGGACTACGTGCTGCGGGCGTACCGCGTCCGCCGCGACTCCCTGCGCCGCCGGGCCGGCAGCCCGGGCGGGTCGGGCGGCGGCGCCGACGACTTCGGCGGTGCGGCCCACTCGACGGCGGAACCGGCGGCCGGGCTGCAGGGTCCGCTGCTCAGCGCCCCCGCGGCGGCCCCGGCCGTCGCGCCCGCGGCCGACGAGCCGGTCGCATGACCGGCCAGCGAAGCGTCTCGGGCCGGTCATCAGGGGTCCAGTGTCGGGTCAGGCGCCCGGAGCGAAGTGAGGACGCATGACCGGCCAGCGAAGCGTCTCGGGCTGGTCATCAGGGGTCCAGTATTGGGTCAGGCGCCCGGAGCGAAGTGAGGACGCATGACCGGCCAGCGAAGCGTCTCGGGCTGGTCATCAGGGGTCCAGTGTCGGGTCAGGCGCCCGGAACGAAGTGAGGACGCATGACCGCCGCCGACATCCTCGTGCTGCTGCAGGACCGGGGTGAGACGCTCGCCGTCGCCGAGTCGCTCACCGGTGGGCTCCTCGCCGCCGAGTTCGTCACCGTCCCCGGGGCGAGCGCCGTCTTCCGCGGTGGCGTCGTCGCATATGCGACCGACTTGAAGGCCAGCCTGCTGGGCGTACCGCCGCCGCTGCTGCATTCGCACGGGCCCGTCGATCCGTCCGTCGCGGCCGCGATGGCCGCCGGTGCCAGGGAACGCTGCGGCGCCGACTGGGCCGCCGCCACCACCGGTGTCGCGGGCCCTGATCCGCAGGGTGGCCAGCCCGTCGGCAGGGTGTACGTCGCGGTCGCCGGCCCGCTGCCCGGACATGCCGCCGTCCGCGAACTCACCCTTCAGGGTGACCGCCCCGCGGTGCGCTCCGGCGCCGTCGAAGCGGCCGTCGCCCTCCTCGCGGAGCGGCTCGCGATCACCATCACCTCCCGATAACGGCGGGGCAGGGTGTCGATCGGCGCT
Source organism: Dactylosporangium cerinum (assembly GCF_042653625.1). Lineage (NCBI taxonomy): Bacteria > Bacillati > Actinomycetota > Actinomycetes > Micromonosporales > Micromonosporaceae > Dactylosporangium > Dactylosporangium cerinum. The sequence goes on along the minus strand of NZ_JBHSIU010000004.1, from coordinate 304,806 downwards.
GCACCAGGTACCGTGGCGGGTACCAGTTTTCGCGGCCAGCCATTCGCGGACTGCCTCAGAGGGGGTGCCAAGGTGCTGCTTCGTCGAGTGATCGGTGACGCGCTGCGTGCGCGGCGGCAGGCCCAGCACCGGACCCTGCGCGAGGTGTCGACCGCCGCCAACGTCAGTCTCGGCTACCTGTCCGAGATCGAGCGTGGGCAGAAGGAGGCCTCCAGCGAGCTGCTGGCGGCCATCTGCGAGGCGCTCGGAGCCGCGTTGTCCGAGGTGCTGCGCGATGTGAGCGACACGCTCGCCACGTCCGAGGACCTGCCACGCGTGCTCGTCCCGGTGGGTGCGCCGGAGTCCGAGTCCACCTCCGAGCCCGAGCCGGCCGGTCCGTCCGCTCCGGAGGCCCGGCTCAGCCGCGGCGCGCCGAAGACGAAGGTCAGCGCGGACGCGAAGCTGTCGGTCGCGGTGCGTCACGACGGCCCGCTCCGAACCACGCTGCGCGCGACGCGCAATCCGCGCGAAGTCGTCTACGCCGCCTGAGTGCTCATGATCATGAAGACCTTGTGTGCCCGGGGCATACAAGGTCTTCCGCGTCTTGGGGGTATCCCTGAGATCACCCTGAGGCGTGCGCGGTTCGTCCCAGTTCGGCCGGTTTCTTCTACCGTTTGCCTCGAAGCCGGGCGTGACGCTCTAGCGCTCGCCTGACACGATGGAAGCCGCACGTTCGTAGTGCTGGCGCAGAGAGGACCGCGAGATGGCGAATCCCGCCGTTAAGGGCTGGAAGTACCTGATGGCGCTCTTCGGCGCCAAGATCGATGAGCACGCCGATCCCAAGGTGCAGATCCAGCAGGCGATCGAGGACGCGCAGCGTCAGCACCAGGCCCTGGTGCAGCAGGCCGCGGCCGTGATCGGCAACCAGCGTCAGCTCGAGATGCGGCTGTCCCGGCAGATGGGTGAGGTCGAGAAGCTGCAGAGCTCGGCCCGGCAGGCACTGCTGCTCGCCGACAAGGCCCGGGCCGAGGGCAACGAGGCGAAGGCCGCCGAATACGAGCAGACCGCCCAGATCTTCGCGACCCAGCTGGTCGCGGCGGAGCAGGGCATGGAAGACATGAAGACGCTGCACGACCAGTCGCTCAACGCGGCCGCGCAGGCCCGCCGGGCGGTCGAGAACAACGCGATGCTGCTGCAGCAGCGCCTCGCCGAGCGCACCAAGCTGCTCAGCCAGCTCGAGCAGGCCAAGATGCAGGAGACCGTCGCCAAGTCCCTGGAGTCGATGAGCGGCCTCGCGGCCCCCGGCAACACGCCGTCGCTGGACGAGGTGCGCGAGAAGATCGAGCGCCGCTACGCCAACGCGATGGGCCGCGCCGAGCTCGCCTCCAACTCCGTCGAGGGCCGGATGCTGGAGGTCCAGCGCACCACCCTCGACATGGCCGGCAGCTCCCGCCTCGACCAGATCCGTGCCAGCATGGCCGGCGACCAGCTGACCGCCGCGCCGGGCGCGCCCGCCGCGGCCACGCCCACCGGGCCGAAGGACGCCAGCGTGGCCCGTCTCGACGAGATCAGGGCCGGGCTGCTGAACAAGGACAAGCAAGCGGGAGACGCCGCCAGCGCGAGCTGACGTTCCACAACGGTCAAGGGGGAGAGCGGGTCATGGCCTCGGAGCGGACGAAGCACCTGAAGCGACTGCGGCGGCTGCACCGCTCTGCGCGGGGCTGGTCGGTGCGGGCCGGCCTACTGACCGGCGCCACGGCCGTGCTCGTGCCCTACAGCGGCCTCGGGCTGCCCGACGCGTTCTGGGCGGCGGGCGCCGGCGGCTCCATCGCCATCGCGATCTGGCGGTGGATCGACCTGCGGGCCTTCCGGGCCCTGCCCGTCCCGCCGGAGCCCGACCCGGCCGTCATCGGCGAGAAGCTGGCCGGCATCGTCGCGCGCATGCCCGCCGGGCGCACCGCGCTCGCCGAGTTCGGCCGGCACCGCGACTCGTTCAAGCTGCGCGGCCTCACCGTCGCCGAGCCGTGGCGGCGCCTCGACCGGGCCTCGGCCATGCTCAGCGGCCTGGTCGGGCGGCTCGGCCCGCACGCGGAGGCCGCCGTGCTCGACGCCACCGTCGCCGAGCAGTCGCTGCGCGACCTCGCGCAGCGCACCGCCTCGGTCGAGCGGGCGATGGGGATCGGCCCGGCCGGCCAGTCGCTGCGGCCCGCGCACGCCGCCCTGGCCACGCAGCTCGAGCAGGGCGTGGCGGCGTATGAGCAGTTCGTCACGGCGGCGGCCGGTTGTGTCGCCGAGGACAGTGCCACGATCGGCAACCTCGCCGACGCCACCGCGTTCCTGCGCGGCGTCGCCGAGGGACTGTCGGACCTGCGCGCCACCACCCCGCGCCCCAGCCCGGCCTGACGTCACTCGTTGGGCAGCAGGTATCGCCAGCTGGCCCGGACGACGTCGCCGCCGGCGGTCTCGTAGGCGGGCCAGGCGCCACGCTGGTCCAGGTCCCGGGTCAACGTCCGCACCACCGCCCGGGCGGCGTCACCCGACAGGTCCGCCTTGCGCAGGGCACCCGCGTCCGGTGCCGGCAACGCCACGTCCGCGGGCCACGTGTTCACGGTGGCCGGCTCGCTGTCGACCGGCATCGCGACCAGCCGGATCCGGTCCGCCAGGTAGGGCTGGGCGGTCGCCGACACCTTCTTGTGGATCGCGGCGAGGCGGTCCCGGGCGTCGTAGAGCACGTCGGCGTAGACGTGCTCGGTCTTGAGCTCGTCGAGTCCCTCGGCGGTGAACGCGAGCACCCCCGTCGGTGTCCACGTGGACACCTTCGTCACCGGAGCGCCGGGGACCGGCGGGGCGGCGGTGCGTTGCTTCTGCGCGTCGCTGGAGCGCAGGTCGGCGACGAGGCCGATGTTGAGGCTCTGCAGCTCGTCGGAGTCCAGGCGGGACCGATACGCCGCGTCGGCGATCGCGTCACCGTCGCCGAAGACGACCAGGCGCGGCGCGCGCAGGGCGAGCATCGCCGTGCCGACGAGCTCGCTGGTCAGCTCCCAGACGGCCAGCGGCGTGCCGTCGGGCGGTCGCATCGTCGGGGCCGCGGTCGGCGTGGTGAGCGGGGTCCCGTCACAGCCGCCGAGCGCGGATGCGAGGAGCGCCGCCGCCGAGCCGACGAACAGGCCCCGCCGGCTCAGCCGGTGATCCACCGGAACAACACCACACCCAGCGTCACGCCCCAGACCCTACCGCGTGCCCTCAACGATCAGTGCGCGGGCGTAAACCTCACGACACCCGGCTCCAGAGCGCGGGTGCGGCGACCGGTGACCAGTCCACCTGCGACGTGTGCGTCTGCAGGCAGGCATAGCCGGCGCCGCGGTACGTGACCTGCGCTCCCGTTCGATAGGCGACGCCGACCGCCCAGGCGGGGCTCGTGGCCTTCTTCGATGCGGGTGGCTTCGAAGCAGGCCTGGTCGGTGCAGCGCTCGTCGGCGCCGGTGCCGACCCCGACCCGCCCGGCCCGGACACGAAAGGTGAAGGTGCCGAGATGGGCGGGTCGGGGTCGGCCGGAGGGGGCAGGCACGCGGCGCCGACGCCCGCCGAGTTGTAGCAGAGCCGGCTGTCGTCGGTGGCCTCGACGGGCCCGCCGTCCGTCCGTGCGACCGCGACGGCACCGAGCGTGAACGCGATCAGTGCTGCGGTGCCCCACAACAGCGTCCGATCGGTGCGCCCCAACCGGTGAACTCCCTGCACGTCCACTCGCCCCAACGCCTCGCGCTTCGCGCTCCTCGCGCTCCACGCGTTGCGCTTCGCGCCTTTCGCGCTTCGCGCGTTGCCCGCGAACCGCGCCCTGACCAGCGGGTTCGCAGCCTACGGGCCAGGTGGCGCGACGACAACCGGCTGGCAGTGCGGACACCAGTAGGTGATCCGGTCATGATCGCCACCGGTCCAGCGTTCGATCGTGGTCCCGCACCGGCGGCACGGCCGGCCGGCCCGCTCGAACACCCAGTTCGTCTCGCCCCGGCGCAGCGACCCGGTGGTCGTCTGCGTCCAGCGGCCCCGGTTGGAGTTGAGCAGCCGGTGCGCGAGGTCCACCATCGCCGGCAGGTCCGGCACCGCGCCGGTCTCGGCGAACGGGTTGACCCCGCGCAGGAACAGCACCTCGGCCTTGTACAGGTTGCCGATCCCGGCGAGGTTGCGCTGGTCGAGCAGGGCGTCGGCGATGGGCCGGTCGGGCCGCTCGGCCAGCCGCGCGACGGCCAGCGCGGGGTCCCAGCCGTCGCCCATCAGGTCCGGCCCGAGGTGCCCGATGAGCCGGTGCTCCTCGGCGGTCGGCACGATCGCGAGCTCGTGCAGGTGGAAGCCGACGGCGACGGGCGCTGGGGTGTGCAACGCGACCCGGATGAGGTGCGCGGGGCGCCCGGTCCAGCGCTCGCCTCGTTGGTACACCCGCCAAACGCCATCCATCCGAAGATGTGAATGCAACGTGAGCGCCCGCTCGTCCTTGCCGAATCGCAGCAGCAGGTGCTTGCCGTAGCTGGCGGACTCCGCAACCCGCCAGCCGGAGAGGTCGATGGTCGCCAGTTTGGGCACGCGGAAGTCGCTGCGGGTGAGGACCTGGCCCTCGATCGCCTCGGCGAGCACGCGGGCGGTGTTCCAGACGGTGTCGCCTTCGGGCACGCCCCTATCTTGCCCCCCGTCACGGCAGCAGTGGCGCTACCTCCGCCGCGATCAATTCCAGCTGGTCCAGGTCCCGGATGTCGAGGACCTGGAGGAACGCCCTGGAGGCGCCGGCCTTCACGAAGTCGGCGAGCTGCTCAGCCACGCGGGCCGGCGTGCCGTACAGCTGCCCGCCGGAGGCCGGCGGCCCGTTCGGGTCGAGCCCCACCGCCTCCGCCCGGCGGCGGACCTCGGCGTCGGTCGCGCCGCACACGATCGTCTGCGCGAACGAGAACACGATCGGCGCCCGCCCGTCCCGCCCCTCGGCCTCGATCGCGGCGACGACCCGGTCGTAGGACGTGGTGGTCTCGGCGAGCGAGGAGAACGGCACGTTGAACTCGTCGGCGAACCGCGCCGCCAGCCGTGGCGTCCGCTTGAGCCCCTTGCCGCCGATGATGATCGGCGGTCCGGGCCGCTGCGCCGGTTTCGGCAGGGCGGGCGAGTCGACCAGGTCGTAGTAGCGGCCCTCGAAGCTGAACGTGTCGCCCTCCGGCGTCGACCACAGCCCGGTCAGGATCGCCAGCTGCTCCTCGAGCCGGTCGAACCGCTCGCCGACGGGCGGGAACGGGATCCCGTACGCCGCGTGCTCCCGCTCGAACCAGCCGGTGCCCAGCCCCAGCTCCACCCGGCCGCCGCTCATCGCGTCGACCTGCGCGACCGCGACGGCCAGCGGGCCCGGGTAGCGGAACGTCGCCGACGACACGAGCGTGCCGAGCCGGATCGTGGAGGTCTCGCGGGCGAGCGCGCCGAGCGTCACCCACGAGTCGGTCGGCCCGGGCGCCCCGCCGCGCGTCGCCATGTAGTGGTCCGAGCGGAAGAATCCCTCGAAGCCGAGCCGCTCGGCCCGCTGCGCGAAGGCGAGCTGTTCCTCGTACGTGGCGCCGATCTGGGGCTCGATGAACACTGCTAGCCGCATGCAGCCGACACTATCCTGATGGGCCGCAGCTGGATCTCCTTCACCACCGACTACGGGCTCGAGGACGGGTTCGTCGCCGCCTGCCACGGCGTGATCGCCCGCCTGGCCCCCGACGCGCGGGTGATCGACGTGACGCACCTCGTGCCGCCGGGCGACATCACCCGCGGCGCGCACGTGCTCGCGCAGACCGTCCCGTCGCTGCCGCGCGGCGTGCACCTCGCCGTCGTCGACCCGGGCGTCGGCACCGCGCGCCGGCCGATCGCGATCGAGGCGGCCGACGGCGGTTTCCTGGTCGGCCCCGACAACGGGCTGCTGATCCCGGCCGCGGAGGCCCTCGGCGGCGTCCGCAGTGCCGTGCACCTGCGGTCGGCCCCCGACGTGTCGCGCACGTTCCATGGCCGCGACGTCTTCGCCCCGGTGGCCGCCCGCCTCGCCGAAGGCGCTGACTTCGCATCCCTAGGAAGTGCAACCACGGATTTGGTACGACTGGCGCCGCCGCTCGCACGTACCCTTCCGGACGGCGTGACGGCCGAGGTGCTCACCGTCGACCGGTTCGGCAACGTGCAGCTCGCGGTGGTCGCCTCGGCCGTGCAGCTGCCGTTGTCCGGGGTGACCGTCGACGGCAGGCCCGCCGTCGCCGGTGGCACGTTCGGCGATGCCGCGCCCGGCGAGCTCGTGGTCTTCGCCGACTCCGCGGGTTACCTCGCCGTCGCGGTCAACGGCGGCAGCGCCGCCGCGTTGCTCGACGCTCGGGCCGGAGATCAGGTAACTGTCCGCTTTCCTTGACGTGCGCACGGTTTTCGATAGTGACCGACGGTGATGATCGGGCATATGATCCGAGCGGGCCGGGGACGCCCAAGCGGATCACAAGTGGCGGAGTGTGGACATGTCAGGCGCCGACTGGATGAAGCCCAAGCCGGAGGAGACCCGCGAGCCGGTCGACCTGCAGACGGATCGTCCGCATCCGGCCCGGGTCTATGACTTCCTGCTGGGCGGCAAGGACAATTTCCCCGCCGACCGGGGCGCCGCCGAGGCCGGCCTGCGCGCCAACCCCAACAGCCGCATTCCCCCTCGGGAGAACCGGGCCTTCCTCCGCCGCGCCGTGGAGTATCTGGCCGGCGAGGTCGGCATCCGCCAGTTCCTCGACATCGGCACCGGCATCCCGACGTCACCCAACGTGCACGAGGTTGCCCAGGCGATCGCCGCCGACTCCCGGATTGTCTACGTCGACAACGACCCGATCGTCCTGGCCCACGCCCGCGCACTGCTCACCAGCAAGCCCGAGGGCCGCACCGAGTACATCGACGCCGACCTGCGCGACGTGCGCCGCATCCTCGACTCGCCGCAGCTGCGCGACGTCATCGACTTCGACCAGCCGGTGGCCCTGCTGCTGATCGCGATCCTGCACTTCGTGGGTGACGCCGACGAGCCCTACGCGATCGTCCAGGAGCTGCTCGACGCCCTGCCGGCCGGCAGCTACCTGGCGCTGTCCCACCTGACCGGCGACTTCGACCCGGTCGCCTGGGAGCACGTCGCCGCGATCTACGCCCGCCAGGGCGTGACGATGCAGGTCCGCCCGCACGACGACATCGCCCGGTTCTTCACCGGCCTGGAGCTCGTCGAGCCCGGCCTGCCCCTCGTCACGAAGTGGCGCCCCGACGAGCACGTGTCACCCGACGTCACCGACACGCAGGTCTCCGTCTACGGAGGCGTCGCCAAGAAGGTCTGACCGGACCGCGGCGCCGGGCGCATGACCGGCGCCCACCCGGGCAGTGCCACGCGGTGGTGCGCAAAGCTCCGGCGCTGGCGATGGTGCTGCTGCTCGTGACGGCGCTGGTCGTACCGGTGACCTGGCCTCGTCCCGAACAGACGGTGTGCACGACGGACCTGGTCCAGGCCAGGGCCGTCGCGGGCCTGGCCAACTTCTCGGCGTGGCTGCGCCGCAACGGCGCGACCGGCTTCATCGGCGAGATCGGCTGGCCCGCCGACCGCGACGCGCAGCAGTGGACCGGGGTCGCCGAGGCCTGGTACTCGGCCGCCGACGTGATCGGTCTGCCCGTCACGGCCTGGGCGGCCGGCACCTGGCCGGCCAACTACCCGATGGCCGTCTACCGCCCCGTCGCACACGGCATGGACGTCGACGTCCCCGGCCCGCAGGCACGCGTCGTCGAACGCCACGGCACCGCCGCCGGCTACCTCCGCGGCGTCAACCTCGCCGCCGGCTCCTTCGCCACGTCCGAGGTGAACGGCGGCTTCGGCAGCGCCAACCCCGGCCGGTACGGCCACGACTACACGTACGAGACCCCGCAGAGCTACGAGTTCCTCGCCGGCCGCGGCGTCCGGCTGGTCCGCCTCGCGGTCAACTGGGAACGCCTCCAGCCGACCCCCTTCGGCCCCCTCTCCGTCACCGAGGTCGCCCGGGTCCGCGCCGCCCTCGACCACGCCGAGGCCGCCGGCCTCCTCGTCGTGCTGGACCTGCACGGGTACGGCGACTTCGCCCTCGGCGGCGGCCCCCACCAGCAGACCCTGCTGCGCCTCGGCGGCCCCGGCCTCCCCACCACCGCACTGGCCGACTTCTGGCGCCGCATGGCCGTCGAGGCCGACAACCCCGCCGTCATCGGCCTCGGCCTGCTCAACGAACCGACCCGCCTCGCCGCCGACGGCCGGGCCGGCGCACTGCTCTGGGAACGCGCCGCCCAGCAGTCCGTCGACGCGATCCGCGCCACCGGCGACCGCCGCGCACTGCTCGTCAGCGGCTACATCCCGATGGGCCCACCGTCCTGGGGCCTCATGCACCCGCGAGCCTGGATCCGGGATCCACTGCACCGCGTCGCATACGAGTCGCACGCCTACTTCGACTACGACGGCAGCGGCCACTACTGGCGCACGTACACCGACGAACTGCGCGACGTCACCTGGCCCCGCCCCACCCTCTGCCAGCAACTGACCCCGATGAACCGCCAGGTGCTTCAATGGTGACGATGAGCGACGTGCGCACCGCGCTGCCCGGCGACCTGCCTGCCGCCGTGGAGGTCTGGCACGCGGCGAACACCGCCCGTGGCCTGCCCCCGACTGCGTCCCGCCTGGCCCGCATCCGCGAGAAGCTGACCGCTTCCGACGCAACCGTCCTGGTAGCCACCCTGCCCGTCGCCTCCGCCGTGGCTGCCCCTGCTGCGGTTGCCCTTGCTGCGGCTGCCCCTGTGACGGTTGCGTCCACGGCCGTTGCTCCCGGCGTGGATGACCCAGCCGTCGTTGCCTCCGCCGTTGCTCCCGCCGCCGTTGCCTCCGTCGACCTTGCCTCCGTCGACCTTGCCGCGGTGTCGGACGGTCCCGGGCGCGAAGTTGTCGGGCCCGAGGTGGTGGTCGGCATGGCACTGGTCGAGCAGGGCCGCGCCGACGACGGCGCCGGTGAACCGGTCCCCGGCTACGGGCACGTGTCGATGGTGTTCGTGCATCCCTCCCACTGGTCGAACGGCTACGGCCAGCAGCTCCTCCGAGCGGTCGCCGCCCTCGGCTGGACCCGCACGACGCTGTGGACCCGGCAGTCCAACAGCCGTGCCCAGCGGCTCTACGCCGCCGCCGGGTACACGCCGACCGGCCGCGTCGCCCATCTCCACGACGGTGACGCGATCATCCAGCTCGAACACCTCACCGGAACACGGCCCGCATAATTCCCAGCCGCCGCCGCGCGCCGGCGCTGACCCGGCATCACCTGCGGGTGTGCGGGGTCGCTGAGTCACGGTGCGAGGTGCACGTCGCGCTGCTCGCGGCAACCCGAAGGATCGCGGGGGTCCTGGAGCCTGTTGCAGGTTGACGTCGCCGGTGGGTTGGTGGTGGTCCGGGGCTCCCGGTCGTCGCCGCCTTCAAAACTTTGAACAAATCACCCGAATCAGCGCGCTGGCGGGGCCCGGACCAAGGTCTGACGATCTTGTTCGCTTGGTCGAAGGCGTCGGGTGGTCGCGTGGACGACCACCGCGCTCCCTCGATCATGAGCAAGGACGGGAGATCGCCGTTTCGACGCCGGTATCCTCCGGTCCGCGGATTGATGTTTTCGTCCTGTGGGCGTGATCGGTGTTGGAGCACCGAATGATGCCCTCGACGGTGCTGGATCAGCTCGGACGGCGGGAACACCGGGCTGGATCAGCTCGGACGGCGGGAAACACCGGACAGCCCCCATCGCGCACCGACCGACCGCGACGTCAATCCGCAACAGGCTCCCTGACACCCGCACATCCCTCGGGTTCTCGCGGATCGCCGCTGCCGCCCGCGCCGCCCTGCTCCCGGTTGGTGGAGCTGCGCTCGCCGCGATTGGTCTCACCGACCACGGGACCCCGACCGGGTCCGCGCCGCGATGGGCCTCGTCGGCCGGCACGCCGCCGTCGACCCGGTCAACGATGCCGGCGTCCACGCCAGGGCCGTGCGCCGCCGACAGCTTCGGCCCGCCGGGGTTACGGTGCCAGCCGAGACGGTGCTACCGGAGCCCCGTGGGTCGGGCGTTGTCAGCGGGCCCCTCCCAGGTCCAGTGCGGCATCCGGACGTCGGCGGGCACCTGGGAGTCCTGCGGTGAGTACTGCATGACGTCGCCCGCGGCCCACGTCATGTAGTCGCGTAACGCCTTCCGGAACGCCGGTTCGGCGGGCAGGCCGGCGTCGTCGCAGGCGAGCACGAAGCAACGCACGAACCGCTCGCCGAGGTCGTCGTCGGCGCCCATCCGGGCGTGCAGGTCGAGCATCCCGAAGTGGCTGCCGCACGTCTGCGTGTACGCCGGCGGACCCCCGAACACCTCGGCCAGGTACGTCCCGAGCCGCTGCACATGCTCAGGATGCTGCCCCTCGTGCGAGAACGGATGGTTGAGCACCGGATCGGCGAGGCACCGCTCATGCAGCGCCGCTGCCAGCGCCTGGAAGGCCGGCGCGCCACCGGCGTACTCGAACACCGACATCCGTCCCTCACCCGTCGACCCGGTCACCGTGCCGCCTCCTTCCCGTGTCCTTGTGGATCGTTGCCGTACCGCGACTCCGCTGCGGGGTCGTACCGCAGCTCCGCAGCGGGAGCGTGCCCCGGCTCCACCGGGGAAGCTTGATGCACCTTCCGGGCCGGAGCGCCTGTACCAGCCGAACCGTGTCCATCTAACAGAGCCTGGTCCGGCCCGTCAGGTGGAGCGTGGCCGAGCTCCTCCAGTACAGCTTGATGCCTGCTTCGCGTTGGTGGAACCTGACGCGGCGCTCCGGGTGGAGCGGCGCGGCGCCGCGGGTGGTGTGGTTCAGTTCCGCAAGCGGAGTCCCTTCGGTGTGGTCCGGAAACCGGCGGCGGACAGTGCGTCGCCGAGCGCCGAGGCGTGGATGGACTCGCCGTCGGCGCGCTCGACCGACATCGCGCCGAGGGCGCCGGCGTGGACCGCGTCGGCGAGCGCCTTCGCGGCGAGTGCGAGCAGGTCAGTGTCCTCGACGTAGGACAGCAGGGTCCGGCCGCCGCGCTCCACGTAGATGACGAGGTCACCGCCGACCGTGACGACGAGTGCGCCCGCCTTGCGGCCCGGCCGGTGCCCGGAACGCTCGCCGTCGCCGGCGTCGACGATCCTGTCGGGCCAGGGCAGCGCCGCGCCGTAGGGGTTGGCGGGGTCGGTGGCCGCGAGCACCAGCGCGTCGCGGGTGTCGGTGCCGCCCCGCAGCCGGTCGACCGCACCCGGCAACGCGAACTGTGCGGCGCCCAGCCCTTCGACGAAGTATCCGCGCCGAGCGGCCCCGCGCTCCTCCATCGCGGCGAGCACCGGATACACCCCGGCGAACGCCCCCGGCAGATCCTCGGCCATCACCGCCCCGCGCGTGACGATCCCGTGCCGGTCCAGGAGCAACTCGGCGTTGGCGGTCGCCCGGCGGGTCGGGTCGAGGTCCCGGTCGGGCAGCCGATGCCACCGGCCCGCTCCGGTCGGCGGCCCGGACCGGGCCACCGCGAGCGACGCCCGTGCCGCCGCGACCCCGGCGCGCCGATACCGCGACCGAGGGGCGGCCGGCTTCGCCCGGTGTGCGCCACCGCCGCCGAGCTTCGCCCGCAGCGGCCCGAGTGTGTCGTTCGACAAGAGCCCGGCCCAGACCAGGTCCCACACGGCGTCGAGGAGCTCCGCCTCGCTCACGAAGACCGGTCGCCCGCCGGCCGACGCACCGGCGTGCAACGACGCCTCGACCCCTCGCAGGGTGCCGCTGATCGAGCCCTCAACCGGCGCCGCCTTGCCCCTGCGCAACCTGGCGAGCGGAATGGGCGGCGGCACGACCTCGCCCGCCTCCACCCGCCCCGCCGCACCCGGCAGCCCCCCAAGACGCCGAACCCCGTCCCCGCGCGCGCCGCCCCGACCCGCGCCACCTGCGGCATCGACGCCCGTGCCGCCGGTGCCCGTGCCGCCTGTGCCCGTGCCGCCTGTGCCCGCGCCGCCTGTGCCCGCGGCATCTGTGCGCGCGGCATCTGCGCCTGGGGCATCTGTGCTTGCGGTGTCAATGTCCGAGCCGTCGCCGTTCGAACCGGCCACGGCACCCACAGCGGCACCGCCCTCGGCAGCTGCCTGCCCACGGACGGTGCGGGTGCCGCCCCCTCGCCTCCGGGTGGACCCGGACCCGCCGGTGTCCCGGCCGGACGGCAGCTCGGGTGCCGGCGCGTCCAGCGCGGTCTGGTCCCCGGCGGGGGGCGGAGCGGAGGCAAGGATGTCGTTGACGCGCTCCGCCAGGGTGCGCAGGAACAGTGCCTGCCCGCCGGCGAGCGCGGTGAGGATCGCGGCATGGACCGGGCCGCCCACGTCGGCTGGGGGTGGCAGGAGCAGCGGGGCAGTGTCGGCGAAGGCGAGGCTGATCCAGCCGTCGTGCTCGCCGATGGCGCCGCCGCCGGACCAGAGCAGGTCGCCGGATGCGCAGAGCTCGTCGAGATAGGCGGGGGTGTAGTCGGCGACGCGGGCCGGCAGGATCAGCCGCTCCAGGGCGGACGCCGGCATGGGGATGCCCTGCAGCTGCTCCACGGCGGCAGCGACGGCGTCGATGCCACGGGCCCGGGACGAGCCGATCTGGTGCCACTGCGGCAGGAACCTGGCCAGGGCCCGGGGAGGCACCGGCTCGATCTCGCGGCGCAGCGCCGCGAGGGACCGGCGGCGCAGAAGCCGCAGGATCTCCGCGTCGCACCACTCGGTCCCGGCCCCGCCGGGGGTGAACTCGCCGGAGACCATCGACGGCAGGCGGCGCAGGGCCTGCTCGAGGACGAAGACGCCGAGGCCGAAGCGGGCCGCGCTGGTCGCCGCGCTGAACGGGGCGTGCGTGCGACCGTAGCGGGTGACGAGGTCGCCGAGCGGATCCGCGACCGGCTCGAGATAGGCGGTGGGCAGCCCGACGGGCAGGGCCACGCCGAGGGCGTCGCGGAAGCGGGCGGCGTCCTCGACCGCGACCCAGCGGGGCTCGCCGGCGACGCGGACCTGGATCGCGCGGCGCTGGGCGGCGAGCTCGACGGCCCAGGCGGGGTCGGCGCCACGGGCGGTGAGCTCGGCGTCGGAGAGGTCGCCCAGGACGCGGAGCATCTCGGCGACGTCCTCGGCGTCGCGTGGGGTGCGCTGGTCGCCGAGCCACTGCAGGGTCCGCTCGGTCTCGGTGACGACCTCGGGGTCCAGCAGCTCGCGCAGCTCGACCCGGCCGAGCAGCTCGGCGAGCAGCGTCGGGTCGAGGGCGAGGGCGGCGGCCCGGCGCTCCGCGAGGGGCGAGTCGCCCTCATACAGGAAGGCACCGACATAGCCGAACAGCAGCGACCGGGCGAACGGCGACGGCCGCGGGGTCTCGACCTCGACGAGGCGGAGCTTGCGGCCGGCGATGTCGCGCATGACGCCGACGAGCCCGGCGACGTCGAACACGTCCTGCAGGCACTCGCGGGCGGCCTCGAGGGTGATCGGGAAGTCGGCGTAGTCGCGGGCGACGTCGAGCAGCTGGGCGGAGCGCTGCCGCTGCTGCCACAGCGGCTGGCGGCGGCGCGGGTCGCGGCGCGGCAGCAGCAGGGCGCGGGCCGCACACTCGCGGAACCGCGCGGCGAACATGGCCGACGTGCCGACGGTCTCCTCGACGATGCCGGCGATCTCGTCGGGGTCGAACGCGACGAGGTCCGCGCCGGGCGGGTCGTCGGCGATGTCGGGCAGGCGGACCACGATGCCGTCGTCGCTGGGCATGACCTGGGCGTCGACGCCATAGCGCTCGTTGAGCCGACGGGCGATCGCAAGTGCCCACGGCGCGTTGACCCGGGCGCCGAGGACACAGTGGACGGTCATCCGCCAGTCGCCCAGCTCGTCGCGGAACCGCTCGACCAGCACGGTGCGGTCGTCGGGGAGGTGCCGGGTCGCCTCGCGCTGCTCACGCAGATAGGCCAGGAGGTTGTCGGCGGCCCACTCGTCGAGGCCGCCGCTGCGCAGCTGCGTGCGGGCGACCTCGTCGCCGGACTTCACGAAACCGCGCAGCCGGGCGCCGATCGCGCGGCCCAGCTCGACCGGCCGGCCGGGCGAGTCGCCCTTCCAGAACGGCATCTTCGCGGCGGCGCCCGGGGCGGGGGAGACCAGCACGCGGTCGGGGGTGATGTCCTCGATGCGCCACGAGGTGGAGCCGAGCAGGAACACGTCGCCGACCCGTGACTCGTAGACCATCTCCTCGTCGAGCTCGCCGACGCGGGCGGCCTTCTCGGCGCCGGCCAGGAACACGCCGAACAGGCCACGGTCCGGGATGGTGCCGCCACTGGTGACGGCGAGGCGCTGGGCGCCGGGGCGGGCGGTGAGCACCCCGTCGGTGCGGTCCCACACGACGCGGGGCCGCAGCTCGGCGAACGCGGTCGACGGATACCGGCCGGCGAGCATGTCCAGCACCGCGAACAGCGCCGACTCGGGCAGGTCGGCGAAGACCGCGGTGCGCCGCACCAGCGCCGCCAACTCGTCGATGTGCCACGGCTCCATCGCGACCATGGCGATGATCTGCTGGGCGAGGACGTCGAGCGGGTTGCGCGGGTAGCGCAGCTCCTCGATGCCGCCCTCGACCATCCGCTCGGCGACGACGGCGCACGAGACGAGGTCGCCGCGGTGCTTCGGGAACACCACCCCCCGGGAGACGGCACCGACCTGGTGCCCGGCGCGTCCGACCCGCTGCAGGCCGGCGGCGACGCTCGGGGGCGCCTCGATCTGCACGACGAGGTCGACGGAGCCCATGTCGATGCCCAGCTCCAGGCTGGAGGTGGCGACGACGGCCGGCAGCTGGCCGGACTTGAGGGCCTCCTCGATGTGCTTGCGCTCCTCGCGGGAGACGCTGCCGTGGTGCGCGCGGGCCACGACCGGCGCCGCGCCGTTGGCGGTCCCGGCCTGCGCCATCATCTCGGCCGGCGTCCGTGGCGCGGTGGGCGTGGGGATGCCGGCGCGGGCTGCGGACAGCTCGTTGATCCTGGCGCAGAGCCGCTCGGCGCCGCGCCGCGAGTTGGTGAACACGATGGTGGAGCGGTGGCCCTCGATCAGGTCGAGCACGCGCTCCTCCACGGCGGGCCAGATGGAGGCCTGCCGCGGTGCGCCGTCGTCGTCCTGCGTCGGGTCGGCCTCGCCGAGGGCCGTCATGTCCTCGACGGGCACCTGGACCTCGACCTCGATGGTCTTGGCGCTGGGCGGCTGCACGACCTCGACGGGCGCGGCCCCGCCGAGGAACCTGGCGGTCTCGTCGATCGGGCGGACGGTCGCGGACAGCCCGACCCGCTGCGCCGGCCGCTCCAGCAGGGCGTCGAGCCGCTCCAGGGAGAGCGCGAGGTGCGCGCCGCGCTTGGTCGCGCAGACCGCGTGGACCTCGTCGACGATCACCGTCTCGACGCTGCGCAGGGACTCCCTGGCCTGCGAGGTGAGCAGCAGGAACAAGGACTCGGGCGTGGTGATCAGGATGTCGGGCGGGGTCTTGGTGAAGGCCCGCCGCTCGTCGGCCGGGGTGTCGCCGGTGCGCATGGCGACCCTGATGTCGGGCGGCACCTGCCCGAGCCGGGCGGCGGCCTGCCGGATGCCGGCGAGCGGTGCCCGGAGATTGCGCTCGACGTCGACCGCCAGGGCCTTCAGTGGGCTGACATAGAGCACCCGGCAGCGCTTCGCGGCCTCCACGTCGGGCCGGGCGGCGAGCTGGTCGAGCGACCAGAGGAACGCCGCCAGGGTCTTGCCGGAGCCGGTCGGCGCGACCACGAGGGCGTGCCGGCCGGCGCTGATCGCCCGCCAGGCGCCGGCCTGCGCCGCGGTCGGCGCCGCGAACGCCGCACCGAACCACTCCCGCGTCGCCGCCCCGAACCGACCCAGCTCATCCATGCCTCCATCCTGCCCCCGGGGTACGACACTTTCCCGAGACCGGCTGACCCCGCCGACAGGATTAGTCCGATTTGTACGAAAGGGGGAGTTTGGCTAAGGTGTGCCAATCCCCAATCACAGGAGCAGCCGGTGGCAGCACAGCGCACGATCGCCCAGCGGGCGATCCGCCAGGAATCGGAAGTGCTGCTGCGTCAACTGGACGCCTATCTCACTGCCCTGCGGACCGGCCGCGGCACCGCCCCGCGGAACGGTCCCGGCGCCACCGACGTCGGGCACGCCGAGCGGATGGCCGCCGCCCTCCGGCAGCTGATCGCCGACACCGCCAGATCGAGCGCGGTCGACCGGGCCCGGGTGCGGGCCGCCGTGCACTACTTCGTCTACCGGGGCGCCACCGGCGCCACCGGCGCCACCGGCGACGGTCCGGCCCGCCCGGGTGGCGCCCGGCTGGCCCTGCTCACCGGAGGCCGCGCACCCGTCGAACGCCGCCGCCAGGGTGACGACGACCGGGTGGTCAACGACCTGCTCCGCGACCTGGGTCGGGCGGACCTGATCGTGGAGCACTGAGAACTTGCCTGGCCGGGCAGCGAAGAGGGTCCCCCATGAACCAGTGGGGGACCCTCCATGCGTTGCGCGGCAGGAACGGCACTACGACAGGCTGGCCGTTGCCAGCTTGACGCTGAACGCCAGGAACAGCCCGCCGACCGTGGTGCTCAGCCCGGCGGCCAGCTTGCGGCGCGAGCGGAACTGCTCCGCGAGGTAACGCCCGGCGAAGATCAGCACGGTCAGGTAGATCGCGCTCAGTACCTCGGCGACGATCCCGAGCAGCAGGAAGCTCACCGCCGGATACGCGTAGTCCGGGTCCACGAACTGGATGAAGAAGGACACGAAGAACAGGATCGCCTTCGGGTTGAGCAGACTGATCACCAGTGCGCGCCGGAACGGCCGGTCCGCGGGCGGCTCGGGCTGCGGCGTCGAGGCTGGTGCACGTAGCCGTCGCACCGTGTCGACCACCAGACGGACGCCGAGATAGGCCAGGTAACCGGCCCCCGCGTATTTGACCAGCACGAACAGCCACGGATAGGTGTGCAACAGCGAGGCGACGCCACCGGCCGACAGCGTCATGAGCAGCGCGTCGCCGAGCCAGACCCCGGCCGCGCCCCGATATCCGTCCCGAACTCCGCGGCGGGCGGCGACGGACAGCACATACAGCGAGTTGGGCCCGGGCAGCAGCACGATGGCGGCGGTGCCGAGCACATAGGTCCACGGGTTGGTCACGCCGAGCATCAGCGGACCCCCGCTTCCAGCGCCGAGGTCAGCCGCTCCCGCGCCGCCGACCATTCGCCGGCGAGCATCGCGAAGCAGACCGTGTCCCGCCAGCTGCCGTCGGGGCGCTGCCGGTGCGCGCGCAGGACGCCCTCCCGCTCGGCGCCGAGCCGGGCGATGGCCCGCTGTGAGCGCTCGTTGCGGATGTCGGTGTGCCACTCCACCCGGTTCGCGCCGAGCGTGTCGAACGCGTGCGCCATCAGCAGCAGCTTCGACTCCGTGTTGATCGCGGTGCGCCAGTGCGGCCGGCCGAGCATCGTGTGCCCGATCGCGATCGAGCGGCGGCCCTCGTCGATCGCGTAGAACGAGGTGCTGCCGAGGATCTCGTTCGTCGCCGGGTCCCGCTGCACGAAGGGTGTCCGCGTCTCGTCCTTGATCGCCGTGGCGATGATCGTGGCCATCTCCTCGACCGAGCCGGGACGGGCCACGGTGAGATGGGTCCAGACCTCGGCGTCGTCGAGCGCGGCGAACAGGCCCGGCGCGTCCGCGTGGTCGAGCGGCTCGATCACCACGTGCCGCCCCCGCAGCGTCGGTGCGCCGCGCCAGCCGGTCGCGGCAGGCCGCAGATACTCCGGGACCGGCACGAGCGTGTCCGGTGCCGATCGGGGTGTGCCGGCGACGAGCGTGAGCGGCACCACACCCGCCCAGTGCGGCAACTGCATGTCCTGCGCGTCGTCGGACGGATCACCCGTGCGGACCTTGGCGGACACCTCTCGCAGCGGCAGTGCCAGCAGGGCGGTCTGGGCGAACTCCTTGGGGTTGGGTGGACGGCTGTCCGCGGCGCGGCCCGGGACGATCTTGTCGACGAGTGCCGCGAACGCCAGGTCGCGCTCCTGCGGGTCGGTGACCAGCCGGGCGGTGCCGTGCGCCACGACCGAGCGGTAGTTGGCGCTGTGGTGGAACTGCGAGCGGGCCAGCACCAGGCCGTCGAGCAGCGTCACGGTCACGCAGATGGGCAGGCCGCCGTCGCGGGCCGCGAGCAGCGCGCGGTTTCCGGTCGAGCCGTGCAGGTAGACGACGTCGCCGACGCGCGCGTGCAGGGTCGGCAGCACGCGGGGCTCGCCGTCGACCACGAACCCGAGGTGGCAGACGTAGGCCTCGTCGAGGACGGAGTGCACCAGGCCGGCGTCGTACGACGCGCGCTCGCCCATCCGGTTGGGTGTCGTCCGCGCCGTCTTCAGATAGGTTTCCACCGCGACCTCGTTTGTTCTAGTACAATCTCGTAACTGTGGCAGTACAGTATCAGCCGACCGGGGGCACCGCAGCCCAGATTTCGGCCAGCGTCGAGAGCGGCATCCGCAGCGGCGAGCTCGACCCGGGTGCCCCGCTGCCCTCGGTCCGGGCGCTCGCCGTCGACCTGGGCGTCAGCCCGGCGACCGTCGCGGCAGCGTATCGGGTGCTCCGCGAGCGGGGGCTGGTCGAGACCGCCGGTCGCGGCGGCACCAGGGTCCGGCCCCGGCCGCCCGTGGCCAGGCGGACGCGGCACACCCTCGCCGTGCCCGCCGGCGCCCTCGACCTGGCCAGCGGCGGCCCCGACCACGACCTGCTGCCGCACTACGCGCCGCACCTGATCCGGCTCGCCGCCAGCATGCCGCCGGTCGGCTATGCCGGCGGTGGCCCGCTGCCCGAGCTGCTGGAACTGGCCGGCGAGCGGTTCGCCGCCGACGGCATCCCGTCGGGGCGCCTCACCGTGGCCGGCGGTGCGCTCGACGGGCTCGAGCGAGCGCTCGTCGCCCACCTGCGGCCGGGCGACAAGGTCGCGGTCGAGGACCCGGGCTGGGCCAACCTGCTGGACCTGGTCGCGGCGCTCGGCTTCACCCCGGTGCCGGTGCCGGTGGACGACGAGGGGCCCACGGAGGAAGGTCTGCGCGCGGCGCTCCAGGCGGGCGTCGCCGGCCTGGTTGTGACCTCCCGCGCGCAGAATCCCACCGGCGCGGTGATCACCGGCCGGCGGGCCGCGGCGTTACGGGGCCAGCTCGGCGCGCACCGGCAGCTGCTGGTGCTCGAGGACGACCACGCCGCCGAGCTGGCGCACGAGCGGGTGCATCCGCTGGTCGGCGTGACCGGCTCATGGGCGTATGTGCGGTCGCTGTCGAAGCCGTACGGGCCGGACCTGCGCGTCGCGGCGATCGTCGGCGACGACGTGACCGTGGCGCGGATCGAAGGGCGCATGCGGCTGGGTGTCGGATGGGTCTCCACCGTCCTGCAGCGCCTGGTCGTGGCGTTGTGGCAGGACCCGGAGGCCACAGCGGCGGTCGACCGTGCCCGGGACGTCTACGCGACCCGCCGGGAGGCGCTGCGCACCGCGCTCGGGGATCTGCCGGCCCATGGTGTGAGCGGGATCAATGTGTGGCTGCCGGTGCCCGACGAGACGTCGATGGTCGCGGGGCTGCGCGAGGACGGCTTCGCCGTGACGCCCGGCTCCATGTATCGCCTGCTCACGCCGCCTGCGATCCGGATCACCACGGCCGCGCTCGACCCACGCGACGCCGGACGGGTCGCCGAGGCGGTGGTGCGCAGGCTCACCGATCCGTCCAGGCGACAGGTGTGACGTTGTGGCTTCGGGTACCCCCTGCGCCGACAAACTGTCGGACCCTGCCGATAGTGTCCGTCGGCATGGGACCTGCAGCGGAAACGGTCAGGCGGTCATCGACGCACCCGAAATCGTCCACCCGCTGTTGAACAGCGAGTAGGAAGGACCGGGTCGGCTCCAGCTCGCTCCGGGGCGCGTCATCAGGGAGGGGAATGACATGCGCACCAGCACGTTCAGGACGATCGGCATCGCCGTCGCGGCGTTGGCACTGGCACTGACCACCGCCTGTGGGGGCGACGACGACAAGGCCACCAGTGGCAGCTCGAAGAGTGCCGGCGCCTCGTCGACCGGGCCGTCCGCCAAGGACGTGCTCACCGCGGCCGTCAAGGACCTCAACTCGAGCACCTACGGCTATGTGATGAAGATCCCCGAGGGCACGTTCACCGGCTCGATCGACCCTGCCGGCAAGCAGCAGGTGAAGGTCGACGGGGTCGCTGCGGGCGGGGTCAAGTACACGATCGAGGGCATCGCGCTCGGCGCCGACTACTACTTCAAGACCAGCATCCCGACGACCGGCATCAACGCCAAGAAGTGGTACAAGCTGGATCGCTCGAAGATCAAGAAGGACGCGATCATCGGGCTGATCGAGGCGAAGGACCCCACCGTCAGCCAGGGCTTCGTCGCCCGCGTCGGCACCGCCACGCAGAGCGGCCCGACCACGATCACCGGCACCTATGACCTCACCGGCGGCGGTGACCTCGGCATCGACGACGCCGCCGTGCTGCAGGCGCTCGGTGACAAGGCCAAGGCCGCACCGTTCACGGCCACCCTCGACGGTCAGCACCTGGTCTCGTTGAAGATCACGGTCCCGGCCTACGGCACGGTCGCCGAGCAGGCGCTGACGGTTGACTACACCGGCCACGGCCAACCGGTCGCCGTCGCCGCGCCGAAGGCCGCCGACGTCATGGCCGCGCCCGCCGCCGTCTACGGCCTGCTCAACGGCTGACCCCGATGCTGCGACGACGGCGGACCCCGATGCTGCTGACCCCGATCCAGCCAGGCCATGCGCCCGGCCGCCCGGGCCACGCGCCCGGCCGCCCGGGCCACGCGCCCGGAGGCTCGGGCCACGCGCCCGGCCGCCCAGGCCACGCACCCGGAGGCTCGAGCTACACGCCCGACCGCCCGCGCCGCGCGCCCGTCCGGTCAGGACTCGCGCACCTGCGGTCAGGACTCGCGCACCTGCGGTCAGGACCCGCGCGCCGACGGTCCGGGCCGGCCCGCCCGCGGCGTGCAGCCCCGGCCGTGCTGGCGGCGCTGGTCTCGGCGCTGCTCACGACGGCCGCGCTCGCCGGCTGCTCGTTCGGCAAGAGCGAGCCGCCGCGGCCGACCACCGGGCCGTCGGTGGCACCGTCGCAGAGCGAGCTGACGAAGAGCCTGCAGGCGTTGATCAACGGCGGATACAGGTTCAAGGTGGTGGCCAAGGAGGGCAGCTACACCGGCGGCATCGACCCCGTCGCGGACCTGCTCGACGCCACGGTCAGCGTCTCGTCCGACGGGGCCTCGCTGAAGATCGACACGCTCGGCGTGCGGGGCACCGCGTATACCCGGCTGACCGGGCTGCCGATGCCCGGGTTCGACGGCAAGACCTGGTATCGGGTGGACCCCGCCCGGGTCACGCGGCCCGGGTCGCTCGGGCTCAGCGCCATCAAGGATCCGACGGGCGTGCAGGCGCTGGTCGCCGCCACCCACGACGTGCGCCGGGAGAACCGCGGCTACACCGGCACCGTCGACATGACCCGCGTGACGACGTGGGGACCGGTCAACATCCCGCAGGTGATCCAGCTCGGCGAGGTCGCCAGAAGGATCCCGTTCGAGGCGACCGTCGACGACCAGGGCCGGCTCGTGTCGATGAAGGTCGAGATCCCCGACAACCCGGTCACCGCCACGTATTCCGACTTCGGCGGCACGCTCAGCGTCACCGCCCCCACCGGCGCCGAGCCGTTACCCGACCACCTCTACGGCATGCTCGGCCTCTGATCCGGGTCGCGGGCCCGGTCGTGGTCGGTTCGGCCTAGGCGAGACCGTGTCTCACGGAGAACACTGCACGTCATGGAACAGCACCTGTACGAAGCCGAGCACGAAGCCTTCCGGGAACTGTGCAAGGCGTTCCTGGCCCGCGAGGCGGTGCCGCACAACGACGAGTGGGACAAAGCAGGCATCGTCGACCGGGAGATCTGGCGCAAGGCGGGCGCGGCCGGGCTGCTCGGCATGGACGTCGACGAGGAGCACGGCGGCGGCGGGCAGAAAGACTTCCGCTTCAACGCGGTCCTCGTCGAGGAGATCGTCGCCGCGGGTGCGTCCGGTCTCGGGTTCGGGCTGCACAACGACGTGGTCGCGCCGTACCTCACCGAGCTGGCCACCGAGGAGCAGCAGAAGCGCTGGCTACCCGGGTTCTGCTCCGGGGACATCGTGACCGCCATCGCGATGAGCGAGCCGGGCGCCGGCAGCGACCTCGCCGGGGTGCGCACCTCCGCCGTGCGCGACGGCGACGAGTGGGTCCTCAACGGGCAGAAGACGTTCATCACCAACGGTGAGCTCGCCGACCTCGTCATCGTCGTGGCGAAGACCGACGCCTCGCTCGGTGCCCATGGCATCAGCCTGTTCGTAGTCGAGACCGGCACGCCGGGCTTCACCCGGGGACGGCGGCTGGAGAAGGTCGGGCTCAAGGCCAACGACACCGCCGAGCTGTTCTTCGACGACTGCCGCATCCCCGCCGACCACCTGCTCGGCCAGGAGAACGCCGGCTTCTACCACCTGATGGCGAACCTCCCGCGGGAGCGGCTCGGCATCGCGGTGGCTGCCGTCGCGTCCGCCGAGCACGTCCTGGCGATCACCCTCGACTACGCCAAGACGCGGCAGGCGTTCGGCAAGCCGATCGGGTCGTTCCAGCACAACCGGTTCGTGCTCGCCGAGCTCGACACCGAGGTGACGATC
This sequence comes from Dactylosporangium cerinum, assembly GCF_042653625.1. NCBI lineage: Bacteria > Bacillati > Actinomycetota > Actinomycetes > Micromonosporales > Micromonosporaceae > Dactylosporangium > Dactylosporangium cerinum. The sequence goes on along the minus strand of NZ_JBHSIU010000004.1, from coordinate 282,030 downwards.
GCCCGGACGTTCCTGAACCAGTGCATCGCCGAGCAGAACGCGGGGCGGCTCTCCGTCGCCGACGCGGCCAAGGCGAAGTGGTGGACCACGGAGCTGCAGAACAAGGTGGCGGACCGCTGCGTCCAGCTGCACGGCGGCTACGGCTTCATGATGGAGTACCCGGTCGCGAAGGCCTGGCTGAACAGCCGCGTCCAGACCATCTACGGCGGCACGACCGAGATCATGAAGGAGATCATCGGCCGTAGCCTCGGGGTCTAGGCGTCGGCGACGGCGGCGAGCGCGGCGAAGACCAGCGCGGTGGACGTGGCGCCCGGGTCCTGGTGACCGGCGCTGCGTTCGCCCAGGTAGGACGCCCGGCCCTTGCGCGCCTGCAGCGGTGTCGTCGCGGTCGCCCCCTCCGCGGCCGCGGCGGATGCGGCACGAGCGGCCGCCGCGAACCCGGCCGGGGCCGCGGCGGCGAAGGCGTCGACCGCCGGGGTGAGCGCGTCGACCATGGTCTTGTCCCCGGGCGCGGCCTTGCCGAGCCGCACGATCGCGTCCAGGCCCGCCCGCAGCCCGTCGCCGAAGGCAACGGCGTCCACCTCGCCCGGCAGGGACTTGCCGAGGGCGCGGAACAGGCTGCCGTACAGGGGGCCGGAGGCGCCGCCGACCTTCGACACGAGGGTCGTGCCGGTCTTGGTGAGGACCGCCCCGGCCGTGTCGGCCTCGAACCCGGCCAGGGCGACGACCACCGCGTCGAACCCGCGGCGCAGGTTGACGCCGTGGTCGCCGTCGCCGATGGCGGCGTCGAGGTCGGTCAGCTCGGCGGCGTGCTCGGTGACCGAGGTGGCGACGGCGGCAACCCACGCGCGGGCCAGGTCGGCGTCCACGTCAGGCACCCCACCGCAGGCCAGGGGTGCGGACCGGGGCGTCCCAGAGCCGCAGCAGCTCGTCGTCGACCCGGCACACGGTCAGCGAGATCCCGGCCATGTCGAGACTGGTGACGTAGTTGCCGACGAGGCTCCGGACCACCCGCACCCCGGCGTCGGCAAGCAGGCGGCTGATGTCGTTGAACATCACGTACAACTCCAGCAGCGGGGTGCCGCCCAGACCGTTGACCAGCACGATCACCTGACTTCCAGGCTCGAGAGGCTTGGCCGCCAGGATGGGCTCCACGATGCGGGCGGCGAGGTCGCGGGCCGGTCGCAGCTTCTCGCGGGCGCGGCCGGGCTCGCCGTGGATGCCGACGCCGACCTCGATCTCGTCCTCGGGCAGGTCGAAGCCGGGCTTGCCGGCGGCCGGGGTCGTGCCGGAGGTCAGGGCGATCGCGAAGGACGCCGAGCGCTCGTTGACGTCCCGGGCGACGGCGGCGACCGCGGCGAGCGGGGCACCCTCCTCGGCGAGCGCGCCGGCGATCTTCTCGACCAGCAGGGTCGCGCCGGTGCCGCGGCGGCCGGCGGTCCAGGTGGAGCCGTCGACCGCGACGTCGTCGTCGACGAGAACGCTCTCCACCGTGGTCTCGGCGTCCTCGGCGGCGAGCTCGAAGTTCATGACGTCGCCGGTGTAGTTCTTCACGATGTGCACAACGCCCGCGCCGCCGTCGACGGCCCTGGTGGCGGCCAGGATCTGGTCCGGGACGGGGGAGGTGAAGATCTCGCCGGGGCAGGCCGCGTCGAGCATGCCGAGCCCGACGAACCCGCCGTGCAGCGGCTCGTGCCCGGAGCCGCCGCCGGAGACGAGGCCCACCTTGCCGCGGCGCGGCGCGTCCGCCCGCACGATGATCTGCTCGTCGAGGTCGACCCGCAGCTCGGGATGCGCGGCGGCCATCCCTGCCAGGGCTTCCCGGACCACGTCGTCCGGATCGTTGATGAACTTCTTCATGCCTGCCATTTTGGGGGTACCGACGGTGCATAGCATTGCCCGCGTGGCACACATGGTGGGAATCGTCCTCGTTTCACACAGCGAACGGCTGGCGCACGGCCTGCGGGACATGCTCGTGCAGGTGGCGGGGGAGGAGGTGCCGATCGAGGCGGCCGGCGGCACCGACGACGGGGGACTCGGCACCAGCTACGACCGGATCCTGGTCGCGATCGACCGGGCCGACCGGGGCGGCGGGGTCCTGGTCCTGACCGACCTGGGCAGCGCCGTCCTCACCGCGCAGACCGTGCTCGAGGACCGGGTCGCCAACACGGCCGTCCTGGTCGACGCGCCGTTCGTCGAGGGGGCGGTCGCCGCGGCGGTTCTGGCCGGCGCCGGTGCCGACCTGGCCGAGTGCACGCGGGCGGCGACGGAGGCTCGCGATGTCCGCAAGCTCTGAGGCGACGGTCGTCCTGCCGGCGGACCTGCACGCCCGCCCGGCCGGTGCGCTGGTGCGGGCGGCGGCAGGCTTCACCAGCACCGTGGACATCCTTTTCGACGGCAGGCGGGTCAGCGCCCGCAGCGTGCTCGGGGTGATGGGGCTCAATGCCCGCGCAGGCGCGTCGGTGCGGGTGTCGGCCATGGGCGACGACGCCGACGCCGCGGTCCGTGCCGTAGTGGCGCTGCTCTCGACCTACGAGTAAGGAGTGGTGCGCATCTTGGTGCGTACGCGAGGATGGCCGGGTGATCGACACCCCTCCAGCTGCCGCGCTCCAGCGGCGCACCCTCGGCCTGCTCGTCTCCACGCAGGTCATCGGCGGTTTGGGGGTGGCGAGCGGGGTGTCGATCGGCGCGCTGCTGGCCGCGGAGATGGCCGGGCCGACGGCCGCCGGCCTGTCCGGCAGTGCCGCGGTCATCGGGGCGGCCCTGATCGCGATCCCGGCCACGCGACTGATGCGGACCGGTGGGCGGCGGCCGGGGCTGGTATTCGCGTACGCCGCCGGGGTGACCGGCTCGTTGCTGGTCGTCACCGCGGTCTGGCTGCAATGGGTGCCGCTGCTGTTCCTGGGCACGTTCCTGTTCGGCGGGGCGAGCGCGGCCAACCTGCAGTCCCGGTACGCGGCGGTCGACCTCGCCGACCGTGACCGCCGGGCGCGGCACCTGTCGCTCGTGGTGTGGGCGACGACACTGGGCGCGGTGGTGGGCCCGAACCTGGCGCCGTTCACCGATCGGGTGACGATGCCGTGGGGTGCGCCGGAGTACGCGGGGCCGTACCTGTTCAGCGCGCTGGCGTTCGGGCTGGGGGCGGTGGCGTTGTTCGTGCTGCTCCGGCCGGATCCGCTGCTGACGGCACGGTCTTTGGCGGATGTTTCCGATCTACCGGAAAAATCATCGTCGTGGCGGTCGGCGTTCGCCGCCATCCGGGCCAGCGTCGGCGCGCGGCTGGGGGTCTCCGCCGTCGCGGTCGGGCACGTGGTGATGGTCGGTGTGATGTCGATGACGCCCGTGCACATCGGCGGCTACGTGCACGAGCACGGCGACCTGCTGCGCATCGTCGGACTGGTGATCAGCGTCCACATCACCGGCATGTACGCGCTGTCCCCGGTCATCGGCTGGGCCACCGACCGGTTCGGCCGCCGGCCCGTCATCCTCTCGGGTGTCGTGCTGCTGGCCCTCGCATGCGCGCTGAGCGCCACCGCCGGCGACCGCACGGTCCAGCTCTCGGTCGCATTGGGCCTGCTCGGCGTGGGTTGGGGCGGCACGATGGTGGCCGGCTCCACACTGCTGTCGGAGTCCGTGCCCGTCGGGGAGCGCGCCGGCGTGCAGGGCCTGTCCGACGTCATCATGGGCGTCTCGGCGGCCACCGCGGGCGCGCTGGCGGGGGTGGTGGTCGACCTGTTCGGCTATGCCACGTTGTCGGTGCTGGCGGGCATCGCCGTGGTGCCGCTGGCTGCTCTGGCGTTGCGGAGGTCTTAGTCTTGGCCGCGTGCGACTGACGGATTTCTGGCAGCGGCTTGAGGAGTCGTTCGGTGTGGCGTACGCCGGGAGCCTCGCCAACGACCAGGTGCTGACCGAGTTGGGTGGACGGACCATCAAGGAAGCCCTCGCAGGTGGCGAGGACACCGCAGTGGTGTGGCGGGCTGTGGTCGCCGCATACCCGGAGCGTGTTCCTCGCAGGCTGCGGTGATGTTTTTTGGCGTGTCGCCTCGTTGATCGTACAGATGTACGGGTAGTCTCCTCAGGCGTCGGTGCCGGTTTTTGTCATACCCGGCGCTTACCTTGTCAGCGTGAATAAACGAACGCCGACGAAGACCGCGAACTCAGGGGTGACGGACATGGCAGTGCAACCTGACCGGGAGAAGGCGCTCGGGCTCGCCCTCTCGCAGATCGACAAACAGTTCGGCAAGGGCTCGGTCATGCGCCTCGGTGAGCGGGTCATCGCTCCGATGGCCGTGATCCCGACCGGCTCGATCGCCCTCGACGTGGCGCTCGGCATCGGCGGTCTGCCCCGCGGCCGGGTCATCGAGGTCTTCGGGCCTGAGTCCAGCGGTAAGACGACCGTGGCGCTCCATGCCATCGCCAACGCGCAGGCGCAGGGCGGCATCGCGGCGTTCATCGACGCGGAGCACGCCCTCGACCCCGACTACGCCAAGGCCCTCGGCGTCGACACCGACGCGCTGCTCGTCTCCCAGCCCGACACCGGTGAGCAGGCCCTCGAGATCGTCGACATGCTGGTCCGCTCCGGCGCCCTCGACATTATCGTCATCGACTCGGTCGCCGCCCTCGTGCCGCGCGCCGAGATCGAGGGCGAGATGGGCGACAGCCACGTCGGCCTCCAGGCCCGCCTCATGAGCCAGGCGCTGCGGAAGATCACCGGTGCCCTCAACAACTCCGGCACCACCGCGATCTTCATCAACCAGCTCCGCGAGAAGATCGGCGTCATGTTCGGCAGCCCGGAGACCACGACCGGTGGTCGCGCGCTGAAGTTCTACTCCTCGGTCCGCCTCGACGTGCGCCGTATCGAGAGCCTCAAGGACGGCACGGACGTGGTGGGCAACCGCACCCGCGTCAAGGTCGTGAAGAACAAGGTGGCCTCGCCGTTCAAGCAGGCCGAGTTCGACATCATGTACGGCAAGGGCATCTCCCGCGAGGGCTCTCTCATCGACGTCGGTGTCGAGCAGACGATCATCCGCAAGGCGGGCGCCTGGTATACGTATGACGGCGACCAGCTCGGCCAGGGCAAGGAGAACTCCCGCAAGTTCCTCCGGGAGAACCCAGACGTGGCCGCCGAGATCGAGAAGAAGATCAAGGAGAAGCTCGGCGTGGGCGTCGGCCAGGCCACGGACGCCGCCGGCGGCCCCGAGGCGGTCCCGGTCGACTTCTGACCGGCTCGGCCAGGTCCAAGCTCTTCCTTGCACGCGCGACTCGCGGCGTTCGGCGCCGGTCCGCGAGAGGACCCCTCGTTCGGGGTTCGGCTCGCGGCCCGGCCCGCCGGGTGCTCAGCTGCGATCGCCGGTGTTGATGCAGGTTTGCCGCTCGTCGTCGGTTCCGTGCCGGCGCGGGCGGTGCGGGTTTCGGAGGTGCGTTCGTGCCGGGCAGGCGGCGATCCAGCGATCCCAGCGAGCAGGAAGCCGGGGACGGCGGGCACGAGCCTGACGTTGTGCCGCCCACCGCCGTCGAGCCCGCTGCGGCTTCCTGGCTGCTCGCCGACCTGGGCGACGACAACCCCTGGCTGTCCGCCGAAGCCCAACCGGGCGGCGCCGCAGGTGTTGCGCCAGCGCGTCCTGGACGGGCATCTCCGGGCGAGGTGCCGCCGGGCTGGCCGTCCGATCCCGAGCACAGTGACGTTTCGACCACCCGGATTCCCGCCCCGGGACGCGCGGCCGGCAGCGTTCCGCCTGCCTGGCTGGCGACCCCTGAAGGCCCCCGGGCCGGCGGATCTCGGGCGTTCACCGGCGGTGATCGCGTTGGGGACCGCTTCGCGGTGGCCGACCCGACACCGGATCACGGGGACGACGGCGGCCGAGCCCGCCGCGGCGGCCGATCGGAGCGCGGGTCCAGTCGCCGCGCGGGTCGCAGTGATCGTGGCGCCTCCGGTCGTCCGGAAGACCGCAGTCCGCCCGGTGAACCTCGGGAGGACGGTGCCCAGGAGCCGCTGGAGGGCGCCGGGCCGCGGAGCGATGCTGAGCAGGGCGGTTCCCGGCGGCGGGGCGGGTCTGGACGGCGGGGTGGTCCGCCTCCCGCGCCGCTCGACCCGAGGGAGGCGGCCCGGGAGATCTGCCTGCGGCAGCTCGCCGTGCGGCCGAGGACCAGGCTCGAGCTCGCCACCGCGATGCGCAAGCGCGGCGTCGAGGACGAGATCGCCGACGAGATCCTCGACCGCTACGACGAGGTCGGCATCATCGACGACGCCGCCTTCGCCCGCGCCTGGGTGTCCAGCCGGCACCACGGGCGCGGCCTGTCCCGGCGCGCGCTGGCGGGGGAGCTGCGCCGCAAGGGCGTCTCGTCCGACGAGGTCGGCGAGGCACTCGACGAGCTCGACCCCGACGTCGAGGAGCAGACCGCGAGAGCGCTGGTCGCCAGGCGCCTCCGGGTCGAGTCCAACGCAGCCCCCGAGGCGGTGTTCCGGCGGCTCGTCGGGATGCTGGCCAGGAAGGGGTACCCACCGGGCATGGCCATCCGCCTCGTGAAGGAAGGACTGGCCGAACGCGCGGACGCCGCCGAGTTCGCCGACGGGATCGACCCGGACGCCCTCGCCGACGCCGCCCTCGACCCTGACCAGCGCTGACCCGACCCGCCCCTCGACGTCTGTCCGGGCGCTCCGACTGCGGTCGGACCACCGGCCCCGGTGGAGCAAAAGGGGCGTCTACGCGCCCGGGTTCACACTTCTCCTGCGAGCGGCGTGGCGTGGCGTGGATCCGGGTGTCGGTCCTCAGGGGCTCGGTCGTGCCGCAGAGCCGCAGCAGGCGGCGCGTCGCGCGGGGCAGGAAGTTCGCAAATAGAGCGAATCGGTCAACTGGCCGACACCTGGGGCGCGCTGCCAGTCCAGACCGCCATTGCCGCCACCTGGATGTCCGCCAGGTGGCAGAAATCGTCCCGTCAGGGCCGTCGCCGGGCCGTGGAATGCGACAAGCGTCGATGCGGCGGTTGGCGGCCACACGGTGTGTGGTGGAATGATTGCAGCTGCACGGCGGCTGGAGTTCAGCGCCGTGCATCCGGGCAGCTACTACCGGTCGACATTCTGAGCCGGACAGCGACCGACATGCCGGAAACTTCTGGTCAAATGTCACTGGTAGGGTGTTTCGCCTGGCGGAGGTCTTGACGGACTTACGTCCCGTATGGTGCCCGATCATGAGTCCTTGACCGAAGCGCCCTTCACGACCTAGCCTCGGCGTTACCAGATGGAGACCGCCCAACCACCGCGGGTTTACCGCACAACATAGATCGCGTCACAGATCAGCAACGTTTACGCACGACATATAAGCGCCGCGCCTTGCGGGAGGCGGCGGTGTCGACCCGTTGTCGGGGCACCCTGTGTCCCGATATTGATACATCTTGATGGCAGTGTGTGGTCGGGCGTCTCCTCCACAACATCCCGCGTTGCGCGACTCTGCGCAGCGCCGAGCGGAGCGAGGTGACGTCGTGACGGAGTGCGCCCCTGTCATCCTCTGCGAACGACCCGCAAGCGAGCAGTTACCCGCAAGCGACCAGTCATCCGCAAGCCGGCAGCCATCCGCAAGCCGGCAGCTGAGCGCCGCCGAGGTGACCGCGTGACCGGCCTGCAGGTCGTGCTCGTCGTCGTGGTCGTCGTCATCGGCTTCGGCGTCCTCGCCGCGCTGCTGCTCTCGCTGAAGGTCATGCGCCGGTTGCACACCGCAGCCATGGCGCCCGCTCAGCCCGTAGCCGAAGATCCCGCGTTCCTGGCCGAGAAGGACCGGCAGGAGCACTCCCTGGCGTCGCTGCGCACCGCGGCCGAGGACGCCACCGCGGCCGTCGACGAGGCGCGGGCCGTGGCGGCCGCTGCGCGCACCGAGGCGGCGGCGGCCAAAGCAGAAGCCAGTTCCGCCAGGTCGGAGGCCCGGCGGATTCTCGACGGCGCGCGGGCCGAGGCCGACTCGTTGCTGGAGCGGGCGCACCGGCAGGCAGAGGTCGACGCCGAGCAGGCCAGGGCCACCGCCCGCCGGGCCGGCGAGCGTGAGGTCAGCCAGTTGACGACCGTCGCGAAGGAGCAGTCGCAGGACGCCGAGCGGCGCCAGCGGCGGCTCGACGAGCGGGAGCGACTGCTCGCCGAGGAGGCCGAGCGCCTCGCCGAGCGGGACCGGCGCATCACCGGCACCGAGGCGGACCTGCTCGAACGGGAGGCGGCCCTCACCCGCCGCGAGGTCGAGATCGCCGCGGGCGAGGAGCGGCACCGTGAAGAGCTGGAGCGGGTCGCGGGGCTCACCACCGACGCCGCCCGGGTCGAGGTCATCGAGACGATCGAGATGCAGGCCAAGCGCGAGGCCGCGCTGCTCGTGCGCGACATCGAGAACGACGCCCGCAACACCGCCGACCAGCGGGCCCGGCACATCGTCGTGGACGCCATCCAGCGGGTCGCCAGCGAGCAGACCGCGGAGAGCGTGGTCAGCGTGCTGCACCTGCCCAGCGACGAGATGAAGGGGCGGATCATCGGCCGGGAGGGCCGCAACATCCGCGCGTTCGAGTCGACGACCGGGGTCAACCTGATCATCGACGACACGCCCGAGGCGGTCCTGCTGTCGTGCTTCGACCCGGTCCGGCGGGAGATCGGCCGGCTCACCCTGGAGAAACTGGTCCTCGACGGCCGGATCCACCCGCACCGCATCGAAGAGGTGTTCGAGCAGGCCAAGCACGAGGTCGAGCGCCTCTGCCTGCGCGCCGCCGAGGACGCCCTGGTCGAGGTCGGCATCACCGATCTGCACCCGGAGCTGATGACGCTGCTGGGGCGGCTGCGATACCGGACGTCGTACGGCCAGAACGTCCTCAAGCACCTCGTTGAGACCGCGCACATCGCCGGCATCATGGCCAGCGAGCTGCGGCTCGACCCGAAGCTGATCAAGCGCAGCGCGTTCCTGCACGACATCGGCAAGGCGCTGACGCACGAGGTCGAGGGCAGCCACGCGCTGATCGGCGCGGACGTGGCCCGCAAGTACGGCGAGTCCGAGGACGTCGTGCACGCCATCGAGGCGCACCACAACGAGGTCCTCCCGCAGACCATCGAGGCCGTGCTCACCCAGGCCTCGGACGCGTGCTCCGGCGGCCGTCCCGGCGCCCGCCGCGAGAGCCTCGAGGCCTACGTCAAGCGCCTCGAACGCATCGAGGAGATCGCCGCCGGCAAGTCGGGCGTCGAGAAGGTGTTCGCGATGCAGGCCGGCCGCGAGATCCGGGTCATGGTCCGCCCCGACGACGTCGACGACATCGGCGCGGCCGTCCTCGCCCGCGACGTGGCGAAGCAGATCGAGGAGGAGCTGACCTACCCCGGCCAGATCCGCGTCACCGTCGTCCGCGAGTCGCGCGTCACCGAGATCGCCCGCTAGGACGCGGAAGAGCGAAAAGCTTCAGAGCACGGCTCCGGTCCGTCGTGGGCGCGGCCGTTGCTGCCGTCAGCGCCTGGTCTGGGCCGACACGGCGAAGCTCAATCGGCCCAGACTGGGCGAACCCCCAGGCCTTGACGGCCTTCCCTGCCACCTCCGCGGACAGTTGCGCAGCCGCGACCTGACGGCCGCGACCAAAGCCCGCGACCTGACGGCCGCGACCAAAGGCCGCCTACGGCGCGATCACGGCCTCCGCCGACGTGTACGGGCTGGTGATCTTGTACGACCAGATCAACGGGTCCGGCACTGACAGCTCGCCGGTCGCCGTGAACTTGTACGACCGTGCGATGCCCTTGCCGTCGTACGCGTTGACGAAGGCGAGCATGTCCGGCCGGCTGGCCTTGCCGGCGGTGAAGCCCGCCAGGATGATGTTCGCCCCGTCGTACGCCTCGGGACCGTAGTAGCCGGCTCTCGACTTGAACGCCGCCTGGTAGCGCGACGCGTAGTCCCCGCCCGCGTGGTCGGAGGGGATGCAGGGGCAGGTGACCACGATGCCGTCGGCGGCCGTGGTGAGGGTGTCGACGAACAGCTGGGTGAAGAGCCGGTCGCTGACGACGATGACGATGCCCGGTTTCGCGGCCCGCAGCGCCTTGATGAACAGCGTGCCGTCGTCGGACTCGCCGGCGTAGTACACGGCGTCCGGGTTCGCGTTCGTCACCTGCCCGACGGGCGCGGCGAAGTCCTTGTCGGCCCGGCGGATCGCGACGCTGGTGGTGACGGCGCTGCCGAGGGTGCTCGAGACCGCCTGCCGGGCCACGCCGCCGAAGTCTGTGTCGTCGTACACCACGGCGACCTTCGAGGCGTGCAGCTTGTTCTTGATGTACCGGCCGGCCGCGTTCGCCTGGTCCTTGTCGTTGGCGATCAGGCGGTGGAACGTGGACCAGCCCTTGGCGGCGAGGTCGACGTCCGGCGCGAACGGCGTGAAGAACGGGATGCCCGCCTTCTCCAGGATCGGGCCGGCGGCGAGGACCTCGACGCGGTACGCCGGACCGACGGCGCCGATCACCTCGCTGTCGGCGACCAGATCCTGGGCCGCGAGCTTGCTGCCCTCCTCGGTGCCCTTCGTGTCGAACTCGGCGAACCCGACGTTGCAGCCGGGATGCTTCGCGTTGTAGTCGTCGACGGCCAGCTTGGTGGCATTGCGCATGCCGTTGCTGTCCTTGGAGCCGGTGCCGGCGAGGATGCCGAGGAACCCGACCTTGTGCCCGCAGGCCGCCGACACCGCCGGCCCCGCCTGGTTGGACCCGCTGCTGCCGTCGGTGCCGGGCTCGCCGTCGCCGCCGCGGTTGACGGCCCAGACGATGCCGGCGATGAGGAGCACCACCGCGAGGACGCCGCCACCGGCCGCGGCGATCAGCGACCCGGTCCGGCGCTGGTTCGGCGCCGGCGGCCGGGCCTGGCCGCCCGACTGCCAGCCCAGGTTGACCGGCGGCCCGGACGCGGGCGGACCCGACGCGGGCGTCGTCCAGCCCTGCGCGGGGCTGACGGGAGGTCCTGACGCTGGCGGCCCGCTCACCTGCGGCCGCTGCACGGGCGGCGGCTGGAACTGCTGCGGGAAGCCCTGTTGGACCGGTGGCTGGACCTGCGGCTGGGCGGGCTGCGGAAAGCTCTGCGGCACGGGCTGCGCGGGAACCGGCGGCACGACCGGCGGCCGCTGCTGCACCTGGGGCTGCACCGGCGGCTGCAGCACGGGCGGCCGCTGCCCCTGCGCCGGCACCCCGGGCCGCTGCACCGGCGCCTGATGCTGCTGCGGGATCTGCTGCGTGGGCGGGACCTGCTGCGTGGGCGGGGCCTGGTGCGGGGGCGGGGCCTGGTGCGGGGGCGGGGCCTGGTGCGGGACATGGTGGGGAGCCGGGTGCGGAGCCTGCTGACCGGCGCCCGGCACCACCGGCATCGACCCGGTCTGCAGCAACGGCGGCAGTCCAGGGTTCATCGACGGCATGCTGAACCCGGGCGACACCGGCTGTGCCGACACCGGCTGCGCCGACACGTCCCCGCTCGGCTCGTGCGTCCCCGACGAAGGCCCACCGGACGACGGTCCACCCGACGACGGTCCACCCGACGACGGTCCACCCGACGACGGTCCACCCGATGACGGCCCACCGGATGTCGGTACCGGACCGAATGGACCTGAGGCACCGGACGTCGGCATCCCGGCGGCGCCCGCGGACGGCACTCCGCCGACATGCGCGCGGCCCGTCGGCGGCGCGAGGTGCAGCGCCCCCTCGGCGACCACCAGCTCGGGCTGCTCGATCGCGGTCGGTGCCAGCCCGAACGCCCGGTGCAGCAGCGTCGCGGCGAGCGGGATGCGCGAGGACCCGCCGACCAGGAACACCGCCGCGAGCGGCTGCCCCGACACACCGGCGGAGGCCACCGCGATCTGGGTGGCGGTGACGGTCCGGTCCAGGATCGGCTTGGCCAGCTGCTCCAGCTGCTCACGCCCGATCGGCACGCTCTCGTCGAACAGCGGCACGTGCACGTAGGTGGTGGCGGCCCGGCTGAGCATCTCCTTGGCGAGCCGCGCGTCCTCCCACAGCTGCCACGCGGCGCGCCGGTCGGCCTCGCTCTCCGGGTTGGTCAGCCGGCGCCACTGGTCGCCTTCCCGGCCGGCGAAGGCGCGGCCCAGGTAGGCCACGACGGCCGCGTCGACGTCGAGCCCGCCCGCGTCGGGCAGGCCCTCGCTGGCCAGGACGTCGAAGCCGCCACCGGCGTTGCGGCGGACCACGCTCGCGTCGAAGGTGCCGGCGCCGAAGTCGTAGACGACGGCGATGCCACCGACGGGGACGTGGGTGCCGACGGTACCGACGAAATACGACGCCGCGGCGACCGGCTCGGACGTCAGGAACGGCTGCGGGAACCCGGCGGAGACGGCGGCCTGCGACAGGGTCTGGCGGCGCTGCGGCGGCCACGTCGCAGGGTGCGTGATGTTGACCTCGTGCGGGTGGGTGCCCGCGACCCGGTACGACTCGGCGGCGACCCGGCGCAGGACGGTCGCGACCAGGTCGATGACCGGGATGTCCTGCTCGCCGAGCCAGACGGTGCCTTCCTCGACGCGGCGCTTCGGGTACGGCTCGAACCGGTGCGGCTGCAGTCGCGCCGAGTGCACGGCGTCACGGCCGGTGAGGATGCTGTAGTCGGCGTTGACGTAGACGGCGGAGGGCAGCAACGGCGAACCGTCGAAGAGCAGCGGCTTCGTGCGGCCGTCCGGCCAGCGGAGCACGGCGACGGTGTTCGAGGTGCCGAAGTCGATGCCCAAACGAAAGCCGGTGTCCGCCACCCGCGCAGCGTACGTACTCTGCGCAACGTTGCCAATCAACCTTCGGCCAAGCTCACACGGACTGCCCGACGTCGGCCAGCTTGACGGCCTTCGCTGTCGTCTTCACCTGCTTCGGGCCGCCCATGAGGCGGCGCTGCAGCCAGAACGCGAACCACGACAGCAGGCCGCAGGTGCCGATGTAGATGACCGCGACGACGAGGTAGCTGGGCACGTACGGGAAGCCGAACGGCAGCCGGCCGCCGATCTGCTTGCCGTAGTACAGCAGCTCCGGCAGCTGGATGATGAACCCGAGCGCGGTGTCCTTGAGCAGCACGACGAGCTGGCTGACGATCGCCGGGAGCATCGCCCGGACCGCCTGCGGCAGCAGGATCGAGATCATGACCTGCGACTTGCGCATGCCCAGTGCGTACGCGGCCTCGGACTGGCCACGGGCCACGGCGATGATGCCGGCGCGGAAGATCTCCGACAGCACCGCGCCGTTGTAGAGGGTCAGGCCGATGACGAGGGGCCAGAACGGGCCGACCTTGTAGCCGAGCTGGATCGGGCCGTAGTACGCGAAGAAGATCAGGATGAGCAGCGGGATCGCGCGGAACAGCTCGACGAAGCTCGTGGCCGGCGCGCGGAACACCAGGTGGTCGCTGAGCCGGCCGGTGGCCAGCAGCGCGCCGAGGAGGAGCGCGAGCACGGCGGCGGTGCCGGCGGCGCGCAGCGTGGTCAGGTAGCCGTCGAGGAGGTCCTGCTGGATCTGCTTGTACTGGAACTGCTCCCAGCGCAGCGGCTCGAACTGGCCGGTGTCGTAGAAGCGCCAGCCGATGTAGGCGAGCAGCGCCACGATGCCGACCGCGCTCAGGATGCCGATGATGCGGTACCGCAGCCGCGCCTTCGGGCCGGGCAGATCGTAGAGGACGTTGGTCATCGCGCGACCTTCCAGCGTCGTTCGAGCATCCGTTGCAGGGTCACGAGCGGGACGACCAGGATCAGGAACCCGATGGTGATCCAGAGCAGCCCGTAGATCTGGTTCTCGCCACGCTCCGACAGGTAGAACGTGATCGCGCCCGCCTCGGCGACCGAGAAGCCGGCCGCGACGGTGGTGTTCTTCAGCATCGCGTTGAGCACGCTCACCAGGGGCGGCACCACGGTCCGGAAGGCCTGCGGCAGCACCACGTTGGTCAGCACCTGCATGAAGGTCATCCCCAGGGCGCGGGCGGCCTCGGCCTGCCCGACGGGCACCGTGTTGATGCCGGAGCGCAGCGCCTCGCAGACGAAGGCGGAGGTGTACGCGGTCAGCGCGATACAGGCGCCGGTGGTGAAGTCGAACGTGACGCCGAGCTTCGGCAGCGCGAAGACCTGCAGCGCGAAGACCAGCGTCAGCGGGGTGTTGCGCAGCAGCAACACGTAGGAGCTGCCGAACCCGCGCAGCGCCGGCACGGGGGAGACCCGCATCGCGGCCAGCAGGGTGCCGAGCACCACCGACCCGACGGCGGCGATCAGGAAGAGCTTGATCGTCTCCCAGAAGTGGGGACCGATGATGTCCCAGTTGTCCGTCAGGACATGGACGAAGTCGTCCACCTCGTCACCTCCGCTTCGGTCCGGGCCGTGGTGGTCATGGTTCGGGGCGCCGCCGACGGCGGCGCCCCGACATCACAGGATCAGTACTTCTCGAGCGCCGGCGGGCTGCCCGCCGAGCCGGACTTGCCGAGCGTGCCGTCGTAGACCTTCTGCCAGGTGCCGTCCTTGAACGCCGCCTCGAGGGACGCGTTGACGAAGTCCCGCAGGGCCTTGTCGTCGTGGCCCAGGCCGATGCCGTACTTCTCCGGGTAGGCCTTGCCGGTGGTCGGGTCGAGGAACGGCTTGCCGACGACCTTCAGCTGCGACGGTGCCTGCGCCGCGAAGCCCTTGAGGATCGCGTCGTCGGTGGTGACCGCGTCGACCTTCTTGTCCAGCAGCTGCGACACGCACTCGGAGTAGGTCTTGAACTCCACGATCTTGTCGGTCAGCTTCTGGTCCCGGACCCGCTGGATCGGCGTGGAGCCGGTCGCGGAGCAGACCGTCTTGCCCTTGAGGCTGTCCGAGCCGGTGATCGACGTGTCGTCCTTGCGGACGAGCAGGTCCTGCGCGGCGATGAAGTACGGGCCGGCGAAGGACACGTCGGCCTTGCGCTTGTCGGTGATCGAGTAGGTGCCGACGTAGTAGTCGACCTCACCACCCTTGATCGCCGTCTCGCGGTTGGCGGAGGCGATCTCCTTGTACTCGATCTTCGCCGGGTCGATGCCGAGCTTCGAGGCGATCAGCTGGGCGATCTCGATGTCGAAGCCGCAGCGCTTGCCGGCGGCGTCCTTGTAGCCCAGGTTGGGCTGGTCGAACTTGACCCCGATGACGACCTTGCCGGCCGCCTTGATGCGGTCGAACGTTGGGCTACCGGTGATCGCCACGCCGGTGGCGGGCGTGAACGTGGTGCCGGACGAGCTGCAGGTGTCGCTCGCCGGTGCGGCCGCGCCGGAGCTGCCGCCCGTGGACGGCGGCGCGGGCGTGCCCTCCTTGCCACAGGCGGCCAGGCCCAGCGCAAGCGTGATGGCGGCGGCTGCCGCGGCGATACGCGTGATTCGCATGATGGTCGCTATCCCCTTTCAGTGGGTGAGAATCTTCGACAGGAAGTCCTTGGCCCGGTCGGTGCGCGGATTGGCGAAGAAGGTCGTCGGCTCCGCCTCCTCGACCAGCTGGCCGTCGGCCATGAACACGACCCGGTTCGCGGCGTGCCTCGCGAAGCCCATCTCGTGCGTGACGACGACCATCGTCATGCCCTCGCTCGCCAGGCCCGTCATCACCTCGAGCACCTCGCCGACCATCTCCGGGTCCAGGGCGCTCGTCGGCTCGTCGAACAGCATCGCCTTCGGCTGCATGGCCAGGGCCCGGGCGATCGCGGCCCGCTGCTGCTGCCCGCCGGACAGCTGCGCCGGATATTTCTGTGCCTGCGCGGCGATCCCGACGCGGTCGAGCAGGCCCATGGCGCGTTCCCGCACCACCGGCGCCTTCTCCTTGCGGACCTTGACCGGGCCGAGCATCACGTTTTCGAGGATCGTCTTGTGCGCGAACAGGTTGAACGACTGGAACACCATGCCGACCTCGCTGCGCAGCCGCGCGAGGGGGCGCCCCTCCTCGGGCAGCCGGACCCCGTCGAACACGATCTCGCCGTTGTTGATCGGCTCCAACCGGTTGATCGCCCGGCACAACGTCGACTTGCCGGAGCCCGACGGGCCGATCACGACCACGACCTCGCCGCGGGCAATCGAAAGATTGACGTCCTTGAGCACGTGGAGCTCGCCGAACCATTTGTTGACGCCGCTGAGCACGATCAAAGGCTCGTCCGTCATCATCCGCCCCATCGCGTCTCGTCGCTGTGCACCTGCGCACCCCGGCTCCGTAGTGGGCTCGACGTTAGCGGTGGCAATGCCCACGATCAGCCGCATAGCGGTCACGGACCGATAACGGCCGACGGTTGTCACAATGATGACCATGCGCATCCTGGTGACCAACGACGACGGTATCGACAGCCCCGGCCTGCACGCTCTCGCCGCGATGGCAGTCCGCCAGGGCCACGACGTGGTGGTGGCGGCCCCGGCCCGCGAGGCGAGCGGCTCCGGCAGTTCGCTCACCGGCGTCGAGGCGGACGGACGCATCGCGACGCAGACCCGTGCGGAGATGTTTGCGGGGGTACCGACCTTCGCCGTCTCCGCCTCGCCCGCCTTCATCGCGCTGATGGCGACCCGCGGCGCCTACGGGCCGGAGCCCGACGTGATCCTGTCCGGCATCAACCGCGGCCCGAACACCGGCGCGGCGGTCCTGCACTCCGGCACCGTCGGCGCCGCGTTCACGGCCGCCGCCAACGGCTGCCGCGCCATGGCGGTCTCCCTCGACATCCCGTTCTCTTCGCGTTCTGAGGAGGGCGCCTTCGAGCACTGGGACACCGCCGCCGAGGTCGCCGGCGACCTGCTGCCGCTGCTCAACGCCGACTTCGTGCTCAACGTCAACGTGCCGAACCTGCACGCCGGCGACCTGCGCGGCATCCGCCGGGCGTCCCTCGCCAAGTTCGGCACCGTGCAGATGGTCCTGCTGGAGCAGGGCCACGGGTACGTGCGCATGTCCCTCGAGCAGAGTGACCACGGCGCGGAGCCCGGCAGTGACGACGCGTGGCTGCTGGACGGCTACGTGGCCGTCACACCGGTCCGCCCACCCCACGAGGCCCGCGACGTCGTGCTGCCCGGCCTGGTGGATACCGCCGGCGAACACGTCGGGGGCTAAACTTTGCGCTGCTATGACTGAGACCCCTCGCAGCTTCAAGGTCATCACCTACGGCTGCCAGATGAACGCGCACGATTCCGAGCGCATCTCCGGCCTGCTCGAGGACGCCGGCTACGTCCCGGTGCCCGTCGACGCCGAGCCGGACGTCGTCGTGTTCAACACCTGCGCCGTGCGCGAGAACGCCGACAACCGCCTCTACGGCAACCTCGGCCACCTGCGCCCGACGAAGCTCGCCCAGCCCGGCATGCAGATCGCGGTCGGCGGCTGCCTCGCCCAGAAGGACCGCGGCGACATCGTCAAGAAGGCCCCCTGGGTCGACGTCGTGTTCGGCACCCACAACATCGGCTCCCTGCCGGTGCTGCTGGAGCGGGCCCGCCACAACGCCGCGGCCGAGGTGGAGATCCTCGAGTCGCTGGAGGTCTTCCCCTCCACGCTGCCTACCCGGCGCGAGTCGACGTACGCCGGCTGGGTCTCGATTTCCGTGGGCTGCAACAACACCTGCACCTTCTGCATCGTCCCGGCCCTGCGCGGCAAGGAGAAGGACCGCCGCCCCGGCGACATCCTCGCCGAGGTCCGCGCCCTCGCCGCCGAGGGCGTCCTGGAGGTCACTCTCCTCGGGCAGAACGTCAACTCCTACGGCGTCGAGTTCGGCGACCGGCTCGCCTTCGGCAAGCTCCTGCGCGCCTGCGGCGACGTCGAGGGCCTGGAGCGGGTCCGCTTCACCAGCCCGCACCCGAAGGACTTCACCGACGACGTCATCGCCGCGATGGCCGAGACGCCCAACGTCTGCCACTCCCTGCACATGCCTCTGCAGTCCGGCTCCGACTCCGTCCTGAAGGCGATGCGCCGCTCGTACCGTGCGGAGCGCTACCTCGGCATCATCGAGAACGTCCGGGCCGCCATGCCCGACGCCGCGATCACCACCGACATCATCGTCGGCTTCCCCGGCGAGACGGACGCCGATTTCGAGCAGACCCTGGACGTGGTCCGCGCGGCCCGCTACTCCAGCGCCTTCACGTTCCAGTACTCCAAGCGCCCCGGTACCCCCGCCGCCACCATGGACCTGCAGGTCCCGAAGGCGGTCGTGCAGGAGCGCTACGACCGGCTGATCGCCACCCTGGAGCAGATCAGCTGGGACGAGAACAAGAAGCTCGTCGGCACCCCGGTCGAGGTCCTGGTCGCCGTCGGTGAGGGCCGCAAGGACGGCGCCACCGGCCGCATGTCGGGCCGCGCCCGCGACGGCCGCCTGGTGCACTTCGCCGCCGACTCCTCGCTCACCGGGGCCAACGGCGACATCGCCCTGCGCCCCGGCGACATCGTGCACACCACGGTCACCTACGCCGCCCCCCACCACCTCAACGCCGACGGCCCGCTGCTGTCCCACCGCCGCACCCGCGCCGGCGACGCCTGGGAGGCCGGCCGCGTCACCCGCACCCCGGGCGTCTCCCTGGGCATGCCCACCATCGGCACCCCACCTCCCACCGAAACCCCCGCCCGCTCCTGCTGACCCCTCCTCATGATCCCGAAGACCCTGTGCACCCTGGGGTACACAAGGTCCACCGGATCATGAGGAACGGGCCGGCACGGCGTCACCGGTGGGGCGCGTAGCCCCGCTCGTACCCGTCGTGATCCCCGGGATGCCCACCGCCATACACCCCACGCTGGTCATATCCACCCTGGCCACCACCGCCGTACACCCCACCCTGCGGCGGACCGGACTGCGGCGGATAGCCCCCCTGCTGGAAACCGCGGGGCTGGTCATACGACGAGGGCCCGAAATCGTCGGACTGCTGCCCACCCCCGCCGCCGTAGACGGTGCCGCCGGGTGCGGAGCCGCGGGTGGCTGAGGTGGCGGGGCGGGCGCCGTACACGTTGCCGGTGCCGCCCTCCTCGCCCGGACCGGGCAGGTTGTCGTCCGAGGGGCGGGGGGCCGAGCCGCGGACCGGCCCGCTCGCGGCAGCCGCCCGCCGCCCGGCGCGGGAACGCCGGATGCCGACGATGCCGGCGACCACGAGGATCAGGCCGAGCACGCCGACGGCGGCCACCATGTAGGTGATGTCCTGCAGCGTCAGGTCTTCCAGGAACGACCGGTCGTCGGGCTTCGGGGTCGGCACGACCGCGCCGCCGCCCTTGCCCGGGGTGACGTTCTGCGGCGTGTACTTGAGGATCGGCGCCCTCACGTCGGACGGCACGTCGGAGGCGGTGATGTACTGCTTGCCGTCAGTCGAGTAGGTGATCGCCTCGCCACGGGCCTCGTTGGGCAGCGGGGTGATGCGGGGCTTGCCGCTGGTGATCGCCTTGACGACCTCGCCGCCCTGGACGTCGAACTCGTAGGCGTCGGAGTAGGTGCGGATGACCACGCGGGTGCCGTCGGGGGAGGAGGCGGCGCCGGTGATCGCCTTCCAGCCGAGGAAGGCGAGCGGGTTGGCCGTCTTCGTCTCCTGCGGGGCGAACGTGCCGACCTGCTTGAGCTTGACGCCCTTGGTGGTGTTGGGCTGCAACGGGCCCTCGGGGACCCAGATCTCGCCGACCGGGTCCTTGGTGATGATGATCGGGGTGCCGTCGCCGCTGAGCAGCAGGGCCTCGGCGTCGCGCTTCTTGCCGTCGGGGTACGCGAGCCGGTTGATGACCGGTGCCTTCGCGCCCTGGGGCAGGTTCCACACCGCGACCGTGGGCCGGGCGGAGGCGCTGCCGCCGGCCGCCTCGGTGTTGTCGCCGATGTCGGCGATCCACAGCGTGCCGTTCTTGTCGACCGCGAGGTCCTCGGGGTCCAGCGGCGTCGACGGATAGCTGACCGGCGTACCGACGATCTTGCAGGCCGCGTCGAGCGTGAAGATGCGGGACTTGCTGTTGCCCGACGCGCTGTCGTTGATCGCCACGTAGCCGGTGGCGGTCGCGACGAGGCCGGAGATCTCGTTGATCTTCTGCGAGTCGGGGATGCAGATGGCCTGACCTGCCCCCGCCGCTGGCGACTGGGCTGCTGGGGACGTAGGGGCCGCCGCGGCGGGTGCCGCGAGCCCCACCAGCAGACTCATCACCGCACCAGAAACAAAGGCCACCCGCTGTCGCATCGGACAAGTTTGGCAGAGCCGGACCGGCAGTGGGTGCGCCCGGTCCGGCTCTTACTCGCTGTGATCAGGTGAACCCTACGACTTCACGGCAAATGGGGCGAGCTCCGCGGCCAGGGCGTCGTTGATCCGGGCCCGGATGCGGGTTCCCTCGGCCAGGTGAGCGGTTTCGAGCACCTCACCGACGGTGTGGACCCTGGCGACGAGGTCGCCCCGCTCGTAGGGCACCACCGCGGTCAGCTCGATCGCCGGCCAGGGCAGCCGCTGCTCGACCGCGGCCCGCACGGCGTCGATGCCGGCGCCGGTGCGGGCGGAGGCGAACACCGCGTCGGGCCACAGGGACTTCAGCCGGAGCTGGGTCTCCTCGTCAGCGGCGTCGATCTTGTTGACGACGAGCAGCTCGGGCACCGCGTCGGCGCCGACCTCGGCGAGCACCTCCCGGACCGCGCGGACCTGCTCCTCGGGGTCGGCGTGGGCGCCGTCCACGACGTGCAGGACCAGGTCGGCCTCGGCGACCTCTTCGAGGGTGGAGCGGAACGCCTCGATCAGCTGGTGCGGCAGGTGCCGGACGAACCCGACGGTGTCGGACAGCGTGTAGATCCGGCCGTCCTCGGCCCGGGCCCGCCTGGTCGTGGTGTCCAGGGTGGCGAACAGCGCGTCCTCCACCAGCACGCCCGCGCCGGTGAGCCGGTTGAGCAGGCTCGACTTGCCGGCGTTGGTGTAACCGGCGATCGCGACGCTGGGCACCCGGTTGCGCCGCCGGGTGGAGCGCTTGGTGTCGCGGATCGTCGCCATCGCGGCGATCTCGCGCTTCAGCCGGCTGATCTTGGTCCGGATCCGACGCCGGTCGGTCTCGATCTTGGTCTCACCGGGACCACGGAGGCCGACGCCGCCGTTGCCGCTGGCGGAGCCACCGGCCTGCCGGCTCAGCGCCTCACCCCAACCGCGCAGGCGCGGCAGGAAGTACTGCAGCTGGGCGAGCTCGACCTGGGCCTTGCCCTCCTTGCTCTTCGCGTGCTGGGCGAAGATGTCCAGGATCAGCGCGGTCCGGTCGATGACCTTGACGTTGACCTTCGCCTCCAGGGTCCGCAGCTGCGACGGGGACAGCTCCCCGTCGCAGATGACCGTGTCGGCGCCGGTGCTCTGCACCACGGCCCGCAGCTCGTCGACCTTGCCCGAGCCGATGTAGGTGCTGGAGTCGGGCCGGCTACGGCGCTGGATCAGCCCGTCGAGGACCTGCGAGCCGGCGGTCTCGGCGAGCGCGGCGAGCTCCGCGAGGGAGTTCTCCGCGTCGGTGGCGGTGCCTTCGGTCCACACCCCGACGAGCACGACCCGCTCGAGGCGCAGCTGGCGGTATTCGACCTCGGTGACATCGGCGAGCTCGGTCGACAGACCGGCGACACGGCGCAGCGCATGCCGCTCCTCGAGCTCCAGGCCGTCGCCGTCGTCGGCGAGATCCCAGGTTTCTGCGGCAGTCGCGCGCAACATGTACTCCTTGCTTCGATCAGTACGACGTACCAATCGTGACACCTCGCACTACGTTCCCGCACCGGATATGTCCCCGTGCGCGGTCCGGTTGGGCGGGGGGATAAGAATGGGTGACGTGACGACTGCCACGCACCGTTTGCCCAGCGCCGGGTTCTCCATCACGATCCGTGTCTCCGTCCGTGCCGACGCCTCGGCGATCGGCCGCCTCACGACTGCGGTCGGGGAGGCCGGTGGCGTCGTCACCGCGGTTGACGTCGTCGACTCCGACAGCACCGCGGTCGTGGTCGACCTGACCTGCGACACCGCCGACTCCGCGCACGCCGAGCAGGTCGTCGCCTGCATCGAGAAGCTCGACGGGGTCGACGTGCGCAAGGTCTCCGACCGCACGTTCCTGCTGCACCTCGGCGGCAAGATCGAGGTGACGCCGAAGGTCGCCCTGCGCAACCGCGACGAGCTGTCCCGGGCGTACACGCCGGGGGTGGCCCGGGTGTGCCTGCAGATCGCGGAGAACCCCGACGACGCCCGCCGCCTCACGATCAAGCGCAACACCGTCGCCGTGGTCACCGACGGATCCGCGGTGCTCGGCCTGGGCAACATCGGCCCGGCCGCCGCGATGCCCGTCATGGAGGGCAAGGCCGCGCTGTTCAAGCGGTTCGGCGGCGTCGACGCCTGGCCGGTCGCGCTGGACACCCAGGACACCGAGGAGATCATCTCGATCGTGCGGGCGATCGCCCCCGCGTATGGGGGTATCAACCTGGAGGACATCGCCGCTCCGCGCTGCTTCGAGATCGAGGAGCGGCTGCGGGCGATGCTGGACATCCCCGTGTTCCACGACGACCAGCACGGCACCGCGATCTGCGTCCTCGCCGCGCTCACCAACGCGCTGCGCGTCGTCGGCAAGTCGATCGGCGACATCCGGGTCGTGGTCAGCGGCGCCGGCGCGGCCGGCACGGCGATCATCAAGCTGCTGCTGCGCCAGGGCGTCGGCGACGTGATCGCCACGGACCGGCCCGGCGCCCTGCACCGCGGCCTGCCCGGCCTCACCGGCGCCTGGCCGTGGCTGGTCGAGAACACCAACAAGACCGGCTACAGCGGCGACCTCAAGGGCGCGCTGCGCGGCGCCGACGTGTTCATCGGGGTCAGCGCCCCGAACCTGCTCACCGGCGACGACATCGCCACGATGGCACCCAACTCGATCGTGTTCGCGCTGGCCAACCCGGACCCGGAGGTCGACCCGCGGGAGGCCCGCGAGCACGCGGCGATCGTCGCGACCGGCCGCTCCGACCAGCCGAACCAGATCAACAACGTCCTCGCGTTCCCCGGTGTGTTCCGCGGGATGCTCGACGCCCAGGCGCGCGAGTTCACCGAGGCGATGGCACTCGCCGCGGCCCGCGCGATCGCGGACTCCGTCGGCGAGGACAAGCTCAACCCGAGCGTCATCGTGCCCAGCGTCTTCGACGCCAGGGTCGCCCCGGCCGTGGCCGCCGCGGTCCGGGCCGCCGCGAAGGGCCCCCACCTGGACAGCACCGTCGACGGCGAGCCGCCCGCCGAGGTGGCACCGATCTCCTAGGCGCTGTATCGAAGTGGATGGCCGGGCTGCGGCGGACTCAACGCCTCGCCCAGGCTGGCCCGGCGCGCTGCGCCGGACCGGCCCAGCCCAGGCGCTGGACCCACGCCGGTCACGCTTGGATACAACACCGGTATCCAGGCGCGCCCGGCGCGGCCCGACCACTCGCCCAGGCTGGCCCGGCGCGCTGCGCCGGACCGGCCCAGCCCAGGCGCTGAGCCTCGCCTCGCTCCGACCCCCACTTCGATACAGCCCCTAGAAGGACGGCGCCAGCTGCCGGATCGCCTGGGCGTCGACGTCACCGTGCGCGACGATCACGGCCGGTCCGGCCAGCAGGAACTCCGACGCGGTCTGGGTGATCGTCAACCGGCCGCCCGCGACGTCCACGATGACCACGCCGGTTTCCAGCCCGGCGTGGTCGAGCGCCACCGCCGCCACCGCGCACGCGCCGGATCCGCAGGACTGGGTCTCGCCGGAGCCGCGTTCGTAGACGCGCATCCGCCGGTACAGGTCGGCGCCGGCCGGCGGGGCCCCAGCGGCGGCGAACTCGACGTTGACGCCCGCCGGGAAGATCAGCGGGTCGATCCCGGGCGCGCGGGTCAGGTCGAGCCGCTCCAGCGTCGGCTCGTCGACCGGGCAGACCAGGTGCGGGTTGCCGACGTCCACGGCCGTCCCGCCGAACACCCGGCCGTCGCTGGTGGCCTCGCTCTGCACGTAGACCCGGGGCATCGGCATGCCGGCGGCGATCTCCTCGCCGATGGTCACCGGCACCACCCCCGCGCGGGTGACCAGGTTGAACGACCCCTCGGGGGCGACCAGGCCGGCCTCCGCGAGGTAGCGGGCGTAGACGCGCACCCCGTTGCCGCACATCTCGGACTGGGAACCGTCGGCGTTCCAGTAGTCCATGAACCACTCGGCCGTCTCCGCGGACGCCTCGGCGTCGGGGTGGGCGGCGCTGCGGACCACCCGCAGCACGCCGTCGGCGCCGATGCCCCGCCGGCGGTCGCAGAGCGCGGCGACGAATGTCGGCGTCAACGGCAGCACGCCGTCGGGGTCGGGCAGGATGACGAAGTCGTTGCCCGTTCCGTGTCCCTTGGCGAAGCGCATGGCGTCAATCTTGCCGCACGACCTCCAGCGCCGTTGCGGTGATGTCGGCAGCGCCACCATCGAGCCACACGATCCGGTCGTCCCGGCGGAACCAGGACCGCTGCCGGCGCACGAACCGCCTGGTGGCACGCACCGTCTCGGCCCGGGCGGCGGGCTCATCCGACAAACCGGAAAAGTAGTCCAATACTTGTTTATATCCGAGCGCTGCCCCGGCGGTCCGCCCGGACCGCAG
The DNA here is from genome assembly GCF_042653625.1 of Dactylosporangium cerinum. NCBI lineage: Bacteria > Bacillati > Actinomycetota > Actinomycetes > Micromonosporales > Micromonosporaceae > Dactylosporangium > Dactylosporangium cerinum. The sequence continues at coordinate 257,543 of NZ_JBHSIU010000004.1, read as the reverse complement.
GCCGGCGGCGTCCAGCGCCCGCACCTCCTCGACGAGGCCCGCGGACCACATCGCGTCGACCCGTGCCTCGATCCGCTCGTCGAGGACCGCCGTGGCGACGTCCACGCCCAGTTGCAGCGCGTCGTACACCGGCCGCGGTTGTGACGGCAGGCGCGCCGTGAACGTCGTGCCGGTCAGCGCGTTGACCTCGAGTGCACGGACGATCCGGCGGCCGTTGCCGGGCAGGATCCGCGCCGCGGCCTCCGGGTCCGTGCTGCTGAGGCGGGCGTGCAGCGCCTCCGGGCCGACCTCCGCGAGCTCCTTCTCCAACGCGTCGCGCAGCCCGGGGTCGGTGCCGGGGAAGTCGAAGTCCTCCAGGACGGCCCGCACGTAGAGCCCCGAGCCGCCGACCAGCAGCGGCACCCGCCCGCGGGCGGCGATGTCGTCGATCGCGGCGCGGGCCAGGCGCTGGTACACCGCGACGCTCGCCGGCTCCGTCACGTCCCAGATGTCCAGCACGTGGTGCGGCACACCCTCACGCTCGGCGACGGTGAGCTTGGCCGTGCCGATGTCCATGCCCCGGTACAGCTGCATCGAGTCGGCGTTGACGACCTCGCCGCCGAGCTCGTGCGCCAGCCTGAGGCTCAGCGCCGACTTGCCGGCTGCGGTCGGTCCGACCACGGCCAGGACGCGGGTCACCGCCAGCTCGCCACGAAGTATCCGACCCCGTACGGCGCCGAGTGGTGCAGCAGTTCGGTCGTGCCGAACGGGGTGTCGACCGCGCCGGCCAGGACCTGCCACGGTGCCCGTCCGACGGCGAGCAGGTCCGCGGCCAGCGCCGGGTCGAGGTCGCGCAGCGCCGTGGTGTCACCCTTGGCCAGGGCGTCCGCGACGGCCGCGTCGAAGCCCTCGGCCCGCGGGTCGTCGTATCCGGGCGCCTTCTCCCCATGGCACGCGGATCCGTCGCCAAGGACGAGCAGTGCGGCGTTGGTACCGATGTGCCGCAGACTTCTGCCGAGCGCTTCGCAGTCCGCCGGTGCTGCGTCGGCCGCGATGCTGTGGTACCGGATATTTCGGTTATATCCGTCTTCCAGGAGCCAGGCGCCGATGAGCAGGCTCAGCGGCAGCGGGTCCTCGGCCGGCTCACCCACCCTCCGGTCGATGCCCCACGGGGCCAGGGTCCCCCCGAAAGGCGGCTCGCGGCGTATCGTCGTGGCATCGGCACCGACCACGATGAGCACGTCGGCGGTGTCGAGGTGCGCCACGGCGGCACGACAGGCGGCACGCAGGTCGTCGAGCTCACCCGCCGCTCCGGCGGCCACCTCCGGCACGAGCATCGGCGGATGTGGGCAGACGGCGGCGGCGGCGAGTGGCACGGTCTTAACGTTATCGGGGATGGTCGCTGGGGCATCCTGCGACCCGTTCGGCACCGGAATGGTCACGGTTCGGCCGCAGGCCCTCGACCGGCCCCGGGGCACACCTGTGAGAATGCCATGGGGAACTTTGCTGTGCGATGGCGGCGTGACAGTGGGATACCCGATCCCACGGGCGCCGGGAGCGAGGATGGCAGATGAGCGAGCCTACGACGTTTGGACGGATCGACGCTGACGGCAACGTCTTCGTGAAGACGGCAGCCGGAGAGCGGGCCATCGGATCGTGGCAGGCCGGCACACCGGAGGAGGGCCTTGCCCACTTCGCCCGCCGGTTCGCCGACCTGGTGACCGAGGTCGACCTGATCGAGGCGCGGCTCGGTAGCGGCGCGGCCGACGCCGGTCAGTCGCTGTCCACCATCAAGCGGCTGCGCAGCGGCCTCGACGAGGCGCACGTCGTCGGCGACATCGACGGGCTCGCCGCCCGCCTCGACAAGCTGACCTCGATCGCCGAGGAGAAGGCCGGCGCCGCGCGCGCGGCCCGCGACGCCGCCCGCGCCGAGGCCCTCACCCGCAAGACCACCCTGGTCGAAGAGGCCGAGGCGATCGCGGCCGACGCCACCGGCTGGAAGACCGCGGGCGACCGCCTCAAGGAGATCCTCGACGAGTGGAAGTCCATCCACGGCGTCGAGAAGAAGGCCGAGAGCGAGCTCTGGAAGCGCTACGCGGCCGCCCGCGACGCCTTCACCCGCCGCCGCGGCGCCCACTTCGCGACCCTCGACGCCAGCCGCAAGCAGGCGCAGGGCCGCAAGGAGGAGCTGGTCATCGAGGCCGAGCAGATCGCCGAGTCCACCGAGTGGAACGCGACGGCCGCCCGCCTCAAGGACCTCATGACCGAGTGGAAGGCCGCTCCGCGCGCCGCGAAGGAAACCGAGCAGAAGCTCTGGGAGCGGTTCCGCGCCGCGCAGGACTCCTTCTTCAAGCGCCGCAGCGAGGTCTTCAGCGCCCGCGACGCCGAGTTCAAGGGCAACCTGGACGCCAAGCAGGCGCTCCTCGTGCAGGCCGAGGCCCTCGACGTCGACGGCGACCCGAAGGGCGCCCAGGCAAAGCTCCGCGACATCCAGGCCGCGTGGCACGACGTCGGCCGCGTCCCCCGCGAGGCGCAGACGGGCCTCGACCGTCGCCTGCGCGTCATCGAGGACAAGGTCAAGACGGCCATGGACGCCGCTTGGCGCCGGACCCCGCCGGAGGCGAGCCCACTGCTCGCCCAGATGCGGGAGCAGGTGGCCCGCGCGGAGCAGCAGCTCGCCAGCGCCCAGGCCGCCGGCGACCAGCGCCGCATCAAGGAGGCCGAGAAGGCCCTGGAGAGCAAGCGCAAGTTCCTGGCGATGGCCGAGCACACCGGCTGATCGAGAGACTTCTCCAGTGACGGGCCGGTGAGCCCGTCCGACATAGAAAAGTTGACCACTACACGCCGCGGCGTGTAGTGGTCAACGTCGTTTTACGGTCGGCCGTGATCACGTGCCAGGTGTCCGAGGACCCGCCGACTTCGATCTGTGCAAGGTCGTGTCGAGCGGGTGGTGGCCGCGACAAGCCGAACGATCTCCGGGGTCAGGCGCCCGGGGATCGTTAGGTTTGTGGGGAATTCGGCAACCTCGCCGCACGCCCGCCGCCCGGTCCGGCACTGCCGAGGTCCGGATCAGCTTCGTTGCCTGCCTGTGCTGCGCCGGGAGTGGATCTCCCCGGGGCGTTCTGGCGGCGGGCCGGACAAATCGGGTGAAGCGCCGAACGGTCTGGCGCGCGGAGACCGGCTAGCTGGGTTCGGCGGCCCGGAGGCGTGAAGGTTGTGCGCTGGGCGGTTCAAGGTCGGGTCATCTGTGACACAGGTCTGGGCACGTGGTCCGAGGTGTGGCGGCCGGGCAGGGGCGCGACGGAGGTGGGGCGTGCGCAGAGGGGTGGGCATGCCGGGCGAGGTCTGTGCGGGAGGCCGCTCCGGCGCCTGGTCGGGAAAACCACTCCCTGCGCCGCACACGCGGACAACAAGGCTGACCCGGACATCGGCAACGCCGGACCGGGCAGCGGGCACGCCGCGTCGTTGCCGGACTCCCCACAAGCAGAAGGATCCCCGGGCACCTGACCCCCGCGATCCTTCTGCTTGTCACGCCATCACTCGGTTGACAGGACCTCTCACAGATCGAAGTCGTCGGTTGGTCGCCGTGGGGTGATTTGGAGCGGCTGGGCGGTGATCGAAGTCGCGGGGTGGTCGTCGGCGCGGCCGGGATGGTCCTTTGATCACGGTTGCAAGATCGTGCAGAGGGGTCGGGTGTCCGAGGTGAGCGGCATGCCGGTGGTCGGCGTGGACGTGGTGCCGGACGCCCTGGGGCGTGAAGGGCTCGGGCGCGGGCCCGGGTGTGAAGGGCCTGAGTGTGAAGGGCCTGAGTGTGAAGGGTCCGGGTGTGCAGGGTCCGGGTGTGCAGGGTCCGGGTGTGCAGGGTCCGGGTGTGCAGGGTCCGGGTGTGCAGGGTCCGGGTGTGCAGGGTCCGGGTGTGCAGGGTCCGGGTGTGCAGGGTCCGGGTTCGGCCCCGAATGCGTGAAGCGGCCGGGGCGTGAAGCGGCCAGAGTATGAAGGGCCTGCGGGCCGGTCCGGGACGACGGATGGGCCAGCGGGCCGGTCCGGACAGCGGATGGGCCTGCGGGCCGGTCCGGACAGCGGATGGGCCTGCGGGCCGGTCCGGACAGCGGATGGGCCTGCGGGCCGGTCCGGGACAGCAGATGGGCCCGCGGGGTGTGGTCCTGGACGGCAGATGGCTTGTAGGCCCGTCTGGGGCAGCAGACGGGCCTGCGGGCTGGTCGTTGGACAGCAAGACGGCCTGCGGCCGGCCGTGGGCAGCAGGACGGGCCTAGCGGGCTGGTCCTGGACAGCAAGACGGGCCCGCTCGGCTGACGGCTGGGCGGGCCCTTCTCGGTCCGGGTGGAGGGGTTGGTCAGATACGGCGGACGACGGTGACCACGCGGCCGAGGATGGTGGCGTGGTCGCCGGCGATCGGTTCGAAGGCCGGGTTCTGCGGCATGAGCCAGACGTGGCCGTCGCGGTTGCGGTACGTCTTCACCGTGGCCTCGCCGTCGATCATCGCGGCCACGATGTCGCCGTTGTTGGCGTTGGGCTGCTGGCGGACGACGACCCAGTCGCCGTCGCAGATGGCGGCCTCGATCATTGAGGAGCCCTTGACCTGGAGCATGAAGAGGGTGCCCTCGCCGACGAGCTCGCGGGGGAGGGGGAAGACGTCCTCGACGGCCTGCTCGGCGAGGATCGGGCCACCGGCGGCGATGCGGCCCAGGACCGGCACGTACGCCGGGGCGGGGCGGGCGGCGCGCTCGGCCTCCTCGTCGACCGAGACGAGCTCGCTCGGGGGGCGCACGTCGACGGCGCGGGGGCGGTTGGGGTCGCGGCGCAGGTAGCCCTTCCGCTCCAGCTCCTTGAGCTGGTAGGCGACGCTGGAGGGGGAGACCAGGCCGACGGCCTCGCCGATCTCGCGGACGCTCGGCGGATAGCCGTTGCGCTCCACCGCGCTGCGGATGAACTCGAGGATGCGCCGTTGGCGGACGGTCAGGTCGGCCGCGAACAGGTCGGGGAAGGCGCTGACCACCGCGGTGACCGCGCGCATCTCCGGCTCGCCTCCGCGGCGGCGGGTGCTGGCGCGGCGGGTGCTGCCGCTGCCGATCGCGGTGACCTCGGCGGGTTCGTCGGTGCGGTCGTCGGCTGACACGTCGTCCTCCCTCTTGTTGGCACCAGCGGTGGGAAGGCCGCTGGTGCGGACGGGCCGTGGGGTGGCCCGCCACCTTGACCGCCACCGGGTGTGACGGCGCCGGCTGTCGCAAATTTCGGGTATCCCGATCAATCGTCTCGATCGTGTGTGGATCACCGTATCGCCGAGGTGTGACAGTTTCAAACATCTGTACTACGTGGCGCGCTGTTTTTTCGGCGCGTCGCTGGACTCGGGTCTTCTCACTCTGGTAGACCATCGTACGTCCGTTCGATCGAACGGCTGTACGGAATCGAGGGCTGAGATGCGACGACACCCGCGAAACCCACCCATTCGGCTCACTCGCCGGGGGCGCGTCGTGCTCTTCTGTCTGCTGCTGGTGATCGCGGGCGGGTTGTTCACGTTCGTCGCGGTGCCGGGGCAGGCGGCCGACCCGCCGGGGCCGGCGCCGGTGTTGATCGTGCAGCCGGGTGACACGTTGTGGGACATCGCGACCCGCCACTCGGGGTCCCGGGGGCGCGACGCGACCATGGAGGAGATCCGCCGTCTCAACCACTTGGACGGCTACAGTGTCGACGCCGGACAGCGGCTGACCCTGCCTCGGCAGGGCTGATCAGGGCAAATGAACGCCGGGCCAACGCTGGAAAACGAGACGCACGACACGCGAGGGTCGGAAATCGCGGATCGACTTGCGTCCGCGTATGCGTCGGCATAGCGTCTACCCCTAGATGTAGTAGTTACAGGGCGGTAAGTCGTCCACAGGTAGTGGATTCGGCAATCACCCTTACTGACGGTAAAGACCAGCGGAGGCCAAACACCAAGGCCGACCGTTGGGCGTTCGTGTGCGTTTTGTCAGGACATATCCGACGTAGACTGGAAGGCTGCCGCATGCGCTGCCCGTACTGCCGCCACGCCGACTCGCGGGTGGTCGACTCGCGGGAAGCCGAGGACGGCCAGATCATCCGTCGGCGCCGGTCCTGCCCCGAGTGCGGCCGGAGGTTCACCACCGTCGAGGAGGCCGTCCTCGCGGTCGTCAAGCGCAGCGGCGTCACCGAGCCGTTCAGCCGTACCAAGATCATTGCCGGGGTCCGCAAGGCGTGTCAGGGTCGCCCGGTCGACGAGGACGCGATCGCCGTGCTCGCACAGAAGGTCGAGGAGGCCGTGCGGGCCCGCGGCGCTGCCGAGCTGCCCAGCCACGAGGTCGGCCTGGCCATCCTCGCGCCGCTGCGGGAGCTCGACGAGGTGGCGTACCTCCGCTTCGCCAGCGTCTACCGGTCGTTCGACTCGCTGCAGGACTTCGAGCGCGAGATCGCCTCGCTCCGGGCGGCGTCCAACCGCCCCGTGAGCGCAACGGCAAAAGCGGAAAAGGCACAGCACCAGACGGCACCGCAACAGGGGGAGCGCGCTGCTGAGCCGGTCGGGTAAAGCAAAGCGCGCAAAAGCGACGAAACACAGAAAACCAAAAGCAGACTTGAGGGGGCCGCGGATGGCGGGGGAGACGAAGACCAAGGCAGCGTCGCGCAAAGAGGCACAGGGCCTGCGCGTCGAGCGGGTGTGGACGACCGAGGGGGTCCACCCTTACGACGAGGTGACGTGGGAGCGTCGCGACATCGTCATGACCAACTGGCGCGACGGCTCGATCAACTTCGAGCAGCGCGGCGTCGAGTTCCCGGACTCGTGGTCCGTGAACGCGGCGAACATCGTCACCACCAAGTACTTCCGCGGCGCGGTCGGCACCGACGCCCGCGAGTGGTCGCTGCGGCAGCTGATCGACCGCGTCGTCACCGTGTACCGCAAGGCCGGTGAGGACAACGGTTACTTCGCCTCGCCCGCCGACGCCGAGGTGTTCGGCCACGAGCTGACCTGGATGCTGCTGCACCAGGTGTTCAGCTTCAACTCGCCGGTCTGGTTCAACGTGGGCACGCAGTCGCCGCAGCAGGTCAGCGCCTGTTTCATCCTCGCGGTGGACGACTCGATGGACAGCATCCTCGACTGGTACAAGGAAGAGGGCCTGATCTTCAAGGGAGGGTCCGGCTCCGGCGTCAACCTGTCCCGGATCCGCTCCTCGAAGGAGCTGCTGAGCAGCGGCGGCACCGCCAGCGGCCCGGTGAGCTTCATGCGCGGCGCCGACGCGTCCGCCGGGACGATCAAGAGCGGTGGCGCGACCCGCCGCGCGGCGAAGATGGTCATCCTGGACGTCGACCACCCCGACGTCGAGGAGTTCATCGAGACCAAGGCCAGCGAAGAGGACAAGATCCGCGCCCTGCGCGACGCCGGCTTCGACATGGACCTCGGCGGCAAGGACATCGTCAGCGTCCAGTACCAGAACGCCAACAACTCGATCCGGGTCTCCGCCGAGTTCATGCAGTCGATCGAGGATGACGCCGAGTTCGCGCTGCGCTCCCGGCTCGACGGCAGCGTCGTGTCGACCGTCAAGGGCCGCGAGCTGTTCCGCAAGCTCGCCCAGGCCGCGTGGGCGTGCGCCGACCCCGGCATCCAGTACGACGACACGATCAACCAGTGGCACACCTGCCCGGAGACCGGCCGGATCACCGCGTCCAACCCGTGCAGCGAGTACATGCACCTGGACAACTCCAGCTGCAACCTCGCGTCGCTGAACCTGATGAAGTACCTCAACGCCGACGGCACGTTCGCGGTGGAGAAGTTCGTCAAGTCGATCGAGTTCGTGATCACCGCGATGGACATCTCGATCTGCTTCGCCGACTTCCCGACCGAGAAGATCGGCGCGACCACCCGCGCGTACCGGCAGCTCGGCATCGGCTACGCCAACCTCGGCGCGCTGCTGATGGCCAGTGGCCTCGCGTACGACTCCGACGGTGGCCGTGCGGTCGCCGCGACGATCAGCAGCCTCATGTCGGGCACCGCGTACCGCCGCTCGGCCGAGCTGGCCGGGATCGTCGGCGCATACGACGGGTACGCCCGCAACGCCACCCCGCACCAGCGGGTCATGCAGCAGCACGCCACCGCCAACGACGCGATCAGCACCGTCGGCGGCGTCGACGTCGCGATCAAGACCGCGGCCACCGCGGAGTGGGCCCTGGGCAACGAGATCGGCGCCAAGAACGGCTGGCGCAACTCGCAGGCCAGCGTCCTGGCCCCGACCGGCACCATCGGCCTGATGATGGACTGCGACACTACGGGCGTCGAGCCGGACCTGGCCCTGGTCAAGTTCAAGAAGCTCGTCGGCGGCGGCTCGATGCAGATCGTCAACCAGACCGTCCCCCGCGCCCTGCGCAACCTGGGCTACCAGGAGGAGCAGGTCGAGGCGATCGTCGAGCACATCTCCGAGCACGGCCACGTCGTGGACGCGCCCGGCCTGCGCGCCGAGCACTACTCCGTCTTCGACTGCGCCATGGGCGAGCGCACCATCGCCCCGATGGGCCACGTGCGGATGATGTCGGCGATCCAGCCGTTCATCTCCGGCGCCATCTCCAAGACGGTCAACATGCCGGAGGCGGCCACCGTCGAGGACGTCGAGGAGATCTACTTCCAGGGCTGGAAGCTGGGCCTCAAGGCGCTCGCGATCTACCGCGACAACTGCAAGGTCGGCCAGCCGCTCTCGGCGGTCAACAAGTCGAAGAAGGAAGAGCCGGCTCCCGTCGTCCAGGAAGTCGTCAAGACCGAGAAGGTCATCGAGTACCGCCCGGTCCGCAAGCGGCTGCCGAAGAAGCGGCCCAGCTCGACCGTGTCGTTCTCCGTCGCCGGCGCCGAGGGGTACCTGACCGCGTCGTCGTACCCGGACGACGGCCTCGGCGAGGTCTTCCTGAAGATGTCGAAGCAGGGCTCGACCCTGGCCGGCGTGATGGACGCGTTCTCCGTGGCGATCTCCATCGGCCTGCAGTACGGCGTGCCGCTGGAGACCTACGTCAGCAAGTTCGTCAACATGCGCTTCGAGCCGGCCGGCATGACCGACGACCCGGACATCCGCCTGTCGTCCTCGGTGATGGACTACATCTTCCGCCGCCTGGCGCTGGACTTCCTGGACTTCGACACCCGCTCGGAGCTGGGCATCCTCACCTCGTCGGAGCGCGCCGCCCAGCTGCGCGCCGAGGCGGGCGAGCCGGACGTCGACCTGACCGAGATGCGCAACTCGGCTCCGGTGGAGGCGGCCGCGAAGCCGGCGGCCGTGGCGAAGCCGGTCGAGGTCGAGATCGCCACCCCGCGCAAGGTCGGCTCGTCGACCGAACTGCTCGAACTGGTCCAGGGCAAGGCCGCCGACGCGCCGCTGTGCTTCACCTGCGGCACGAAGATGCGCCCCGCCGGCAGCTGCTACGTCTGCGAGGGCTGCGGCTCCACCAGCGGCTGCAGCTGATCGTGCACCATCGACGACCGCCCGGACCGCTCACGGTCCGGGCGGTCGCCCGTTTGGCGCCCGGAGCGCAGCGGGCTCCAGTCCTTGAGCCGCAGGGCCGGGCGTTCGACGAGGTGCCAGGAGGCCGCCGCGAGCAGCGTCGTGGCCACGGCGGACGCCGCGATGTAGGCCGGCAGCCCCCAGTGGTGCACGCCGAGCGCGGCGAGGACCTGCTGGGTCGGGAACGCGTAGATGTAGATGCCGAACGAGTAGTCGTGCCCCCGCCCGATCCGGTGCGACCAGCGCGGCAGCGTACAGGCGGCGCACAGCAGCAGATACCCGAACGCGGGGTAACCGAGCACGTGGAAGGCGCCGAGGCGCAGGGTCGCCAGCAGCACCGCCGCCGCGGCGGCGATCAGCAGCGGGTGGACCGGGACGCGGTGCTGGAACAGCTGCGCCGAGGCACCGAGCAGGAACAGGAAGCCCAGGTAGACGATCAGCTGCGTGTCCAGCGCGCCGAACAGCGGGATCGGGCCGAAGACGCCGCGGGGGCGCGGGACCGTGTACGGGTCGGGCAGCTGGTGCAGGAAGTCGCTCAGCAGGACGGCGTAGGCACCGGCGGTGAGCAGCAGGATCAGGCGCGGGGAGCGGCGGACCACGCCGCAGGCGGTGAGGGCGGTGAAGACGCCGTACCAGAAGAGTTCGAACGGCAGGCTCCACAGCGAGCCGTTGACGACCGACACGCCGGCGGTGAGGCGGCCGTAGGGGTTGCCGCCGAACAGGGTGCCGATGCCCCACTGGTTCGGCCGCCCGAGCGCGTTGTTCAGGGCGAATGAGACAGCAGCGGAGAATGAGGCGAAGCATCCGGCGACGACCGCGATGACCAGCAGGCACACCCACAGCCCGGGGAAGATCCGCAGGAAACGGTGCCAGGCGAACCGCACGAACCCGAGCCGCGCCGCGCTGGCACTGACCAGGAACCCGGACAGCACGAAGAATCCGGACACCGCGAGTGACCCGAGTTCCGTCTGACCGTGCGAGAACCCGAGTCCGGGCGTCGGCCGGCCGGCGCCGAGCGGCCAGGCGTGCCCGACCAGCACCGCGAACGCGAGACACAGCCGCAGGAGCCCGAGAGCGTTCGCGCGGGGCGAGTACCGGTTAGCCAACACATCCTGACAAACGACCAGATGCCTGACTTCGTCGTTAAGCGAGGTGTGTCAGTATCCGCACACCCCCAAAACGGACGTCACACCCAAGCAACTTCCCATCGCCGTGCCGGCGGCGGCCGCCTGGCTGGTCATTTCGCTGCTGTACCTCGCCGGGGGCGCCGTCCTCGTCCCGCCGCTGCTGCTGATCGCCACCGCCGCGCTGCTCCGGGGCGGCCGGACCGTCCTCGACCGGCTGATGCTCGCGACCGGGCTGCTGCTCGGCCTCACCAGCCTCGGCGCGCTCGTCTTCGCCGTCTGGCCGTGGGGCCTGCACCCGGTGGCCGCCGGCGGGACCGCCGCCACCGCCCTGATCGTCGCCGCCGCGAAGACCGGCCGCCGGCCGCAGCTGCCGAGACCCGGCGCCACCGACGCGATCACCGGGCTCGCCGTCGCCGCCGTCGGCGCGGTCGTCGCCTGGCCGCTGCTGCGCGACGGGCGCACCGGCCGGCTCGCGCTGGTCCTGGACGGCGAGGACCTCGCCCGGCACGCGTCCCTGTTCGACGCCGTCCGCCGCGTCGGTGGGTACCTCTTCCAACACCCGGAACAGGGCAGGTCCCTCGTCTACGAGGGGATGGTCAGCTACCCGCAGGGCGAGCACCTGACCGCCGCGCTGCTCGACGGGTTCGTCCGGTCCTCCGCCACCGCGCAGGGCACCGGCGCCGGCATGTTCGACCACTACCTGGCGTTCGTCGCGGGCGGCTACCTGCTGCTCGCCGCGACGATCATCTGGGCCGCGCAGTGGATCGGCGCCGGCGGCCTCACCCCGGCGCGCACCATCCCCCTGGCCGGCGGCATCGCCGCGCTGTGCGCGTTCGGGGAGCTCCTGGACCTCGTCCGGTTCGGCTATCCGAGCCAGGTGCTCGGCTCGCCGAGGCGGTCATGCTCCTCGCCGTCCTCGTCCGCCCGGTGCCCCGCCCCCGGCAGCAGCTGCTGATCGTCGCGGCCCTGCTCGCCGCCGTGGGGTTCACCTACTACCTGTACCTGCCGCCGGTCGGCCTGGCCGCGATCCTGTGGCTGATGCGGGAACGCCGACGAGCTCGCGCCCGGCGGATCCCCGCCGTCGCCCTCGCGATCGCCGTCACCAGCGCGGTCCCGCTCGCCATCGGCGTCCTCGTCGCCGGGCAGGCCGGCGCGCTGCTCAGCGTCGGGTCCCTGCGGGTCGGCCGGGAAGGGCTCGTCGTCCTGTGCTGCCTCGTCGCGTCGGGCCTGCTGACCGGCCGTGGCCGCCGGAGCGGGATCTGGCGCTCGTACGCGCTGATCTTCGTGCCCGTGGCCGGCTTCGCGGTGGGGATGCTGGCCGTGCAGCGGCTCTTCGGCGCCGGCAGCGGCTACTACGCCAACAAGGCCCTGTTCCTGGTCCTGGCCCTGCTGCTGGCCGGCACCGGAACCCTCGCGCTGCACCTGCCACGCCGGCCGCGGACCGTGCTCAACCTCAGGGCGGCGTCGGTGCTGATGGCGATCGTCGCCCTCGTCGGCGGCGACCGGCCGGACCGGTTGGAGTCCAGGACGACCTGGCTGGCCGGGGCCGGCGTGGACCAGGTCGCCTACGCGAGGGCGGCCCTGGGTCTCACCCCGGGCCGCCCGACCGTGGTCGTCGGCGACGACCCGGGCTACGAGTCATACCGGCTGACGCTGTTCATCTCGATGCTGCAGCGCACCTCCGGCGAGATGGCCGGCGCGACCTACCACGTCGGGCCGATCAACTCGCCGGACCGCCTCGACGCCGTCGTCGTCCGGATGCCCGGCCCGATGCGGCTGCTTGTGCTGTCCGACGACGCCCGGACCCGTGCCGAGGCGCTGCGCCGCCGCCACCCGTCGGCCTCGATCGAGATCGTCTCCGCGTAGCGCCCCGCCGCAGTGATCGTGGTGTTCAATGCGGCGGGGGTACGGGACGAGCCTGCCGGTGGCGTCACTTCTTGGTCTTGCGCAGCGCCTTCAGGTCGGCGTGCGCGGACTTCGCGGCGGCGCGGACCTGCTGGACCTGCGCCCGCAGCGCGTCGCCGTCCGGGCCGGGCTTGAGCGCCAGCAGGGTGTCGACCTTGCCCTTCAGGGTGGCCTCGATCGCGTCGAGCTTCGCGGTGTCGGCACCGGGCTGGGTGCGCAGCTTGGCCACCACGGCGAGCTCGGTGTCGATCGCGGCGGTGAGGCGGACCTTCGGGCCGGTGAGCACGAAGACGCGGTAGTCGAACACCATCGACTGGGCGTCGTCCTTCACCGCCGCTCCGGTCGTCTCGCCCTTGACCTTGGTCTTCAGCGCGGTCAGGCCGGCCCGCTGGTCGGCGATGAGCTTGGCGAGGGTGTCCCGGTGCCCGGCCTGGATCTGCTTCGCCGCGGCGAGGCCCGTCTCGAACTTCTTCAGCGCGTCGAGCCGCTTGTCGATGCGGTCGGCGACGGCGTCCTTGGCCGCTTCGAGCGTGGCGGCCTTCACCGATGGCCGTGCGGACGGCTCGGCCGAGGCGGTGGCCGGGATGAGCACGGCGGTGAGGATCAGGGTCAGGGCGATCAGGGTGCGCTTCATATCGGTCCCTCTCAGTCTTCGTCGCCGGCGGGCTGGGCGTCGCCGGACAGCTGCTGGTCCACCTGGTCGAGCAGCTGGTCGACGTCGTCGCCCTGGGAGGTTGCCGCAGGGGCGTCCTGGGCCGGGGTCGTCTGGGTCGAGACCGCGGGTGGGCGCTGGTCGCGCCGCTCCTTGCGTTCCTGCCGCCCGCAGCCGCCCGCGAACAGCAGCGCGGCCGCGAGCGCGATGGCGATGGTTCGTCTCATGCCGGACATGGTGTGTCCCGCGGGTAAGCGCGGCCCGCGGGACAACGTAAGGATCAGGTCAAGTCAGCCGGCGACGGCGGCCACCACCTCGACCTCGAGCAGGGCGCCGTCGCGGAACAGCTTCGACACCTCGACGGTGGTGCTGGTCGGCGGCCGGCCGGTGAACACCGCCAGGCGGACCTGGCCGTACTGCGGCAGCAGCGCCATGTCGGTCAGGAACGTGCGGATGTTCACCACGTCGGCGAACGTCGCCCCGTGCGCCTCGAGGATCGCGCCGATCAGCTCGAACACCCGGGTCGCCTGCGCGACCATGTCGCCGGCGCCGACGAGCCGGCCGTCGTCGTCCAGCGCGATCTGGCCGGACAGGAACAGCAGCGTCCCGGTGCCGACGTCGACCCGGGCCACGTGCGAGTACGCCCCGACCGGCGCCGCCACCGTGGCGGGATTGTCTATGACGAGCATGGAACTCCTTCCAGAACGATGGTGGTCAGGTCCGCCTCCGGGTCGGCGGCGGCCAGGTGCCGCCCGGCGGCGACGGCGACCGGCAGGTCCCGGTCACCGACGCTGAGGGCGAGGTCCTTGGCCGCGAGCCGCACCGCGAAGTGTGCCGATCTGGCCGTCAGGACGCGTTCGACGGCGATGCCGAGCGGCCCGCTGCGCAGCGCCTCCAGGGCCTCCGCGCGGGGCACCCCGACCGCGTCGGCGACCTGCAGCACCTCGGCCAGCGACGCGAGCGCGGTGACGAGCGCGGTGTTGAGCACCACCTTCATCGCCGCGCCGCTGCCGGACGGGCCGCAGCGGCGGACCTCCCCGAGGGTGGCGAGGACCGGGGCGACCCGGTCGAGGGCGGCATCGGTGCCCCCGGCGAAAATGCGCAACGTGCCACCCTCGGCCGCTCCGGTGCTGCCCGCGACCGGCGCGTCGACCAGGTCCACGCCGCCGGGCAGGACCGCAGCGAGGTCGCGCACCGCGTCGGGACCGATCGTCGACATGTCGACCAGCGTCGCGGACCCGTCGAGCCGGGCGGCCCGGACGACCTCGAGCACCGTCGGGCCGTCGGTGAGCATCGTGATGACGATGCCCGCGTCGCGCACCGCCGCCGCGGGGTCCGGCCCGACGGTCACCCCGTCGATCAGCCTCGGGGTGCGGCTCCACCCCGTGACCGCAAACCCGTGCGCGGCCAGCCTTCGCGCGATCGGTGCCCCCATGTGCCCGAGCCCGAGCACAGCGATCTTCTCCATGCCGGTGACCGTAATCCGGGCTTCGACATGCGACCAACGAATGTCTGGCATCGCTGCCATGCCCTGTGAGAATGTATCGGCGTGCAGACCGAGATGCTGGAAGTCTTCCGGGAGGTCGCCCGGCAGCGGTCGATCACCGGCGCCGCGACGACGCTGCGCTACACGCAGTCGGCCGTGTCCCGCCAGATCGCGGCCCTGGAGCTGGAGCTCGGCGCGCGGCTGTTCGACCGGCTGCCCCGCGGCGTCGCCCTCACCGCCGAGGGCGCCTGCCTGCTCGACCACGCGACGGCGATCCTCGACCGGCTCGCCCTGGCCCGCCGCGAGGTCACCGCCGTGCACGCCGGCACCGCCGGGCACCTGCGGGTCGGCGCGTTCGCCACCGCCGACGCCGCACTCGTCCCGCGCGCCCTCGCCCGCTTCCGCGCCACCCGCCCCGAGGTCCGCCTGACCCTCATCGAGGGCGTCACCGGCGGCCTCCTCACCGCCCTGCTCGCCGGCGACGCCGACGTGGTGCTGGTGACGGCGGGTGCGGACCGCCCGTTCGAGGATGCCCGGTTCACCACGCACCACGTCCTGGACGAGCCCGTGCTCCTGGCCGTGCCGGCGGGACACCCGCTGCCGCCGGGTTCGCCGGTGCGGCTGGCGTCGCTGGTGTCCGAGGCGTGGATCGCGGGCTCGGCGGCCCCGGAGGAGACCCTGCTGGCGCCGAGCGTGCGGCTGGGGTTCCGGCCGCGGATCGCCTTCGTCGCCGGCGAGTGGACCGCGAAACTCGGCTTCGTGGCCGCCGGCCTCGGCGTGACCCTGGTCCCCGCCCTGGCCGCGCGCGCCGCCCCGCCCGACGTGACGCTGCTCGCCCTGCACCCCGACGAGGTCCCACCCCGCAGCGTCCTCGCGGCCACGATCGCCGGCCGCACCGTCCCACCCGCCGTCACCGACTTCCTGACCCTCCTCCGCACCGAGGCGACCACCTTCCTCGACCCCACCGCGGTGATCGAATGACGGCCCGGGAAGCGGCGGCCGGCCACGGGATGGGCGCGTATGCGCCATCCCAGCCAGCGCGGAACGCGCGGCTGTGCGAGCGCAGCGAGCATTGGGGGTCCGGGGTGAGAATCCCCCGGCGGGACCCGCCGCGAAGCGGTGGGGCAGCGAGCTATCGCGTAGCGACAGGCGGGAAACTGCTACAGGCTGCTGAGGTCGATCAGCTTGGCGAGGTCGATGAGCTTCGGCAGGAGGTCGGCGGACTTGTCGTCGGCGGTGCCCCGGGCGAGGTGCACCGACAGCTGGATGATCCGCTTGTTCCCGGCCAGCCAGCCGACCTCCGCCCCCGGGCCGGTGGTGTCCGTGGCGGGAACCGGCCGCTGATACGCCGCGGCGCCGAGGCCGGGGACCGCGGCGG
Source organism: Dactylosporangium cerinum (assembly GCF_042653625.1). NCBI lineage: Bacteria > Bacillati > Actinomycetota > Actinomycetes > Micromonosporales > Micromonosporaceae > Dactylosporangium > Dactylosporangium cerinum. Next base: position 241,510 of record NZ_JBHSIU010000004.1, on the reverse strand, counting down.
CACCCTTGGGCTGGACGGCGGAGGTGTAGATGTCGGCGCCGATCGTCGTGGCGCTCACCGACAGGACCAGGTCGGGGAAGCCGGCGCCGCGGGGCTGCAGGACGCAGGTGAAGGTGTTCTCCTGCGTGGCGGCCGCGGCGACGGCGAGGTCCAGACCGAGCTTGGCGTTGACCACCGGGAAGTCGAGCAGCTGGCAGGCACCTCCGGCCGCGGCGGCGGGCGCGGTCGACGGGTTGGCCGGTGGCTGCGCACCGGCGTCGTCGCAACCGGCGAGCAGGACCAGCACCACCAGCGCCACGACAAGCCTCCGCACGACGCGCACCCTATCGCGGCGGAGGCAGACGGTCGACGATGTGCCTGGCGATCTCCAGGGAACTGGTCGCGGCCGGTGACGGTGCGTTGAGGACGTGGACCTGGCGGCCTTCGGCGACGATGAGGAAGTCGTCGACGAGGGTGCCGGCCGGCGTGATGGCCTGGGCGCGCACCCCCGCGGAGGCGGGCACCAGGTCGGCCGCGGTCACTGCGGGCACCAGCCGGGCCAGGCTCTCGGCGAAGCGCTTCTTCGACAGGGAGCGGCGGACCTCGGTGAGGCCGTACCGCAGGTGCTTGCGGGCCAACTGCCACATGCCGGGGTAGCTGACCGTGTCGGCGATGTCACCGGGGCGGATGCGGGACCACGAGTAGCCCTCGCGGGCGGTGGCGAGGACCGCGTTGGGGCCGGCGTGGACGCTGCCGTCGATCATGCGGGTCAGGTGCACGCCGAGGAACGGGAACTGCGGGTCGGGCACCGGGTAGATCAGGCCGTTGACGAGGTGTCGCCGGGATGGGTGCAGCTCGAAGTACTCGCCGCGGAACGGGATGATCCGGGCCGGTGGCTTGATGCCGGCCAGCTTCGCGACCCGGTCGGCGTGCAGGCCGGCGCAGTTGACGAGGACGTCGGCGAACACGTCGCCGACGGTGGTGTGCACGACCGTCTCACCGTGCAGGGTGGAGATGCCGGTCACCCGCGCGCCGAGGCGCAGCGTCGCGCCGGCCTTCTCCAGCAGCGTCGCGAGGGTCACGCAGACGGCGCCGAAGTCGGCGATGCCGGTCGACGCCACGTGGATGCCCTGGACGCAGGCGACCTCCGGCTCGAAGGAGCGGGCCTCGTCGGCGTCGACCAGTCGGGCGGGGAGCCCGTTGGCGAGAGCACGGTCGTACAGGCTGCGCAAACGAGGCAATTCGGACGCTTCGGTCGCCACGATCAGCTTGCCGGTCACCTGATGCGGAATGCCGTGCTCGCGGCAGAACTCCACCATCGAGGCGCTGCCGGCCTTGCATAGCGTCGCCTTGAGGCTGCCGGGCTTGTAGTAGACGCCCGCGTGGATGACGCCCGAGTTGTGGCCCGTCTGATGGGCGCCCCAGGTCTGTTCCTTCTCCAGCACGGTGACGTCTGCGTCGGGGTGCTCCAGGGTGAGCCGGTGCGCCGTGGCCAAGCCGACGATGCCGCCACCGATGACCACGTACCGCACGCTGCCTCCTCGTGTCCTACCGACGCCTGCCGTCCGCCGAATCGTATTCGTGCTAGCGTTCCCGTCCGTGGGTCAGCCTGTCGTCGAAGTAGCACCAGCCAAGCCCTGGCGGGCCCGCCTGATCACCGCCGTGCGGATCATCGCGGTCCTCGGCATCGTGTACTTCATCGTCGCCACCACGGTCGCCCAGTGGTCGGACGTCCAGGCGACGTTCCGTAGCCTCTCATGGACGTCGCTGACCTTGTCGCTGTTCGCCGCGGTCCTGTCGCTGTGGGCGACGATGATGGCGTGGCGGTCGATGGTCGGCAGCATCGACCATCCGCTGCGGGTCCGCGACGCCGCCCCGATCATGCTGGTCGGCTCGCTCGGCAAGTACCTGCCGGGTTCCGTGTGGGCGTATGTCGTGCAGATGGAGCTCGGCCGCCGCGCCGGCGTGTCCCGGGCGAAGGTCTTCATCGGCTCGGTCCTGGTGAGCGGCATCGGCGTCACGATCGGGCTGATCCTGACATCGCCCGGCTTCGGCACCGCGTTCGACGGGGTGCGCGCCTCCGGGCACGAGGTGTTCGGCTCCCTGGCGGTGTGGGTGTCGATCATCCTGCTGCCGTTCACCGTCGTCTGCTGCTACCCGCCGCTGCTGACCTGGATCGTCGGCCGGGCGATGCGGGTGCTGCGGCGCCCGCCGCTGGACCGGCCGATCACCTGGCGGCCGATCCTCTCCAGCATGGGGTGGTGCGTCGTCGGGTATCTGGCGGCGGGCCTGCACGTGTGGCTGCTGGTGCGCGCGCACCTGCCGGGCCTGCACGGCCTGGCCGGCAGCGTTTTCGCGATGGCCCTGGCCATGAGCATCAGCACGTTCGTCATCGTCGCCCCGTCGGGCCTCGGCGCCCGCGAGTTCCTGATGGCGCTCGGCCTGGCCGGCCTGGGGATGCCGTGGGCGACGGCGTGGGCCATGACGCTCATGTCGCGCCTGCTCTTCACCGTCGCCGACGTGGCCGCCGCGGGTGCGGCCGCCGCCGTGGGGCTGCGCCGGATCCGCCACTCACAGCTTCCGGGCGAGGAACTCCTCCCAACTCCCGATCCCGCCGCCGGGCCCGGTCCCCGCACCGTCGCGTAGCGCCCGGAAGATCTTCCCGGGCAACCTGATCGGGACGAGCAGCCGTCGTTTGCCGGTGTGGGTGAGGTACGCCTGCCACAGCTCTCGCGTGCTGCGCCGCTGCGGGCCGGAGAAGTCCCCCGGCTGCGCCGGCAGTTCGCCCTCGACGATCTCCGCGAGCCGCACCGCCACGTCGTGCACCTCGACCGGCCGCACGTCGAACGCCGGGTAGAACCCGACGAGCGGCAGCTTCGTCAGCGCCTTCGCCAGGCTGAGCACCAGCTCGTGGAACTGGCTGGCGCGCAGGGAGGTCCCGCCGTACGCGGCCACCATCCGCTCGATCGTGACCTTGTCCTTGTAGTAGCCGAGCGGGATCCGGTCGACGCCGACGATCGACACGAACACCAGCTGGGGCTTCCCGGCGGCGTCCAGGGCCTCGATGAGCTTCGTGGTCGCGGCCACATCCCTGCGGCCGTCGGTGGCCGCGTGCACGACCACGTCGACCCCGTCGAGTGCGTCGGCGAGCCCTTCGCCGGTGAGCAGGTCGGCGTGCGTGTAGCCGGGCTTCGACCGGCTCAAGCCACGCACCGCGTGACCACGTTCCTCCAGGACGGCGACGACGTCCCGCCCGAGCGTCCCGGTCGCGCCGGTGACGAGCACTGTTCGCTTCATGGCATACCAGACGGCTCAGCCGCCGGAATGTGACACCGTGTGGCCGGCGTCTCAGTCCAGATCGGGCACCTCACCGGCGAGCAGCGCGTCGAGCGGGTCCTTGCCGATCTCGGTGTACGCCCCGTCGACGAGCCGGAAACGCAGCACCATGTCGTCGGGCTCGACCCGCCAGAAGTGCTCGATCCCCGCGTCGGCGTATTCGAGCGGTTTGAACCAGCGGTCGATCCGCTCCGACCCCGCTGCCACGACCTCCACCGCGAGCAGGACGTCTGCCGCCGGTATCCAGACAGTTTCATCAGCCACGTGACCCTTCGTGACGGCCACGTCCGGGACCGGCCGTTGAGGTCGTCGTCCGTGGTGCTGAGACCGACGAAGAGGCCGGTCCGTCCGGGGAAGCCATGGGTCATCAACCACACGCCGAGGCGCGAAGCGGTGTGCTGGTGCCCGAGGGTCCTCGGCGGTATGACGACGAGGTTGCCCTCGGTCAGCTCGAAGCAGTGCAGCTCGTCGGCCTCCGCGAGCGCTGACACGTCGTGCACCGTCAGCGGTCGAGGCGGCACGTGCAGGGTGGCGGTCACGCCGTGCTCCTTCCCGTCCAGTCCTCACCGTACATATGGCCATGTGGCCATGTGGCCATGCAACGGTGTGGATCGGGTTACGGGGTGGTGCGGGCGTCGTAGTGTTCGCGGGCCTGGGCGACGTCGGTGCGGTGCCGCTCCGCCCACGTGGTGATCGCGAGCAGGGCGGCGTGCAGCTCCAGGGCCATCGGCGTGAGGCTGTATTCGACCCGTGGCGGGACCGTCGGGTAGACGGTCCGCACGAGCATCCCGTCGCGCTCCAGGTTGCGCAGCGTCAGGGTCAGCATGCGGCGACTGATGCCGCTGATGGCCCGCTCCAGCTCGGTGAACCGGATCGGGCCGTCGGCCGCGGCCACCAGGATGCACACGCTCCACTTGCCGGCGACGCGGTCGACCAGCTCCTGGACGGTGCACCCGCTCAGCATCAGTGGGCTGCTACGAACACCCGCGACGCGACCTCGCGCGGCAGCCGGATGCGCTCGCCGGCCCGGTCGATGCTGACGCCGTCGCGCTCCTGCGCCACGGTGACTGTCGCGCCGGGGTCGATGCCGGCGGTGTGCAGTTGGCGCAGGACGTCGGCGTCGGTCTGGACGCTCTCGCAGATCCGGCTCACCACAACCGCCCCGGCGAGACCGGGGAAGGCGAGGTTGCGCTCGGGGTCGGACGGGTCGTGGGTCGTGGTGCTGCCCTCGAGGCCCTCCAGTCCCGGGATCGGGTTGCCATACGGCGATCGGGTCGGGCGGCCCAGCAGCTCGTAGACCCGCTGCTCGACGGCGTCGCTCATGACGTGCTCCCAGCGGCACGCCTCTTCGTGCGCCTCCTCATACGGCAGGCCGATCACATTGACCAGCAGCAGCTCGGCGAGGCGGTGCTTGCGCATGACGGCGACCGCGTGGACGCGGCCCTCGTCGGTCAGCGCGAGGTGGCGGTCGCCCTCGACGATCAGCAGGCCGTCGCGCTCCATGCGGGCGACGGTCTGGCTGACGGTGGGTCCGCTCTGGTGGAGTCGCTCGGCGATCCGGGCACGCTTGGGAACGACGCCCTCTTCTTCGAGCTCCAGGATCGTCTTCAGGTACATCTCGGTGGTATCGACCAGGTCGTTCACTGCCTTGCCCTCCCGGTACGCGATGGTACTCGTCGCGTACGTCAAGATTGGAACGTGACAGCCAACCAAGCGATCTTGGACGGTGCCGTCGTCGCCGAGCTGGTTTGGGAAGCGGGGGTCTCCGCTTTTCACAATCCTACCGGCGCGCGCAGGGTCCCTGCGCACACTGCAAAGGAGGGGCCGGTCACGTGAACACGCTGGTCATGTGGGACGACGCGCTGCTGCGCTACGACATGGGCGAGCACCCCCTCGACCCGGTGCGCGTGGAGCTGACCATGGCACTCGCCCGTGACCTGGGCATCCTCGGTCGCGCCGGGGTCACGCTGCGAGCCCCCGAGCAGGCCGGCGACGACGTGCTGGGCACCGTGCACGACCCGGACTACATCGCCGTGGTCAAGGCCGCATCGACCGGCCGGCGGCTCAGCATCATGGGGCTCGGCACCTCCGACAACCCCACGTTCCCCGGCATGCACGACGTCAGCGCCCTCATCGCGGGCGCCACCCGGGCCGCCGCCGAGGCGGTCTGGCTCGGCGAGGCCGACCGCGCGGTCAGCATCGCCGGCGGGCTGCACCACGCGATGCCGGCCCGGGCCGCCGGTTTCTGCGTCTACAACGATCCCGCCGTCGCGATCGCCCGGGTGCTGGAGCTCGGCGCGGAACGGGTCGCGTACGTCGACATCGACGTCCACCACGGCGACGGCGTGCAGGAGATCTTCTACGACGACCCGCGGGTCCTCACCGTCAGCCTGCACGAGTCGCCGCACTCGCTCTTCCCCGGCACCGGGTTCCCGTCCGAGACGGGCGGTCCGGGCGCGGAGGGCTCCGCGGTCAACGTCGCGCTGCCGCCGGGCACCGACGACGCCGGCTGGCTGCGCGCGTTCCACGCCGTGGTGCCGGGGGTGCTCCGCGCGTTCCGGCCGCAGCTGCTGTTCACGCAGTGCGGCGCCGACACGTACCGGCACGACCCCCTCGCGAACCTGCGGCTGACCGTCGACGGCCAGCGCGCCGCGTACCTCGCCCTGCGCGACCTCGCGACGGAGGTGGCGGGCGGCAAGTGGGTCGCCAGCGGCGGCGGCGGATACGCGCTCGTCGAATGCGTCCCGCGGGCGTGGACGCACCTGCTGGCCGTGGTCACCGGCGACGCCATCGACCCGTCGACACCGACGCCGGCGTCGTGGCAGTCGCTCGCCGCTCGACGGAGGCCGGGACATCCCGTGCCGACGGCCATGACGGACGGCGGAAGCGCGGAATGGTCACCATGGGTGCCGGGACAGACCCCGGACGGCGTCGACCGGGCGATCATGGCAACCCGCACGGCGACCTTCCCGCACTTCGGCCTGGACCCGCACGACCCGCGCGACTAAGGCACGAGTGGGAGCGCAGCGAGCATGGGGGGTGTGGGGTGGGAACCCCCCACGGAACCGCTGGCGAAGCCGACGGAGCTAGGAACTGATCACGGCCGCTTCCTCCAGGCGGGTCAGGCGCTGCTTGATCCGGTCGAGCTCGGCCAGCATCGCCGTCTCCGCCGCGGTCGAGGTGCCGAAGGACGTGTCCGGCGACGGCGCGCCCCGCAGCATGGACAGCTCGTCGTGCAACGCGGTCAGCGCCTGCGCGACCACGTCCAGGAACGCGTCGACCTCGTCCTCGTCGTAGCCGCGCTTGCCGAACGCCGCTTTCGTGAACCGGACGGCTTGCACGTCGGCCGGGGTGAGCATCATCCAGACACGATAACCAACCCGCCAGTGCGACCATGAAGACGTGACCGAATCACCGGACCGGGCCGCGGACGTCCTGCTCTCCGACGGCACGACCGTCCACTTGCGACCGATCCGGCCCGACGACGCCGACCGGATCCTCGCCCTGCACTCACGGTTCTCCGAGCGGACCCGGTATCTGCGGTACTTCTCGGCGTACCCGCGGATCCCGCAGCGCGACCTGGACCGGTTCGTCACCGTCGACCACCACGACCGGGAGGCGTTCGTCATCGAGCACGCCGGCGAGCTCATCGCCGTGGGCCGCTACGAACGCCTCGGCGCCGGCTCGCACCAGGCGGAGGTCGCGTTCGTGGTCGAGGACGCGCACCAGGGCCGAGGCATCGGCTCCGTCCTCATCGAGCACCTGGTCGCGGCCGCGTCGCAGGAGGGCATCACCGAGTTCGAGGCCGACGTCCTGCCGGTCAACCAGGCGATGCTGCGCGTCTTCATGGCCGCCGGGTTCCAGATCGAGCGCAAGTTCTCCGACGGCGTGGTGCACCTGTGGTTCCCGATCGCGGCGACCCCCGACTCGATGCGCGTCCAGCGGTCCCGCGAGCAGCAGGCCGAGGCGCGCTCGATCGGCCGGCTGCTCAACCCGCGGGGCGTCGCGGTCTATGGCGCCCGCGCCGACGGCACCGGCATCGGCGCCGCCATCCTCGCGCACCTCAAGGCGGCCGGCCCGGCCGGACCACTCATCCCGGTGCACCCGTCGGCCGCAAGCATCGGCGGGCTGCCGGCGGTGGCCGCACTGGCCAGCACCACGCACCCTGTTGATCTGGCGGTGGTCGCGGTACCGGCCGACGCCGTCCTCTCCGTCGCCGAGGACTGTGCCGCCGCGGGCGTGCACGGCCTCGTGGTCGTGTCCGCCGGGTTCGCCGAGGCCGGACCGGAAGGCGCCGAGGCGCAGGCGACGCTGCTGCGCACGGTCCGCAGCCACGGCATGCGCCTGGTCGGTCCCAACTGCCTCGGCATCGCCAACACCGATCCCGGGGTCCACCTCAACGCGACCCTCGCGCCGCTGCTGCCGCGCCGGGGCCGGGTCGGCTTCTTCAGCCAGTCCGCCGCGCTCGGCACGGCCCTGCTCGCCGAGGCCGACCGGCGCGGGCTGGGCCTGTCGACGTTCGTCTCCGCCGGCAACCGCGCCGACGTGTCCGGCAACGACGCCCTCCAGTACTGGCGCGACGACCCGCACACCGACGCCGTCCTGCTCTACCTGGAGACGTTCGGCAACCCGCGCAAGTTCGCCCGCATCGCCCGCGAGCTGGCCCGGCGCAAGCCGGTCGCGGCGGTCGCGAGCCCGGTGCGCGCCACCGGTCTTGCCGCTCTTTCCACCGGCCCGGATGCCCGTGGCGTCGCTGCCCTCTTCGCCAGCTCCGGCGTGATCCGCGTCGACACCGTCGCCGAACTCTTCGACGTCGGCCTGCTCATCGCCGGGCAGCCCCTGCCGACCGGGGACCGCATCGCGGTCGTCACCAACGCCGCCGCCCTCGGCGTCCTCACCGTCGCGAAGGCACCGGCCGCCGGGCTCCGGGTCGCCTCCGTCCGCGACCTCGGCCCGGAGGTCAGCGACGCCGACTTCGTCCGTGCCGTCCAGGAGGCCCTCGCCGACGACACCGTCGACGCGGTCCTCGCCGCCTACGCCCCCGCACTCGCGGTCTCCGGCGAGTTCGGCGTCGCGGAGCTGCTGCGCACCTCGGCCGTCGAGTCCGCGCGCCCCCTCGCCGTCGTCCTGCCCGCGGACCCGTCGTTCACCGTCGCCCCGGCCTACACGGAGGGCGACCCGACCGCGCTGCCGACGTACCCGGCGATCGAGGAGGCGGTGCGGGCCCTGGGGCGGGTCGCCCGCTACGCCGCCTGGCGCCGCGAACCGGTCGGCACCGTCCCGACGTATCCGGCTGTCGCGGCCGACCTGACCGGCGACGTCGACGGACTGCTCGCCGCCTACGGCGTCCCCGTCGTCCCGTCGCGCCGCACCTCGGGCCCCGACGTCGTGACGGTCGCCGCCGCGCTCGGCCTGCCCGTCGCGTTGAAGGTCGCCACGAAACCGTGGCGGCACCGCATCGACCTCGGCGCGGTCCGGCTCAACCTCACGTCGCCGGCGCTGGTGAGCGAGGCGTACCAGGAGCTGGAACGGCTCTTCGGCCTCGGCGTGGAGGTCCTCGTCCAGCCGATGGTGGCCCCCGGGGTCGCCTGCGTGGTCGAGGTCGTCGACGACCCGGCGTTCGGCCCGGTCGTCGGTTTCGGCCTCGGCGGCGAGGCGGCCGACCTGCTCGGCGACCGCGCCTGGCGCCCGGTCCCGCTCACCGACCGCGACGCGGCCGCCCTGGTCCGCGCCCCACGCGCGGCGCCGCTGCTGACCGGGTACCGGGGTTCCGCCCCGGTCGACCTGGACGCCCTCGCCGATCTGCTGCTGCGCGTCGGCCGCCTGGTGGACGACCAGCCGACGCTGTCGTCGCTGTCACTGAACCCGATCCTGGCCCGCCCCGAGGGCCTGGCCGTCCTGCACGCCACGGCCGACTTCACCACCCCACTGCCCCGCCCCGACAGCGGCCCCCGCCGCCTGTTCTGACACCGCCCCATACCGCTCCGCCGGCCCCGCCCGCTGGACGACTCCGATCACGAGCGGGGGATCGAAGGCCCGACCTGGACAGGTCAGGGGCGGGAAACAGCGAACGCCTTGATCGACAGGGACGCCTGGCTGTCGCCGCAGCCAAAGGTTCCTGTCGATCAAGGCGTAGTAGGTAGAACGACGGTGGCCGGCCACGGGATGGGCGCGTACGCGCCATCCCAGTCACGCGGCACGCGGACTGTGCGAGCGCAGCGAGCATTGGGGGTCCGGGGTGAGAATCCCCCGGCGGGACCCGCCGCGAAGCGGTGGGGCGGTGAGCCCATGGCGAAGCCACAGGCGGGTAACAGCGGGTCCGGGGTGAGAATCCCCCGGCGGGACCCGCCGCGAAGCGGTGGGGCGGTGAGCCTATGGCGAAGCCACAGGCGGGTACCAGCGGGTCCGGGGTGAGAATCCCCCGGCGGAACCCGCCGCGAAGCGGTGGGGCAGCGAGCTTTCGCGCAGCGACAGGCGGGTGACAGCAATCTCAGCTGGCGTAGGCCTCGAGGCGCTTGGCGCGGGAGGGGTGGCGCAGCTTGAGCAGGGTCACCTTCTCGATCTGGCGGATGCGCTCCCGCGACAGCCCGAACTCGCGGCCGACCTCGTCGAGGGTGCGCTGCCGGCCGTCGTCGAGGCCGAAGCGGAGCCGGATCACGGCCTGCTCGCGCTGGGAGAGCGTGGAGAGCACGATCTCGACCTCGGACTTCAGCATGCCCTGCGACACGCTGTCGGCGGGCTCCTCGCGGGGGTCGATGCGGGCGACGAAGTCGCCGAGGGCGCTCTCGCCGTCCTCGCCGACGGCCTGGTCGAGGCTGACCGGCTCGCGGTCGTACGAGATCAGCTCGATGACCTGGTACTCCTCGATGCCGAGGGCGGCGGCGACCTCGGCCACGACCGGCTCGCGGCCGAGGGTGGCCGACAGGTCGCGGCGGACCCGGACCATGCGGTTGACCTGCTCGACCATGTGCACCGGGATGCGGATGGTGCGGGCCTGGTCGGCCATGGCGCGGGTGATGGCCTGCCGGATCCACCAGGTCGCGTAGGTGGAGAACTTGTAGCCCTTGGTGTAGTCGAACTTCTCGACGGCGCGGATGAGACCGAGGTTGCCCTCCTGGATGAGGTCCAGGAACGCCATGCCACGGCCGGTGTACCGCTTGGCGATGCTGACCACCAGGCGCAGGTTGGCCTCCAGCAGGTGGGCCTTCGCGGCGCGGCCCTCGCGGACCACGACCTCGTAGGTGTTCATCCACGCGGGGTGGACGTTGCCCGTGCTGAGCTTCTCCTCCGCGTAGAGCCCGGCCTCGATCCGCTTGGAGAGGTCGACCTCCTGCTCGGCGGTGAGCAGCTTGGTCCGTCCGATGGTGTTGAGGTAAGCGCGAACGAGGTCCGCTGAGACGCCCGTGTTGTCGATCTGCGGCTCGTGCTGCTCGTCAGCGTCGGCATCGACGTCGACTGCGTTGAACTCCGTGGTGTCACTCAGCGGCTGGGCCACTTCGCTCGCCTCCCGTGTGCCTTGACAAGTGGCGCGATCATTCCTACGGGAAGAAGCTTCGCCCAGCGGGCGTGAAGTGGCGGTGAGGCGGCCGAGCCGTGGCACGAATCCGTGAGTCTCAGATTTCGAGCATCACCGTGTGAGGTCCGACGTTCACGCTCTCGACCAGCATGTGGGTCCGGAACCGCCCGGTTTCAACCACTGCGCCCCGGTCTCGCAGGTGCTGACAAAACGCGGCGATGAGCGGTTCGGCGACCTCGGGGCGGGCGGCGGCGATCCAGGTGGGGCGGCGGCCCTTGCGCGCGTCGCCGTACAACGTGAACTGCGAGACGACGAGCAGCGGCGCACCAACCTCGAAGGCCGATTGCTCGCCGGGCAGGATGCGCAGTTCGTGCACCTTGCGGGCAAGTGTCTGCGCCGTCGCAACCGTGTCCGTGTGGGTGACGCCGACGAGGACCAGCAGGCCGGACCCGATCGACCCGACCACGGTGTCGGCAACGGTGACCGACGCGCGGCTCACCGTCTGCACGAGGGCTCTCACGAGGCGGGCAGGAGGATGCCGCGCTCCACGAGGTGGGCGACGAGCGGGACGGCGACGTCGGCGAGCACGGCGGCCGGCACCTCGTGCGCGGCGGCCAGGATGTCGACCTGATCGCGCAGGGTCACGGTGCCGTCGCTGGCGCCGACGAGGGTGAGGGCGACCGGGTCGACCTCCTCGTTCCACCGCAGGCCGTCGGGCAGGCTCAGGACCTGCTGGCCGACCTCCCAGCCGTCGGGACCCTGGGTCGCCTCCTGCCGCAGGCGCAGACCGGGAGCGGCGGTGAAGCGGGCATCCAGCAGCGAGGCGTGCCGCAGGAAGTCCTGCCGGGCGAACCAGTCGCCGATCAGCGGTCCGAACGACCCGTCGACCGTCTGCCGCAGGTCCTCGATGCGCACCGTCGGGTCGTCGTGGCCGCCGGCGCGCAGGGTGATCAGGCCGAAGCCGACCGCGTCGACCTTCTGCGCGTCGAACCAGTCCAGCCAGGCCGCGGCCATCGCCGACATGTTCAAAGGGTCCTCGGCCGCGTCGGAGAGCCACAGGTTGACGTACGCGACCGGGTCGGAGACCTCACGCTGGATCACCCACGCGTCGAGGCCGGTGCCGGCCAGCCAGTCCGCGACCCGGTCCTCCCACTGCTCGCCGGTCACGTGCAGCCAGTTGGCCAGGAACTGCATGTGCCCGCCGTCGGTGAGCAGCCCCGGCGCGGCGGCCACGAGCTCGGCGCAGACCGCGTCGCCGGGGCGGCCGGAGTCGCGGTACGTGTGCTCGGTCGTCCCCGGCCCGGCCACGAACGGCGGGTTGCTCACGACGAGGTCGAAGCGCCGCCCCGCGACGGGTGCGGTCAGGTCGCCGTGCAGCAGCTCCCAGTCGAGGCCGTTGAGTGCGGCGGTCGTCGCGGCGAACCGCAGCGCGCGGGGGAGCAGGTCGGTCGCGGTGACCTTGGCCGCGTGCGTCGACAGGTGCAGCGACTGCACGCCGCAGCCGGTGCCGAGGTCCAGCGCCGTGGCCACGGGGTGGCGCAGGGTGGCGGCGGCGAGGGTGGTGGAGGCGCCGCCGATGCCGAGCACGTGGTCGCCGGGCAGGGGTTGCCCGGGGCGCATGCCGGCGGACAGGTCTGCCACGACCCACCAGTCGCCGTACGGCTCCAGCTCGACCGCGGCGCGCACGCCGTCTCCATCAGCCGACAAAAGCGGCAAAGCAGCCTCTAGGCCAAGCGGAGACAGTGCCGCCGCAACGGCGGAGAGGGACTCCGTCTGGCCGCACACGAACAGCCGCACCAGCGTCGACAGCCGGCCCGGCTGCTCGGCGGTGCGCTTGAGCGCGGCGCGGAAATCGTTGCGGGCCAGGGCGGCCGTCGCAGGCTCACCCAGCAGATCCTTGATGCCCTGGGAGGTGTACCGGGCGGAGGTCAGCGCCTCGCGGAGCCGGGCGAGACCGTCGGCGTCGAGCAGTGCGTCCACCCTGACATCCTGCTACGTCAACGTTGGTCGATCCCTAAACAGGCCACGACGCGGGTCGCGTCGGCGGTCAGGAAGAGCTGGAAATGCGTCGGCGGGTCCTCGACCTTCGCCTCGCCGATGCGCAGCGGCCGGTCCCCGGAGGTCCGCAGCTCGGCGATCGCGTCGTCGCCGCCGAGCATCGGGGTGCCGATCTTCGCCATGTGCTGGGCCCGCCGCGAGTAGCTGCGGGCCAGTTGGTCGGCCGGCACGGTGTCGTCCCACACGACGTAGTCCGCGCCGGCCTGGATCGCGTCCTTGCAGGCCACGAACGCTTCCCCCGGCGCCTCGTCGAGGAGCCGGAGCAGTACTTCACGCTCCATGACCTATGTGACCATAAAACGGGACTTTTGGTTAGTCCCTCTGCGGCACGACTAGCAGTTCTTGAGTTTCTTGACCACGTCGGCCGGCACCTGCGAGCGGCAGACGCCGTCGGTGCCGCCGGCGAGGGCCAGCCACTGCTTCTTGGTGGTGTCGTACTGGAACAGCACGGTCGCCTTGTCCATCGCCTCCGGCTGGGTCACCGCCGTCGCCCAGTTGTCGGCGCAGCTGATGTCGGCGAGGCCCTTGCCGATGTCGACCGCGTTGGACACCTCGAGGTTCGCCACGAACGCCTTCTCCAGGGTCGCCGCGTCGACCGGGCACCCCGCCTGCGGGCTCGCGCCCGGCTTCGTCGGCGCCGGGCCGGTCTGCGGCGGCAGGGACTCCTGCGTGGTGGGTGCCGCGGCGGCGCCGGTGTTGCCCGGCGCGTCGTCTGAGCAGCCGGTCAGGCCGCCGGTCAGTGCGAGGGCCGCGGTGGCGGCGACGCACCCGAGAAGTCGCTTCATCACACGCGGAATCCTCAGCCCCCGCAAGGCCTGAGACAACCCTCTATCTCTGCAGGAACAGCCCTAGGGCTTCGACGACGAGCGCGTGGTCGTCGGCCTGCGGCAGCCCGGACACGGTGACGACCCCGACGACGCCGACGTCCACGACCCGGATCGGGAACGCGCCGCCGTGCGTGGCGAAGTCGGCCGGGTCCACCCCGTAGGCCGCGTCCATCGCCTGGCCCTTCGCCGCCATCCGCCGGCCGACCAGGAACGACGACGCGTTGAGCCGCTCCACGACCCGGATCTTGCGCTCGATCCACCGGTCGTTGTCGGGCGCGGTGCCCGGCAGCGCGGCGTGGAACAGCTGATGGCCGTGCCGGCGGATGTCGATCGTGATCGGCAGGTCGCGCTCCTTGCCCAGCCGCACCAGCAGCGACCCCAGCGTCCATGCGTCGTCGTTGTCGAACCGCGTGAACCGCAGCCGCTCCTCCTGCGCCACCAGCTCGGCGATCAGGTCTTCCACGCGGGGACTCCTTTGATTTTCGTTTTCGCCAGGGTACGACCAGAGCCGCAAGCCGGGCGCAAGCGCCTCCCAAGTCACCCGCCGCACGATCGGGGTATGAGAACTTCGACGTGCAGCCTGTACATCGCCGCCGACCCGGCCCGGGTGTGGCGGGCGATCACCGACCCCGGCTTCACCCGGCGCTTCTACCTCGGCCTCGCGGTCGAGTCGCAGTGGATCCCGGGCGCGCCGATCGTCTACCGGGCCGCGGCCGGACCGGTCCCCGACGTCCTGCACGGCGACATCGTGCACGTCGAGGAGGGGAGGCTGCTGGTGCACAACCTGTACACCGGCATCGGCGTCGAACAAGAAGTGCACTGCTGGCTGACCTGGCTGATCACGGTCGTCGAGCCGGGCGTGTGCCGGGTCGCGCTCACGTGCGACGACGTGGAACGCGACCCGGACGAGGAGCGCGACGAGGCATGGTCGCGGGTCCTGAGCGGCCTCAAGTCGGTGCTCGAGGCCGATCGGTTCACGCCAGGTTCGTGAACGTCGCGGTGACCTGGCCGGCCGCGTCGAGCGCCTCGAGGCGGCCGTGGGCCAGGCTGGCGCTGCGGAACGAGAACGTGCGCACCCCCGGCTCGGCCTCCAGCAGCGGGATGCCGCGCGCCGCCCCGCCGGGCGCCGAGGTGTAGCGCAGCCGCGCCACCTCGGCCCCCACCACGCCGTTGACCCTGACCTTCGTCTTCTCCCGCCGGATGGCGAACGTGACCGGCTGCCCCGCCACCGGTGTGCCGGTGAAGTAGAAGTAGCGCGGGTTGGTGAGGTCGTCGGCGGAGTACGCCTTGAACGTCGGGTCGGCGCCGGCCGGCAGCGGGGTGAGCGCGAGGACGGCGAGCCCGGCCGCCAAGCCGACCGCGACCCGGCGGGCGACGCGGAACCGGGCCGTGCGGAACTGCACCGCGGCGACCCCACCGAACCCGGCGACGCAGACCGCGACGAGCCCCAGCGACCGGGCGTTCTCCAGCATGAACTGCCACCCGGGGTACACCGCGACCCCGCGCAGCGCGACACCCAGCGACACCGTCATCACGACCAGCAGCGCCACCCCGGCCACCCGCCGCCACGCGCCCTCGGCCGCGACCAGCAGCATCGCCGCGAGCACCGTCCACACCTGGTGATGCGTCCACGACACCGGCGACGCCGCCACCGTGGCGCAGCCGACGAGCACCGCGGCCCGCACCGGCTCGCCGTGCAGGTGCAGCTGCCGGGCCCGCAGCAGCGCGGCGCCGCAGATCGCGGCGATCAGCGCGGCCCAGACGACCGGCAGCGTCCCGGGGTCGAGCCCGACCCGCAGCAGCATCCCGTGCACGGACTGGTTGCCCAGCGAGGCGAGATCGCCGATCCGGGAGGTCTGGAAGATGGTGCCGCCCCAGTACCGCACGCTGGCGCCGGGCATGAACACCGCCGCGATCCCGGCACAGGCGACGAACGCCGCCCCGGCCCGCGCGGCGTCCTTGTACCGGCGCGCGACCAGGAAGTACACGACGAACAGCAACGGGGTGAGCTTGATGGCGGCGGCGACCCCGACGAGGATGCCGCGGAACCGGGCCGGGATCACCTGCCCCGCGTCGACCAGCGCCAGCAGCACGATGAAGATGCTCACCTGCCCGAACCGCAGGTTGCTCTGCACCGGCGCCGACACCAGCAGCGCCGACGCGACCACGGCGACCAGCACCCTGGCCCCGACGGGCGTGCGGAACCACGGGGTCGGGGCGTCCGCGGGCTGATGGTCCAGCGGGCTGCCGGAGCGGCGGGTCACGGTGCGGGCGATCGCGATCACCGCGACGCACGTCATCGCCAGCCACAGCAGGCCGAGGGTCGCCTCGGGCAGCAGGCTCAGCGGCCGGAACAGCACCATCGCGAACGGCGGATACGTGAACGGCCCGCCGTTCTCGGCGACGTAGTCGTAGAGCGGCCCGTCGAACTTCGCCGCCCCGTAGTAGATGTGCAGGTCCGACAGCCGCTGCGCGTCAGGCCGCCGCAACACCAGCGCCGCCGACACCGCGGCGATCCCCCCGAACGCGGCCCACGCCGCCACCACTCTGCGCTCGAACATCGCACCAGGCTATGGCTCCCGATCAAGCCGGAAACCCCGTCGGCCGCACCTGCCGTCGAACCGTTGCCCGTGGACCCGGCACCGCCCCCGAACCCGGACGCCGCCGGGTATCCGCAGCTTGAGTGGTGTGCCGCCGCCGTCCTCGGACGCCGCCGCAACGACGGCCCGCGACGCCGACCGGTCCTGCACCCGTCCGGTTCCCGACCTCAGCGCTATCCGATCCAGGTCTCTGTCGTGAACTGCGAGACCCACCGCTCGACCGCGTCGAGCGTGGCCGGGAGCGCGACGCCGAGGGACTGGCCGGTGAGGCGCTGCCGTGAGATCGCCCGGACGTACTCGGGCATGACGAAGCTCGGCTCGGTGCGCAGCCCGGCCTCGCGTCCGATGGGGATGTGGTGGCGGAGCCGGCGGTTGGTCGAGGTGATCGGTGCTACGACCGCCATCTCGATCGGCCAGGAGTTGTAGCCCGAGGGCGAGAGCACGAGCACCGGTCGGCGCCCGCCCTGCTCACGTCCTACGGCCGGGTCCAGGTCGGCAACCACCACGTCGCCGCGACGGATCACGGGTTGTACTCCGGGAACTCGGCCCGGGCGTTGCCGAGGCCGTCGCCGGACGTCGAGTCCCACAGCCGCCCTTCGGCGAGATACTCCGCGAAGCCGTCCGGGTCCTCTCTGACGAATCGTTCGTAGTCGAGGGTCGCCTGGCGCATGTCCTCCTCGCGCGTAAGGCGCCGCGCTGTCTCCTCGAGGAGGGCGAACATGGTCATGTTTCGACTCGCGGCGACGGCCGCGAAGGCGTCCCTCGCTTCCGTCGACACGCTGACCGTAGTCTTTGCCATAGTCAACACTATAGCGCTCCCCATGCGTAGGGCTACATGGCCCCAGATGCTACGCATCGGATCGGTCCTGGTCAACTTCGGTTGGGGAGGTCTCGCAGGCGTCTGCGGAGCAGGGAACGCTCGGGGTCGGTGCCGGCCAGGGCGATCGCCTCCTGGTAGGCGGTCGCGGCCTCCGCCGTGCGGCCGAGGCGGGCGAGGAGGTCCGCGCGGGCGGCCGGCAGCGGGTGATACCCGCGCAGCCTCGGCTCCTCGGTCAGCTCGTCGAGCAGCGCCAGGCCCGCCGCCGGTCCGTCGCGCATGGCGACCGCCGCGGCGCGGTTCAGGGCGACGACCGGGGACGGGGTCAGGGCGAGCAGGACGTCGTACAGGGCGACCACCTGCGGCCAGTCGGTCGTCGTCACGTCCGCGGCCTCGTCGTGCAGGGCGGCGATCGCGGCCTGCACGCCGAACGGGCCGGGCGCGCCGTCGGTCAGCGCCGCCACGACCAGCGTGAGCCCCTCCTCGATCATCGGGCGGTCCCACCGGGCCCGGTCCTGCTCGTCGAGCAGGCGGATCTCGCCGTCGCGGAAGCGGGCGTCGCGGCGGGCGTGGGTCAGCAGCATCAGGGCGAGCAGGCCGGTGACCTCACGCTCGGCGGGCAGCAGCCGGCGCAGGATCCGGGTCAGCCGGATCGCTTCGGCGGCGAGGTCGTCGCGTTGTGCGGCGTACCCCTCCGTGAAGATCGAGTTGAGCACCTGCAGCACACCGGGAAGGCGGGTCGGCAGCTCCTGTGGATCGGGCACGCGGAACGGGATCCGGGCCTCACGGATCTTCTGCTTGGCTCGCACGATGCGCTTGGCCATCGTGGCCGTCGGCACCAGGAACGCGCGGGCGACCTCGGGGGTGCTGAGCCCGGCGAGGCACCGCAGGGTGAGGGCGCCCCGGTCCTCGGCCGCCAGGGCCGGATGGGCGCAGGTGAAGAAGAGCTGGAGCCGCTCGTCGGGCAGCTCGGGAGGCGAGGCCTCCGGGAGGCGGGCGGCGTCGATCTGCAGGATGGCGAGCTTCGCCGCATACGCCTGGTCTCGCCGCAGCCGGTCGACCGCCTTGCGGCGGGCGGTGGTCATCAGCCAGCCGCCCGGGTTGGGCGGCACGCCGTCGAGGGGCCAGCGCACCAGCGCCGCCTCGATCGCCTCCGACGCGACCTCCTCGGCGAGGTCGAGGTCGCCGAAGCGGCGCGCGAGCGCGGCGAGGAGGCGGCCGTGCTCCTCCCGGAACACGGCCTCGATCTCCTGCACGATCGGCCCCGGCCTCAGCCGAAGTCCGCGATCGGGCGCACCACGACCGAACCGCCGCCGCGGGCACCGGGGCACCTGGCGGCCCAGTCGAGGGCGACGTCGAGATCCGGCACGTCGATGACGAGGAAGCCGCCGAGCACCTCGCGGGTCTCGGCGAACGCGCCGTCGGTCACGGTCCGCTCGCCGGTGGGGGAGACCCGCACGGTCGTGGCGGTCACCAGGTCCGCGAGGGACTGCCCGGTGACGAAGATCCCGGCCGCCTTGACCTCCTTGTCGTAGACCTGCCAGTCCTCGAACGTGTCCGGGCACGCCTCGCTGTCGTCAGCGGCGCTGTTGATCAGCAGCATGTACTTCATGGTCGGCTCCTTCTGCTCGGTTGCCTGGCATGACCACGAACGGCGCGGGCCCCGATGGACACGGCGGCGTCAGGAATTTTCCGGCGGCCCGGTCGCGGCGCGGCGTCACATGGAACGCGGCCGGTCTGGGCGCCGCCGAGCAGGTAGAAGATACCGTGCAGGTGCTGCCGGTCTGGCCGGTCGACAGGTATCCGGTCGAGTGCCGCCGGGCGACCTGGTCCGCTTCGCCGGCCACCGCCCGGAGGTTTCCTTCCGTGGCCGAGCTGCAGAGACGAAATTTCGCAACGGCGAGATCAGTCTTCGAATGAATCCGCCTGGTTCGCGAATCCAGGGCTCGTCACGCGGTGATCAAGGCGGGCCCCGGCGACGGCGCGGCACCTGGTGGTGACGCGTCGCGGGACCGGCTCGGGCGAGCCGGTCCGGCGCGTCGTGGTGTGTTGTCAGCGGCAGGGCAGGGCGCGGTACAGGTCGATCGAGACCGCGGCGAGCCAGGTCCAGATGACGATGACGGCGGCGACGAAGCCGAGGGTCAGGGCCGGTGCGCTGTTGCCGGAGGCGATGCCGGCGAATCCGACGAGGAACAGTGCGCCGGAGGTCCGGGAGTACATCGCCCAGCCCGTGCGGCCGTCGCGGGCGAAGCGGCGGGCGACGACGAAGCACGCGGCGATGATGCACAGGAACCCGATGCCGCCGGCGGTGAGGTGGCCGAGGCCGTGCCAGCTGACGGTGCCGGGGCCTTCGGGGGTGCCGGTGGGGAAGCCCATCGCCGGGTCGGCGCGCAGGATGCCGGCGGCGATCATGCCGGCGCCGTAGACGCCGGTGAGGCGGCCCGCCCACGGGTTGGCGGGCCGGGCGCGGTGCAGGCCGACCGCGGCGGCGATCACCATCAGGCCGGTGAGGATGAAGTTGGTGATCTGGATCCAGCCGTGTTCGCCGTTGGCCAGCAGGCTCCAGGCGTGCCGGGTCAGGTCGAAGCCGTCTCGGGTCAGCGCCTGGGCGAGGCTGACCGTGACGTAGAACGGGCCGGCGAGGACGCCGTAGCCGAGCAGCGACCTGGTGACCCGGTTGGCCCGGATGTGCGCCGGGACGGCGGTGGCGGTGGCGGTGGCGGTGGCGGGGATCGTCGTGGTGGTCATGAC
Source organism: Dactylosporangium cerinum (assembly GCF_042653625.1). Lineage (NCBI taxonomy): Bacteria > Bacillati > Actinomycetota > Actinomycetes > Micromonosporales > Micromonosporaceae > Dactylosporangium > Dactylosporangium cerinum. Next base: position 221,626 of record NZ_JBHSIU010000004.1, on the reverse strand, counting down.
TGGAGTCCTTCCTCGTGGGTGGCCTTGCACCACTGCCTCGAACGACCGCCCCCGGATCCGACATCGCGCCCGATGTGACCCACGTCACATGGCGGGTCCAGCGGTCACGGGGCTGGTGACGGTCTTCCCACTCGAACACTGCTCCGAGAGGACCCGGGCGCGCAGTTGTGCGTCGTTGGTCTCCAGGAGCTCTTCGGCGGAGGCTGCCACCGCGCGATTGCCGCAGCCGCCGATGCCGCAAACAGTTTCGTCCGGCCGGTGTGGCCTCGTCGACTCCGCCGGGAGCGGTGCGGGAGGATGTCGCCATGGCCATCACGCTGCCGATTCCCGCCGAGGCGAACGAGTACCTCACCCGCAGCCCCCTCGCGCTGCTCATCGGGATGACGTTGGACCAGCAGATCCCGCTCGAGAAGGCGTTCTCCTCGCCGTGGGTGCTGGGGCAGCGGCTCGGGCACGAGCCCACGGCACAGGAGATCGCCGAGTTCGACCCCGACGCGTTGGTGGAGATCTTCGCTACGCCGCCCGCGTTGCACCGGTTTCCGAAGGCGATGGCGGCGCGGGTGCAGGAGGTGTGCCTGGTGATCGTCGACCGGTATGACGGTGACACGGCGGCGCTGTGGGCCGGGGCCGGGTCGGGGGCGGAGCTGCTGCGGCGGGTGCAGGCGCTGCCTGGGTTCGGCAAGCAGAAGGCGCAGATCCTCGTCGCGTTGCTGGGCAAGCAGTACGGGGTGCAGCCCGACGGCTGGCGGGAGGCCGCGGGCGGATACGGCGAGGTCGGCTCCCACCGGTCCGTCGCGGACATCGTCGACGATGCGTCGCTGGGCAAGGTCCGCGAGTACAAGAAGCAGATGAAGGCGGCGGCGAAAGCGCCGAAGGCCTGAACGGGCGTGGATCGGGCGGAACTGGAGCGGCAGCTTGCGCGGCACGTGGCGGCGGGCGACACCGCCGCACGGGACGCCGTCGCGCACGTCCTGGCCACGACCTACGGTGCGGCGGCGCTGCCGGCCCTGCTGCGGGCGAGCGTGGACGACCGCAACGACGACGGCGAATCGCTGCAGCTCACCGTGCTCGAGCTCGTCGAAGCCTGGCCTGAGGAGGCGCTGGCGCAGGTGCTGGCGTGCGTCGTGGCGCCCGACCCGGGGCTGCGCCGGGTCGGGGTGTGGGGGCTGAGCGTCATCGACTGGAGCCGGCGCGACGAGCTGATCCCGCTGGCCGTCGACGCCGCGTCCGACCCGGATCCGCGGGTGCGCGCCGCGGCGGTGGCTGCGCTCAGCTCCATCTTCGGTGCGGACGACCCTCGCGCCAGGGCCGTGATGACGGCCGGTGTCCATGATCCCGACCCCGACGTCAGGTGCGCCGCCGTGCAGGGCCTCTATCCGTGGCGCGACGAGGTGGCCACCGGCCTGCTGGTCGCCGCCGCGGGCGACGCCGACCACGCGGTGCGGTACTGGACCGCGTGGGCGCTGAGCCGGCGGCCGGGTGGGGAGGCCGCGCTGGAGCGGCTCGCCGCGGACGGCGACGCGGAGGTCGGCGCCGCGGCGCGTGAAGTCATGGCACTCGATCAGCGTGCGTCAGGTGCGTGGGGACACCAGGGGTCGTAGGGTGCCTACGTGCTGAAGGGTTTCAAGGATTTCATCTCGCGCGGCAATGTCATCGAGCTTGCCGTCGCCGTCGTCATCGGTGCCGCGTTCAACGACGTGGTCAAGTCGTTCACGGACGGCTTCCTCCAACCATTGATCAAGCTGACCGGCGGCATCGGGGTCGGTGACAAGAACCAGGGGCTGAAGATCGGCCAGCAGTACCTGGCCTGGCCCGCGTTCCTGAACTCGGTGATCGGGTTCCTGCTCACCGCGGCCACCGTCTACTTCCTCGTCGTGCTGCCGATGAACAAGCTCGCCGAGCGGCGCAAGCGGGGCATCGAGCCGGAGCCGACCGCGCCGGCCGAGGACATCCGGCTGCTGACCGAGATCCGGGACCTGCTGGCGACGGGCACGGTCAACCGGCCGACCGAGCCGGGCGGCGGCGCGCACTCGGCGCCGGTGAAGCCGTCGGACACCTGATCCACGCAACGTGGCAGACTCGGTGGTGATGGGACGCAGAGCGAAACCGCAGCTGATCACCACCGCCGAGCGCTCGCCCGAAGAGGAACTTCGATCCCGCGAGCGGCGCTATGTGGCGATGATGCTGCTGCGTGGCCTCTGCGTGATCGTGGCGGCGGTCCTGGTGACGGCAAAGGTGCCGCTGCTCTGGCTGTGGCTGAGCCTGCTGCTCGCTGGCGCGCTGGTGCTGCCGTGGGCGGCGGTGCTGCTCGCCAACGACAAGGGGCCGCGACCCGAGCACCGGTTCCGCAACAAGTTCAAGGGCAGGCAGGAGCAGTCGCATCCGGACCCCTCGCACGCCCTGACCGACCGCGAGCACGCCAAGCCGAAGGTCATCGACCTCTAGGGCGTCCGCCGACCTGCGCCACCGCGAGGGCGCCGAGGCGGGCGCCGTTGGACAGCGCGTCCGCCGGGGAGGCGCCGGACAGCCACGCCGCCAGGAAACCCGCGGCGAACGCGTCACCGGCGCCCGTCGGGTCGACCACCCGCGCGACCGGCACCGCCGGCACGTGCACCGGCGGCTCGGCCGGGCCGGCCCAGGTCGCTCCGCCGGCACCCGACTTGACGACGACCGCGCCCGCCCGGTCCAGCAGCGCCGCCGCCAGGTCCGCCGCGGAGCCGGTGGGGCCGGCGAGCACCCTCGCCTCGTCAAGATTTGCGAACAGCAGATCCACATTTGGTACCGATGACCAAAACGCCGGCCCGAGCCGCTCCAGCGGTGCCGCCGACGCCGCGTCCAGGCTGGTCGTGAGGCCCCGCTCGTGCGCGGCGAGCAGGGCGTGCCGGCCGGCGGGCGCGCAGTCCGGGTCGAACAGGACATACGCGGACAGGTGCAGGTGCCGCCCGTCCGGGGTGGCGTCGAGGGCGCGGTCGACGTCGGTGGGGGAGAGCAGCTGGTTGGCGCCGCGGTCGGTGAACATGGTCCGCTCCGCGTCGGACGCGAGGACCACCACCGTGCCGGTCGCCACCCCCGGCACCCGCCGGACCGTCGTCGTGACACCGGCCGCGACCAGCTCGGCGAGGCGGGCCGTGCCGGGCTCGTCGTCGCCCGCGACCCCGGCGAACGTCACCGGATGCCCGACCGAGCCGAGCCACGCCGCGGTGTTCGCCGCCGACCCGCCGCCACCGGCGCGGACCGACGCGAGGGTGTCGGAGCCGATCGCCAGCGGCCCCTCGTGGACCGTCACGATGTCGGTGACCACATCACCGACGACGATCACCGTCACAGTGCGGCGGCGATGCGTGCGGCCAGGTCGGCGTTGCGCAGGATGATCCGCACGTTGACGTCCAGGCTGCGGCCCTCGGTCGCGGCGTGGAAGTGCGACAGCAGATAGGGGGTGACGTCCTTGCCGGACACGTTGTCCCGCTCCAGCCCGGCCAGCCCCTCGCCGAGGACCCGGTCGTGCAGGGCCGGATCGAGCTGCTCGTCCACCGGCAGCGGGTTTGCCACGATCAGCGCGCCGTTGTGTACGCCCTGAGCGCGCGCCGCACGCACGACCGCCGCAGCGGCTGCCGGGTCGTCGACGGACCAGTCGAGGTCGAACCCCGCGTCGCTGAGGTAGAACCCGGGGAAGCGGCGGGTGCCGTACCCGACGACGCTGACGCCCAGCGTCTCCAGCCGCTCCAGGGTGGCGCCGACGTCGAGGATCGACTTCACGCCGGCGCACACGACGGTGATCGGCAGCCGGGACAGGGCCGTGAGGTCCGCCGACTCGTCGAACGTGGTGCCGGCGCCGCGGTGCACCCCGCCGAGCCCGCCGGTGGCGAAGACGGCGATGCCGGCCGCGACCGCGATCGCCGAGGTCGCCGCCACGGTGGTCGCGCCGTCGGCGCGGGACGCGGCGGCCGGGGCCAGGTCGCGGACGGAGAGCTTCACCACGTCGTCGCTGCCGGCCAGGTGGTGGATCTCCTCGTCGGACAGGCCCACCACGATCTCGCCGCCGATCATGCCGATCGTCGCCGGGACGGCACCCGCGGCGCGGACCGTCGCCTCGATCTCCTTCGCGACGGTCAGGTTCGACGGCCGGGGCAGCCCGTGCGAGATGATGGTGCTCTCCAGCGCGACGACCGGCGCGCCGGACGCCAGGGCGGCCGTGAACTCGGCACCGAAGCGGATGGCATGGTTGATCACCTGGCAACGATAACCCCGGCCGCCGTGCGGCATCCTGGCCGTCGGCCTGGCAGACTGGGACCCGTGACAACCACTCCCGAGACTCCCGGCAGCGGCTTCGGCTCGACGCTCACCGACCAGCGCACGGAAGAGCAGACCGACTACCGGTACGACGCCGGCGACCACGAGAAGTTCTCGCACTACGCCCCGAAGGACAAGATCATGCAGGCCATGATCGAGGGGACGCCGGTGCAGGCGCTCTGCGGCAAGCTGTGGGTCCCGTCGCGCGACCCGAAGCGGTTCCCGGTATGTCCGGTCTGCAAGGACATCTACGAGAACGTCGTGCAGAACGACGACCCGTCCTGACGGCCGCCGTCCCGCTGTCGTAGTGACGTTCGGCGCGGATCGGCGCTCTGCCGCCCCGCGCCCGCTAGGCTGAGCAACGCCTTCGCGGTCCACCGACCCGGAGGCGTTTCCGTGTGGGTTTCTCAGGGGGGTGCCGCATGCCGCCGCGTCCGGTGGTGCAGTCAGGACAGACACTCCGGGTGTGGCAGCGCAAGGCACTGATGGAGTATCTGCGCGGCAAACGGGAGGATTTCCTCACCGTCGCCACGCCCGGCGCCGGCAAGACGACGTTCGCGCTGCGGATCGCCCTTGAGCTGTTCGGCGACGGCACGATCGACAACCTCACCGTCGTCACGCCGACCGAACACCTGAAGAAGCAGTGGGCCGACGCCGCCGCCCGGGTCGGGATCGATCTCGACCCCGGATTCCGCAACGCCGACGTGCACGCGGCCTCGGACTTCCACGGCACGGTAGTGACGTATGCGCAGGTCGGCGTGGCTCCCGCCGTACACAAGCGGCGAACACTCACCAGAAAGACCCTGGTCGTCCTCGACGAGATCCATCATGCCGGCGACTCGAAGTCCTGGGGCGACGGCGTCAAGGCCGCGTTCGAACCCGCCGTGCGGCGCCTGATGCTGACCGGCACCCCGTTCCGGTCCGACGACAACCCCATCCCGTTCGTCCAGTACGAGCGCGGCGCCGACGGCATGGCCCGGTCCCGCTCCGACACCACGTACGGCTACGCCGAAGCCCTCGCCGACGGCGTCGTGCGGCCGGTCATCTTCCTCGCGTACTCCGGCGAGACCCGCTGGCGCACCTCCGCCGGCGACGAACTGGCCGCCCGCCTCGGCGAGCCGATGACCCAGGACCTCATCTCGCAGGCCTGGCGCACCGCGCTGGACCCGACCGGCGACTGGATGCAGCAGGTCCTGCGCGCCGCCGACGCCCGCCTGCAGGTCCTGCGCTCCGGCGGCATGCCCGACGCCGGCGGTCTCGTCATCGCCAGCGACCAGACCGCGGCCAGGGCGTATGCGAAGGTCCTCAGCGACATCACCGGCGAGAAGGCCGTCGTCGTCCTGTCCGACGACCAGGGCTCCTCGGGCCGCATCGCCACCTTCTCCGCGTCCAACGACCGCTGGATGGTCGCCGTCCGCATGGTGTCCGAGGGCGTCGACATCCCGCGCCTGGCCGTCGGCGTGTACGCCACCAGCGCCTCCACCCCCCTCTTCTTCGCCCAGGCGATCGGCCGGTTCGTGCGGGCCCGCGGCACCAACGAGACCGCCACCGTCTTCGTGCCGAGCGTGCCGCACCTGCTGGAGCTCGCCGCCGAGCTGGAGGCCCAGCGCAACCACGTCCTCGGCGCGCCGAAGACGAAGGAGGGCTTCGAGGACGACCTCCTGGAGCGGGCGCAACGCGAGGAGAAGGCCGGCGACGAGCTGCTCAAGGGCTTCGAGGCGCTCTCCGCGACCGCCGAGCTGGACCAGGTCATCTTCGACGGCGCGACGTTCGGCCTGCCGGCGCAGACGGGCACGCCCGAGGAGGAGGAGTACCTGGGCCTGCCCGGCCTCCTCACCGCCGACCAGGTGTCCGCGCTGCTCTCCAAGCGCCAGGCGGAGCAGGTCGCGGCCGAGAAACGCCGGGCGCCGGCCGCCGCCGCGACCCTTGCCCCGGAGCAGCCCAAGACGGCAGGGGAGCGCCGCATCGTCCTGCGACGCCAGCTGAACACCCTGGTAGCAGCACACCACCACCGGACGAACCTGCCCCACGGCAAGATCCACGCGGAGCTGCGGCGGCTGTGCGGCGGCCCGCCGAGCGCGCAGGCGACGATCGAGCAGCTCGAGGAGCGGATCGCCACCATCCAGACGATGTGACGGTCCCCGCCCGGTCCGCTTTTTCTCGATCGTTGCCCCGGCTCATCACGGTGGCGTGGTGAGTGAGCACTCCGGCCGGTGACGCAGGTGCCGGATGTTCTGCGCCGGTGACCATGCGTGCGGTGCGAAGCGGGCATTTGGGGCGGGTCCGTGCTCGGTCCGCGTCGGGTCCGGAGTCGCGTTCGGTCCGTGGTCGGTCGCGTCCGGTCCGTGGTCGGGTTTGCGCGGGCTGGTCGGCGTTTCGCCGTCGTTCGGTGTCGCTCGGCGGGTCCTGGCCGGGTGGACGATCTTGCATCCGGGATCGAAGTCGTCTTGCGGCTGCTCGGGCGACCAGCTCGCGACTTTGATCACGGATGTTGTGCCGAGGGTGGCAACCCGACCGGTGCTGTGCGGAGGAATGCGGCAGCTTGGCGGGGGTGCGGCAGCCAAGCCGGCTTGGCGAGGTGCGGCCTCGCTGGCGTTGCGTGGGGTGCTGAAGCCTGGCCGGCTTAGCGGGGTGCGGCAGCCTGGGCGGCATTTGCGTGTGGTGCCGCGGCCTGGCTGGCGTTGCGTGGGGCGCGGCGGCCCAGCCGGGTAAGTCGTGGGTGTGGCGGCCTGGCCGAGGTGAAGGCGGCCTGGCCGAGGTGAAGGCGGCCTGGCCGAGGTGAAGGCGGCCTGGCCGAGGTGAAGGCGGCCCGGGCGAGGTGACGAGAAGAGTCGCGCTCAGGGCCTGGAAACGGCCGTAGGACGCCCCGATAGCCGGGACGCCCTACGGGCACGGGTATTGGTCAGCTGGTCGTGATCTCGGTGCCTCGCCACGTGAAGTCCGGGGCGACTGCTACCTCCACCGCGATCTTGGCCAGGTGGTCAGCGTACTTGTTTGCGTGATGTCCACAGAAGATCAGGTCGCCGCCTTCGGCGAGCCGAACTCGTAGTTTGCCTGCCGCGCTGCAGCGGTCGCACCGTTCCTCGGCGGCTAGGGGCGCTGCCGTCTCCGGCGGCGGCGTGAGGGTCGGGTTCATCGCCTTCCTCCTCTGATCGTCACCGACGAACGCTTCCTTGCGTCGTTCACAGATGGTCCAACACCGTGGTGCCTGACATCGTTCCCACCTGAAGTGCGGGACCGATGTCACATTTCCGTCGTGCGGTGCTGGCTCTGATACGCAACACCCGCTACGTGCTTCCTATCGCGCCTCGGCGGCGATCACAAGTGGGTTGGGGCGGCGGCACCCCTCACTCATGCCCTCCGTGACCGGAAACACACCCGGGCTGGCCCAAAAGGGACAGCCCGGGTTCGCGCAGAGCGGAATATGAGGATCAGTCGAGGTAGTCGCGCAGGACCTGCGAACGCGACGGGTGGCGCAGCTTCGACATCGTCTTCGACTCGATCTGGCGAATCCGCTCGCGGGTCACGCCGTAGACCTGGCCGATCTCGTCGAGCGTGCGCGGCTGGCCGTCGGTGAGGCCGAACCGCAGCCGCACGACACCCGCCTCGCGCTCGGAGAGCGTCTGCAGGACCTGCTGGAGCTGGTCCTGCAGGAGCGAGAACGACACCGCGTCGACCGCGACGACCGCCTCGGAGTCCTCGATGAAGTCACCGAGCTGGCTGTCGCCCTCGTCGCCGATGGTCTGGTCGAGCGAGATGGGCTCACGCGCATACTGCTGGATCTCCAGCACCTTCTCCGGCGTGATGTCCATCTCCTTGGCCAGCTCCTCCGGGGTGGGCTCGCGGCCCAGGTCCTGGAGCAGCTCGCGCTGGATGCGGCCGAGCTTGTTGATCACTTCGACCATGTGCACCGGGATGCGGATGGTGCGGGCCTGGTCGGCCATGGCGCGGGTGATGGCCTGCCGGATCCACCAGGTGGCATACGTGGAGAACTTGTAGCCCTTGGTGTAGTCGAACTTCTCGACGGCGCGGATGAGACCGAGGTTGCCCTCCTGGATGAGGTCCAGGAACGCCATGCCACGGCCCGTGTATCGCTTAGCAAGTGACACCACGAGCCGGAGGTTGGCCTCCAGCAGGTGGTTCTTGGCGCGCTCGCCGTCACGGGAGATCCACATGAAGTCGCGGCTGGCCGGCATGACCATCGGCTCGCCGGCGTCCTCGGCGGCCCGCAGCCGCTCGGCCGCGTAGAGCCCGGCCTCGATCCGCTTGGCCAGCTCGACCTCCTGCTCGGCGTTGAGCAGGGGGACCTTGCCGATCTGCTTGAGGTAGGCGCGCACCGAGTCGGCGGACGCCGTCAGCTCCGCGTCGCGGCGGGCCTGCTTGAGCGCCTCGGACTCCTCGTCGTCCCACGCGAAGTCGTCGTCGGTCGCGGTGGCCTCGGCGTCGGCCTCGACGGCCTTGACGACCTCGACCGGCTCCTCGGCGACGACGTCCTCGATCTCGGCCACGAGCGCGGCGTCGTCGATCTCCTCGAGCTCCGGCTCGTCGCCGGCGGCCTTCGGGGCGGCCGGGTCGGTGGCGTCGCCGGGGGCCTTCTTCACGGGGCCGGCGGCCTTCTTCGCCGGACCGGCGGCCTTCTTCGCGGGCGCGGCCTTCACCGGAGCGGCCGCGGCAGCGGCGGCAGCCGGGGCGGCCTTCTTGGCGGGAGCTGCTGGTGTCGGTGCCTTCTTCACGGGCGCCCTCTCCACCCCCGAATCCGATGCGGACTCGACGGCTGTCAGCGGCTTGGCGGCCGGCGCCTTACGCGCCGGTGCGGCCTTGGCGGTGGCCGCCTTGGACGCGGGGGTCGCGGAACGTGCCGCCGCGACCCGGCGCCGCCCGTTGGCGGAGTCGTCGACGACGATGGTGACGCCCGCCTCGGTGAGACTCCTGAGCAGCTTCTTGGCGTGTGCGGGGGTCACATCTGCGGTGTCGACCGCCTGCGCGACCTCCGCCGACGTGAGGTGGCCGCCATTGGCGGCCGCACGCGCGATCAGCGAGTCGGCGAGCGAGCGTACGTCGACGCTGGGCTGGTGAGCTGCTGTCACGAACGACCTTCCGGTGCGATGAGCGAGCGACGGCCGGTGCGGCCGAAGTCGCGCACGGCGCGGCCGTGCTGAGTGGGCCTGGGTGCTTTTGGTGGCGCCCGTGTGCCGTGCGTCCGGGGCGGATTCACGAGCGACAGCGGGCAGCGCGTGAATTGTAACGCTCTCTCGCCCCAACATCCCGCCTTGTGGGCCCGACCCGCGATCCAGACCCCACGTTGTGACCGAACGGATGGGGAAAACCCGGTCCTGACAGGATGGTTGCATGGATCGGGAACACGAACTGCTGGGTCTCGCGGTGTCCATCGCCCGGGAGGCGGCGGCGCTCGCGCGGGCCATGCGGACCGCCGGCGTCGACCCCGTGGCGACGAAGTCGACGCTCACCGACGTGGTCACGGCCGCGGACCGGGCGGTCGAGCGGCAGGTCCGCGAGGCGATCCGGGCCGCGCGGCCCGGTGACTCGGTGCTGGGGGAGGAGTTCGGCACCGAAGCGGGCGGGGGGCAGGAGGTCCGCTGGATCCTCGACCCGATCGACGGCACGGTGAACTATCTGTACGACCTGCCGCAGTATGCCGTGTCCCTGGCCGCCGAGGTCGACGGCACGGTGGTCGCCGGAGTGGTCATCAACGCCGCGACCGGCAAGGAGTGGACGGCGGTGCTCGGCGGCGGGGCGTTCGCCGACGGGCGGCGGCTGTCGGGCTCCGGTCAGACCGACCTGCGCCAGGCACTGGTCGGCACCGGCTTCGGGTACGCCGCCGACCGCCGCCTGCACCAGGCCGCCGTGCTGGCCGGTCTGATCGGCGAGATCCGTGACGTGCGCCGCCTCGGCGCCGCGGCGATCGACCTGTGCCTGGCCGCCGAGGGCAGCCTGGACGCGTACTACGAGAAGGGCCTCAACGCCTGGGACCATGCCGCCGGTGGCCTGGTCGCGGCGGAGGCGGGCCTGCTGGTGACCGGCCTGTCCGGTGCCGCGCCGGGCCCGGACATGGTGGTGGCGGCCCCGCCGGCCCTGCACAAGGGCCTGCACGACCGCCTGGTCGAACTGGACGCGGACAAGGGCCCCTGAGGGGGCCTAGGCCTCGGCGCAGGTGCCCTCGGGCAGCTCGGGGTTGCCCAGGGCGCCGATCGACTGCTTGACCTCGGTCACCGTCGGCAACTGCTGGAACTTGGCGCCCAGGATGACGTCCACCTTGTCGTCCTGGCGGTTCTTGTCGAACTCGTCCTCGGACTTGTTCAGGAAGTACGCCCGCACCAGCCATGCGGCGCCGACGGCCTTCGGCCCGAACCGGATGACCGCGACCTTCGTCTCGGGCTTCTTCACCGGCGGGTTGGGTGCGGCGTTCTGCACCGTGGACTTGAACCCGCGGCTGGCGAAGTCGTTGCTGATCTCGCCGGCCAGGCCGGGTTTGCTGGTCGCGTTGAACACGTTGAGGTTGACCTGCTTCTCCTCAGGCAACGTGTCGTTGACGATCACAGCGTCCTGAGCGCACTCATTGGCCTTCACGGGACCGGTCTGGCGGTCCTTGATCAAGGCGATGGTCACGAACACCGCCGCGGTGACAACAAGCAGCCCAACCAGGGCCAGCGCCCTCACCCGCGCAAAACTCATGGCAGTGGTTCTCCCCGCCCCAAAGCGACTCCGTCACCAGATAGACGCTCTGGCTGCCGGGAAGGTTAGCGCCTGTCGAGGATCCATGTTGAAGTCCCCACCGGGGATACCGCAAAGTTCCTACTCGCCGTTGCGGTTCGACTCCCCACGGAAATGGCCGTGTGGCGGTAAGGTCGCATCCGCCGCGCCCCGGGCGGGCCGGATTGCCCGGACGGTGTTGTGTCGCCTGGGTCACATTGGGAACAAGTTTCCGCGAGTGGGCGTACAACAAACGCACGAGAGCGGTAAGGTACGCCGCCCGTTGGACGTTACACCGGGCGCGACACCTACGGGCGAATGAATTGGGAGTGTGAACACCGATGGCCACCGACTACGACGCGCCGCGTCGCGACGAGGTCGACCTCGGGGAGGACAGCCTCGAGGAGCTGAAGTCCCGCAGGACCGATGCGCAATCGGCGATCGTCGACGTCGACGAGACCGATCTGGGCGAGACCTTCGAGCTCCCCGGCGCGGACCTCGCCGACGAGGACATGACGGTCAAGGTCCTGCCGATGCAGGCCGACGAGTTCCGTTGCTCGCGCTGCTTCCTGGTGCACCACCGCAGCCAGCTTGCTGCCGAGCGCAACGGGGAGCTGATCTGCCGGGAGTGCGTGTGAGTTGATCACGCGGATCGGGCACAGGCGTGCTTGAGTCTTAGGCGGCACCGTTTCACACCCTCGGAGGTAGACGATGGCCCAGCCCGACGAGCTCGCCGAGAACCAGCCCGTGACCGGTGCCGAATACGCCGGTGCCGAACGCACCGGCGGGGAGGACGCCGATGCCGTGGGCGGGGCTGAGCTGTCCTCCGCGGTGGCGGCGCTGACCGACGAGGGCGTCGAGCAGAAGGAACGCCGGCGCCTGCTCGGCCGCCTGGTGCGCCTGGAGATCCGCCAGCGGGGCGTCAAGGACCTGTTCCGGCCCAAAAAGGCGCTCAACTGGGTCACCGATTCCGTGACGAGCGTCGCACCGCACATCCCGGTGCGTGATCTCGACACGCTGATCCAGCATCACGGCGGCCTCGAGGGCGACGCGCTCGCGGAGCGGCTCGTCCGCAACGCGGCCCGGGTCACCGCGGGCATCGGCGCCGCGGGCGGCGGTGTCGCCGCCGTCGAGTGGGCCGTGACCCCGAGCCTGCTGTCCGCCCCGGTCCTGCTGGCCGCCGAGACGGTCGCCGTGGTCGCGGTGGAGATGAAGCTGATCGGCGAGTTGCACGCCGTCTACGGTCGCCCGGTGGAGGGCACCGGCACCCAGCGTGCCGCGGCCCTGATCCAGGCGTGGGCCGAGCGCCGCGGGATCAACCCGCTGCGGGTCGGTGGCAGCGTCGCCGCCGCCATGGGCACCGCGATGCGCAAGGAGCTGCGGGACCGGCTGCTCAGGCGGTTCGGGCGCAACCTGAGCACGCTGGGGCCGTTCCTGACCGGTGCCGCCGTCGGTGGGTTCCTCAACCGCCGGGCCACGATGGCGCTCGGCGCCGAGATCCGCAAGGAACTGCAGCCCGGCCGGAAGATCATCGAGAGCTGAGCGCCGCCGCGAGCCGCTCCGGGTGCCGGGTGCTGATCAGCCAGTACGGCGTGGGGTCGGCGTCGTCGGCCACGTCGATGCGGACCGCACCGGTGATCCACGGCCGCTGGATGACGAACGCCTCCGGATCCGCGTACGGCCCGAGCAGGTCGCGCTTGTCCGCGGCGGACAGCGCCGTCACCTCACCGACGTATCGCAGCGGGATGTGCGCGTCGTCGACCCGTAGCTCGCCGTTGGACACCTCGACGCGGATGCGTCCCAGCCACCACAGCCCGACGGTGGCCAGGGGCAGCAGCACCAGGTAGGGGATCCAGGTCGCCAGGCCGGGCGCGCCGAGCCTGACCTCGGCGGCGAGGAGTCCGGCAATCGCCGCCGCGGGCAGCCAGAGCCACCAGGCGACGGTGAGGCGCTCACGGTACGAGGTCGGCTGTGCCACGTGTGCGAGGGTACGTGTCCGGCGCCTACGGGCACCCGGCAGGATGGAGGCATGACGGTGGAGGTTCACGTCCGGCGGCTCGACCCCGAGCTGCCGCTGCCGGCGTATGCGCACCCGGGCGACGCGGGCGCCGACCTGGTCGCGGCCCGGGACATCGACATCGCCCCGGGCGAGCGGGCGCTGGTCCCCACGGGGATCGCGATCGCGCTGCCGGAGGGCTACGTCGGTCTCGTCCACCCGCGGTCGGGCCTCGCGCACCGGCTCGGTGTGACGGTGCTCAACGCGCCGGGCACCATCGACGCCGGGTACCGCGGGGAGATCCTGGTGAACCTGGTCAATCACGATCGGGTGATCACGGCCAAAATCAGCCGGGGCGACCGGATTGCCCAGCTTGTGGTCCAGCGCGTGGAGCGGGCACACTTCCACGGCGTCGACCACCTTCCCGATACTGTGCGCGGAGCCGGGGGTCACGGATCCACCGGTGGTCATGCTGAACTGGAGGCAAAGCAGTGATCTTCTCGCGCAAGAGCGGGAGCGGGCGGCACGCGAAGGAAGACACCCGCGCGAGCGGCGCCCGTCAGCTCGAGGAGGAGCTGGGCCTCGTCGACGACGAGGCCGAGGAGACCGGGCCCCCCAAGGCGGACCGGCCCGAAGGCCCGTATGACATCACCGAGGCGCCCGCCGGCATCCCGCAGCTCGACCTGGGTGCGCTCAAGGTGCCCGCGGTCGACGACGTGGAGGTCCGCGTCCAGGCCGACAACGAGGGCAAGATCCAGCAGATCGTGCTCGTCCACAACGACAGCGCGCTGCAGCTCGGCGTCTTCGCCGCACCCCGCAGCGAGGGCATCTGGGACGAGGTCCGCGCCGAGATCCGCAAGCAGCTGTTCACCGACGGCGTCGCGGCCGAGGACGCCGACGGCGAGTGGGGTGTCGAGCTGCGCGCCCGGGTCCGCACCCCCGACGGTCTGACCGACATCCGGTTCGTCGGCATCGACGGCCCGCGCTGGCTGGTCCGCGCCGTCTTCCAGGGGCCGGCCGCGATCGACCCCGACGCCGCACCGCCGCTGCTGGCCTGCCTGCGCAACCTGGTCGTCGACCGGGGACACGACGCGATGCCGGTCCGCGAGCCCCTGCCGCTGCACCTGCCGAAGGAGGTCGCCGAGGCGACCGCCGCCGACGGCAGCTCCGAGGTCCAGCTGAAGGATGCGGCGAACGGTGCCGACGGTGCCGATGGGGCGGAGCGCCGAAAGCCGTCACCGAGGCCCCGGCGCAAATAGCCACCATGAGCTGTACCGTCGTAGTGAGGTGTCATGTCTGGCCGAGGAGGGTGGCACCGACATCATGACCACGGACAGTGAGAAAGTCGTCGATACGTCTGTCGAGCAGGCGCGCGGGCTGCGGAAGTTCTTCCGTCGCCTGACCGCCAGCGAGGCGGAGCTCGACGCCGAAGAACTGCAACGCGACGCCAAGCAGTGCGGCAGCATGCCCGCGCTCGCCTGCCGCCGCGGTCAGGTCGTCAGCCTGAAGGGCCGGCTACGCACGGTGGTCTATACGCCGCGCACCAACCTGCCCACCCTCGAGGCGGAGCTGTTCGACGGCAGTGACCTCGTCACCCTGGTCTTCCTGGGGCGCCGGCACATCGCCGGCATCGAGCCCGGTCGAGCGATCACGGCGAAGGGGCGCATTGCGGTCCGCGACGGCCGTAAGGTGCTCTACAACCCGTACTACGAGCTCGACACACCCAGGTGAGGCCGGATGCAGCCAGGTAAGACCGCGGACACCGACGAAGAGGCACCACTTCCACCCTTCTCGGTGCAGATGTCCGAGCAGCTGGGCGGTGTGCGCGGCCTCATCGAGTCGAGCATCCCGATCACGCTCTTCATCGTGGTCAACTTCCTGGGCGACCGCTTCCACTGGTGGTCGCTGCGCACGTCGCTCATCGTGGCGGTCGGCGCGGCGCTGTCGATGGCCGCATACCGCCTGAGCCGCCGCGAGTCGATCCGCCACGCGATCAACGGCGTGTTCGGCATCGCGATCGGCGCCTACCTGGCCTGGAAGAGCGGCGACGCCAAGGACATCTACCTGCCGGGCATGATCCTCACCGGCGGCTACGCGGTCGGCATGCTCGCCTCGGTCGCGCTCCGCCGCCCTCTGGTCGGCTGGCTCTGGTCCGTCATGCTCGACAAGGGCGGGACCCGCTGGCGTGACAACGCTCGCCTCCTGCGCGCCTTCGCCTGGCTCACCGTCCTCTGGGCGGTCGTCTACCTGGCGAAGCTCGGCGTCCAGATCTGGATCTACCAGGAGAACGACGCCAACCTGCTCGGCGTGGTCAGGCTGGCCCTCGGCTGGCCGCCGTATGCCCTGCTGGCCGCCCTGACGGTGTGGCAGGCCCGCCGCATCATCCGCGCCACCGAGCCGACCCCGGCCGAACCCGTCCCCGGTTCCTGATGATCCGGTAAACCTTGTGCACCCCTGGGTACACAAGGTCTCCCGGATCACGGAGCCGTGGGCACAGCTAGAAGAACTGAGGGCCGCGCTTCTTGCGGGTGTTCTCGACCGAGTCCGCGCCCAGGACCACGGCCCGGACCGAGTCCTCCATCGCCGCCGTGACCACGAACACCAGCTCGTCGCCGACCTCCAGCGGGTCGTCGGGCGTCGGGACGAGGACGCGCTTGCCGCGCAGGATGGCGACCAGCGCCGAGTCGTGCGGCAGCGGCACCTCGCGGACCGGGTGGCCGACATACGGTGCGCCCTCCGGCAGCGTGATCTCCACCAGGTTCGCCTCGGACTGGCGGAACGTCATCAGCCGGACCAGGTCGCCGACGGAGACGGCCTCCTCGACGAGGGCGGCCATGAGGCGGGGCTTGCTGACGGAGACGTCGACGCCCCACTGCTCGTTGAAGAGCCACTCGTTCTCGGCGCGGTTGATGCGGGCGACCACCCGCGGCACCGCGAACTCGGTCTTCGCCAGGAGCGACACGACCAGGTTGACCTTGTCGTCGCCGGTGGCCGCGACGACCACGTCGCAGGAGGCCAGGTCGGCCTCCTGCAGGGAGGACAGCTCGCAGGCGTCGGCCAGGATCCACTCGGCGGCGGGAACGCGCTCGGGGCGGACCATGCGGGGGACGCGCTCGATGAGCATGACCTGGTGGCCGTTGTCGACGAGCTCGGTGGCGATGGAGCGGCCCACGTTGCCGGCACCGGCGATGGCGATCCGCATGATCAGTGTCCCCCTTCGGGAGCGGAGCCGGTGATTTTCGTCACGGAGGCGACCATCTCGTCGGTGACGAGCATGAAGGCGAGGTCGCCGTCCTGGATCACGGTCGACGCGGTGGGGAGCATGGCCAGGCCGAAGCGCATCAGGTAGGCCAGCCGGGTGCCGCTGCGGGCCTCCAGGTCGCCGACGGAGTGGCCGATCCAGTCCGGGTGCATCGGGATCTCCATGATGGAGACCGTGCTGGTCGGGTCGCGCCAGACCTCGACGTTGCCCTCCGGGACCAGGTGGCGCAGCATGCGGTCGGCGGTCCAGCGGACGGTGGCGACGGTGGGGATGCCGAGCCGCTCGTACACCTCGGCGCGCTTCGGGTCGTAGATGCGGGCGACGACCCGCTCGACGCCGAACGTCTCGCGGGCGACCCGGGCCGAGATGATGTTGGAGTTGTCGCCGGAGGAGACGGCGGCGAAGGCGTCGGCACGCTCGATGCCCGCGGAGAGCAGCACGTCACGGTCGAAGCCGACGCCGGTGACGGTCGCGCCGGTGAAGTCGCCGCCGAGGCGGCGGAAGGCGTCGGCGTCGGAGTCGATCACCGCGACCGAGTGTCCGCGCTGTTCGAGGCTCAGCGCGAGGGTTGAACCCACGCGCCCGCACCCCATGATCACCACGTGCACAAAACGCCTCCGATGTGTGCGGCACTCGTGTTGAGGATGCCATGCGCGGACCGGACCGGTGCATCCGGCAGGCGCGCGACCCGTACGCTTAGCGGTCGTGGCCAGTCCCACCTCCCTGATGAAGCGGCTGCTCCTTGGCCGACCGTTCCGCTCGGACCGGCTGAAACACACGCTGCTGCCCAAGCGCATCGCCCTTCCCGTCTTCGCCTCCGACGCGCTGTCGTCAGTCGCCTACGCCCCCGACGAGATCCTGCTGACCCTGTCGATCGCGGGTGCCAGCACGCTGCTGGTGTCCCCGTGGGTCGGTCTGGCCGTCGCTGTGGTGATGCTCACGGTCGTCGCGAGCTACCGGCAGAACGTGCACGCGTATCCGTCCGGCGGCGGCGACTACGAGGTGGCGTCCGTCAATCTCGGGCCGCGGTTCGGGGTCGCAGTGGCCAGCGCGCTGCTCGTGGACTACGTGCTGACGGTCGCCGTGTCGACCGCGTCCGGCGTGGCGAACCTCGGCTCGGTCGTGCCGTGGGTCGCCACCCACAAGGTCGCCATCGCGATCATCGCGATCGCTGTCCTGACGGCGCTGAACCTGCGCGGCATCCGCGAGTCCGGCAGCGCCTTCGCGATCCCGACGTACGGCTTCATGATCGTGATGATCGGCATGATCCTCACGGGCTTCTTCAAGATCTTCATCCTGGGCGACGACCTGCGCGCGCCGAGCGCCGGGCTGCACATCGAGGCCGAACAGGCCAACCTCAACGCCTGGGCGATGGCGTTCCTGCTGCTGCGCACGTTCTCCTCCGGCTGTGCCGCCCTCACCGGCGTCGAGGCGATCTCCAACGGCGTGCCCGCGTTCAAGGAGCCGAAGAGCAAGAACGCGGCGACCACGCTGCTGCTGCTCGGCTCGATCTCGATCACCATGCTGCTCGGCATCATCCTGCTGGCCCGCAAGACCGGCCTGCAGTACGTGGAGGACCCGAGCCGGCAGATCATCGCCGGCCCGGCCAACTACGTGCAGAAGACGGTCACCACCCAGCTCGGCGAGACCGTCTTCGGCAACGGCTCGATCATGCTGTACGTCGTCGCCGTGATCACCGCACTGATCCTGTTCCTCGCCGCCAACACCGCGTTCAACGGCTTCCCGGTCCTCGGCTCGATCCTCGCCCAGGACCGCTACCTGCCCCGCCAGCTGCACACCCGCGGCGACCGGCTGGCGTTCTCCAACGGCATCATCCTGCTGGCCCTGGCCGCGATGATCCTCATCGTCGGCTTCAACGGCGAGGTGACCCGGCTCATCCAGCTGTACATCGTGGGCGTGTTCGTGTCGTTCACGCTGTCACAGGCCGGCATGATCCGGCACTGGAACCGGCTGCTGCGCACGGTTCGCGACAAGGGCACCCGCGCCCGGATGATCCGGTCCAGGACGATCAACATCATCGGCCTGAGCATGACCAGCGCCGTGCTCGTCGTCGTGCTCATCACGAAGTTCCTGCTCGGCGCGTACATCGCCATCATCGCGATGATCGTCATCTACTTCCTGATGGTCGGCATCAAGAAGCACTACGACACCGTTGCCCGCGAACTGACCCCGTCGGAGGACCGGCCCGTCCTGCCGTCGCGCAACCACGCCGTGGTCCTGGTCAGCAAGGTGCACCGCCCGACGCTGCGGGCCGTGGCGTACGCGCAGGCCACCCGGCCCGACTCGCTGACCGCGCTGACCGTCAACGTCGACGACCACGACACCCGCAACCTGCAGGCGGAGTGGGAGCGGCGGGGCATCCCGGCACCGCTGACGGTCGTGGACAGCCCGTACCGCGAGATCACCCGCCCGATCCTGGACTTCGTCCGGTCGAAACGGCGCGACTCGCCCCGGGACGTGGTCACCGTCTTCATCCCCGAATACGTGGTCGGGCGCTGGTGGGAGCACCTGCTGCACAACCAGAGCGCGCTGCGGCTCAAGGGCCGGCTGCTGTTCGAGCCGGGGGTCATGGTCACCAGCGTCCCGTGGCAGCTCAGCTCCATCGACGACGTCGACATCGCCAAGCTCGACGCCGCGTTCACCCGGGGACCTCAGCGCGGCCCACGCCGTACCCCCGAAACACCCGCAGAATGAGTCTGCTCGAGCTCGAAGTCGGTGCCGTCGCGCACGGTGGGCACTGCGTGGCGCGGCACGACGGGCGGGTGATCTTCGTCCGGCACGCGTTGCCGGGGGAGCGGGTCCTCGCCCGGATCACCGACGAACGCAAGGGCTACCTGCGCGCCGACGCGGTCGAGATCCTGCTGCCGTCGCCGGACCGCGTCATCCCGCCGTGCCCGTTCTCCGGCCCCGGCGCCTGTGGCGGCTGTGACTGGCAGCACGTCGACCCGGCCGCCCAGCGACGGCTGAAATCCCAGGTCCTCGCCGAGCAGCTGGCCCGGTTGGCAGCATTTTCGGCGGAGGTACAGGTGGAGCCCCTGCCGGGTGGACCGCTCGGCTGGCGGACCCGGGTGCAGTACGCCGTGGACGACGACGGACGGGCCGGTTTCCACCGCCACCGCTCCGGCGAGATCGTCCCGGTCGACCGGTGCCGGATCGCGCATCCGGCGATCCAGGCGCTGCCGGTGACCACCGAGCGGTGGCCGGCCGGTTCGACCGTCGAGGCCGTCGCCGCGTCCGGCGGGGAGACCGCGGTGCTGACCCGGGCCGCCCGCAGCGGCCGGCTCACCGGACCGCCCGTCCGGGTCCGTGAGGTCGCCGCCGGCCACGAGTGGAGCGTCGACGCCGGCGGGTTCTGGCAGGTCCACCCGCACGCCGTCGCCGCGTTCACCGGCACGGTGCTGGAGATGCTGCGTCCGGCGGCGGGGGAGCGGGCCTGGGACCTGTACGGCGGTGTCGGGCTCTTCGCGGCCACCCTCGCGCCGCACTGCGGGCCGGTCACCGTCGTGGAGGGCGACCGCCGGGCCGTCGCCGCGGGCCGCAAGGCGCTGCGCGACCTGCCCGACGTCCGCTTCGTCAACGGCGATGTGGCCGCCACGATCGCCAACCCGCGCTGGCGCAGCGTCGACCTGGTCGTCCTCGACCCGCCCCGGGCCGGCGCCAGCCGTGAGGTGGTGTCGTCGATCGCGGCCAGGTCGCCGCGCGCCGTCGCCTACGTCGCGTGCGACCCGGCCGCGTTCGCCCGGGACACCGCCTCGCTGCTGGGCCTCGGGTATTCGCTGTCACAGATCCGCGCCTTCGACAGCTTCCCCATGACCCAGCACTTCGAGACCATCGGCCTGTTCGAACGCTGTTCCTAGCTCCGTCGGCTTCGCCGGCGGTTCCGTGGGGGGCTGCGCCTCCCCACACCCCCCATGCTCGCTTCGCTCCCACTCAAGCCTTAGAAGGGCCACATGCTGCGGTCGCCCGCTTCGAGCAGCCCGATCATGCCGAACCCCGCGTCGGTCAGGCCGCCGAACGTCCAGCGGTTGCGCACCTGCGGGGTGTGGCCCATCCGGTACCCGGCCAGGTTCCAGGTGAACAGCGGCACCGTGTCGGGCACCGACGTGGACACGTTGCCGTCGTAGGAGGCCTGCTCGTCGGTCAGGATCACCACCCGGTCCTGGCGCCGGAAATGCTCCCGCACCGCCGAGGCCGTGTTCGTGCCGCCGTTGTGGAAGTGCCCCTTCGCCTTGAACCGGTCGATCCCGCGCAGCAGCGACTCGCCCGGCTCTACCGGGAACACCGTGGTCCGGGTCGAGAACGACACGACCTTCGCCCGCTCGCACCGCAGCGCCAGCGCCAACCCGAAGATCACCGCTGCGTCCCAGCGCATGAGGGTGCCGTCCTTGGAGAACGCCGAGTGCATCGAACCCGACGTGTCGATGAGGATCAGCGTGCTGCCCGGCACCTCCGGGATGCTCGCCAGGCTCAGGTTCAGCGCCCGCTCGAGTGCCCAGGCCCACCGCAGCGACGGTGCCGCCCGGTACGCCGACAGGAACCGCATCGGCAGCTGCCGCGACCGGGCCACCTCGGCCGGGTCCGCCAGCTGCGTCGCGACCGCCGCGGCGACCTCGTCGGACACGCCCGCCTGGTCGAAGTTCCGGAGGTTGCGCAACTTCGCCATGTAGCCCATCGAGGGGATGAGCGCCTCCCACAGGCGGTCCTTGGGCAGCCGGGAACCACCCAGCGACAGCGCGTCCTCCCAGGTCATGCCGACCGCGCGGAGCCGCTCGGGGGCCAGCAGGACCGCCGGGTCCTCCGCCGCCTCGGCGCGCAGGGCCGCGTTGGCGGCGACCGTCGTCAGCGATTCGGCCACGCGC
This sequence comes from Dactylosporangium cerinum, assembly GCF_042653625.1. NCBI lineage: Bacteria > Bacillati > Actinomycetota > Actinomycetes > Micromonosporales > Micromonosporaceae > Dactylosporangium > Dactylosporangium cerinum. The sequence goes on along the minus strand of NZ_JBHSIU010000004.1, from coordinate 200,487 downwards.
GGCGCGGGCCGGTTGTGGCGGCGGTCGAGCGCGAACGTGAACAGGTCGCCCTGCCACGCGCCGGCCGGGGTCGGGTGGGTCAGGTCGAGCACGTCACCGAACCGGAACGCGTGGCTCGCGGTGTCGTACTTGAGCAGGTTGCGCTCGGTGTACAGGCGCGCGGCCGCGTCGGCGACACCCCGCTTCACCGGCTTCGGCACGGCCCGGCCGTAACGTGACGTCCAGTACGCGAGCAGCTCACCCGGCTCGTCGGCGCGCTGCAGCACGTCGGCGACCACCTGCCGGTGCTCGCCGGTGCCGTTGACCAGGCCGGCGGCCAGCCGGGCGCGGACGTACTCGGCGGCACCGACCAGCGACGCGGTGCGCAGGTTGGCACCGCCGCGCAGCCAGCGCAGGAACCGCACGGTCCACTGCGGGTGCTTGACTGCGGCGGCGGCGATCAGCTGGCGGTAGCGCTCGTCGCGGTCGCCGGCCGGCTCGTAGAACGTCTGCTCGCCGACCATGTTGGTCACGGCCAGCAGGAACAGCTCCGACTTCAGGTCCCGCGCGTAGCCCGGGCCGCCCTCGTAGGTGACCCCGTGCTGCCTGGTCATCGTCTTCTGGTTGAACTTCGCCATCTCGGGATCACCCTCTCCGGGCCTGCTGAAGACATGGAGATGTCCCGTCGTGGTGACCCGAGATCAAGGCGGCGCCGGCACGAAGTGCTCTATCCGCTGAGCTACGTCCCGATGAGCCGGGACGGCAGGAGTCGAACCTGCGACCTCTCGATTAACAGTCGAAGTATCCGGCGTCTACGCACCGGGTCACCACGGCGGGACATCTTGTGCCGGGAACCGTAGCAGCGGATATCCGGGTGCCGCCCGGTATTTTCGGCGCGGATGATGTGGCGATGTTCGATGTCCGCGCGGTCGATCTGCGGCTGCTCAACTCGCTGACGAAGTACCCCTCGATCCCGACGTACCACACGCTGGATCCCCGCGACGGGGGTCTGACCGACCCGGCGACGGTGTTCCCCGGCGGCGTCATCGCGACCGAGAAGGTCGACGGGACGAACAGCCGGATCGTCCTGCTGCCCGACGGCTCCTACCTCATCGGCTCGCGGGAGGAACTGCTGTATGCGAAGGGCGACCTCATCGGCAACCCGGCGCTCGGCATCGTCGAGCAGCTCAAGCCGCTCGCTTCGCGGTTGCCGACCGGCGCCGGCATCCGCGTGTACTACCTGGAGCTGTACGGCGGCAAGGTCGGTGGCGCGGCGAAGCAGTACACCAGGGACCCGGCGCGCTTCGGGTGGCGCCTGTTCGACGTGGCCGACCTGGCCGACTGGCAGGAACCGCTGACCTGGCCGCCCGCGCGGATCTCGGCGTGGCGCGAGTCCGGCGGCCAGCCGTGGGTGCCCGAGGACGGGCTCCTCACCCTCGCCGCGGCGGCGGGCCTGGAGCTCACCCCGCGCCTGTGGCACCGGACCGGCGCTTCGCTGCCGACCGTGATCGCGGAGATGCACGAGCTGCTGACCTCGTCGCTGCCGGCCACGCTGGTCGGGCTCGACGGTGTCGCCGGGCACGCCGAGGGGCTCGTCCTGCGCGCCCCGGACCGGTCGGTGATCGCCAAGGCCCGCTTCCAGGACTACGAGCGGACGCTGCGCCGCCGACGGTGAAAAGGTTGTCGTACCCGGCACGTAGACTCCCCCTGTCGACCTGCCGGGTCGGCCTGCCTTGTCGATCGGGAGCGCGGGGGGAGTGCTGGATGGCAACGCTGCGGGAGCGGCTCGCCGAGGAGGTGCCGCTGGTCGCGGTCAGCTTCGGCGACGAGGACGCGGAGCGGGACGCGGCGCTCGTCCGGGACCGCGGTGTCGACGTCGCCGAGCTGCGCGTCGACTGGTATGCCTCGACGGGCCCCGAGCACGCCCTGCGGCAGATCCGGCCGTTCGCCGGCGTGCCGACCCTCGCGACGGTCCGCGCCAAGGATGAGGGCGGCTACTGGGCGGGTGACGAGCCGGAGCGGCTGCGGCTCTACGAGGCGATCATGCCCGCGGTCGACGCGGTCGACGTCGAGCTGGCCTCCGCCGAGATCCGGCCCGGGGTCGTCGCCGCCGCCCGCGCGCACGGCACGCTCGTGATCCTGTCGCACCACGACTTCACCGCCACCCCCTCCGCGGCGTATCTCGACTCGCTCGTCGAGGACGGCTTCGCCGCCGGTGCCGACCTGGTCAAGGTCAGCACGATGGCGCACGGCCCCGACGACGTGCGGACCCTCACCGAGTTCACCCTGCGGCACCAGCACCGCGGCGTGATCGTCATCGCCATGGGCGCGGAGGGTGCCGCGTCGCGGCTCATGCTGCCGGTCCTGGGCTCGCGGATCACGTATTCGGCGATCGGCGGGCGGCCGGCGCCGGGGCAGCTGCCGTTCGAGGAGACGGTGCGGCTGCTGGAGCTGTTCTCACCCCGCTTCGCGCGGCGGCGTTCCGGTGACTGACCCGACCGAACCGGCCGAACCCACCAGGCCGGCCCGCCCGGGTGACCCGGCGGATGAGGCCGGGCCGGCCGGCCCGGGTGATTCGGGTGATTCGGCGGACGCGACCCGTCCGGCCGGATCGGCGGATGGGGCTGAGCCGGCGGGGACGTCTGGGCCGGCGGGGTTGCCGGGGTCCGCTGACGCGTCGGGGCCTGGCTCGGCGCGGCGTGCTGAGGTGCCGGAGCCGTCCGACTCGGCTGAGGTGCCGGAGTCGTCCGGACCGGCGGGGTCGGCTGAGGTGCCGGAGTTGTCTGGACCGGCTGAGAAGGCGTCCGGGCCGGCGGGGCCCGCTGAGGTGCCGGGGCCGTCCGGATCTGTCGGGCGGGCTGATACGTCGGAGCCGGCTGGGCCGGCGGGGGTGTCGGGCGCGCCGCCGCCCGGAGGTCCGGCTGCTGGGCCGCCGACGGAGGTGCCGCCTGCTGGGCCGTTGTCGGGGGCGGCGGGTTCGCAGGACGGGCCGCGGCGGGATCAGTGGCGGCCCTTGCGGCGGACCGTGGCGCAGGTGACGATCGCCTTCACGGTGCTGTTCCTGGTGCCGCTCATCCGGCTGGTTCTCGGGCTCGACGACGGCGGGGTGAAGGTCGAGCGGGGGCCGGCCGCCTGGGTCGTCTGGCTCGCCGGCCTGGGCGCGATGGTGGCGGCCGCCCTCATCGCGGTGAAGGCTCTGCGCGCCGGTGACCGGGCCGCCGAGGTGCGGTTCACGTGGTGGTGCGGTGGCCTGTGGGTCGCCGGGTTCGTGCTGACGACCATCTACTCCGGCATGGTCACCTGACCGGCGGAGAAGTTCCCCATGAGCGGGGGCGGCGTTTCGCGCCGCATGGCCCTATCTTCTGTGTCGTGCCGCATGCCGCGGTCCGCGATACGGAGGAACCATGACCCAGCCCCCGGGGCCCGACGAGTCCACGGGACCGGCCCAGCCGGCCGAGCCGGTGCCGCCGGTGGATCCCGGGCAGCAGCGGGAGACCGCGCCGCCGGAGGAGCCCACCCCGCCCGCCGTGCGTCCCGCGGTGCCCCCGGGCGGGGAGACCGGCCCGGTTCCGCAGCCCGGGTATCCGCAGTACCCGGGGCAGCCCGGCCCGCAGTACCCGGGACAGCCCGGCCCGCAGTACCCGGAGGGTGGGTACGACCGGTCGCAGCCGTATCCGGTCCAGTACGACCCGTCGCAGCCGTACGTGATCTACCAGGCGATGCCGACGGGCGGGATGTTCCACGGCGTGATCGGCGAGGACGACCCGCTGATCAGCCCCGACTACCCCGGCTGGTGGGGGCGGAGCCTGGCGATCGTCCGGCAGGCCTGGAAGTCCCTGGCGGTGCTGCAGTTCATCGGGTTCCTGGTGGCGCTGGCGATCGGCGTGCCGCAGGCGCTGGTGGTGGTGAACCTGACCAAGGACCTCGAAACGACGAGCAGGACCGTCGACCCTGACACCGGGGCGCCGGTCATGCCGGACTTCGGCAACCTCTTCGAGGTGCTCGGCCTGACGCTGGCCGGGTCGTTCCTGGCGATCATGGTCGCGTTCGTGGTGACGATCGCGTGCAACCACGTCGCGGTGTCGGTCGCGGCCGGGCTGCGGCCGCGGCTCGGTGCGGCGCTCGGGCTCGCGGTGCGGCGGCTGTTCCCGCTGATCGGCTGGCAGTTCCTGGCGGGGCTGATCGTCGGGCTCGGCATCTGCGCGTGTGTCCTGCCGGCGATCTACCTCAGCGCGGTGTTCATGCTGCTGCCGGCGGTGGTGACCTTCGAGCGGGGCTGGTCGGCGATCGGCCGCTGCTTCAAGCTGTTCCACCAGGACCTGGGCGCGTCGATCAGCCGGATCGCGACGATCGCCGGGATCAGCATCGGCGTCGGCGTCGTCGCGTACATCATCAACATGATCATCGAGATGGTCCCCGGGCAGCCCACGTTCGACCCGGACTCGACGGGCCTGTTCGGCGGCGTCAACTCCAGCTTCGTCGTCGCGGTGGTGATCGGCGCCGCCGTGGCCCAGCTGATGGCCAGCGGCGCCGCGGTGCTCACCGCGCCGCTGACGCTGACCGCCTACGCGGACCTGCGGGCCCGGGTCGAGCCGACGACCACGGCGACCCTGGCGAACGAGGCCGGTCTGGCTCCCGCGTACCCACCGGCGCAGTATCCCGACGAGCCCCCACCACCGCAGGCCGGGCAGGACCCGTCCGGCTCGGACTGGATGCCGCCGAACCGCTGACGCTGCAGACCCCCGGCACAGATACTGAAAAAGTGGGATTAAGCCGGAGGAACCTGCTCATCGCCGGCGGGCTGACGATCGGGCTGTCCGCGTGCTCGGTCACCGGGGACGGGACCGCCGACGACGGGTCCGGCAAGGTGGAGGTCTTCTCCTGGTGGGCCGGGCCCGGCGAGAAGGAAGGCCTGGAGGCGCTCGTCGCGGACTTCCGGCAGCGCAACCCGGGCATCGAGTTCGACAACGCCGCCGTCGCGGGCGGGGCCGGCACGATCGCCCGGACCGTCCTGGCGACCCGGCTGGAGAACAACGACCCGCCCGATTCGTACCAGGTGCACGCCGGCCTCGAGCTCGACAGCGACATCGAGGCCGGCTACGTCGAGGACATCCGGTACCTGTACGACCAGCAGCACTGGCGGGACCGGCTGCCGAAGGGGCTCGTGGAGGCGCTGACGTTCGACGGCAAGATCTATTCGGTGCCGGTGAACATCCACCGGGCCAACCTGCTCTGGCACAACCCGGCGTTGCTCAAGGCCCGCGGGCTGACCCCGCCGACCAGCTGGGCGCAGTTCCTGACCCAAGCGGCGACGCTGAAGGCCGCGGGGATCCTGCCGCTGTCGATCGGGCCCGCGTGGACGCAGAAGCATCTCCTCGAGTGCGTCCTGCTCGGCGAGCTGGGCGCGGACGGGTACACCGGACTGTGGAACGGCACGACCGACTGGAAGGCCGCGGCGACCCAGGAGGCGCTGGCGCTGTTCGTGCGGGTCCTCGACCAGTCCGACATCGCCACCGCCGCCGGTGACTGGCAGCCGGCGCTGGACAAGGTCGTCGCCGGGACCGCCGCGTACAACGTGATGGGCGACTGGGCCGACGCCTACCTGCGGACCAAGGGCCTGGTCTTCCAGGAGGGGTACTCGGTCGCGGCGAGCCCCGGCTCGGACAAGGTCTACGACTTCCTGTCCGACTCGTTCACGCTGCCCAAGGGCGCGCCGCGCCGGCGGGCCGCCGAGCAGTGGCTGATCGAGTGCGGCTCGGTCAGCGGGCAGGACGCGTTCAACCCGCAGAAGGGGTCCGTCCCGGCGCGGCTGGACGCCGACAAGGCGAAGTACACCGGCTATCTCGCACTCGCGATCGCCGAGTGGACCGACAGCGCGACCAGGGTGGTGGGCTCACTCACCCACGGTGTCGTCGCCGGGACCGTGCGCAGCGCCGCGGTCGATGCGGCCCTGGCGCTGTTCGTGCAGGACAGGGACACCATGAAGTTTGCCGCCGCAGCCGGTGGCTGAGACGGCTGAGCAGGTAACGAGCATGTGTGGAACCTGTCAAGATTCTTCCGGCCGAAGTGCGCGGATGCGAGGCCCCGTTAGAGTTGGGCTCCATGAGCACTGAAGAGACCGAGGCCGCCACCCTGCTGAGCTCGATCCGCAGTCCGGGTGACCTCCGCGACCTCTCGACGGAGCAGCTCGGGGTCCTCGCGGCGGAGATCCGCGACTTCCTCGTCGCCAAGGTCTCCCGCACCGGCGGCCACCTCGGCCCCAACCTCGGCGTGGTCGAGTTGACGCTCGCCCTGCACCGGGTCTTCGACTCACCGAAGGACCGCATCCTCTTCGACACCGGCCACCAGGCCTACGTCCACAAGATCGTGAGCGGTCGCCAGGACGGCTTCGACCTGCTCCGCCAGCGCGGTGGCCTCACCGGCTACCCGAGCCAGGCGGAGAGCGAGCACGACGTCATCGAGAACTCGCACGCCTCGACCGCGCTGTCCTACGCGGACGGTCTGGCGAAGGCGTTCGCGCTGCGCGGCGAGCCCCGCCACGTCGTCGCGGTCGTCGGTGACGGCGCCCTCACCGGCGGTATGTGCTGGGAAGCGCTCAACAACATCGCCGGCGCCAAGAACCCCCTCGTGATCGTCGTCAACGACAACGGGCGGTCCTACTCGCCCACGATCGGCGGGCTCGCCGACCACCTGTCCAACCTGCGGCTCAACCCGAGCTACGAGAAGGTCCTCGACCTGGTCAAGGACTCCCTCGGCCGGACGCCGCTGGTCGGCCCGCCGCTGTATGAGGTGCTGCACGCGGTCAAGAAGGGCATCAAGGACGCGGTCGCGCCGCAGGCGATGTTCGAGGACCTCGGCATCAAGTACGTCGGGCCCGTCGACGGCCACGACCAGGTCGCGGTCGAGTCGGCGCTGCGCAAGGCCAAGTCGTTCGGCGGTCCCGTGATCGTGCACGCGGTGACCCGCAAGGGCTTCGGCTACCGGCCCGCCGAGGAGGACGAGGCCGACTGCCTGCACGGCCCCGGCAGCGCTTTCGACATCGAGACCGGCAAGCTGCTCGCCCCGGCCGCGGTGAAGTGGACCGGCGTCTTCGCCGACGAGCTGGTCGCGATCGCCGACGAGCGCGCCGACATCGTCGGCATCACCGCCGCCATGGCGGAGCCGACCGGCATCGCGAAGCTCATGAAGAAGTACCCCGAGCGGGCGTATGACGTCGGCATCGCCGAGCAGCACGCGGCGACGTCCGCGGCCGGGCTCGCGATCGGCGGCCTGCACCCGGTCGTCGCGGTCTACGCGACCTTCCTCAACCGGGCGTTCGACCAGGTCCTGCTCGACGTGGCGATGCACAAGCTGCCGGTGACGTTCGTGCTCGACCGGGCCGGCATCACCGGACCCGACGGCCCGTCGCACTACGGCATCTGGGACATGGCGGTCTTCGGCGTGGTGCCGGGCCTGCGCCTGGCCGCGCCCCGCGACGCGCAGACCGTCCGCGAGGAGCTGCGCGAGGCCGTCAGCATCGAGGACGGCCCGACGATCGTGCGCTTCCCGACCGGTGCCGTCCCGGCGGACCTGCCGGCGGTGCGCCGCGTCGGCGGCGTCGACGGCTTCGGCGGGGTCGACGTGCTCAGCGAGCACGAGCGCAAGGACGTGCTGCTGGTCAGCATCGGCGCGTTCGCGCACCTCGCCGTCGACGCGGCCGCCCGCCTCGCCGAGCAGGGCTACGGCGTCACCGTCGTCGACCCGCGCTGGGTCCGGCCGGTCCCGGTCGAGCTGGTCGGCCTGGCCCGCGAGCACCGCCTGGTCGTCACGATCGAGGACGGCGTCCGCACCGGCGGCGTCGGCGACGCGATCGCCAAGTCGCTGCGCGACGCCGACGTCTGGGTGCCGCTGAAGGACCTCGGCGTCCCGCAGGCCTGGCACCCGCACGGCACCCGCGCCGAGATCCTGTCCGAGATCGGCCTGACCGCGCAGGACGTGTCCCGCCAGGTCACCGAGTGGGTCAGCCGCCTCGACGAGACCGAGCAGCCGACCCTGCCGGCCCGCGCCCAGCGCTGATCGACACCGCGACGGACGGCGGATCCCTCTCGGATCCGCCGTTTCGCGTGGGTACCCCCAGCGCCCGGCCGGACAACAGCCCGGGGCCGGACATGGGACGCTGGTCGATGTGCCTGAGCCGGTGATCGAACTCGACCTCAGCAGTCCGTGGGAGCCGCCCGAGCCGCCCCCGGTGCTGAGGTTCCGGCTCCGGACGCGATGGGTGGCGGCCTGCGCGGTGCTCGCCGTCGCGGCCGGTGTGCTCGCCGCGTCGGGCGCGAAGCCCCGCACCGGCCCGCTCTACAGCGTCGATGAGCATGTCGTCGGCGTCACCGTCGCCAAGGACATGCTGTTCGTCAACCGGCATCGGCTGCCGGGAGGCGACCCGACGATCGAGGGCCGTCGGCGGTCGGACGGCAAGGTGCTCTGGAGCATCACCACGGACCAGGAGCAGCAGTACGCGATGGTCAGCGCCACCGCGCTGATCCTGATCCGCCACTTCCGCGGGGACCGCGGCTACACCACCACGCTCACCGCCGTCGACCAGGCCACCGGCCGGCAGCTGTGGACCCGGCCGCGGACGTCGGTCCTCGGCACCCGCGGCGGCCTGGTCGTCGCCGAGGAGATGACCGATCCGGGGAGAATCACCACGATCGCCATGGGCGAGTCACCGGACCTGACCGTCAACCAGGCCGCGGACGGCCCGGCCCGGCACATCCTGGTGCTCGACGAGCGCTCCGGGGCACCGGTCTGGGAGCTCACCGCACCGCCCGGCGTGGTGTTCGAATTCACCTGGGACGGCCGGTATCCCGTCGGTCAGGTGACCGGTGTCGACCAGCTCGACCCGTCCGGGCTCGTGTCCAGCAGGGACATCCGCTCCGGCGTGGTCGTCGCGACCCACCAGCTGGACTGGTCCGGCATCCCGGCCGCCTTCCGCACCGGCCCGGACTGGTACGCCGCCCCCGGGCGGGGCGCGGCCAGGGCCGTCGTCCACCCGGACGGGCAGCCCGGCGGGATCGTGTTCGACCTTGCCGGCGGGCGGCCCCTGTTCAGCACCGACGCCTCGATGTTCGCCGGGATCCATCAGTGCGCCGCCGCGTTGTTCTGCACCACCGGCGGCAGCGGCATCACCACCTACGACGCCACCACCGGCCGGTCGCGATGGCACCTCGACCGCTACACCGAGATCGCCGCCATCGTCGGCGACCGGTTCGTCGTCGGCACGTTCGATCCGAATGCCAGGTACGGACAGATCGCCGTCGTCGACGCGCGGACCGGCGCCGTCACCGCGGAGCTCGGCGGCTGGCGGATGATCGTCGACGCGTCCGCGGAACGCATCCTGCTGTGGCAGCCGATCGACCCGCGCACCGCCGTGCTCGGCGAGCTCGACGTCGCGACCGGCAGGGTCACCGTGTTCGGCCGGGCCGGGAACTGGGACGGCACACCCGAGTGCGGCGCCGTCGGCGACACCCTCGCGTGTGTCCAGCTCGGCGCGCTGACCGTCTGGCGCCTGCCGGAGCGACACCGCAGGATGCCCTGAACCGGCGGCTGACGGCACGCAACCCGGGGCCGGGCGTGGGACTCTGGCTAATGTGGCAGAGACCGTGATCGAGCTCGACCTCAGCAGTCCGTGGGAGCCGCCCGAGCCACCCCGGGCGCCGCTGCGGTTCCGTCTCCGGACGCGCTGGCTGGCGGCGCTCACCGTGCTCGCCGTCGTGGCCGCCGGGCTCACCGCGGCCGGCGTGAAGCCGCGGACCGGGCCGCTGTATCAGATCGACGACCAGGTGCGCACGGTCATGGTCGCCGGCGACATGCTGATCGTCGGCCGGTATCAGCCGGCGCTCGCCGGCAACCGGATCGAGGGGCGGCGGCTGTCGGACGGCGAGGTGCTCTGGAACGTCCCGGCCGACCTGCAGCAGATGTACCTGACGGTCGGCGACCGCGTGCTCATCATGATCCGGCACTCCGAGTCGGACCGCGGCTACACCAGCACCCTGACCGGCCTCGACCTGGCGACCGGCCGGCAGCTGTGGACCCGGCCGCGGACGGCGCTCACCGGCACCGCCGGTGGGCTGCTCGTCGTCGAGGACATGCCCGATCCCGGGAAGATCATCGAGATCGTCGAGGGCGGGGAACTGCCCGACCCGACCATCAACCACGCCGGGGACCCGCAGCCCCGGCACGTCCTCGTGCTCGACGAGCGCACCGGGGGACCGGTCTGGGAGCTCACCACACCGCCCGGCACGCTGCTCGACTTCAGCTGGGACGCCCAGTACCCCGCCGGCTCCGTGGCCGGCGTCGACCTGCTCGACCCGACCGGCCTGGTGACGCACCGGGACATCCGGTCCGGTGCGGTGGTCGCGACGCACCAGTTGGACTGGTCCGGCACCGCCGCCATGTTCAGCACCGGTTACGACTGGCTCGCCGGCCCCGGTGAGGCCACGACCCGGGCCCTGGTCTACCCGGACGGGGAGCGCGGCGGGCTCGTGTTCGCCCTGCCCGGCGGGCGGCGGCTGTTCCGCACCGACGTCACGCTCTACGACGGGCTCTACCAGTGCGCCAAGGACCTGTTCTGCGCCACGACCGAGCACGGCATCGCCGCCTACGACGGCAGCACCGGCCGGCCCGCGTGGCGGCTCGACGGCTACACGCAGGTCATGGCCACCAGGGGCGACCGGCTCGTTGTGGGGACCTACGAGCAGCCCGACTCGATGCCGGGCCGGTTGGGCATCGCCGACGCCCGGACCGGCGCCGTCACCGCGGAGCTCACCGGCTGGCGGTTGATCGACCGGGCGCCGGCCGATCGGATCCTGCTCTGGCGCGCCGTCGACGCGCGCACCGCGATCCTCGGCGAGCTCGACCCGGCGACCGGGCGGATCGCCGTGTTCGGCAAGGCCGGCGAGTGGTACGGCCCGCCCGAGTGCAGCACCGGCGGCGACGTCCTCGCGTGCGTCATGGTCGGCCAGGCGACCGTGTGGCGCCTGCCGGCCCGACACAACCCTCAGGGGTAAGCAACCCTCAGGGGTAAGCAACCCTCAGGGGTAGGCAACCCGGGGGCCGTCCATGGCAGTCTCATCGAGGTGACGGACTCCGTGATCGAACTCGACCTCAGCACGCCGTGGGAGCCGCCGGAGCCGCCCGCACCCCAGCGGCGGCTGCAGGCCCGGTGGGTGGCCGCCGCCGTCGTCCTGGCCGTGACCCTCGGGGTGCTCGTCGCCGCCGGGCCGCGCCCGGACGGCGGCCGGCTGTACTCGGTCCAGGTCCAGGTCCTGCAGGCGCAGGTGTCCAATGGGCGGCTCATCGTCGCCCGGTATCAGCCGACCGCTCCCGGCCCGATGATCGAGGCCCGGCGGGCGTCGGACGGCAGCCTGCTCTGGGAACACTCCGCCGGCCTGCAGCTGCAGATGGCGGTGGCCGGCCCCGACGTGGTGCTCCTGCTGAGCGAGTCCAACATGGGCGACGGCGTCTCCAACGGCCTCGTCGTCCTCGACGCGGCGACCGGCAAGGAGCTGTGGTCCCGGCCGCGGATCGGGATCCAGGGCACCAACGCCGAGGTCGTGGTCGTCGAGGAGGTGCGGAGCACGACGCAGACCATCATCATGGACGTCCCCGATCAGGAGCCGGGCGTCAACTACGCCCGCACGAAGCCGGAGCGGCGGTTCTTCGGGCTGGCGGCGCGGACCGGCGCCGTCGTCTGGGACGTCACCATCCCGGCGGGCCACGACGTCGACCTGGGCTGGGCCAGTCCGTACGAGTCCAGGCTCGTCGGCTTCGACGAGCTGGGCCCGACGGGGCAGCTGACCCGTCGGGACGCCCGGACCGGCGCGGTGACCGAGACCCATCAGCTCGACGTGTCGGGCACCTCGGCGATGCTGGGCTCCGGCTGGCTGGACAGCTCCGGACCCGCCAACAACCGTCTGGTCGTCTACCCGGGCGGGGAGCGCGGCGCCGACGTGTACGACCTGGCGACGGGGCGCAAGCTGTTCCGCTGGGCCGGAGACAACGGCGGCGGCAGCCTGTTCCGGTGCACGGACCGGTTCTTCTGCGCCGGCGACGACACCGGCCTGACCGCCGTCGACAGCACCACCGGGAAACCCCGCTGGCACCTCGACGGGCCGGTCGTGGTCGCCGGCTTCGCCGGTGAACGCCTGCTGATCGGCACCTTCTCCCAGGCGTCCTCCCAGATGGCCGCGCTGCGGCCGACGCTGACCGGGATCGTCGACAGTCGCACCGGCACCGTCGTCAAGAAGCTCGCCGACTGGCGGGTCCTGAACACCGACGGTAGCCGGCCGCTGGTGTGGCGGCCCGTCGACGAGCGCACCGCGATCCTCGGCGAGCTCGACCCGGCGACCGGCACGGTCGCCGTCTTCGCCACGGCCGAGAACTGGTTCGGCGACCCCATGTGCTCCGTCGACGGCAGGTTCCTGGCCTGCCTCGTCGGCGGCGAGCTGTCCGTGTGGCGACTGCCCAACCCGCACTGACCCGCGCACAATGGAGCCGTGCCGGTGAGCACGGTCACCATCGATCTGGGCGTCATCGACGACGACTGGGACCACGTCGACGACGACCTCGTCGGCCTGCCCCGGGGGTGGGGCCTCACCGCGGTCCTGGCGCTGCTGCTCAGCCTGGTGTCCGCGGCGCCGCCACCCGACCGCCCGCACGAGGTGACCCGCCAGCCGCTGCGCAACGGCGAGTTCCACGTCGCCGGCGGAGCGCTGTACGTGCTCGACAGCGACCGCACGCCGACCCCCGTCGAGGTGTTCGACGCCGCCGACGGCTCGCTGCGCTGGACGTTCACCCCCGAGGGCCTGGCCACCCTCTCCTCCGTCGTGGTCCGCGGCGACCTGGCCGTGTTCTCCCCGGACCTGTGCCGCTCCGGGGTCACCGGCACCACCGTCGCGGTGAGCAGGGCGACCGGCCGGGAACAGTGGCGCGCGGTCGGCGTGCCGGTCCGCACCCCGCCCGGCGGCACCGGCACCGTCGTCATGCGCAGCCTCTGGTCCGACGGCTGCCGCGCCCTCGCCGACAACACCCCGACCACCGGGGTGCTGCGCTGGCAGTTCATCGACGCGGCCGGCCTCGTCGGCTGGGACACCCCGGTCGAGGCCGGCACGCGCGTCGCCGTCGACGCCGCCGCGACCGGCGCCACCTGGGCGGCGCTGCTGGACGACGCCGGCGGGCTCAGCACGGTCGACCTCACCACCGGCGCGCGCACCGCCCCCGTCGCCGGCATCGCCGGGCCGGCCGACGACGTCGTCGCCGCCGTCGGTGACCTGCTGCTCGTCGCGCGGTGGGACGTGGCGAACGGCAGCACCTGGCTCACCGCGTACACCCGCGGGCTCGTGCAACGGTGGAAGGCACAGGTGCCGACCGGCCCGAACGGGCCGATCACGGTCCTGCCGTGCGACGCTGCGCTGTGCGTCAGCGGCGAACGCACCGCCGCCGTCGACCCCGCCAGCGGGGCCCTGCTGTGGATCGTGCCGCGGACTCCCTTTGCCGTCGCGCCCGGCGGGGCGCTGATCCTGCCGGCGGACACCGGGCGCACCGTCCCGCCGGGCTGGCGGTTCCTCGCCGCCGACGGTCCCCGGACGCTGCTCGGCCTGCGGACCGACCACGAGACCCTGCTCGCCTGGTCCGACGGCGGGCCGGCACCCACGCCGTCCGCGTCCGTGCCCGGCAGCCTCGTCGGCTGCGAGATCGAGGGTGGTCTCGTCGCCTGCGGCACCGAGACCGACGAGGTCGTGCTGCTGCGGCTGCCGTGAATATCGGCTGCGTGCGCCCCGGAAGGGGCCGTAGTCTCGCCTGCGGAAGGCACGGCAACTGCGGCGCCCCGGCATCGCCGGTCGGTGTTCCGCGCCGTGCGTTTGCCACCAGGGGCTGACAACTCCACCAGTACCACCCGACAACCGTGCCCGGCGATCGCGGGCCCTGCGGGTTCTTCGTGGCCCCCGCCCGCGGTCGCCGCACACCAAGCTCTCCTGTCTGGAGTCAGGTCATGGCCAAGGTCACCGTCATGGAGTACGAGCGGGTCGTCCGCTTCGTCGACGGCCGGCTCGCCGGTGTGTTCGAGCCCGGGCGGCACCCGTACCGGCGGCGCGGGACCAGGCTCGAACGGGTCGACCTGCGCCCACGGCTGGTGCCGGTCAACGGGCAGGAGATGCTCACCGCCGACCGTCTCGTGGTGAAGGTCTCCGCGACGCTGCGCCTCGCCGTCACCGACCCGGCCCGGTTCGTCACCGCCACCCAGGACCCGCTGCAGGAGCTGTACCTGCGCACCCAGGTCGAACTGCGGGCCGCCGTCGCGGAGTCCGACCTGGAGTCACTCCTCGCGGCCCGCCCGCAGCTGCCGGCCCGGCTGACCGCCGCGCTCGCACCGACCGCCGGTGAGGTCGGCGTCGACGTGCTGGAGCTGACGGTGCGCGACGTCATGCTGCCCGGCGACCTGCGCCGCGCCTACGCCGACACCGCGCTGGCCAAGGAGCGCGGCCGGGCCGACCTCGAACGCGCCCGCGGCGAGGCCGCGGCGCTGCGCTCCCTCGCGAACACGGCGAAACTGCTGGAGGACCACCCGGCGCTGCTGCGGCTGCGCGCACTGCAGGCGGCGGAGCAGGACGGCACGACCCTGGTCCTGCACGGCGACTGACGCCCGGCGGCTAGAGCTTCCACAGGTGGACGCTGTCGCCGCCGGCCAGGCAGGACAGGCGGTGCCCGCGCATCGCGCACCGCGACGGGATCGGGTGGATCTGGCCGATGATCTCGACCTCGCCGGTGTGCAGGTTGACCCGGGCGATCCGGGAGCCCTCGGCGTCGGGCTTCTGGACCAGGGCATAGGTGGCACTTGCCGCAGCGGCGGTGCCGGCCGCGTCGTCATTGCCGTCGGTGGCCATCGGCACCAGGCCCCAGCCTTCGAGCTCGGCGCGGTCGGCGCCGGTCTGCCAGTCCACGATCCGGATCCGCATGAAGTCCTCGCGGTCGCGGGCCACGAGCACGCCGGGGCCGACCGCGTCCAGCTGGATCGTGCGGCGCCAGCGCTGCTCGCCGGTGCTCGGGTCGAGCACGGCGATGTCCCGCCAGTTCGGCACGCACACCATCGGCCCGCAGGCGACGACGACGGGACCGTAGGCGATCTCGGCGATCGGCACCGGCTCGGCGGACTGGAAGAGCTTCTGCCACCGGTACGCGAGCGGCGCGTGCCCGTAGCTGGTGATCAGCGCGCCGTCGAGGCGGACCGAGACGATCACGAGCAGGTCGCCGACGATGCGGACGCTCTGCGGCGGCCCGTCGGCGAGCTCGGGCACCTCCGCGGCGCTGATCACCGCGCCGGTCGCGGCGGCCCGGATCTCGGTGTGGCCGTCCGGATACCAGATGGCGAACCAGTCGTTGCCGGGCACGTCGGGGGAGACCAGCCGGCCGCCGACCGGCATCTGGAACTGCCAGCGCACGACGCCGCTCTCCGCGTCGATCGCCGCGAGGTGCACCGGAGTCTGCGGGCTGTTGCGCAGGGGCACCGCCGGCGGGCACGTGCCGGCGCGCTCGTCGACCAGCAGCAGACCGGGGCGCTGATCGATGCGCAGCACCGCGACCGGCGCCCCGGCGGCGAGCCACTGCTGGTGGCCGTCGGCGGGGTCGAGGCGCTCCAGGCTCCAGCCGGTGGCGTCGGTGCACGGCCGGTGCCGGATGTACGCGCGGTCCGCAGCGAGGTAGACCTGGCCGGCGTTCGGCGGGATCGTGCGGCTCCAGCGCGGCTCGCCGGTGTCCCAGTCGTACGCGGTGACCGCGGGGTCCTCCCGCAACGCGTACAGCGCGCCCCGGTCGGCGACGAACCCGACGGTGTGCTCCGCGAGGACGCCGAGCGCCTCCACGGAGGTGCCGGCGGCGGAGCCGCCGGTGAACGCGGCGAGCAGCGCGAGGACCATCACGAACGGCCACTGCCGGCGGCCGGGCATCACTGGGGGAGGGCCGATGTCGAGCTGATCAGCGTTGTCGGTGACCACACCGAGATCGATCAGCCGCTCGTCCACACCATCAGGGTGCCTGGTGCGGGCCATGGTCGCCAACGGTGCGGTATACGTTGGCTGATGCTGATGCTGACGCCGCCGCTGGCGGCGTGATTCGGTGCTGTACTACTGGTTCGCCGCCCGAGCCGCTCCGCTGGCGGCTCACGCGGACTTCACAGCCGGTGCCTGACACTGGCCCGACCGGGTGGGGGTGATGTGGCGTGCGCGTGCTGGTGGTCGAGGACGAGCAGAACCTCGCCGACGCGATCGTGCGGGGCCTGCGGCGCCAGGGCATGGCGGTCGACGTCTCCTACGACGGCACCCAGGGCCACGAGATGGCCATGGTCACCCGCTACGACGTGGTCGTGCTGGACCGGGACCTGCCCGGCGTCCACGGCGACGACATCTGCGCCGACCTCGTCGCGTCCGGGGCGCTGACCCGGGTCCTGATGCTGACCGCGAGCGGCAGCGTCGCCGACCGGGTCGAAGGGCTGCAGATCGGCGCCGACGACTACCTGCCGAAGCCGTTCGCGTTCGACGAGCTCGTCGCCCGCGTGCAGGCGCTGGGCCGCCGGGCCACCCCGGCCGCGCCGCCGGTGCTGACCATCGGCGACCTCGTGCTCGACCAGGCCAAACGGGTCGCGACCCGCAGCGGGCAGCCGCTCGACCTGACCCGCAAGGAGTTCGGCCTCCTGGAGGAGCTGCTGAAGGCCCGCGGCGCGGTCGTGTCCAGCGAGGAGCTCCTCGAACGGGTCTGGGACGCCAACGCCGACCCGTTCACCACCACCGTGCGGGTCACGATGATGACCCTGCGCAAGAAGCTGGGCGACCCGGCGCTCATCGAGACCGTCGTCGGCGCCGGCTACCGGACCAGGCCACCGCAGGGGTCCCCGCAATGACGGTGTACGACGCCCGCCGGGCCGCCGTCTTCCGCCCGACGCTGCGGCTGCGGCTCACCCTGCTCAACGGCATCCTGCTGGTCGGGGCGGGGCTCGTCCTCGTCGTGCTCGCGTACATCCTGGTCGACAGCGCGATCCGGCCCGCCGACGAGCTGCAGCCGGGCACCCGGATCGTGCTGCAGGACGGCACCGAGGTCGACGCCCGGCAGTGGCAGACCGAGCTTGCCGACGCCGCCGAGTGGGAGCTGGTGACCCGGGGCAGCCTTGCGCTGCTGCTCATCGGCGCGGTCGGGGTCGCCGGTGCCTACGTCGTCGCCGGCCGGGCGCTGCGCCCGCTGCAGCAGGTGACCACCACCGCGCAGCGGCTCACCGGGGAGACCCTCGACGCCCGGATCAACTACGACGGCGCCGACGACGAGGTGTCCGAGCTGGCGAAGACGTTCGACGCGATGCTCGACCGGATCGGTGAGGCGTTCGAGACCCAGAAACGGTTCGTCGCCAACGCCTCCCACGAGCTGCGGACGCCCCTCGCGGTGATGCGGACCGAGGTCGACGTGACCCTCGACGACCCCGAGGCCGACGTCGAGGAGTTCCGCCGCATGTCCAACGTCGTGCGGGACGCCTCCATGCGGGCCAACGCCCTCGTCGAGTCGCTGCTGCTGCTCGCCCGCACCGAGGCGCAGGCGGGCCGCAGACTCGGCCGGAAGGTCCCCACCGACCTCGCCACCGGCGTCACCGTCGCCATGTCGGCGATGGGCAAGGAGATCAAGCGGCTCACCCTGGACGTGACGACCGATCTCGCCCCCGCGCGGGTCGTCGGCGACCCCGGCCTGCTCGAACGGCTCGCCGGCAACCTGGTCGAGAACGCCGTGCGGTACAACCACCTCGGCGGGCGGATCTGGGTGCGCACCGGCACCGACGAGACCCTCGCCTGGCTCGTCGTCGGCAACACCGGCTTCGAGGTCGACCCGGCCGACGTGCCGGTCCTGTTCGAGCCGTTCCGGCGGGGCGGGCGGGAACGCACCGGCGCCCGCGGCTCCGGGCTGGGCCTGTCGATCGTCCGGGCGGTGTGCGAGGCGCACGGCGGCGGGGCCAGCGCCGTCGCACTGGACGGCGGCGGCCTCGAGGTCACTGTCAGCCTCCCGGCCGCCGCGGTCACCCCGGTGCTGACCGGCACGGCGCCGGTGAAACCCACCACGTGATCGCTGTGATCGCGGGCACAGTTTCTCAGTTCTGACCCGGCCGCGGCCGATGAGACCTCCACAGGACACGTCGGAGGAAACCGGATGCGGCTGCGGAGTTGGCTCGTTGTGAGCATCAGCGCCGCCCTGCTGCTCGCCATCGGCGCGGTCGGCATCTCGGTCAACCGTTCCGCGCTGCGGGCCGCGGAGACCGTGCACCGCGCCGACACCCTCGCCCTCGCCACCAACAACGGCGGCCTGGTCGAGCAGCTGCTGCTGGTGTCGGCGAAGGAGCTCAACGACTTCGTCACGAGCCGGCCGCTGTCGCTGACCCCCGGCGACGCGGGCGACCGGGCCGCCCTCCTCGAATACGCGAGCAAGTCGACGTTCTTCACGTACGGCGTGGTCCTCACCGACCTGACCGGCAACCCGATCAACGCCACCAAGCCCGCGAACATGTTCCCGGACCAGGCGGCGATCGGCTGGAAGCCACTGATCTCCGGTCTGGCGCTGGGCCGGCCCGGCTTCTCCTCGCTCATGACGGTCAAGGACACGCTGGTCCAGGCGGTCGCGGTGCCGATCGTCGTCGGCAGCGACCCGGTCGCGCTGATCTACGGCTTCATCCCGGTCCACAAGGGGCAGCTCCAGGTATACCTGGAGAAGCTCAGCGACCCGTCGCGCCTGTCGCTCGTCGTCGACGCCGGCGGCACCGTCGGCGCGTCCAGCGACCCGGCCGCGCTCGGCACCCTCGTCGACTCCGAGATCATCAAGAAGATCGGCTCCGACCAGTCGGTGTTCGTCACGTACCGCGCCAACGGCCGCTCCATGATCGCCGCGGTGCACGGGGGGCTCCCGGGCGGGTGGGCCTACGTGCGCACCCAATCCACCGCCACCTTCGACGGCCCGGTCCGCAACCGCAGCCTCACCATCAATCTCGCCCTGCTGACCATGCTGCTCGTCGGCGTCGTCGGCCTGGCCGTCCTGGGCTACCGCTCCCAGCTGGTGCGCCGCCGCGCCGAGGAACGCTTCGCCGCCCTGGTCGAGCACGCCCCGGACGTGGTCACCGTCCTGGACGGCGACGGCTGCGTGGTGTATTCCAGCCCCAGCGGCAAACGCATCCTCGGCTTCGTCGCCGTCGGCTCGCCGGTCTTCGACCTGCTGCATCCGGACGACCGCCAGCACGTCCGGGACCGGTTCGCCGCGCTGCTGACCGAGAAGGGTGGCCTGGAGCGCATGCAGGTCCGCGTCGTGCAGTCCGACGGCAACCACCGCTGGTTCGACTTCACCGCCTCCAACCAGCTGCACAACGCCGCCCTCAACGGCGTCGTCATCAACGCCCGCGACATCACCGACAGCCGCGAGATGCAGGACCGGCTGGCCCACGACGCGCACCATGACCCGCTCACCGGCCTGCCCAACCGCCGTCGCCTGCAGGAGCGGCTGACCGCGTCGCTGCAGGACACGCCGGTCGGGGTCCTCTTCGTCGACCTGGACGGCTTCAAGCCCGTCAACGACGAGCTCGGCCACGAGGCCGGCGACGAGCTGCTGCGCCAGGTCGGGGACCGGCTGTCGGCCTGTCTGCGCCCCACCGACGTCCTTGCCCGGGTCGGCGGCGACGAGTTCGTCCTGCTGCTGCCCGGCGTGGTGGGTGGCGAGGACGTCGACGCCCTGGCGACCCGCCTGCGCGTGACGATCGCGGCGCCGTTCGACGTCGCCGGGCACGAGGTCCGCATCGGCGCCAGCGTCGGCCTGCACCTCGCCGATCCGGGCGAGGACCCGGACGAGGTGCTGCGCACCGCCGATCAGGCCATGTACGCCGCCAAGCGCGGCCCCGACCGCCCCGGCCGCCACCGCGCCGGCTGACCGCAGCTCAATGGCGTGATCAGGCCAGCAGCCAGTGTCTGGTCAGGGCCATGACCTCGGCGCGGCTGCGGCCGTCGTGGTCGGCGGCGATCAGGTGGACGCCGATGCGCAGTGAGAAGGCGAGCATGCAGCGGACCTCCACGTCGTCCGGGTCCGTGCAGAACTGGGAGAACAGCGACCGCAGGTAGGCCATCCGGCGGTTGTCGACCCGCCGCAGCCGGACGGCGACCGCCTCGTCGCGGCGGGCCCAGTCGCGGATCGCGAGGTCGGCCGCGACGCCCCGGGCCGACGCGCCGCCGGCCGTGGCGACGATCGCGAACAGCCGCTCCAGCCGGGCCCGGCCGTCCCCGCCGCCGTCTTCGACCTGCTCGATCACCGTGTCGGTGACCTCGCGCTCCCACAGGTCGAGCACCTCGTCGAGCAGCGCGTCGCGGTTGGTGAAATACCCGTAGAACCCGCCCTTGCTGACGCCGAGCGCCTGGGCGAGCACCTCGACCCGCACCGCCTCCGGCCCGCCGGTGGCCAGCGCGCGCAGCCCCTCCTCGACCCATCTGCCACGTGCGGTCCGGGCCACGGCCATCCTGTCGCTCCTTCATCTGTACGGTGCCGTATAGTCTAGATCTATACGGCACCGTACAGATGGGGGATCCTGCTCATGCGACTTCCCAAGACGGCCCACACGTCCCGCCCCTGGCGCATCCACGAGATCGCCCCCGACTTCCAGGTCGAGGACGTCTGGGCGCTACCGACGCCGGGTGGCCCGGACGACCTGCCCCGCCTGATCCGGCAGTTCTCACCCGGCGGCGAGGACGCCGCTCCGGGCCCGTCCGGCCCGACGCCGGTCCCCGGGCTGCTGCCGCGGGCGCTGTTCGCGACCCGCTGGAAGCTCGGTGCCTGGTTCGGCTGGGACAGGCCCGACGCCGGCGTCGGGACCCGGGTGGACTCGCTGCGCGACCGGCTCCCGGCCGACCTGCGCGACGCCCCGCGCGGCCCCGACCTGCGCGCCGTCCCGTTCACCTTCGTGTTCCAGACCCACGACGAATGGGCCGCCGAGATGGCCAACCGGACCGTGCACACCGTGATGCACATCGGCTGGGTCCCGGACGGCGCCGGCGGCCACCGCGGCCAGATGGCCGTCCTCGTGAAGCCCAACGGCGCGTTCGGCGCCGCCTACATGGCCGCCATCAAGCCGTTCCGCTACCTCGGCGTCTACCCCGCCCTCCTGAAGTCGATCGCCCACCGCTGGCAGGCCGCCTGAGTTTGACCTTGGAGACTTTGCCCGCCCCGAGCCGGACAAAGTCTCCAAGGTCAACCCGAGGGGCGAGCAGGCGGCAGCAGGAGGTCGGGCCGTCTCCGTCGTCTCGCGCGCAGGGCGGGCGAGCTGGACGAAAGACCTTGAGTGCCTGAAAACCTGAACCCCCGGTCTTTCGGATGGGAGCGCGCATGCGCCTGAGTCGACCGCGCCTGCCAGGGCGCAGGTCGTGCGAGCGCAGCGAGCATTGGGGGTGTGGGGTGAGAATCCCCCATTGCTCTTCCGGCCGAAGGCCGCCGCGGAAGAAACAGCTAACACAACTAGCCGATGGCCGCGCCGTGGGTCCGCATGAACGGGATCGGGTCGATGGCGTTCTGCGGGCCGGTCGGCGGGGCGTTGATGTGGACCTCGAAGTGCAGGTGCGGGGCGGAGGAGTTGCCGGAGCTGCCGACGTAGCCGATGACCTGTCCCGCCTTGACCTTCTGGCCGGGCTGGACGACGGCCTTGCGGACCATGTGGCAGTACAGGGTCGAGATGCCGCCCTCGTGTTGCAGCTTCACGTACCAGCCGCAGCCGCCGATCGACGCGCTGCCGGCCTGGTCGCAGCTGTGGCCGGCCTCGATGTTGCAGACGACCTCGACGACGGTGCCGGCCGAGGCGGCGTGGATCGGGGTGCCGGTGAACGACATGATGTCGACGCCGATGTGGTTGGGGTTGTTCGCGGTGCGGAAGCCGGGACGGGCCCGGAAGCCGGGCAGCGGGCTGGTCCAGTCGCCGCCGGTGACGGGCGCGGCGGCCGCGGCGACCGGCTGGTTCGCCGCGGTGCACGGCGGAGGGGTCGCGGTGCGGCGCACGTACGCGTCGGACACGTACGTGCCCTCCGGCAGGCGGTCCCACATCGGCGTGACGCGCTGGGAGCCGGCGATGTTCTCGCCGCGCAGCTGGCAGACCAGGGTGAGCTGGGTGCCGTTGGGCAGGGCGGCGATGAGCGACGCGGTGTGTGCGGGGGCGGTGCGGGCCTTGAGCGGGGTGGCGCCCGAGGCCACGGTGCCCGTTGTCGTCGTGACCGCGGCCGCCGCGGCGACGGCGGCGGGCGCGACCGGCGCGGCCGGGCCGCAGGCGGGGATGGCGGCGGCGGGGCGGCGGATCCACGCGTCGGAGACGTAGGAGCCGTCGGTGAGCCGGTCCCACTGGTCGGTGACGCGGACCGGGCCCTGGTTGATCAGCTGGCCCTTGACCTGGCAGTCGATGGAGACCGCGGCGCCGTGCGGCAGGGTCCGCAGCTGGGCGGTCCACACGGCGCTGCCGGCCCGGACGTTCAGGGGGCGCTTGGGGGAGACGACCGTGGCGGCCTGCGCGGCGTGCGCGTCGACCGCCGGCGCGAAGGAAGCCAGGAAAACCGCAACTGGGATCGCTGCAAAGAGCATGATTTTGCGCATGGTGCCCCCCGGGGACGAAGTGATCCGTGCAGCCGGGGGGACTGCAAGCGAACCCCGCCAACGCTAGGCGCCGGCGGGGTCCACTACCGATATTTACGAAATGTGTGCTCGAACGGGTGAATCTACGGGGCGTTCGCCACGCCGGGCGCGAGGAACCGCGCGCCGGTCACCTTCTCCGAGATGCCCTCGCGGTCCAGGTACGGCGTGACGCCACCGAGGTGCATCGGCCAGCCCGCGCCGAGGATCATGCACAGGTCGATGTCGCGCGCGTCGGCGACGACGCCCTCGTCCAGCATGAGCCGGATCTCGCGGGCCAGGGCGGCGGTCGCCTCGTCGCGCAGTTCCTCGGCGGTCGACGGGGAGTCGCCGAGCTGCAGCAGCGCGAGGACCTCCGGGTCGGGGTTGCCCTCGGCGTCGGTGAAGCCGCGCTTGCCGGCCTCGACGACCCGGCCCAGGTTGGCCGAGACGCCGAACCGGTCCGGGAACGCGGTGTGCAGCGTCTCCGCGACGTGGTGCGCGACCGCCGGGCCGACCATGGTGAGCAGCGCCATCGGCCGCATCGGCAGGCCGAGGGTGTCCAGGGCCGAGTCGGCGACGGCGATCGGGGTGCCGTTGTCGACGGCGGCGGTGACCACGCCGAGGAAGCGGGTCAGCAACCGGTTGACCACGAACGCCGGCCGGTCCGCCACCAGCACCGAGGACTTCTTCAGGGCCTTGCCGACGGCGAACGCGGTCGCGAGGGTCGCGTCGTCGGTCTGCTCGGCGCGGACGATCTCCAGCAGCGGCATCAACGCGACCGGGTTGAAGAAGTGCAGGCCGACGACCCGCTCCGGGTGGGCGAGCCCGGCGGCCTGCTCGCTGACCGACAGCGAGGACGTGTTGGTCGCCAGGATGCAGTCGTCGCGGACGATCTTCTCGACCTCGGCCCAGACCTGCTTCTTGACGCCGAGGTCCTCGAACACGGCCTCGAGCACCAGGTCGGCGTCGGCGAAGACGGACTTGTCGGCCGAGCCGCTGATCAGACCCCTGTACTTGGCCGCCTTGCCCGGGTCGAGGCGCTTCTTCGACACGAGCTTGTCGATCTCGGCGTGGACGTAGCCGACGCCCTTGTCGACGCGGGCCTGGTCGAGGTCGGTGAGCACGACCGGGACCTCGAGCCGGCGCACGAACAGCAGCGCCAGCTGGGAGGCCATCAGGCCGGCGCCGACGATGCCGACCTTGTTGACGTCGCGGGCGAGCCCCTTGTCCGGCGCGCCGGCGGGGCGCTTCGCGCGGCGCTGGACCAGGTCGAACGCGTAAAGGCTGGCCCGGGCCTGGTCGCCCATGATGAGATCGGCGAGGGCCTCGTCCTCGGCCGCGGTGCCGTTCTCGAACGTCGAGGACTTCGCCAGGGCCAGCAGGTCGAGGGCTTTGTTCGCCGAGTTGACCGCGCCGTGCAGCCGCTCGTCGAGCTGGTGCCGGGCGAAGAACAGCACGCCGTCCCACATGTCCCGGTCGATCTCCGGGCGGACGACGGTGACGGTGCCGTCCACGACGCCCTCGGCCCACGCCAGGGACCGCTCCAGGTAGTCGGCCGGTTCGAAGATCTCGTCGGCGATGCCGAGCTCGCGGGCCTGCGCCGGCTTGAGCGTCTTCTGGGTCAGCGGGTTCTGCAGGATCACCTGCGCGGCCGGGGCGATGCCGATGAGGTTCGGCAGCAGCTGGGTGCCGCCCCAGCCGGGCACGAGGCCGATCGCGACCTCGGGCAGCGCGAGCGCCGCGGCACCCGAGGACACGGTCCGGTAGTGGCAGTGCAGTGCCACTTCGAGGCCGCCGCCCATCGCGGCACCGTTGATGAACGCGAACGTCGGTACCGGCGAATCCTTGAACTTCTTGAACACCCGGTGGCCGTACCGGCCGAGCTCCACCGCCTGCTCGCGCTCGGTGAGCAGCGGCATGCCGGTGATGTCGGCGCCGACGCAGAAGATGTACGGCTTGCCGGTCAGCGCGATGAACTTCGGCGCCGCCGCGACGGCCTCGTCGATCGCCGCCTCCAGGCTCGCCAGGCCGGCGGGGCCGAACGAGTTGGGCTTGGTGTGGTCGAAGCCGTTGTCGAGCGTGATGAGCGCGGCGCGCTCGCGACTCGGCAGGGTCACGAAGCGCAGCAGCGCCTTGGTCACGACCTCGTTCGGGTTGCTGATGGCCGCGCTCACTTGTCGCCCTTCCAGTTCGGGTTCTCCCAGATCACGGATGCGCCCATGCCGATGCCGACACACATGGCGGTGAGGCCATAGCGGACCTCGGGGTGCTCGGCGAACTGCCGGGACAGCTGCGTCATCAGCCGCACCCCGGAGGACGCCAGGGGGTGCCCGACGGCGATCGCGCCGCCCCACTGGTTGACCCGCGGGTCGTCGTCGGCGATGCCGAAGTGGTCGAGGAACGCGAGCACCTGCACGGCGAACGCCTCGTTGAGCTCGAACAGGCCGATGTCGGCGATGGTCAGCCCGGCCTGGCGCAGCGCCTTCTCGGTGGCCGGCACCGGGCCGAACCCCATGACCTCGGGCTCGACCCCGACGAAGCCGTAGGACACCAGGCGCATGCCGACCGGCAGGCCCAGCTCCAGCGCGACGTCCTCGGCGGCCAGGATCGCGGCGGTGGCGCCGTCGTTGAGGCCCGCGGCGTTGCCGGCGGTGACCTTGCCGTGCGGGCGGAACGGGGTCTTGAGGGTGCCGAGCTTCTCCAGGCTGGTCTCGCGGGGCGCCTCGTCGACCGTGGCCAGGCCCCAGCCTGCCTCGGGGTCGCGGGTCGCGACGCTGACCAGGTCGGGCTGCAGCTTGCCGGCCTGGTAGGCGGCGGCGGTCTTCACCTGCGACGCGTAGCCGAACCGGTCGGCCCGTTCCTTGGTGATGGCGGGCAGCCGGTCGTGCAGGTTCTCCGCGGTGGCGCCCATGACGAGCGCCGACGGGTCGACCAGCTTCTCGGCCAGGATCCGCGGGTTGGGGTCGACGCCCTCGCCCATCGGGTGGCGGCCCATGTGCTCGACGCCGCCGGCGATCGCGACGTCGTAGGCGCCGAAGGCGATCCCGCCGGCGACGCTGGTCACCGCGGTCAGGGCGCCGGCGCACATGCGGTCGATCGAGTAGCCCGGGACGGTCTTGGGCAGACCCGACAGCAGGGCGGCGGTGCGGCCGATGGTCAGGCCCTGGTCGCCGATCTGCGTGGTGGCCGCGATCGCGACCTCGTCGACCCGCTCCGGCGGCAGCTGCGGGTTGCGGCGCAGCAGCTCGCGGATACAGCGGATGACGAGGTCGTCGGCGCGGGTGTTGGCATACATCCCACCGGCCTTGCCGAACGGGGTGCGCACGCCGTCGACGAAGACGACGTCGCGGACGGGACGGGGCACGGGTGTCCTCCTAGCGACGAATTACCGGCAATGTTACTCGCCAGTAGCTCCGGTGCGCCTGTGGATCCGCCCACACCCCGCCTCGCGCTACTCCGTGGGTACCTCCAGCGCCGCCGTCAGCCCGGGAGTGACCAGTGCGACCTGCCACGGGCGTGCGCCGTAGCCGGACAGCACCGCACCCACCGCTTCCTCGGTGAGCTCCTCGGGCGGGGACCAGGCGAGCCGTCGCACCGAATCCGGGGTGATGAGGTTTTCCGGCGGCACCCGGTTGGCGGTGGCCAGGCCGGTCACCAGCTCCCGGCTGCGCGCCAGGCGCCCTGCCGCGACGGGATCCCGCTCGGCCCACCGGTGCGGCGGGGGAGGCCCGTCCGACGGCGGGGTGGTCGGCAGCTCCTTGTCCGGCAGCGCCCTGGCGTCCGACAGCGCGGTCAGCCACGTCGGCGCGAGCCGGCGCACCGACCTGCCACCGAACCCGGCGAGGGCGAGCAGGGTCCGCTCGTCCTTCGGGTCGGCCTCGGCGGCGGCGATGATCGCCGCGTCGGCGAGGACCCGGCCGGGGCTCGCGTCCCGGCGCGCGGCGATCTCGTCCCGGGCGTGCCACAGCGCGCGGACCCGGGCGAGGGCGCGGGCGCCCCGGACCCGGTGGATGCCGGACGTGCGGCGCCAGGGGTCGGCGCGCACCCGCGGCGGGTCGCCGGCGGAGGCGACCAGCGCGGCGAACTCCTGCGCCGCCCATTCCGTCTTGTCCTGCTCGTGCAGCTCCTCGACCAGGCGGTCGCGCAACTGGAGCAGCAGCTCGACGTCGAGGGCCGCGTAGGTGAGCCAGGAGGTCGGCAGCGGACGGGTCGACCAGTCTGCGGCCGAGTGGTGCTTCTCGAGGGTGTAGCCCAGCAGCGACTCGGTCAGGGCGGCCAGGCCGACCCGTTCGAAGCCGCACAGCCGCGCCGCGAGCTCGGTGTCGAAGAGCCGCGTCGGGCGCAGCCCCAGCTCCGTGAGGCACGGCAGATCCTGACTGGCGGCGTGCAGGATCCATTCAGTGGGCGAAATCACCTCGTCGAGCTCTGGCAGCTGTCCGAAGGGCAGAGGGTCGATCAGGACGGTGCCGGCACCGGCACGGCGCAGTTGCACGAGATAGGCCCGATGCGTGTACCGGTAGCCGGAGGCGCGCTCGGCGTCCACGGCGACGGGACCGCTGCCTTGGGCGAAGCGCTCGACGGCGCGCGCGAGCTCCGCCCGGTCGGTGATCGGCTCGGGCGTCCCGTCTCGGGGGGCGGTCAGCAGGACGGGCTCGGTCTTGTCGTCCGGTTTGTCCGGACTGTCTGGCTCCTCGTCCCGACGCCGCGCGGGGGGTTCGTCGGTCACCCGGACCACGGTACGTTGCGGCACCGGCACGCCGATGCAGCCGGGTCCGGCGCGTCGGTTTCTGGGGCGTCGCGGCGACCGTTCGGTGGCCCGGGACACGCCGATTCGGGACGGACAAACCGGGGCTGTGCCAGTACGGTCACGCGTGCGGGCCGACTTGGTGCTTCCGGTTGTGTCCGTTGGTTGCCACGGAGGTCGCGGGGCTTGTGCGAGCGGTTTAGGGTGAGGCCGACTGTGATGCCGTGGATCGATCGCGCCGCAGGACAAACGGGTGGAATTGTGACAGGAAGGAAACGAGAAGCATGACGGCCGGGTATGACCCCTCCAACCCGGTGGCTTCCGGAACCTCGGATTCGTACGATCGCCCGCGACACGCGGACCGGTCCGGCGACGACTCGGAGCGGCTCGGTCCACTTCCTCCACGCATGACGCAGACCGGCTCGTTCCCGGCTGCCGGCGTGTCCCCCGCCGGGGCCCCGGCCACCGGCGCGTTCTCCGCGACGGGTGCGCTTCCCGCGCAGCCGACGAGTGCCTGGCCGGTCTCCGCGCCCGCCGGCCCGCCGCCGCACAGCGTGCCCCCGCATCAGGGGTACCCGACCACCGCCCCTCGCGGCCGCAGCGGCATGCTCGCCCTGGTCCTGGCGGTGGTCCTGCTGATCGTCGTCGGTGTGCAGGCCGCGTTCATCGTCCGGCTCGAGTCCCGCGTGGACAAGGCCGAGAAGGCCGCCAGCGCCGCGAAGGAAAGCGACGAGTCCCGGCTCAAGGCCGTCGAGGACCGCACCGACAAGCTGGAGACCAAGACCGGCGGCAACCTCGACGCCGCCGCGGTCGCCGAGAGCGTGCGCCCGAGCGTGTTCCGGGTCGCCACCAAGTACGCGACCGGCACCGGCTTCGCGCTCGGCAAGGCGCCCTCGGGCGGTGGCACGAACCTCATCACGAACTACCACGTGGTGGAGGACGCGTACGAGAAGGGCGAGAAGGACGTCAGTCTCGAACGCACCAGCCAGCGCTTCCCGGCGAAGATCATCGAGGTCCACCCCGACAAGGACCTGGCCGTGCTGCACACCGATGAGGAGTTCGCCCGGCTCGTCGCCGCGCCGGCGGTGCCCAAGGTCGGTGAGCCCGTGCTCGTCGTCGGCGCCCCGCTCGGCCTCGAGGACACCGTCACCACCGGCGTCGTCAGCGCGTTCCGCACGCTCAGCGGCGAGAACCTGATGCAGTTCGACGCGGCGATCAACCCCGGCAACTCCGGCGGGCCCGTGTTCAACGCCAAGAAGGAGGTGGTCGGCGTCGCGACGCTCAAGGCACGGGAGGCCGAAGGCATCGGACTGGCCATCCCGATCTCAGTGGTCTGCGAAACGATCACGATCTGCTGACCGCGGCACCGACCCGCAACACCGACGTGCACCACGTCGCCGCGTCCCGGTCGCGGCGGCCGCTCGACCCCCACCCGGGCGCTGCCCGGAGGGATGACCAGGAGGAAGAAAAGAGATGACGTACCCCAATAACCCCCAGGGGAACCCGAACGAGGGTTACGCCTACCCCGACCCGAACGCGCCGCAGGGGGCCTACCCCGCGCAGCCCGCGCCGCAGCAGCCGTTCGGCGCCCCGGTGCCGCAGCAGCCCGCGCCCACCCACGACCAGAGCTACGGCCAGCCGCAGCCCAACCCGTATGACCAGGGCACGGCGCAGCTGCCGGCCTATGGTCAGCCGCAGTACGGCGAGCAGCCGCCCGCCGCCTACAACCTGGAGCCGTCGGTCTCCGCGCCGCCGACCTCGCCGATGATGGCGAACCCGCCGATGTCGGGGCCGCCGATGTCCGGCCCGCCCGTCGCGTACGGCCCGGTCTCCGGCCCGCCCGGATACGCCCAGGCCGGCTACCAGACCCCCGGCCCGCCGCCGAAGAAGAGCATCGCGGTGCCGATCCTCGCCAGCCTGCTCGCGCTCGCGATCATCGCGGCCGGTGTGTTCGTCGGCCTGTACGTCGACAAGAGCGGCAAGCTCGACAAGTCGGAGAAGCTCGCGGCGCAGCGTCAGGACAGCCTGACCTCGACCCAGGGCGAGCTCGACAAGACCAAGACCGACCTCAAGGCCAAGGCCGACGAGCTCACCAAGGCGCAGCAGGAGCTGCGCGGCGTCACCGCCGACAGCACCGAGGCGAAGCGCCAGCGCGACGTCATCGGCACCTGCCTGAAGCTGCTGCTCGAGGCCCTCGACGCGTCCAGCAAGGGTGACAAGACCACCCTGCAGAACAAGCTCAACGAGATGGACAAGCCGTGCAACGAGGCTGAGGTCCTGCTCGGAATTTGAGTTCTTGGTCAAAAGGGGCGGGCGGGTGCCCGCCCCTTTTGCGTCAGTGCAGCGCCGTTACGCCCGGCGGGGGCAGGCCCGCCGTGGAGGCCAGCAGCGCGCACCAGGCGTGCACGTGGGCCTGCAGGTCGTCGTCCGTCGGCGTCCACGACGCCCGGATCTCCAGGTCCGCCGCCGTCGGCGGGCCGGCCAGGTCACCGAAGCGCGTCGACAGGGTCTGGGTGACCGTCCCGCCGATCGCCGTGTAGGAGGCGCCGTGCCCATCGAGGGCGTCGGTCAGCCAGCTCCAGCCGACCACCGGCAGCAGCGGATCCGCGGCGAGCTCGGCCTCCAGCTCCGCCGTCACATACGTGACCAGGCGCATCGTGCCGTCCCACGCCTCGTGCCCGGCCGGGTCGTGCAGCAGGATCAGCCGTCCCGTCGCGACCTCGTCGCCGTCGCGCAGCACCGTGCCGCTCATCGCGTGCGCGAACGGCGCGAGCCGCTGCGGCGCCGGCATCTCCTCGAGCTCGATCTCGGGGCGCGCCGTGACCGCGCGCAGCTCCTCCACCGCCCGGGTGAACGTGGAGGGGGTCGCGGTCGATGGCGCCATACCGGAAGAGTAAGGCGCAAACCCACGCAGGGGGTGCCGCCGCGCCGCCGTTGCGCACGCAGTGAAACGATGACTTCGCTATGACTGACAATTTGCTTCTGCGTGCCGCCCGCGGTCAGGCGGTGCCGCACCCTCCCGTCTGGTTCATGCGCCAGGCCGGCCGTTCGCTGCCCGAGTATCGCGAGCTCCGCAAAGGCATCGGCATGCTGGAGTCCTGCCGCCGCCCCGACCTGGTCTGCGAGATCACCCTCCAGCCGGTCCGCCGCCACGGGGTCGACGCGGCGATCCTCTTCAGTGACATCGTCGTGCCGCTGCAGGCCGCCGGCGTCGACCTGGACATCGTCGCCGGCACCGGCCCCGTCGTCGCCGCGCCGATCGCCACCATGGCCGACGTCGCCGCGTTGCCCGCGCTGGACCCAGACGCCGTCGGGTTCGTCGCCGAGGCGATCCGGCTGCTGCTCGCCGAGCTCGGCCCGACCGCGCTCATCGGCTTCGCCGGCGCGCCGTTCACGCTCGCCAGCTACCTCGTCGAGGGCGGCCCGTCGCGGCACCACGTGAAGACGAAGGCGCTCATGTACGGCGCACCCGACGTCTGGCACGCCCTGTGCGCCCGCCTCGCCGACATCACCCTGACGTTCCTGCGCGTCCAGGCCGACGCCGGCGTCCACGCGGTGCAGCTCTTCGACTCGTGGGCCGGCGCCCTGTCCGAGGCCGACTACCGGCGCTACGTCCTGCCGCACTCGCGCCGTGTCCTGGACGGCATCGAGGGTCTGCCCCGGATTCATTTCGGCGTCGGCACCGGTGAGCTCCTGCCCGCCATGTCCGAGGCCGGTGCCGACGTGGTCGGCGTGGACTGGCGCACGCCGCTGGACGTGGCCGCGGGGCGCGTCCCGGGCAAGGTGCTGCAGGGCAACCTCGACCCGTGCGTGCTGTTCGCGCCGTGGGAGGTCGTCGAGCAGGAGACACGCCGGGTGGTCGCCGAGGGGCGCAAGGCACCCGGGCACATCTTCAACCTCGGTCACGGCGTCATGCCGGAGACCGACCCCGACGTGCTGACCCGGGTCGTCTCGCTCATCCACTCGATGTGACGGCTTTGTGGCGGCGCCTCAGTAGGTCGGGCTCCAGCGCCACCAGCCGTGGTCGCCGGCGAGCTGGGCCAGCCGCGAGCCGAGCATGAGCGACGTGGCCCTTGCCTCGCCGGCCAGGCGGGTGTGCACCTGTTCGGCGATCTCCGGTGCCCGGTACTCCGCGTGCTCCAGCAGCTGCAGCGTCACCGACCACCAGTACCGGTCCTCGTCGCTGGCGTGCGGCGCGCCACCGGTGAACCACTCGGCGAGACCGTCGAGCAGGTCGTCGCCCACGCCGTCCGGGTCGGTCAGCCGCAGCGCCGCGCAGACCCGCGCGACCACGTCGTCGTCCCAGCCCGACAGGTGCCCGCGCACCAGGGTGTGCAGCGACGAGTGCCCGAGCGCGCCGGCCGCGTCGATCTCCAGCGAGAACACGTTGTCGCGGGCCAGCCGCTCCTGCAGCACCGGCAGGATCCGCTCGTCGCGCCGCCGGGCCAGCCCGAGCAGCGCCTCGCACCGGGTGTCGTCGTGCGGGTCGTCGAGCCGCACGACCAGCGCGTCGCGCAGCACCGGCGCGTCCACCTCGGACAGCTGGGTGCCGAGCGCGAAACACGCCCAGTCCCGCACGTCGTCGTCCGGGTCGTTGCTCAGGACCAGCAGGGCCCGCACCGTGTCGTCGGGTGCGGCCTCGCCCAGCACGCTCGGCAGCGCCTGCGCGACCGCCCGCCGGACCCGCGCGTCGAAGTGGTGGATCAGCGGCAGCAGCAGCGGCAGCGCCTCGTCGTCGTAACACCAGGCGACCGCGTCGGCCAGCTCGGCGGGTGACGTCGTCGCGTCGGCGAGCAGCGCCGAGATCGTCCTCGCGGTCGGCTCCGCGTCGTCGACCGGCGCCGCCCGCGCCGCGGCCGCCGCCTCGGCCGCCGCGGCGGCGGCCGCCGGGTCGGCGAGGTCGGCCAGGTCCGCGAGCACGTCGGCGAGCGGGTCCGTCCCGTAGGCGTCCCCGTCCGGCCCGGCGCCGCCCTGCCCGGCACCCGGCTGCGCGGTGCCGGTGCCGATCTGCCATGGGTCGGTCGTCCACGGCTCAGCACGCCACGCCTCGGTGCCGCGTGCGTCGGTGCCGTGAGCCTCAGCGCTGCGTGATTCGGCGGTCCACGGTGCGTGACCGCCGCCGGCGCCGGGATCCAGCGCGCGGTCGCTCGGCTCGTCCGGTGACGGTCGGGAGGACGCAAGGTCGCTCATCCGAGAGAGTGTGCTCGTCTCCGGCGATATGTTCCAGAGGGGTTCGCCCCACAGATGGACATCCCCTGGTCAGATTCGCCCGACCCGACGACATATCGACGCATCTCGGATGTACGACCACCGCCTCCGCGCCCCGGCGTCCTGCCTTGCGGCTTCAGCGCCCGCGGCTGTCCAGCCGCAGCGACTGCCACGACCCGTCGGCCGCCCAGCCGCCGTCGACGGAGAGCGATGCCCCGTTGATGAAACCCGACCGGTCCGGGTCGGCGAGGAACGCCACCGCGCGGGCCACGTCCTCCGGCTGCGCGAACCGGGCCATCGGCACGTGATCGGTGATGTCGGTGTCCGCGTACGCGCCGGACGCCTGCGACTCGTCGTCCATCTCGGTCTTCACCCAGCCGGGGCAGACCGCGTTGACCCGCACGCCGCGACCGCCCCACTCGACGGCCAGGGTGCGGGTCATGCCGATCAGGCCGTGCTTGCTGGCGTTGTACGCCACCCGGTCCGCGACCCCCAGCAATCCCGCCACCGAGGCGATGTTGACGATCGAGCCGGTGCCGCGGACCAGCATCCGCCGCCCGAACGCCCGCGACAGCAGGAACGGCCCGGTGAGGTTCACGTCGAGGACCCGCCGCCACTGCGCCGCGTCGGTGTCCTCGGCGGGCGCGATCGAGGCTATGCCGGCGTTGTTCACGAGCACGTCGCAGCCGCCGTACACCTCCTCGACCTCGGCGACGAACCGCGCGACCGACGCCTCGTCGGAGACGTCGCCCACG
The DNA here is from genome assembly GCF_042653625.1 of Dactylosporangium cerinum. Taxonomy (NCBI): domain Bacteria; kingdom Bacillati; phylum Actinomycetota; class Actinomycetes; order Micromonosporales; family Micromonosporaceae; genus Dactylosporangium; species Dactylosporangium cerinum. The sequence goes on along the minus strand of NZ_JBHSIU010000004.1, from coordinate 167,118 downwards.
AACATCAGCCCGTCGAGGTCGACCGGTTTCGTGTCGATGACCGCCAGCCGGTACCCCTCCTCGACCAGCAGTTCCGCGGTCTTCCGGCCGATGCCCTGCGCCGCGCCGGTGACGACGGCCACTCGCGTTTCTGTCATATGCCGACCATAGACTCGGGGCATGGCTGCTCGGGGTATGGCTGGAGGCGTGCGGCGGCGGGTTGTGGTGATCGGTGGTGGCATCGCCGGTCTCGCCGCGGCGCACCGGCTGCGTGAGCGCGCCCCGCACCTCGACGTGGTGCTGTTCGACCAGGGCGACCGGCCCGGCGGCAAGTTGCGCACCGTCGAGCTGGCCGGCGGCCCGGTCGAGCGGGGCGCCGAGTCGTTCCTGTCCGGCGACCCGGCCGGCGGGCCGAGCGCCGCGGTGCGCCTGGCCGAGCAGGTCGGGCTCGGCGACGCGATCGTGCACCCCGCCACGTCGAAGGCGGCCGTCGCGGTCGACGGCGGCCTGCACGACCTGCCACCCGGCACCCTCATGGGCATCCCCGTCGACACCGACCCGGCCCAGCACCCGGACCTGCACCCGGACCTCCCCGGCAGCGGCCCGCTGCTGCGTCCCGGCGAGGACGTGACCGTCGGCGGGCTGGTCCGGCCCCGGCGCGGCGACCTCGTCGTCGACCGGTTCGTGGAGCCGCTCCTCGGCGGCGTCTATGCCGGCCGCGCCGACCGGCTGTCGCTGCGCATGGCGTTGCCCGCGCTCGCCGACGCGGCCGAGCGGTCCGACACCCTGACCGGCGCCGTCCGGTCGGCCCTCGCGGCGCGGCGCAGCACCCCGGGCGCGCCCGTGTTCAGCACCGTCCAGGGCGGCATGAGCCGGCTCGTCGACGCGATCGCCGCGACCCTGCCCGACGTGCGGCTCGGCCTGCCCGTGCGGGAGCTGCGCCGGCACGGCACCGGCTGGCGCCTCACCGTCGGCTCGACCCGCGACGCATCCACAGTGGACGCCGACGGCGTGGTCCTCGCCGTGCCCGCCACCCCCGCCGCCCGCCTGCTGTCCACAGTGGATGGCCTGGCGGGCGTGCCCCTCGGCTATGCCAGCGTCGCACTCGTCGCGCTCGCGCTGCCGGCGACCAAGCTGCCCGAGCTGTCGGGGTTCCTGGTCCCGGCGACGGATGGGTTCGCGGTCAAGGCGGTCACGTTCTTCGACCAGAAGTGGTCACACCTGCGCCGCCCCGGGCTCACCCTCGTGCGCGCCTCCGTCGGCCGGGCCGGCGACGAGCACCAGTTGCAGCGCACCGACCCGGACCTGCTCGACCTGGTCCGCGACGAGGTGGCCCGCCTGCTCGGCGTCGACCGCCTGCCCGACCCGGTCGACGCGGCCGTCTTCCGCTGGGGCGGCGGCCTCCCGCAATACGAGCCGCACCACCGCGACCGCGTCGCCGCGCTGCGCGCCGCCCTCACCGCCCACCCGGCCATCACGGTCGCCGGCGCCGCCTATGACGGCGTCGGGATCCCCGCCTGCGTCACATCGGGGTGGACCGCCGCCGACACGCTGCTCGAAGCCCTGGAAGGATAGCGAGATGACCAGCAACGCCGCGCGCATCCGCGAGCTGAACGACTCGATCCGCTACACGATGTGGTCGGTGTTCCAGGCGTCGACCCCTCTCGACCCGGCGACCCGCGACGAGACCGCCGCCGAGGCAACCGCGTTCCTCGCCGACCTGGCCGCGAAGGACGTCGTGGTCCGGGGCACCTACGACGTTGCCGGCCTCCGCGCCGACGCCGACCTCATGATCTGGTGGCACGCATCGAGCGCCGAGGCGCTCCAGGAGGCCTATGCGGCGCTGCGCCGCACCGCCCTCGGCGCCCACCTCCAGCCCGTCTGGTCGCAGATGGCGCTGCACCGGCCCGCCGAGTTCAACAAGAGCCACATCCCGGCGTTCCTGGCCGACGAGGAGGCCCGTGCCTGGGTCTGTGTCTACCCGTTCGTCCGCTCCTATGAGTGGTATCTCCTGCCCGACGAGGAGCGCCGCGCCATGCTCGCCGAGCACGGCAAGATGGCCCGCGGCTATGCCGACGTCCGGGCCAACACGGTGGCGAGCTTCGCGCTGGGTGACTACGAGTGGATGCTGGCCTTCGAGGCGGACGAGCTGCACCGGATCGTGGACCTGATGCGGGAGCTGCGGGCGTCGACGGCTCGGCGGCACGTTCGCGAGGAAGTGCCGTTCTACACCGGGCGGCGGCGGGAGATCGCGGACCTGATCGCCAATCTGCCGTAGAGGGCGTTGGTTTGCCCTTTCGACCGGCCCTGCAAATATTCGAGCTTGCGCTTGATCGAAGTCGCCGGGAGACCGTGGCCGCTTCTTTGATCAAGCGCGGGCCGTGTCGGGTCGCTGGTTGCGGTTCGCGTAGGGATTCCGACCAGACCTTCAAATATTCACGTTCGCGCAAGGGGACGCCGGGCGGTGCCATCAAGTCCCCGCAACGTTGGGCGAATATTTGAAGGTCTGGACGACAAAAGACCGCGAACCGCAACCCCTCAGGGAGCAGGCCGCAGCATCGGGACATGCTCGATACCGTCGTCGAGAAACCTCGCCCCCGAAACAGCGAACCCGAACCGCTCGTAAACGCGAATAGCGGTCGTCTGCGCGTTCAGCACAGCCGCGCGCGGCCCGACGACCGAGACGGCCTCGGCGAGCAGGCGGGCGGCCAGGCCCTGGCCGCGATGCGCGCGGTCGGTCACGACGCGGCCGATGCGCGCGGTGCCGTCCGGTTCGCTCAGGACGCGCAGGTACGCCGTGACGCTGCCCGCCGGGGAGGTGAGCCAGACGTGGACGGTGTCCGGGTCGGTGTCGCGGCCGTCCAGGTCGGGGTAGACGCATTCCTGTTCGACGACGAAGACGTCGCTGCGGAGGCGGAGCAGGGCGTACAGGGTGAAGACGTCCAGGGTGGCGAACGGGGCGCTGTGCATGATCACGGCTTGAGCGTAGCCAGCTGCTCGGCGGCCTTGCGGGCGGCGATGAGGACCGGGTCCCAGACGGGGGCGAACGGGGGAGCGTAGGAGAGGTCGAGGCCGGTCATCTCTTCGACGGTCATGCCGTGCCAGAGGGCGACGGCGAGGGCGTCGATGCGTTTCGCCGCGCCTTCCTGGCCGACGATCTGGGCGCCGAGCAGGCGTCCGGTGGTGCGCTCGGCGATGATCTTCGTGGTGATGGGGACGGCGCCGGGGTAGTAGCCGGCGCGGGTGGTGGACTCGGTGACCGTGGTGAAGGTGGCGAAGCCGGCGGTGGCGGCCTCGGTGGTGGACAGGCCGGTGCGGGCGACCTCGTACGAGCAGATCTTGGAAACGGCGGTGCCGACGACGCCCGGGAAGGTGGCGTAGCCGCCGCCGATGTTGATGCCGGCGGCGCGGCCCTGCTTGTTGGCGTGGGTGCCGAGGGCGATGGCGACGGGGCGCTGTGAGACCAGGTGGAAGACCTCGACGCAGTCGCCGGCGGCCCAGATGCCCTCGGCGGAGGTCCGCAGGCGGCGGTCGACGGTGATGCCCCCGGTCGCACCGACGGTGATCCCCGCGTCGGCGGCGAGGGCGCTGTTGGGGCGGGTGCCGAGGCCGAGGATGACGATGTCCGCGGGCAGGGTGCCCTCGGCGGTGCGGACCCCGGTGACCCGGCCGCCGGTGACGTCGAAGCCTTCGAGGGCGCAGGACAGGCGCAGGTCGACGCCGAGCCCACGCAGCGCGTCGGCGACGAGCGACGCCATGTCCGGGTCGAGGGTGCGCATCGGCTGGTCGGCGGCGTCGATGAGGGCGACCTCCAGGCCGCGTCTGATCATCGCCTCGGCCATCTCCAGGCCGATGTAGCCGGCGCCGACGACGACGGCCCGGCGGGGGTGGTGGCGCTCCAGGAACGACAGGAGCCGGATCCCGTCCTCGAGGTTCTGCACGCCGTGGATGCCGGCGGCGTCGGCGCCGGGCACGTCGGGGCGGGCCGGGACGCCACCGGTGGCGATGACGAGCTGGTCGAACGGCTCGTCATAGGTGCGGTCGGGGGCGCGGACCGTCACGGAGCGGTCGTCGAGGGAGATCGCGACGACCTCGCTGCCGAGACGCACGTCGATGTCGAGTTTGCGGAACGCCTCCGGGGTGCGGGCGACGAGTTCGTCGGGGGTGCCGACATCACCGGCGACGAGGTAGGGGATGCCGCAGGCCGAGTACGAGACGTGCTGCCCCTTCTCGAACGCCACGATCCGCAGGTCGTCGGGGCGGCGCCGGCGGGCCTGCGAGGCGGCGCTCATCCCCGCGGCGTCGCCGCCGATCACCACCAGGCGCTCAGGAGTGCTCACCCGACCATTTAATCGTGTTTGTCGGGTGCCGGGATGGCCGCGCCGGTGTCGTCCCAGACGTTTCCGGAATTGGCGCTCAGGTTCGTGGCGGTGCTGACGAGGATGGGGCAGGCGAACATGCTGTTGCGGCCGAAGCGGTTGTTCACCACGGCGATGCCGGTCAGCGGGGTGGGGCCGCCGCCGCGGTGGGCGAAGTTGAGCACGCAGTGGCCGCCGTCGAGCCAGTTGTTCTCGACCCGGATGTCGCCGCTCGCGCCGCCCTCCTGGGTCACCTGGTAGGCGGCGTTGGCGTCGGCGCCGGGGTACAGTACGTTGTGCCGCAGCGTGATCCGGCGTTTGCCCCGGGTGTCGACGGCGTCGTTGACGGTCTCGCCGCCGCCGGGGGCGCCGCTGCGGTAGAACGTCAGGTCGTGGATCCAGGAGTCCTGCACGACGACGTCGTTGCCGGCCTTCACACCGTCGACGGTGCCGTGGATGTTGACCCGGGTGAGGGTCGTCGCGGTGGCCCAGACGCCGTCGAGGCAGGCGTTGGGGCTGGCGGGCGCGATCTCGACGTCCTCGATGACGGCGCTGCCCTCGATCTGGATGACCGCGGCCGAGCAGCGGGCCGCCCCACCCCGCACGATCGAGTTCCGGATCGTCACATTTTTCCCAGTTACACGGACATATCCGCGAATATCTGCGTTGGCCACCACCGCGTTGTCCGTGGACAGCGTCTGGTCCCCGGTGATCACCGTCAGAGTGGTCCCCGCGACCACCCCGGTGTTACCCGCCGCAGGCTTCCCGCCGCTCCGGGACGCGGCCCGGGGCGGCACCGACAGCGACGTCGACGGGGAAGCCGCAGACGGTGACGGCGACCGGGACGCGGTTGGCGACGCGGCGCCGGGCAGGCCCGCCATCTCCGCGGACCGGCGCTGCTCGGGTGTCAGGCCGCCGTCCGCGGACGCCCGCCTGGACGGCTGGGTCAACGGATACACGAGGACCGCGGTCAAAGCCACCGTGGCGACGCCGGCGACGGCAACGCCGATCGGCCCCCAGTGAATGCGGCGCCCAGTCGCCGGAAGATCACTCTCGGTGGTCACCGACCCTTTCTAGTGGTACGGGAGTGACGTCCGCAACCTATTGATGCACAAAAGTTTCTTAGCTCCGTCGCTTCGCCAGCGGTTTCGTGGGGGGTTCCCACCCCACACCCCCCATGCTCGCTGCGCTCACACTCGAGCCTATTCAAGTGCCTTCGACATCTGCTGCGAAGTCGTCTCGAACCCCAACGATTCGTACAGCTGCCGGGCGCCCGGGTTGTGACCGAAGACGTTGAGGCCGAGCCGGGTGACGCCGCGGGCCCGCAGCTCGTCCTCGGCGGCGAGCATCAGCGCCCGGCCGTGGCCGCGGCGGCGGTGCGCCTCGTCGACCTGGATCTCGTAGATCCAGGCCTGCGGCCGGTCGGCGGTCGGCAGCGCGATCCACAGGAACCCGACAACCTCGCCGTCCACCTCGCCGGCGAACATCAGCTGCCCCTCGGTGGCGAGGCCGTCGGGCAGCAGCGCCGCGAACTGCTGCTCGACGCGGGCAAGCGCGTCCTGCGGTGCACCGCGGCCGGCGCGCACCTCGTCGGCCGCGTACTCGGCCTTCAGCGCGGGGATGCGGGCGTCGTACTCGGCCTGGCTGAGCGGGCGGATCGTGAGCATGCGGTTCACAATACGAAGGCGTCGGTCCACAGCTGCCGGGACCGCCCCGACAGCGCGTCGAGGAGGCCGACCGCCTGCCCGTCGGTGAGCGCGGCCACGAAGTCGACGATCGCCCGGCCGCGGGCCATCGCCGTCGGGTCGAACTCGTCGTCGGCGAGGCCGTAGTCGGTCGCGGTCAGGTCCCGGACCTCGGCGTGGGCCATCTCGACCAGGTCGTGCAGCCGCCGTGGCAGCCGCACCGCCTCGGCCGGGTCGACCAGCCACGCGTGCAGCGCCTCGACCAGCGCCCCCAGCAACCGCGCCTGGCCCCGCTGGTGCAGCGCCAGGTCGGGGCGTTCGAGCACGAACCGGTGGTGCACGAACTTCAGCACCTGCACCTCGTGCCACTGCGCGGTGCCGAGCGAGACGTGCCCGGAGCGCATCGGCGGGTCCGCCCGCACGTGGATCGCGTCGATCAGCCGGCGGGTCCACCGCGCCGAGAACCGCGCGACGCTCTGCTCCGCCTCGATCGAGCCGTCGAACGGCGCCGCGAGCAGCCCGTCGACCAGCTCGTGCCGGACGTGCTCCACAGCCGACCAGAACGCGTCGTCGTCGCTGATCCAGCCGTCCTTGCGGCAGATGTCGCGGCGCAGCAGCTCCACCGACCGGCCCGGCCGGCGGGTCGTGTGCCGCAGCGCGGCGAGGTCCAGGCCGCGCAGCTCGGCCGCGTCGCGCTGCCACGCCATCAGTTCGGTGGCGACGGTGCCCTGCTGCAGGACCCCGACCCGGTAGAAGTCCTCGAGGTCGTGGATGGCGTAGGCGATGTCGTCGGCGGTGTCCATCACCGACGCCTCCGCGGTCTGCTGCCACTGCGCGAGCAGCCCGTCGAACGGCATCCGGGCCTGGCGCAGGTCGGCCAGCTCCGTCACGTAGGCGCCGAACTTCACGGACCCGGCCGCGGGGTCCTCCGGATCCACCCCGGCACCGCGTGGTGTCGGATGCATCAGGTGTACGTGCGGCGAAGGGTAGGTTCGCCGGGTCCATGGGTACTTCGCCATGGCGGCACGGACCGCGGCGGTCAGGTCCAGCCCGACGGTGGAGCCGCTGATCTCGGTGCTCGTCACGATGCGGTACGACTGTGCGTTGCCCTCGAAGCCGTCGGGCAGCCCGAGCCGCTGCCGGGCGAGCCGGTCCAGGACCCGCTCGCCGAGGTGCCCGAACGGCGGGTGGCCGAGGTCGTGTGCGAGCGCCGCGGCCTCCACCACGTCGGCGTCGCAGCCGCCGAGCTTGTCCAGCAGCGACTGTGAGCCGGCGGTGGGGGAGCACAGCCGCTCCACGATCCCGCGGGCGACGCTGGCCACCTTGAGGCTGTGGGTGAGCCGGTTGTGCACCAGCAGCCCGGACCCGCCCGGGCTGATCACCTGGGTGACGCCGCCGAGGCGGGCGAAGAACGGCGACGCGACGATCCGGTCGCGGTCGGCCCGGAACGGGTTGCCGGACAGGTCGCCGTCGGACCCGCCGAACAGGCGCGCGTCCCTGCCGCCGGTCGATGAAGGTGCCGGGTCCGGCCTCATGACGGCTTGCGGACTTCGATGACGAAACCGCTCGCGGTCACCGCAGCCGCCGGGTGGTGCGCCAGCAGCAGATCCAGCAGCTTCAGCGGGGAGAGGATCCAGGTCAGCGGCAGGATCGCCCGATACAGCCGCATGCTGCCGAACGACAGCAGCATCGCCAGCCACTCCTGCAGCGTCCACAGCATGCCCGAGGTGGGTCCGGCGCCGACCTTGACGCTGAGCACCTCGAACTGCGGGAACTGCTGGCGCAGCCCGACCTGCGTGTAGCGCTGGAAGTCATACGGCGACGCGTGGAACGGCTGCATGAACGGCACGAACACCAGCATCCGCCCGCCGGGACGCAGCAGGCGGTGCATCTCGGCGATGTGCTCCGCCGGGTCCGGCACGTGCTCCAGCACCGCGATGCTGATCCCGCCGGCCAGGCTGCCCTCGGCGAGCGGCACCTTGCGCAGGTCGGTGACGATGTCGACGTTGGGATACGTGCCGCCGTCCATGCAGATGACCCGCTGGTCGCGGCGGTGGGTGCCGCAGCCGAAGTCGGCGACGAGGTCCCGGTCGAGGTCGAAGCTGCGCAGGAACGGCATGATCAGGTTGCGGTCCATCACCGGAGACAGGACCTTGATCGCCGTCGGGTACACCTTGTTGAACCGTTTCTTGACGAACTCCTTGATGCGGTTCAGCGCGTCGGCGGTGAGCTCCTCGGACTCGAACCCGCCGAACGTCAGCTGGCTCGCCCCGCCGGTCACGCGCCGCCGGCCGCGGTGACCGCAGGCCGCGCAGACGATCGTGTCGCCGCCGTCCAGCCGCAGCGGCGCGTGGCACGCCGGGCAGGCCAGCACCCCGGCCAGGCGGGCCTGGCGTCCCGCCGTCGCCGGCTCGATGGCGGGGGCGTCAACCGCAGTGTCGTTCATCATCCCTCAGCGGATCTCGTAGACGGCGATCTGTCCAGAACGATGCCGGAGCTGCGCGAAGTCACCCAATGTGGATGCGGGGGTGTCGCGGGCCTCGTCCACGAACAGCCACCGCACACGGTACTGGTCCCGCAGCTTACCGATTGTCTGCGCCGACGGCGCGGAGAAGGCCGCGTCGTTGTCCGCAAGGAGTTGCGGGTCCCAGTACGGCGCGTAGACGGCGTTGATGCCGGTCTCCGCGGCGACCTGATGGGTGCGGTTGGTGAAGCCCCAGCCTTCGATCAGGAAGCGGCGCTCCGAGTACGCGGAGAACGCGAAGTGCCGGTTGTCGCACTCGCCCTGCGGGGCGCCGGTGGCGGAGAGGCAGTGCGCGTTCGTGGCCACCAGGTCGCCGGGGTCGGAGTGGTCGCGCAGCCACCGGCCGGCCTCCGGGGTGCCGTCAGGGATGAACGGCGCGTACTGCTGGACGCCGCGCCAGCCGGTGTGGCCGGCCTCGCGGCTCGTGTCGAACAGGTGCAGCAGGGCGGTGACCAGGCAGACGCCGGCCAGCAGGCTCGCGCAGGCGGTGCCCTTGGCCGGGAACGACGAGCGGCGCACGAACCACGCGGCGACGCCGAGCAGCGCGAGCACCGCCAGGTAGGGCCAGACCAGGTGGACCGCGGTCGGCGCGACCCCACCCGTCCTGGCCGGCAGCGGTGTCCACTTCGGGGTGAACTCGCGGACCACGATCAGGATCGCGGCGCCGGTGAGGATCGCGCCGTACACCCACGTGAGCATCCGCCGGTTCGGCACGCCGGCGGGCGTGATCATGGCCAGGCCGACCACCGCCGCGAGCGACAGGTAGGGCCGCCCGGACACCATGAACCAGCCCTCGGCGCCGCCCTCGTGCCCGAAGACCAGCAGCGCGCCGATGCCGGACAGGCCGATGCCGAGCATCAGGACGACCGGGTCGGCGGAGATCTTCAGGTCGGGCCGGCGGCGCCGGGCGAGGCCGGCCAGCCCGAGCACGCCGGGCCAGATGCAGGCCCAGCACGCGAACGTGATCAGCGTGACCAGGATCAGCCGCCCCGTCGAGCCGTGGCCGGGCAGCGCGAAGGTGGCCGTGTAGGGCGCGCCGGAGATCCGCGCGAAGTGCAGCGGGTCGATCGCGAGCCCCTGCGCGGCCCCGCCGAACAGGACGAACTGGGCGAAGGCCAGGCCGGCGAACGCGATCCCGACCGCGATCAGGACGGCCGGGCGGACCCGCCGGCGGGTCAGCAGGCGCACCGCGACGACCAGCAGCAGGCCGGCCAGCAGCATCGGCAGGAACGTCGCCTTGCCGCCGGTGACGGCCGCGGTCAGCAGCACCACCAGGAACCAGTGTCTGCGGTTGGCCCCGGTGAGCACGTCGACCAGCACCAGCGCCAGCGCGGCGAACAGGATCGCACCGAACGTCTGCGTCGGGCTCGTCCACATCTGGGCCCGCAGCGACGAGCCGTCCTCGTAGGCGTTGGTGCCGAAGGCCGCGAACCATCCGTCGAGCCGCCATTGGTACGGCGTCGGGGTGAGCACGAAGTAGGTGGTGACCGCGGCCGCGGCGCCGGCCCACCACGTGCCGGTGAGCCGCTTGCCGAGCACCGCCATCAGCAGCAGGAACCCGAAGACCATCGGCAGCGGCGACAGGCGCACCAGCAGCACCTGCGGCTCGATCCCGGTGATCCACGAGGTGGAGGCCATTTCGGCGTAGACGAACCAGTGGTAGAGCACCGGCTGCTCGGGCAGCCACGGGGAGACGAGCGGCAGGTGATGCTTGGCCTCACCGACCAGCGCCAGGTGGAACGGGGAGTCGCCGTCGGGGCTCAGCATGGCGCGGCCGGCCACGTCATGCGTGCGGAAGAACCGGACGGCGCTCCAGAAGAAGAGCACCAGCGCGGAGCCCGACAGGATCGCCGAGAACCAGAACGGGGTCTTCTCGTCCTCCCGGTCGGTGCGGCGCCAGTGCCGCCGCAGCCCCGGCACCAGCAGGAAGGTGGCGATGGTGGCGATCGGCCAGGCGGCGACCAGCAGCGGCAGCCCGATCGCCCGCGCGCCGATGTAGGCCATGACCTCGCAGGAATACCCCACCGCGAGACCGGCGGCCACGTCCTCGACGAGCCAGCCGGGCCGGCCGCGGACCGCCCGCCAGAGCAGCAGGCCGGGCAGGACGATCCCCAGGGCGAGATAGCCCGTGAAGATCGCGGTGGTCAGGACCGGCACCCCGTAGTAGGCGAGGCCGATGAGGACCACCACGCCGAGCGCTGCCGGCGGCGCCCAGGCGGGCGGCGTCCATCGGGCCGTCGCCGACGCCGGTGCTGCTGACGTGGGCTGCTCCACGGTCACTGCCACAAGATTTTGCCGTTTCTCGAGATGAGTCGTCGCACCCCTCTCAACGCGTCAACCGCAGTCGGGGGCGCGCGAGTCGCCCGTTCTTCGGCTGATCAAGGTCGCGATGCCGTCCAGTACCCGCGCCAGACCGAACTCAAAATCGGTGTCGGGTGTTTCATCCGGGGTGTCGAGGATGCCCGTCGCCAACAGCCGCCCGATCGCGGGGAACCGCCGGGGGTCGACGAGCTTGCCGAGCAACTGACCGTAGGTCAGCATCGCCTCGTCGGCGGTCGTCCCGGACGCCTGCGCGGCCGCGGTGATGTCCGCCGTCAGCACCGCCCAGTTCCGGGTGATGCCACTCACGGTCATGATCGTGGAGAGTTTCTCGTGCTCCTCCAATGAGGTCCCGGCGAGCACCGCGAGGCCGTGGTCCATCCACCCGACCTGGTTCGGGGTCAGCGGCGGCGACGTGATCGGCACCCGGACGATCCACGGCTGCCGGCGCAGGATCGCCAGGTGGGTGCGGGCGAAGCGCAGCATCCCCTCCCGCCAGTCCTCGCCCGGCGGCGCCGGCGGCGGCGGGCCGATCGCGGCGTCGACCATCAGGTCGAGCAGCTCGTTCTTGGCCGCGACGTAGCGGTACAGCGACATGGTCGCCGCACCCAGCTCGGTCGCGACGCGGCCCATCGACACCGCGCCGAGGCCCTCCGTCGCGGCGACCTGCACGCCCGCGGCGACGATCCGATCCAGGGTCAGCCCGGGTTTCGGCCCCTTGCCGGGCCGGGTGCGCAGGCCCCAGGCGGCGGCGAGGACGGCCGGCATCTCGTTGTCCATTGACTCAGATCCTACTTCTGCGTATAACATACGCAGTAGAGCGTACGTCATACGCAGAAGATCACGGGAGAGAGCTGACATGTCCCTGGCTGTCGAGGCCACCGGCCTCACGAAGTCCTACGGCAAGCTCGACGTCCTCACCGGCGTCGACCTCGCCGTCCCCGCCGGCAGCGTGTTCGCCCTGCTCGGTCCCAACGGGGCGGGGAAGACGACCGCCGTGCGCATCCTGGCGACGCTGCTGCGCCCCGACGGCGGCCAGGCCCGCGTGGCCGGCTACGACGTGGTCCGCCAGCGCCGGCAGGTCCGCGGCGCGGTCAGCCTCACGGGGCAGTATGCGGCGGTCGACGAACTGCAGACCGGGGCGGAGAACCTCCGGATGATGGGCCGGCTCAGCGGCCTCAGCTCCGCCGCCGCCACCCGGCGGGCCGCGGAGCTCCTCGAGCGCTTCGACCTCACCGCGGCCGGCAACCGGCGGGCCGGCACCTACTCCGGCGGCATGCGCCGCCGCCTCGACCTTGCCGCCGGTCTCGTCGGCAGCCCGTCGGTGATCTTCCTCGACGAGCCGACCACCGGCCTCGACCTCACCAGCCGGCAGGCGATGTGGCAGGTGATCGCCGGGCTGGTCAGCGCCGGCGTGACGGTCTTCCTCACCACGCAGTACCTGGAGGAGGCCGACCAGCTCGCCGACCGCATCGCCGTCGTCGACCACGGCCGGGTCGTCGCCGAGGGCACCCCCACCGACCTCAAGCGCCGCTTCGGTGACCAGCGCCTCGACCTGGAGCTCGCGGACCGGTCCGGCTGGGAGGCCGTCGCCGCCCACCTCGGCGGCCGGGTCGTGCAGCGCGACCCGGAGCGGCTCACGCTCGGCGTCACCACCGACGGCAGTGCGGCCCACGTCCGCGCGGTCCTCGACGAGATCGACCCCGGCCGCGCCGCCGTGCGCCGCTTCTCACTGCACAGCGCCACCCTCGACGACGTCTTCCTCGCCCTCACCACGACCTCCGCTGTCAAGGAGAACGCGAATGTCTAGTGCCACCGTTGCCACGCAGTGGCTGACCATGGGCGGCCGGTCGCTGCGCCTCGGCCGCCGCAACGTCGAGGCGATCATCATGTCGCTGGTCCTGCCCGTGATGCTGATGATCGTCTTCGTCTACCTCTTCGGCGGCGCCATCGACACCGGCACCGCCTATGTCACCTACGTCGTGCCGGGCGTCATGCTGCTGTGCGTGACGTTCGGCTCGGGCATGACCGCGGGCTCCGTCGCCAACGACATGACCGGCGGCATCATCGACCGGCTACGCTCACTCGACGTCGGCGGCCCGGCCATTCTCGCCGGTCACGTCGCCGCCAGTGTCGCGCGCAACGTGTTCTCCAGTGCCCTGGTCTTCGGGGTCGCGTTCGCCATCGGGTTCCGGCCGCACGCCTCCGCGATGCAGTGGCTCGGCGTGGCGGGAATCCTGGTCCTGACCATCACCGCGGTGTCCTGGCTGGCGGCGGCCCTCGGGCTCCTCGCGTCCTCGCCCGAGACGGCCAGCGGTTACACGTTCGGGATCACGTTCCTGCCCTACGCCAGCAGTGCCTTCGTCCCGGTCGACACCATGCCCACCTGGCTGCGTGGCTTCGCCGAGCACCAGCCGATCACACCGATCACGGAGAGCCTGCGCGGCCTGCTGCTCGACCAGCCGGTCGGCTCGGCGCCCTGGCAGGCGGTCGCGTGGTGCCTCGGGATCATGGCGGTGTCGATCGCCGCGACGGCCCTGCTGTTCCGGTCCAAGACCCGCGGCTGATCCCGCGCGCCCGGCCCACCCGTCGCCGGGCGGGCCGTCAGCGGGTGAGGCGGCAGCGGACGGGCTCGTCGAGGCCACCGACCTCGGTGCGCAGGTCCTTGAACTCGTCGCCCGGCCATGCGTCCAGCTCGATGGGGCGCCGGCGGCCCTCGAGGGTCAGCTCGGCGTATGGGTTGTGGTTGCTGTCGGCGGGCTTGAGGGTCCAGGTGCCACTGCCGGACACGGGGGCGCGGTGCTGGTCGGCGTCCTCGTCGTAGACGACCAGGGCGTCCGCGCGGAACGTCCCGCCCTCGGCGATGCTCACCTTGCCGCCGCACTCACTGGTCCACACGCCGACGACCTGGTCTGCGGTGAACGCCGGAACGTCGCTGAAGGGCCAGTCGATGTCGCAGCAGCCGCAGCCGAGCAGCAGGGGGAGGGACAGGACTGCCATGATCACTCTGGTCCGGGTCGATTGACGAGGCACGGAAGTGATCATGGCAGATCCATGAATGCCTAGCCAGCAGCGGGATCCAGCTTGATCGACAGGCTGTTGACGCAGTGGCGGGTGTTCTTGTCGGTCATCCGCTCGCCCCGGAACACGTGACCCAGGTGCGAGTCGCACCGGGCGCAGCGGATCTCGGTGCGGGACATGCCCATGCTGCGGTCCTCGATCTCCTTCACGGTGCCGGGGATCGCGTCGTCGAAGCTCGGCCAGCCGCAGTGCGAGTCGAACTTCGAGGTGCTCTCGAACAGCTGGGCGCCGCAGGCCCGGCAGTTGTAGACGCCGGCGGTCTTGGTGCTGACGTACTCCCCGCTCCACGGCGCCTCGGTGCCCGCGCGGCGCAGGACCCGGAACTCGTCCGGGGACAGCCGCACGCGCCACTCGGCATCGGTGGTGGGCAGGTCGACAAGTGGCTCGGTCATGCCTCAACGGTAGGCGGCCCCGCGCCGGGCGACCATTACAGCCCGCGAACACGATTTTCCGCCATGCGCGCGACGTCTCCGCCGCAGCCTCGTTGGACCGACGAAAGCCACGTTTCGGACTTTTTGTGGCACACCGGTCGAATGGACGGGGTACGACAACGATGAGGCTGCTCTACAAGGCGGTTGCGGTCGGAGCGGCAGGCGCCGCGGGCATCACGCCACTGGCCACGGCGGCGCATGCCGCGCTCACGTCGCAGGAACTGCGCGTGGACCGCTGCGGCCAGACGTGGAACGGCACCCTCGAACTGTGCGCCGACGGCGAGACGTCCCACCCTGGTGCCGCCCCCGCCGGCTACGGCCCGAACGACACCAACGGCTGGCAGTACGACGCCCCGACCGGCGTCGGCACCGGCGGCCCGCTGTACGCCGGCCACGCCACCGGCGACGATGACGCCCCCGGCTACGGCAGCCACGGCCACGGCCACGGCGGGCACAGCAGCGGTGGTGGCGGTGGTGTCGGCACCGGGGGTCCGCTGCACCCCGGCACGGCCAACGGTGGCTACGGCAACGGTGGCTACGGCAACGGTGGTCACGGCAACGGTGGCTACGGCAACGGCGGCTACGGCAACGGCGGTCACGGCAACGGGACGCCCGGCGGCAACGGCAGCGACACGCCCGGCGGCGGGACCGGCAACGGCACACCCGGCGGCAATGGCAACGGCAATGGCACGCCCGGTGGCGGGACCGGCAACGGCACGCCCGGCGGCAACGGCAACGGCAATGGCACGCCCGGTGGCGGGACCGGCAACGGCAATGGCACGCCCGGCGGCGGGGCCGGGAACGGCACGCCTGGTGGCGGCACCGGCAACGGCACGCCCGGCGGCAGCGGCAACGGCACGCCGGGCGGCACCACGCCGGGTGGGACCGGCACCGGCAGTGGTGGTCCCGGTGTCTCGAGCGTCCCAGCGGGTTCCGCGGCGGGCGCGGCGACCGGCGCCGCGGCGGCCACCGGCATGCTGCCCGTGACCGGCACGTCGTCGATGATGACGACGATCGGGTTCGCGTTCATCATCGGTGGGGCCAGCATCCTGTACCTGACCCGCCTCGGCGACCGCGGCGAGGAGCAGACCCCCGAAACCAGGACCCCGGGCCGGACCCCCGCGGGCAAGTGGCCGGTGGCGCCGAGGCCGCGGCGCAGGCCGAGCCCGCAGGCGACCCGGCGCTCCTGATCTCGTCCCGGAAGCCCGCTCGATGGTGTCACGGGGGCGCCCCGGGCGGGTCCGGCGCGTAGGGTGCTTGGCATGGCCAGTGCGCTGGAGATCGAGGTTGCCGGGCGTCCCGTGCGGTTGACCAGTCCCGACAAGGTGATGTTTCCGGAGCGCGGCTTCACCAAGCGCGACGTCTTCGAGTATTACCTCGCGGTCGGCGACGGCATCATGCGGGCGCTGGGCGACCGGCCGACGACGTTGCAGCGGTTCCCGGAGGGGCTGAGCGGGGAGACGTTCTTCCAGAAGCGGGTGCCGACCAAGGGCGTCCCGCCGTGGCTGGAGACGGCGCAGATCGCGTTCCCGAGCGGGCGCAAGGCCGACGAGCTGTGCCCCACGGACCTCGCGCACGTGGCGTGGGCGGCGCAGATGGGCACGATCGTGTTCCACCCGTGGCCGGTGCGCAAGGCGCACGTCGACCACCCCGACGAGCTGCGGATCGACCTGGATCCGCAGCCAGGGACGGACTTCGCCGACGCGGCCGTCGTCGCCGGCGAGCTCAAGGCCGTCCTCGACGAGCTGGGCTGGAAGGGCTGGCCGAAGACCAGCGGCGGGCGCGGCGTGCACGTGTACATCCGGATCAAGCCGGAGTGGACGTTCGTCGAGGCGCGGCGGGCCGTGATCGCCCTGGCGCGGGAGGTGGAGCGCCGCCGGCCGGACCTCGTCACCACCAAGTGGTGGAAGGAGGAGCGCGGCGAGCGGGTCTTCGTCGACTTCAACCAGATGGCACGGGACCGCACGATCGCGTGCGCGTACTCGCTGCGGGCCAACGCCCGGGCCACGGCGTCGACGCCGCTGCGCTGGGAGGAGCTGCCCGACGTCGAGCCCGACGACTTCGACCTGCGGACCGTGCCGGAGCGGATCGCGAAGCTCGGCGACGCGCACGCCGGCATCGACGACGTCGCCCACGACATCACGCCGCTGCTGGAATGGGCGGAGCGGGACGCTGCGCGGGGGGAGGGCGACATGCCCTACCCGCCCGAGTACCCGAAGATGCCCGGCGAGCCGATGCGCGTCCAGCCCAGCCGGGCCCGGGCCGCCGAGTGAGGCGCTACTTGTCGCAGGTGAGGTTCGCGGCCGGGACCCGCAGGTCGATCAGGTAGCGGTTCACCGCCTCGATCACGCAGCCGGTCTTCGGGTAGGCCGTGTGGCCCTCGCCCCTCCACGTGATCAGCGTGCCGACGCCGAGCATCTTGGCCAGGGCCGGCGCCTGCTCGTAGGGGGTCGCCGGGTCGCCGAGCGTGCCGATGACGACGATCGGCGCCGAACCGGTCGCGGCGCCCGCCGGGTAGGGGTCACGCTTGCCGGGCCACTGCGCGCAGATCAGGTTCAGCGCCAGCGCGCCGCCGAACAGCGGATACTTCGACCGCCACTGCGGCTGCAGCGCCCTGGCCTGCTCCACCGTCGGGGTGTTGTCGCTGTCCGCACAGCCGACGGCCGCGTTGGCGTCGAACATGTTCGAGTACTTGCCCTCCGGGTCCCGCTCGGCGTAGGAGTCCGCGAGCTGGAACATCTTGTCCGGGTTGCCGCCGCGCAGGTCCTGCATCGCCTGGGCGAGCACCCGCCAGCTCGACTCGCTGTACAGCGACGACACGACCGCCGTGAACACCCAGCCGGCCGTGGCCTTGCGGCCCTTGCCCTGCACCGGGGCGGTCCGCGCGTCGGCGATCGCCTTCATCACCACGGCCCGCGGGTCGGGGCCGATCGGGCAGGAGGTCGTGTTGGCCTTGCACCAGGTGGTGAAGTTGTCGAACGCGTGCTCGAACCCGGCCGCCTGCTTCTCCGCCGAGTCCTGCATCGACAGCGTCGGGTCGACCGCCCCGTCGAGGACGAGCGCGCGGACGTTCTTCGGGAACAGCTGGGCGTACACGGCGCCGAGCAGCGTGCCGTAGCTGTACCCGAGGTATGTCAGCTGTTTCTCGCCGACCGCGACCCGCAGCGCGTCGATGTCCCGGGCCGTCTGCTCGGTGGAGAAGTAGCGCAGGGTGTCGCCGTACTTGTCGCCGCAGGTCTGCGCGAGCCTCCTGGTCACCGCGACGGACTCGCCGAACGCCGCGTCGGTCTGCGGGTCCGGGTCGATGCCGAAGTTGGCGTCGAGGTCCGCGGCGGAGAAGCACTGCACGGGCGACGACCGGCCGATGCCGCGCGGGTCGAAGCCGATCACGTCGAAGCGGCGCACCACCTCGGCCGGCAGGTACACGGAGCGGTACACGGCGTATTCGAACCCGGACGCGCCGGGCCCGCCCGGGTTGATGAACAGCGACCCGACCCGGTCCCGCTGCGTCGTCGACCGGCCGCGGACCAGCGCGATGTCGAACGTGCCGGACCCTTCCGGGTTCTGCCAGTCCTGCGGGACCTTCACCGTCGTGCAGTCGTACTTCACGTTCTGCGGCGGGCTGGAGAAGATCCCCTTGTACACGTCGGGACAGGGCTTCCACACGGCCGGCTCGATCTGCACGCCCGAGGCCGTGGAGGGCTCCTGCGACGGCGCGCTCAGCTTGCGCCCCGCCTGCGTGGGCGCCGCCGGGGTGCTGCACCCGCCGAGGAGCGCGGCGACGAGCAGCACGGGCACGAGTCGTCTCAAGGCCGTCCCGCCAGCACGGACTCGACGTCGAAGCGGATCGGCCGGTCGAGCTGGTCATACGTGCACGAGTGCGGCTCCCGGTCCGGCCGCCAGCGCTTGAACTGGGCGGTGTGCCGGAACCGGTCGCCCTCCATCGCGTCGTAGCCGACCTCGACGACGAGCTCGGGGCGCAGCGGCACGAACGACAGGTCCTTCTTGCCCGACCAGCGGCTGAGCCCGCCCGGCAGCCGGGTCGCGGCGTCACCGGCCGGCACGGCGTCGAGGCTCGCGGCCGCGGCACCGGGGATCTGACCCGCCCAGTTCCACGGGTGGTCGACGATGTCCTCCCGGTACGGCGCGAGCTCCTCGACCAGCTCCGCCCGGCGCTCCCGGGTGAACGACGCGGACACCCCGACGTGGTGCAGCCGGCCCTCCTCGTCATACAGCCCGAGCAGCAACGACCCGACGATCGGCCCGTCCTTGTGCCACCGGAACCCGGCTACCACGGCATCCGCGGTCCGTGCATGCTTGATCTTGAACATGGTCCGCTTGCCGGGCTCGTAGGCGCTGTCGGCGGGCTTCGCGATCACCCCGTCGAGCCCGGCGCCCTCGAACCGCTCGAACCAGTCGCGGGCCACCTCGATGTCCGTCGTCACCGGTGTCACGTGCACCGGCGCACTGACGCCCTTCAGGGCGTCGACGAGCCTGGCCCGGCGGGTGGCGTACCCCACCTCGATCAGCGACTCGTCACCGATGGCGAGGAGGTCGAACGCCACGAACGAGGCCGGGGTCGCCTCGGCGAGCATGTTGACGCGGGAGGCGGCGGGGTGGATCCGCTGCCCGAGCAGCTCGAAGTCGAGCTTCGGCTGGCCCGAGTCCCGCCGGATCACGATGATCTCCCCGTCGACCACACACCGCGCCGGCAGCTGCGCCAGCACCTGCGCGACCACCTCGGGGAAGTACCGGGTCAGCGTCTTGCCACCCCGACTGGCGAGCTCGACCTCGTCCCCGTCCCGGAACACGATGCACCGGAACCCGTCCCACTTGGGCTCAAAGCTCATCCCCTCCACGCTGGGCAGGTTGGGAATGCTCTTGGCCAGCATCGGCTCAACAGGCGGCATCACCGGCAAGTCCACCCCGCCACAGTACAAGCTGGGCTGTGCTAGCTGGGGTCACTGTGCTTGCTGGGCCACCGCTGGCGCGGCGTCCCGGTGGGGGGCTGCGCCACCCCACACCCCCCATGCTCGCTGCGCTCGCACTCAAGCCTGTTTCTTCCGCGGCGGCCTTCGGCCGGAAGAGCAGTGGGGGATTCTCACCCCACACCCCCAATGCTCGCTGCGCTCGCACGACCTGCGCCCTGGCGGGCGCGGTCGACTCAGGCGCATGCGCGCTCCCATCCGAAAGACCGGGGGTCCGGGTTTCGGATCGCTCAGGTCTTTCGTCCAACTCGCCTGCATTGCGCGAGACGCGGAGGCAGGCCCAACCTCCCGGAAAACCGTCGATCACCAATGTGGGCACCAGCGCTCTCGCGACTACCTGGTTGATCAGTGGCGGGTGGGAACCACTCATCAACCAGGTAGTCGCCGTCTCCCACAGTCCGGGAAGCACGGCAACACCCGCGCCCATGGGATGGGCCCGCCTCCGTCGTCTCGCGCGCAGAGCGGGCGAGGAGGACGACAGACCTGAGCGACGCGAAACCTGGACCCCCAGTCTTTCGGGTGCCCACGCGCAAGCGTCCGAGTCGACCGCGCCCGTCAGGGCGCAGGTCGTGCGAGCGCTAGCGAGCATTGGGGGTCCGGGGTGAGAATCCCCCGGCGGGACCCGCCGCGAAGCGGTGGGGCAGCGAGAAACAGCTAATACCGGGCGAATGCCCGCAAAGCTACTCTCGGGCCGAACTTCGGGGCGGAGATGCCGGCGGCGGCTAGGAGGCCGCAGACGCGGCCGCGGTGGCCGGCGTATGGGGCGAGCAGCTCCAGCATGTGCTCGTCGGTGCCGCGGGGGGCGCCGGTCAGGGCGTACGCGACGACGTTCTTGATGTGGTAGTCGCCGACCGAGACCGCGTCGGCGTCGCCGTAGGCGGCGCGGGTGACCTCGGCCGCGGTCCATGGGCCGATGCCGCGGATGCTCAGCAGGCGGGCGGTGGCCTCGGCGGCCGTGGTGCAGCGTTCCAGGCGGCCCGCCTCGGCGGCGACCCGGCGCAGCGCGTCGGCGCGTTTCTGTTCGATGCCGAACGGGTGGAAGACCCAGTAGGGCGCGGCGGCGATCGCGGACGGCTCGGGGGGCAGCCGCAGGCGGGGGTTGGGGCCGGGGGCGGGGTCGGTGCTGAAGTGCCGCAGCAGCCGCACGTAGCCGTCGCGGGCCTCCTTGCCGGTCACCTTCTGCCCGAGGACGGCCGGCACCAGGTGGTGGAAGACCCGGCCGGTGGCGCCGATCCGCAGGCCGGAGTGCTCGCGGGCGAGGCGGTGGACGAGCGGGTGCTGCCGGGCGAGTTCGGCGAAGCCGGTCACGTCGTCGCGGAGGCCGGCGACGGCGTCGGCCCGGTCCAGCAGCCAGTCGGCGCCCGGCCCGTAGGCGGTCGCGACCAGCGAGGATCCCGACAACGCCAGGTGGAGGGTGCCCGCGCCGGAAGGGGTACGGGTGGCGAACCACCCCTCGCGGGCCCCGACCGACAGCGTCGGGTCGCCGTGGATCAGGGCCAGGCCCTGCAGGGTGCCGGCCAGGTCGTACCGCGGCGGGGTCGGGAAGGTCCTCATCGCGCCACGGTCCTGGCCAGGGCGCGGTGCAGCAGGCGGGCGTCGCCGAGCATGGCGCGCAGTTTACGCTCCAGCCCGGCGATCGGGATGAGGTTCTGCGGCGCCCGGGGGTCCTTGTAGGCGCTGGACGCGAACCGGGGCAGCGTGACGGCGGACAGGTGCGCGAGGGCGACCGCGTCGGCGGGGAGCAGGTCCGCGGAGCACTCGGCCCGCACGATGCCCGCCCACGGCGACCCGTCGGGTCCGGGCAGCCGCAGGTACCAGGCGAACCGGTGCCAGGACGTGCCGAGCAGGAACACGGGGGAGCGCTGCCCGCCGCGCAGCCGGGTGACGACGGCCGTCAGCTCCGGCGGCAGATATTCGACCCGGTGGGTCTTGATGTAGCCGAGGGCGCGGGGCAGGTGCGCGCGTTCCTGCAGCGGACCGTCGACGATGAGCAGGTCGCCGTCGTCGCGTTCCTCGCCGGACACGCTGACTTCCAGCGCCCGCATGTGCCGCTGCACGCCCAGCGCCAGGTCCTTGGGTTCGCCGCGGGCGATGCGCCGGGCCGGGTAGCGGATCGCGCCGGCGACCAGCGGCGGGGCGAGCTCGAACGGGGTGAACAGGCCGCGTTCGATGCGGGTGGTGGCGATGGTGGCGGCGCCCCGGTCCAGGTCGCACCGCACCACCCCGGCGGCGTAGGACGCGGCGACGCCGGGGTGGGTGACGCCGTCGTCGTCGGTCGCCCAGACCCGCGCGTCGATGCGCTGGACGCCGTCGACGACGAGGACGGTCGCGGGCGGCCGCAGGCCGGCGGGCGCGTCGACGGCCCGCCACGCCGAAGCGGGCAGCTCGACGTCGGGCTGGATCTGCGCGCTGCTCTGCGCCTGGGGGCCGTCCGAACCCCCGGCCTCGAACGCGACCCCGTAGGAGGGGTCCCAGGCGTCGACGTGGAACTTCACAGCCCGATCCGTTCCACGCGGGCGGTCCGGGCGTCCCGGCGGACCTCGAACCTGACCGGGATCCGTTCGGCGAGGGCGCCGACGTGCGTGACCACGCCGACCATCCGGTCGCCGCGGGCGGCGAGGGCCTCCAGGGTCGCCGCGACGGTGTCCAGGGTGGACTGGTCAAGGGTGCCGAAGCCTTCGTCGAGGACGATCGACTCGAGGCTCGCCGCCGACGTCGACATCCCGGCGAGCTGCTCCGACAGGGCGAGTGCGAGGGCGAGGGACGCCTGGAACGTCTCGCCGCCGGACAGGGTCCGCACCGCTCGGCGCAGCCCGGCGTCGTGGTGGTCCACGACGTAGAACTCGCCCTTGTCGTGGCCGAGGTCGTACTGCCCGCCGGACAGCTCCCGCAGGGTGCTCGACGCGCCGTCGACGAGCGTGTCGAGGGCCTCGGCGAGCAGCCACCGCTCGAACCGGTCGGCCCGCAGGTGCTGGGCGAGGGCCTTGGCGACCTGGGCCTCCCTGGCGACCTCGTCGCGGTGGTCGCGGAGCCGGGCCGCCTCGGCGCGGCGTTCCTCGATCCGCCGGTGCGCGGCCTCGGCGCGTTCGAGCGCGACCGCGGCCTCGCGGGCCGGGTCGGTGCCGGGTGCGGGCAGCCCGGCGCCGGCGAACAGGGCGCGCAGGTCGTCGCGGACGGTGGCGACCCGCGCCTCGGCGTCCTGGACCGCCGCGACCGCGGCCGGCCGCCGGGCCTGCCGTTCACCGGCGGCGGTGCCGGCCCAGCCGGTCAGCGTGGCCCAGGCGTCGGCGAGGTCGTCGCGGTCGGCGGGCGGCGGCCCGAACGCGGCGAGGGCGTCGCGGGCCGCGTCGAACGCCTTCCAGGCGGCCCGCAGCTGATCCTCGGCCTTGTCGGCGGCGCCGGCCGCCTTGCGGTGCGCCTCACGGGCCTTGCGGACCTCGGCCCCGGCCCGCTCCAGTCCACTGTGGAGTTTCGCGATCGCCTCGAGGTCGCGGCGCAGCGCCTCGGGTGCCGGCGCCCCGTCCAGCGCGGTGTCCAGTGTGGACAGCCGGGCGTCGACCTGCTCGGCGTGCGCCTTCGCGGCGGCGAGGCCCCGGTCGAGGTCGCGCACGACCTTGTCCTGCTCGGCGACGACCCGTTCGGCGGCGTCGCTGCGTTTGCGGGCCGCGTCGCCGGCCGCCTTCGCCGCGGCGACCGCCGGCTCATGTGGGGTCTCCGGCAACACCCGGACCGTCTGGGTGCACACCGGGCAGTCGTCGCCGACCCGCAGGTGCGGGCGCAGCGCGGTGGCCCGGTCGACGGCGACCGCCGTCTGGTAGGCCTCCCGTGCCGCTTCGAGCGCTTCCATCGCGTCTTTCGCCTTGGTACGGGCAACGCCCAGCGCCCCGGTCGCCTTCGCGTGCTCGCGTTCGGCGGTGGCGACGGTCCCGTGCACGCCGGCCGCCTCGGCGGCGAGCCGGTCGCGCTCGCCGTGCGCGTCCAGCAGCCGCCGCAGCGCCGTCTGGTCGCCGGCCGCCTGCAGCTCGCCGCGCAGCTTCTCCTCGCGTTCCTCGGCGGCCCGGGCCCCGTCGACGGCGGCGGTGACCGCGCTGCGGGCGGCGGCGGCACCGGCCGCGAGGGTGCCGGCGTCCGCCGGGACCCGCAGCCGGGTCAGCCGGCCGATCTCGGTGTCGAGGCCGGTCAGGGTCTCCGCGGCGGCGACCGCGAGCTTCGCCGCGTCGTCCAGCTGGGGACCGATCCGGTCGACGCCGTCGGTGAGCGTCCGGAGCGCCGCCGCCTTCGCCGCCGCACCGGCCAGGGCCGCGTCGTCCACATCGGACATCCCGGCGAGCTGCTCGCCGAGCACCTTGAGTTTCGCGTCCGCGGCGCCGCCGAGGGTGTTCGCGCGTTCGCGGATCTGGCCGTACACGTCGAGCCCCAGGAGATTCACCAGGATCTTCTGCCGCTCGGCCGGCTTCGCGTGCAGGAACGCCGCGAACTCGCCCTGCGGCAGCACCACGCACTTGGTGAACTGCTCGTAGGGCAGCCCGATGACGCCCTGCACCGCCACGTCCACCTCGCTGGGGGTGGCCGCGAGCACCTCGCCCAGGTCCTCGGCGCTGATGCCGGTGTCGAACCGGGCCAGGTCGAAGCCGTGGGGGAGCGCCTCCAGCCCGGCGTGTTTCGTGGTGACCGCGCCCTTGCCGTCCCGGCGGACCACCCGGGCCAGGACGTAGCGCACGCCTGCCGACTCGAACACGAACCGGACCCTGGCCTCGGTCGCCGACGGGGCGAGGGCGTTGGCGATGGCCCGCCGGTCACCCCAGCGGGGCACGGTGCCGTACAGGGCGAACGTGATCGCGTCGAGGATCGTCGACTTGCCGGAGCCGGTCGGCCCGATCAGCGCGAAGAAGTCCGTGTCGGTGAAGTCCACCGTGGTCGGCTGGCGGAACACGGTGAACCCGTCCATGTCCAAGCGAATGGGTCGCATGTCAGTTCCTCGCCTCCTGAACCTCGTCGTGCAGCTGGTGGAACAGCTTGACCGTGGCCTCGTCCGCGTGGCCCTTCTGGCCGAGGTAGTCGGAGAACAGCTCGCCCGCGGACCGGCCGGCCCGGGCCGCGGCCCGTTCGGCGCCCTTCGGGTCGGGCAGCAGCTTCGGGTCGATGCGCACCTCCAGGGCCTTCGGCAGCAGCTCCTGGACCTCCTCGCGCAGGCCCGCCCGCGGCTGCTCCGACACGTACACCCGCAGCCACGCCTCCCCGGTGTCCAACGTGGCCAGCTGGGTGAGGGTGCCCCGGACGGTCCGCAGGGGGGTGGCGACCGGAAGCGGCACCTCGCGGACCCGCGCGGCGGTGCTCGTGGTGACGTCGACGATCGCGACGGCGGAGAAGTTCTCCTCCTCGCCGAAGTCGATCGGCAGGGGGCTGCCGCAGTACCGGATCGGGCAGGGCCCGTTGACGACCTGCGCGCGGTGCAGGTGTCCCAGCGCCACGTAGTGCGCCGAGGACGGGAACACCGACGCCGGCACCGCGTAGCCCATGATGGTGTGCGCCTCGCGCTCGCCGCCGCCCATCGTCGCGCCGATGACCGTCAGGTGCCCGGTGATCAGGTTGACGGTGTCCCGGCCGAACCCCTGCGCCAGGGTCGCGAGGAGCCCGCCGATGTGGTGCGCGTAGGACTGGGCGCTCTCCGCGGCGCTGAGGTCGAACATCTCCGCCGCCCGGACCGCGTAGCGCTGGGACACGAACGGCAGCGCGGCCAGCCGCCACTCCTCGCCGTCCTTCGTCCGCCCTTCCAGGAGCAGCTCCTCGGGCCTGGTCAGGGCGCCGCGGATGGTGATCCCGGCGGCGTCCGCCCACGGGCGCAGCGCGTCGAGGGCCTGGCCGTTGTCGTGGTTGCCGCCGATGACGACCACGTCCGCACCGGTCTTGCGCAGCGCCGACAGCCCCCGCGTGACGATCTTCGTGGCGTCGGCGGGCGGGCTCGCGGAGTCGTACAGGTCCCCGGCGACGATCACCAGGTCGGGCTGCTCGGCCTCGGCCACGTCGACGAGCGCCTTGAGGGCCGCGATGTGGTCGTTGGCCCGCGACTGTCCTTTCAGGACCTTGCCGACGTGCCAGTCCGAGGTGTGCAGGATCCGCACCGGTGGTTGTCCTTTCTCAGAACGGGATTTCGTCGTCTGCGATGCCGCCGCCCACTCTCGCGACGACCGCGAACGAGTCGTTGGCCTGCGCGATCGAGCGCAGCGTCGAGCTGGGCGGCGGGCCCGCCTCGGCCGGCCGGGTCGCCCAGGACGGGAACGGGAACTCGATGCACAGCGGCACCGGGATCTCCGGCTGCGACACGAACATCGTGCCCGGCTTCGCCAGCAGCGCCCGCTGCCGCTGGGCGGGCGGCAGGAACCCGTATTCGGGGCGGGAGGCCTCCGCCGGGTCGAGCCGGCCGACGACCCGGATCGCGGAGTTGGCCACGATGCGCCGCTCGACCTCGCTGGCGGTCTGCTGCGCGCCGATCAGCACGACGCCCAGGGACCGGCCGCGTTCGGCGATGTCGAGCAGCACCTCCTTGATCGGGCTGGTGCCCTCGCGCGGCGCGTACTTGTTGAGCTCGTCGAGGACCACGAACAGCAGCGGCTTCGCGGTGCCGGCCTTCTCCTTGCGCTCGAACTCGCTGCGCAGCGTCACACCGACCACGAAACGCTGCGCCCGGTCCGGCAGGTTGTGCAGGTCGACCACGGTCACCTGGGCGCTCTCGGCGGTGTTGATCGCGTGCGGCCGGCGGGTGGCGAGGTCGCCGCGGATCAGCCGGGACAGGTCCTTCTTGCTGCCGATCAGCCGGCGCGCGAACGCGTTGACGGTGCCGAGCCCGACCGCGCTGCCGGCCCACTGCCCCCGGGTCGCGTCGTCGGTGATCTGTTCCACCAGATAGTCGACGAGGTCCGCGTAGGAGTTGAGCCGGGTGCCGTCGACGGCGATGCCGCCCTCGGCGGGCTGGGCGATGCGCGCCAGGTGCGCCGTCACCGAGTGGACCACCATCGTGTACTGCTGCCGCTCGTCGTCGGCGTCGGCGAACACGTACGGCAGCAGACGGTCGGCGCAGAACTCCTGCAGCGTCCAGTAGAAGCTGTCGACCCCGGTCAGCCGGCTGCTGACGTCCGGTGTGCCGGAGGAGTCCCCGGCCCGTGGCGGCGCGTAGACCCGCACGTCGGGGAACGGCCCGGCGACCAGCCCGAGCCGCGCGTAGTTCGCCTCCGTCGCGGGATCCAGCCGGCTGTTGGGGTGGTCGAGGAACAGCAGGTCCTCGCCCTTCACGTTGAAGATCAGCGCGCGGGTGTTGGCGGTCTCGCCGGCCCCGCCCAGCACCCCGGACCGGAACACCGAATAGAGCAGGAACGTCGCGAAGCTCGTCTTCGTCGCCACCCCGGAGATGCCGGAGATGGACACGTGCGCGCCGCGGCTGCCGTCGAGGAAGTCCGCGTTGAGGAACATCGCCGCGCCGTCCCGCCCGAATCCCATCGGGATCGTGCGCTCCATCCGGTCGAAGTACAGCGCGCCGGCCCTGGCGTCGCCCTGGGCCCGGTGCACGACCGCGCCCGGCGTCGGCGGCACGTAGACCTCGGGGTCGACCCGGGTGGTGGTGATCTCGGCGGCCTCCTGCACCGTGGCCGGCAGCGTGCCGTCGGCGACCAGGAACACGTCGGAGTCGAACACGACGCCCTCGTGCCGGGCCCGGACCGCGGTGACCACGCCGGCGATCTTCACCGACGGCTGGCCGGGGAGCTCACGCTCGGTGACGACGACGTCGTCAAGCTGGAGGTAGGCGTCCTCGTTCACGGCGACCCAGAACGTCAGCGGGGTCGCGTCGGCGGTGCCGAGCACCCGGCCGACGATCGGCCCGTCCTTGTTGGCGTCCATCTGGTCGACCCCCAGTACATGTGTTCGCCTGTGCATCGTGCCCCAAGACCGCCAGTGGATCGAAGTCACCACGCCCGCTGTGGATGTGTTCACGTCCGTTCACGCCCGCAAACCAGGACAAAGTCGGCGGCTGTCCACAGGTTGGGGACACTTGTCCACAGGTCTGTGGACAACGGTGTGGATTCTGGTCAGCGCCCGTACCGCAGCAGCAGCTGACCATCGGCCAGCAGGGCGTGACGCAGCGTGAGCGCTTCGGGTGTCGGCAGGTGGGGTCCGGCCGTGATCCTGCCCGCTCCGGGCCCGGCGAGCAACGGCGACACCGTGAGGCACAGCTCGTCGACGAGCCCCGCCACGGTGAGTGATCCGAACAGCCTCGGGCCGCCCTCGCTGAGCAGCTGCGCGAACCCGCGCTCCCGCAGCTTCTGCAAGGCATCCACCAGGTCGACATGCTTGTCACCCGCGCGGATGATGTCGGCATTCTTCTGGAGGTCGTCCACTGCGGCGCCCCGGGTGGTCACGATGATCGGCCGGACCGGCGCGTCGGCGAGGGCGGGCTGCGCCGGGTCCAGGTCACCGCGCCCCGAGACGATCACGAGGGTCGGGAACTCGCTCATGCCGTGCGCCAGCCGCCATGCCCTGCGCTCAGGGTCCAGCCGCAGGGCCCGGTAGCCCTCGTCGCGGACCGTGCCGGCGCCGACGACCAGCGCGTCGCAGCGCATCCGCAGGATCCCGAAGACCCGCTTGTCCTCCGGGCCGGAGAGTCCCGCGGACTTCCCGCCGAGCGTGCCCGCCCCGTCCAGGCTCGCCACGAAGTTCACCCTGATGGATGGCTCGGGCGGCGGTGCGTACAGGTCGATGAGCGCTGGCTGGTCGACTGGTCCGGGCTCCGGGTACAGCTGCTGCACCCGGCAACCCTACTTGCCCGGCTCTGCTCGCCGGCCTATTCGCCGGGTGGGCCGGTCACCGGCGGGGTGGGCACCGGCTCGCGGTGCTGGCAGTCGCACCGGTTGCCGCCCGGGCAGTCGGCATGCCGTTTCTCCCGACACGCAGGACAGATCACGGCTTCAGGGTGCGCCGTCGCACCTGCTCGGTCAACAATGACTGCACCATGGCGCGCACGATCATCCAACTCCGCATCTCGCTCGACGGCGTCGAGCCCACCGTCTGGCGGCGGGTCCTCATCCCGGGCGGGTTCACCCTCGACCGGGTCCACCGCGTCGTGCAGTTCGCGATGGGCTGGGGCGACCGTCACCTGCACGTGTTCGACGTGGAGGGCGTCCAGTACGGCGTCCCCGACCCCGACGGCCTCCTCGACGTCCGCGACGAGCTCGACGTGCGCCTGGACGCCGTCGCGCTCAAGGGCGGGCGGCTGCGGTACACGTATGACTTCGGCGACTGGTGGGAGCACGACCTGATCGTCGAGGACGAGTTCCCCGCCGACCTGGACGCCGACTATCCCGCCTGCACCGCCGGCGAACGGGCCTGCCCACCCGACGACGTCGGCGGCCCGGACGGTTACCGCGACCTGCTCGCCGCCATCGCCGACCCGGACCATCCGGAGCACACGACGATGCGCGAGTGGCTGGGCCGCCCCTTCAACCCGGCGTTCTTCGACCCCGCGCGCATGTCCACCCTGCTGCGCCGCATGACCTGAGCCCCCGGACCCCGGCCGCGCCCGGCGCCGGGGCGCCGGGCGGCAGCCGGTGAAAGTTTCCGTGGGTCGGCCGGAGCTTTGCCGGGCCGGCGCGCGCGGGTTGTGGCCCCGGGGGAGTCGGCGCGGTAAAGCGGGGCAAAACGCCTGCGGCCGGCACGCCGCAGCGGCATGCCAGAGATCGGCATTCGTCGTTGGATCTAGACCGGCGCCGGCGTTGCCCCGGCGGTGCTTCTGAGTGCTCTGGGTCCGGTTTGGGCATCGACGCCGGTCGGTTGACGCGGCGCCCCCGATGCGCGCTCAAAGCGATGCAGGTCGATGTAAGGCGCGCATCGATCGAGGTCGCTGGCGCGGCGGCGGGGAAGCGTGCATATCGCGGTAAAGGCCGACAAATAGGCGGCACGAAATCTCGCGGTAACGAAATGGGAACGCTCCCATTGCCCCATTGACACCTGGCGGGCGAGGCGCCAGTCTCATGGGAGCGCTCCCGTGGCTGTGGCCGGTGACACACCCCGCGGCCATGGGAGCCACTCAAATGCGACACCCGCCATACCTGCGACACCCGAACGACGGACTTCACACCCGGGTCCGCCGTCGATGCATCACACCCCCACCACACCCATCACGACCTGAGAGAGGGGTCAGGATGAGCGTCACCTCACGCCGTCTGCGTTCGATCGCCACGGCCACGCTCACCGTGGGTCTTGCCCTCGGTATGACCACTGCGTGCAGCGCCAAGAAGGACGCCGAGCCCAGCGCCGACGGCACCGGCCCGGTCACCATCTCGCTGTCCTACTTCGGCACGCCCGGCTTCAACCAGGCGGTCAAGGACTTCGAGGCTGCCAACCCGACCATCAAGGTCGACGTGAAGAACGAGGGCCAGACCAAGGACTTCGTGCCGAAGCTGGCCCAGCAGATCTCCGCCAACAGTGGCGCGAGTGACGTGGTCATGCTCGAAGAGGGCATGCTGCTGCAGTACCTGAAGGACAACAAGGGCTTCGCCAACCTGATGGACCTGGGTGCGGCGTCGCTGGAGAAGGACTACCTGTCCTTCAAGTGGAAGAACGCGTTCACCGCGGACGGCAAGAAGCTCGTCGGTCTCGGCACCGACGTCGGCCCGCTCGCGATGTGCTACCGCACCGACCTGTTCCAGAAGGCCGGCCTGCCCGTCGAGCGTGACGCGGTCAGCAAGCTGTGGTCGACGTGGGAGGACTACATCAAGCAGGGTGAGGTCTTCAAGTCGAAGAACACCGGCGCGGCGTGGACCGACTCGGCGACGAGCATCATGCAGCCGTACATCATGCAGAACGCCGACAGCTGGTTCTACGACAAGAGCGACAAGTACATCGGTGACACCAACCCGGCCGTCAAGAAGGCCTACGACCTGGGTATGGACATGGCCGCCAAGGGCCTGACCGCCAAGCTGGCCCGTTGGCAGGCGGACTGGGACGCCGCGTTCAAGAACGCCGCGTTCGCGACCGTTCCGTGCCCGCCGTGGTACACCGGTGTCATCAAGGAGCGCGCCGGCGACGCCGGCAAGAACAAGTGGGACATCGCGACCATCCCCGGTAAGGGTGGCAACTGGGGCGGCTCCTACCTCGCGATCCCGGAGCAGAGCAAGAACAAGAAGGCCGCGTTCGAGCTCATCAAGTTCCTGACCGGCAAGCAGGGTGGCCTGGACGCGTTCGCCGAGGCCGGCCCGCTGCCCTCGTCGGTCGCCGCGCTGGACGACCCGAAGATCACCGACGCGAAGAACGAGTACTTCAACAACGCGCCGGTCGGCAAGATCTACGCCGGTGCCGCGAAGGACCTCAAGCCGATCTACCTCGGCCCGAAGCACCAGGCGCTGTGGGAGAACGGGTTCGAGCCGGCCATGCAGGCCGCCGAGCAGGGCAAGCTGAGCGCCCAGGCGGGCTGGGACAAGGCCATCAAGGACAGCAAGGCACTCGCCGAAGGCTGATCCGAACGATGACGGCGGAGGCGGCGTCGAACCTTGACGCCGCCTCTGCCACATCCCCTTAGCCCGTTGATCGGAAGGGATTCACCCCCCATGGCTACCAACGTCGGCGAGGTCACAGGGCCTCGCCACGGGCGCGCACCCGCCGGGCCTTCGAAGCAGCCGTCGCGGCGCTCCGTGCGGGTCGGCCGGCTCGACCTGCGACTGTCGCCGTATCTGTTCGTCGCGCCGTTCTTCGTGCTGTTCGCGGTGTTCGGGGCGTACCCGCTGGTCTACACCGCCATCCTGTCGATGCGGAAGAAC
The DNA here is from genome assembly GCF_042653625.1 of Dactylosporangium cerinum. Taxonomy (NCBI): domain Bacteria; kingdom Bacillati; phylum Actinomycetota; class Actinomycetes; order Micromonosporales; family Micromonosporaceae; genus Dactylosporangium; species Dactylosporangium cerinum. The sequence continues at coordinate 135,949 of NZ_JBHSIU010000004.1, read as the reverse complement.
ACGCTGACGGGCGGCGACGCCGGCTACGTCGGGTTCGAGAACTACCGCAAGGTCCTGATGGACGAGCACTTCTGGATCGTCATCTACAACACGTTCGGCCTGTTCATCGTCGCGACCGTGCCGCAGCTCATCTTCGCGCTGCTCATCGCGAGTTGGCTGAACAAGAAGATGCGGGCCCGCACCGCGATCCGCATGGGTGTGCTCATCCCGAACATCACCTCGGTCGCCGCCGTCGGCATCGTGTTCGGCCTGATCTTCGCCGACCGGTACGGCCTGGCGAACTGGCTGCTGCAGACCGTCCACCTGGACCCGGTCGAGTGGCGCAACCACCGCTGGTCGTCGTGGACCGCGATCGCGTTCATGGTCGACTGGCGCTGGACCGGCTACAACGCCCTCATCTACCTGGCGGCGATGCAGGCGATCCCGAAGGAGCTGTACGAGTCGGCGTCGCTGGACGGCGCGAACGCGGCCCGCCGCTTCTGGCGGATCACCGTGCCGCTCATCCAGCCGACGATCCTCTTCACGGTGATCATCTCGACGATCGGTGGCATGCAGCTGTTCACCGAGCCGCTGCTGTTCAACTACGGCCGCATCCAGGGTGGCTCGCTCAACGAGTTCCAGACCGTCGCGATGTACATCTACGAGACCACGTTCACGAACAACTTCAACGTGGGCCGCGGCGCCGCGATCTCCTGGCTGCTGTTCGTGATCATCCTGATCTTCGCGCTCATCAACTTCGCCTTGGTGCGCCGATCCGTCAAGGGGCAGACCTCATGAGCGGGCAGCGGAGCGGCTCGGCCCGCTCATCATGTGACAGGTTTGGCTCAGGCCGACGCCGGAGCGCAGCGGAGGTGGCGGAGTGAGCACGACGATGACGAGGCCACGGAGCGTGCCGGGCACGCCGCCGCCGGGGAAGAAGGGCCGGGTCCGCAGCGCCTCGGCCGCGCTGTGGGAAGCCAGCCCGCTGACGTACGTCGCGCTGATCATCACGATCGTGCTGTCGATCTTCCCGATCGTGTGGTCGTTCATCGTGGCGTCGCGGGAGAACAGCGCCGTCACCGACATCCCGCCGCCGCTGACCCCGGGCCCGAACTTCTTCGACAACGCCTCGCGGGTCCTGGCCAACACCGACGCCAACTTCGTCTACGGCCTGATCAACTCGGCGATCGTGTCGTCGTGCGTGACCCTGTCGGTGGTGTTCTTCTCCACCCTCGCCGGGTTCGCCTTCGCCAAGCTGAAGTTCAAGGGCAAGAACGCCCTGCTGCTGATCATCATCCTCACGATGATGATCCCGACCCAGGTCAACATCATCCCGCTGTACCTGCTGATGGTGAAGTTCGACTGGACGAACACCCTCCAGGCGGTCATCGTGCCGTTCCTGGTCAAGGGCTTCGGCGTGTTCATGATCCGGCAGTACGCGGAGTCGGCGATCAGCGACGAGCTCATCGAGGCCGCCCGGGTCGACGGCGCCTCCACCTGGCGGACCTACTGGTCGGTCGTGCTGCCCGCGCTGCGTCCGGCGGCGGCGGTCCTGGGTCTGCTGACGTTCATGGAGACCTGGAACGACTTCCTGTGGCCGTACGTCGTGCTCAACGGCGACACCCCGACCGTGCAAGTTTCACTGAACATTCTCGCGACCGGTTACTACAAGACCGACTACGTGCAAGTCTTTACCGGGACAGCGCTCGCGATCGTGCCGCTGCTCCTCGTGTTCATCGCATTCGGCCGTCAGATCATCGGCGGCATCATGGAAGGTTCGGTCAAGGCGTGACCAGCATCGACCCGCTGACGTTCCCACCCGGTTTCGTGTGGGGTGCGGCGACCGCGTCGTACCAGATCGAGGGAGCCGCCCAGGAGGACGGCCGCACCCCCTCGATCTGGGACACGTTCAGCCACACCCCGGGCAAGACCCTGGGCGGGGACACCGGCGACGCGGCCTGCGAGCACTATCACCGCTACCGCGAGGACGTGGGGCTGATGAAGGACCTGGGCGTCAACGCCTACCGGTTCTCCGTCGCCTGGCCCCGCGTCCAGCCCGGCGGGTCGGGGCCGGCCAACGCCAAGGGCCTGGACTTCTACCGGCGGCTCGTGGACGAGCTGCTGGCGAACGACATCACCCCCTGGGTGACGCTGTATCACTGGGACCTGCCCCAGGCGCTCGAGGACGCGGGCGGCTGGCCCGCCCGCGACACCGCGGCCCGGTTCGCCGACTACGCCACGCTCGTGCACGGCGCGCTCGGCGACCGGGTCCGGCACTGGACGACGTTCAACGAGCCGTGGTGCTCGGCGTTCCTCGGCTACGCGTCCGGCGTCCACGCGCCCGGCCGCCAGCACGCACCCGACGCCCTGGCCGCGATGCACCACCTGCTGCTCGGCCACGGCCAGGCGATCGAGTCCATCCGGGCCGCGGACCCCGAGGCGCAACTGGGCATCACCCTCAACCTGTACGCGATCTCCCCGGCCGACGAGACGAAGGCCGGGGACCTCGACGCGGCCCGCCGCATCGACGGGCTCGCCAACCGGATCTTCCTCGACCCGGTGCTGCTCGGCTCGTACCCGGCGGACGTCGTCGCGGACCTGCAAGGGGTCAGCGACTTCGGTTTCGTCCGCGACGGCGACCTCAAGCAGATCGCGCAGCCACTGGACCTGCTCGGCATCAACTACTACAGCCGGCACGTGGTGGCCGGCGAAGACACCGACGTCCCCGCCGAGCCGTACTGGCGGGCGCCGACGTCGTGGCCCGGCAGCGAAACCGTCCGGTTCCTGAAGCGGCCCGGCGTCCCGGTCACCGACATGGGCTGGGAGGTCGACGCGCCAGGGCTCACCGAGACCCTGACCCGCGTCGCCCGCGACTACCCGGCGATCCCGCTGTACATCACCGAGAACGGCGCCGCGTACGTCGACACCGTCGGCGAGGACGGCAGCGTCGAGGACGCCGAGCGCGTGGCGTACTTCGACGCGCACTTCCGGGCCTGCCACGACGCGATCACGGCCGGGGCACCGCTGCACGGCTACTTCGCCTGGTCGCTGCTGGACAACTTCGAGTGGGCCTGGGGTTACACCAAGCGGTTCGGCATGATCCGCGTCGACTACGACACGCAGGAGCGCACGGTCAAGGCCAGCGGCCACCGGTACCGCGAGGTCATCAAGCACAACGGCCTCGGCGAGTAACGTGCGCCGCCCGACCCTGGACGAGGTGGCCGCGCTCGCCGGCGTCGGGCGCGGCACCGTTTCCCGGGTGATCAACGGCTCGCCGCAGGTCAGCCCGGAGGCCCGGGCCGCCGTCGCCCGGGCCGTCGAGGAACTCGGCTACGTGCCCAACCGGGCGGCCCGGGCCCTCGTCACCCGCCGGACCGACTCCGTCGCCCTCGTGGTGTCGGAGTCGGAGGAGCGGGTCTTCGGCGAGCCGTTCTTCGCCGGCATCGTCCGCGGCGTCAGCAACGTCCTCGCCGACACGTCCCTGCAGCTGTGGCTGGCGATGGCCCAGTCACCGTCGCAGCGGCTCATGGTCGAACGCCACCTGTCGGACCAGCACGTCGACGGAGTGCTGCTGCTCTCCCTGCACGACGACGACCCGCTGCCGTCGCTGCTCGGCAAGCGGGGGCTGCCGACCGTCCTCGGCGGGCGCCCGGCACACATGCTCGAGGTCGAGGGTGACAACGAGGTCGCCTACGTCGACAACGACAACGAAGGCGGTGCCCGCAGCGCCGTCGAACATCTCATCGGCCTCGGTCGCCGCTGCATCGCGGTGATCGCCGGCCCGCAGGACATGGCGGTGGGCATCGCCCGCCTCCGTGGCTACCGGGAGGCGCTGCGCCTGGCGTCCCTGCCGCACGATCAGCGACTCATCGCGTACGGCGACTTCAGCGAGGCGAGCGGGGCCGACGCGATGCACCGCCTGATCCATCTCAGCCCCGGCCTCGACGCCGTCTTCGCCGCCTCCGACCTGATGGCCGCCGGCGCCATCCGCGCCCTGCGTGAGCTGGGTCGCCGGGTGCCCGCCGACGTGGCGGTGGTCGGGTTCGAGGACTCCGCCGTGGCCCGGCAGACCCAGCCGCCGCTCACCACCGTGCACCAGTCGGTGGAGGGCATGGGGCGGGAGATGGCCAGGCTCCTGCTGGCCCGCATCGCCGGCGGGCCGGCCCACTCGACTGTGCTCGACACGCACCTCGTGGTCCGCGAGTCGGCCTGACCGGGCTTGTGTCACGCGCAGTCTCTATCCCCCCAGCAGGAGGCACACCGTGCGCTTCGGCCACTTCGACGACGAACGCCGCGAGTACGTCATCGACCGACCCGACACCCCGCTGCCCTGGATCAACTACCTCGGCACCGAGGCGTACTTCGGCATCATCTCCAACACCGCCGGCGGCTACTCGTTCTACCGCGACGCCCGGCTGCGCCGGCTCACCCGGTACCGCTACAACAACGCCCCCATGGACCTCGGCGGGCGGTACCTCTACCTGCGGGACAACGCGGCCGACGCGGGTGGCGCCTTCTGGTCGCCCACCTGGCAGCCGACGCAGACCGAGCTCGACGAGTACGAATGCCGGCACGGCCTGTCGTACACGCGTATCGCCTCGCGGTACCGCGGGATCAAGGCCGAGACGCTCTACTTCGTGCCGCTGGGGGAGACCCTGGAGGTGTGGCGGCTGAAGGTCACCAACGAGCGCGACACGGCCGTTTCGCTGTCCGCGTTCTCCTCGATCGAGTTCTGCCTGTGGGACGCGCAGGACGACGCCACCAACTACCAGCGCAACTTCAACACCGGCCAGGTCGAGGTCGTCGACGGCGTCATCTACCACAAGACCGAATACCGGGAACGCCGCGACCACTTCGCCTACTTCGCCTGCAGCGAGCCCCTGGCCGGCTTCGACACCTCCCGTGAGGCGTTCCTCGGCCCGTACCGCTCCTGGGACCGGCCCCTGGCGGTCGAACGCGGCGAGTCCGGCGACTCGATCGCCAACGGCTGGCAGCCGCACGGTTCGCACCACGTGCAGCTCACCCTCCAGCCCGGCGAGACGCGGGAGATCGGCTTCGTGCTCGGGTACGCCGAGAACCCCCGCGACGCCAAGTTCGACCCGCCCGGCTCGCAGACCGTCAACAAGGCCGCGACGCAGGTCAAGATCGCTGAATGGTTGCGGCAGGAGACCGTCGACGCCGGGTTCGCCGCGCTCGCCGCACGCTGGGAGGAGCTGCTCGGCGGGCTGCAGGTGCAGACGCCCGACGCGGACACCGACCGCATGGTGAACATCTGGAACGCCTACCAGAACATGGTCACCTTCAACATGAGCCGGTCCACGTCGCTGTACGAGTCCGGGATCGGTCGCGGCATGGGCTTCCGCGACTCCAACCAGGACCTGCTCGGCTTCGTGCACATGATCCCGGAGCGGGCCCGCGAGCGGATCCTCGACATCGCCGCGACCCAGCTGCCCACCGGCGGGGCGTACCACCAGTACCAGCCGCTGACGAAGCGCGGCAACAACGACATCGGGTCCGGCTTCAACGACGACCCGCTGTGGCTGATCCTCGGCGTCTCCGCGTACATCAAGGAGAGCGGCGACTGGAGCATCCTGGACGAACCGGTGCCGTTCGACAACGCACCCGGCAGCGAACAGTCCCTGTACGAGCACCTGCGCCTGTCGTTGCGGTACACCCTGGACCGCCTCGGACCGCACGGCCTGCCGCTGATCGGCCGGGCCGACTGGAACGACTGCCTCAACCTGAACTGCTTCTCCGACACGCCCGGCGAGCCGTTCCAGACCACCGAGAACGCCACCGGCGGCGTCGCGGAGTCGGTGTTCATCGCCGGCCAGTTCGTCCTGGCGGCGCGGGAACTGGCTTCGCTCGCTGTTTTCAAGCACGACGATGCCACCGGCTATTTGAACGCCGCGGAGAAGATGGCCGGCACGATCGCCGAGCACGGCTGGGACGGCTCCTGGTTCCGGCGGGCGTACGACTTCCACGGCAACGTCATCGGCTCCGCGTCCAACGACGAGGGCCAGATCTTCATCGAGCCGCAGGGCATGTGCATCATGGGCGGCGTCGGTCTCGAGGACGGGACCGCGGTCCGGGCCCTGGCCAGCGTCCGGGAGCGGCTCGCCACCCCGCACGGGATCGTGCTGCAGCAGCCGGCGTTCTCGTCCTACCGCATCGAGCTCGGCGAGATCTCCAGCTACCCGCCGGGGTACAAGGAGAACGCCGGAATCTTCTGCCACACCAACCCGTGGCTCATGATCGCCGAGGCGATGGTCGGCAACGGCGACGGCGCCTTCGACTACTACAAGCGGATCAACCCGTCGGCCCGGGAGGAACTCGGCGACCTGCACCGCTGCGAGCCCTACGTCTACGCCCAGATGATCGCCGGCCGGGACGCGCCGACGCACGGCGAGGCGAAGAACTCGTGGCTGACCGGGACCGCGGCGTGGAACTACGCCGCCGTCACCCAGTGGATCCTGGGCATCCGGCCGGAGCTGGCCGGCCTGCGGATCGCACCGGTGATCCCGGCCGCCTGGTCCGGCTTCTCGGCCGTCCGCCGATTCCGCGGCGCCACCTACCGGATCACGGTGCGCAAGGAGCCCGGCGTCGCGGCATCGACCTGTCGTCTCGTTTCGGATGGGGTACCGGTGGAGGGCGCTGTGCTCCCCGTCGCCGCCGTGGGTGCCGAGGTGCTGGTCGAGGCGATTTTGTCGTAGATCGTTCCGGGTTATGGTCGTATTGCTGCCGCGGTGCCGCGTTTTCAGGGCACCGCGGCTGCAAGATCGCTGGCGTGTGCGCACAATGGGGCGTGCCTTCCACGAACAGCCGCCCCCGCTCAGCGGGCCGCCCCACCCTCGACGAGGTCGCCTCGCGCGCCGGCGTCGGGCGGGGCACCGTCTCGCGCGTGGTCAACGGCTCACCGCAGGTGAGCCCGGAGGCGCGGGCGGCCGTGCAGAAGGCGATCGACGAGCTCGGCTACGTGCCCAACCGCGCCGCCCGCGCCCTCGTCACCCAGCGCACCGACTCCGTCGCGCTCGTCGTGTCGGAGTCGGAGGAACGGGTCTTCGGCGAGCCGTTCTTCGCCGGGATCGTCCGCGGCGTCAGCTCCGCCCTCGCCGACACCCAGCTCCAGCTGTGGCTGGCCATGGCCCAGTCCCCGGCCGAACGCCAGCGCGTCGAGCACCACCTCACCAACCAGCACGTCGACGGCGTCATGCTGCTCTCCCTGCACGACGCCGACCCGCTGCCCGGCCTGCTGGAGCAGCGCGGTCTGCCCGTCGTCCTCGGCGGCCGCCCGGCCCGCATGCTGACCTCCGACACCGGCACTGCCACCGGCACCGGCACCGACGTCGCCTTCGTCGACGCCGACAACGAGGGCGGCGCCCGCCTCGCCGTCGGCCACCTCCTGGACCGCGGCCGGCGCCGGATCGCCGCGATCGCCGGCCCGCAGGACATGGCCGCCGGCGTGTCCCGCCTGGCCGGCTACCGCGAGGCGATCGAACGCGCCGGCATGCCCGTCGACGAGGGCCTCATCGCCTACGGCGACTTCAGCGAGGCCTCCGGCGAACGCGCCGTCCATGAACTGCTGGCCCGCACTCCGGACGTCGACGCCGTCTTCGCCGCCTCGGACCTGATGGCCGTCGGCGCCCTGCGCGCCCTGCGCGAACTGGGCCGCCGCGTCCCGGACGACGTGTCCCTGGTCGGCTTCGACGACGTAGCCATCGCCCGCCAGACCGACCCGCCCCTCACCACCGTCCACCAGCCGGTCGAAGCAATGGGCCGCGAAATGGTCCGCCTCCTCCTGGCCAGAATCGCCGGCGCCGCCCCCACCGCAGTCATGGTCGAAACCCACCTGGTGGAACGCGCCAGCACTGTCTCCCGCCCGTAGCTGCTGTTTCTAGCTGCCCCACCGCTTCGCGGCGGGTCCCGCCGGGGGATTCTCACCCCGGACCCCCAATGCTCGCTGCGCTCGCACGACCTGCGCCCTGACGGGCGCGGTCGACTCGGACGCTAGCGCGTGGCAGGTGAAGGACCGGGGGTTCAGGTTTGGCGGCACTCAAGGTCCTTCGTCTGGCTCGCCCGCTCTGCGCGCGAGACGACGGAGGCGGGCCCATCCCATGGGCGCGGGCGCTGTCCGTGCTTCCCGGACTGTGGGCACATTGGTGATCGACGGGGTTTTCGGGAGGACGGGCCCGCCCCCGTCGTCTCGCGCGCATAGCGGGCGAGGAGGACGACAGACCTGAGCGATCTGCAACCTGAACCCCCGGTCTTTCGGGTGCCCACGCGCATGCGTCCCAATCGACCGCGCCCGTCAGGGCGCAGGTCGTGCGAGCGCAGCGAGCATTGGGGGTGTGGGGTGAGAATCCCCCACTGCTCTTCCGGCCGAAGGCCGCCGCGGAAGAAACAGGCTTGAGTGCGGCGCGCAGCGTCGCATGGGGGGTGTGGGGTGGCGCAGCCCCCCGCCGGGACGCCGCGCCAGCGGTGGCCCAGCTAGCACAGCGCCGCGGTTTGCGGACTGGGGGGATAGGGCACTCGGTCAATGGAGGAGAGGTGGCTGAGATGTCCGCACAGTGGAAGCAGGGTAAGCGGCGCGCCGAGAGCGTGGCTGAGGACGCCTGGGATCACCTGGTGTCCGCGGTCGAGTCGGCGCGTTCGGTGGGTGGGACCGTGAAGGATCGGGCGTACGACTTCGCCGGCGAGGCGTCGAGCCGCTACAGCTCGGCGTCGGACCGGGTCGGGTCCGCGGCCGATGAGGCGTGGCACCGGGCGAGCCTGGCGTACGACGCGTTGTCGGGCCGCAAGCAGCGCACGCCGTGGGGCTGGATCGCGGTCGCCGTCCTCGGCGGGATCGCGGTCGGCTGGGCGGCGGCGGCCACGGCTCCGAAGGCCATCCAGGCGGCGCAGGAGCGGTTCGAGGACGAGGAGGACGTGCTGTCCCCCACGTACGAGGCGCCGGCACCGTACCGCGTCGCGGAATGACCAGGAGCGGGCCGACCCGGTAACGGGACGGCCCGCTCAACGCTGTCCGGAACACGCGGCCCGCAGAGCCGGGCTCAGCTGTACTTGCGCAGCTCCCGCTTGGCGAGGGAGGCGCGGTGGACCTCGTCGGGGCCGTCGGCGAGGCGCAGCGTCCGGGCCGACGCCCAGAGCGCGGCCAGCGGCGTGTCCTGGCTGACGCCGGCCGCGCCGTGGGCCTGGATCGCCTTGTCGATGACCCATTCGGCCATCTGCGGCACCGCGATCTTGATCGCCTGGATCTCGGTGTGGGCGCCCTTGTTGCCGACGGTGTCCATCAGCCAGGCGGTCTTCAGCACGAGCAGCCGGGCCTGTTCGATGCGGACCCGGGACTCGGCGATCCAGTCGCGGACCACGCCCTGCTCGGCGAGGGGACGGCCGAACGCGACCCGCTCGCTGACCCGCTCGCACATGAGCTGCAGCGCCCGCTCGGCGGCGCCGATGAGCCGCATGCAGTGGTGGATGCGGCCGGGACCGAGCCGGGCCTGCGCGATCGCGAACCCGGCGCCCTCCTCGGCGATGAGGTGGTCGGCCGGGACCCGAACGTCGGTGAACTCCACCTCCGCGTGACCGCCGTGCGACGCGTCGGTGTAGCCGAACACGTGCATGCCGCGCTTGACGGTGACGCCGGGGGTGTCGCGGGGGACGAGGATCATGCTCTGCTGGCGGTGGCGTTCGGCGCCGGGGTCGCTCTTGCCCATGACGATGAAGATCGTGCAGTTGGGGTTCATCGCGCCGGAGGACCACCACTTGCGGCCGTTGATGACGTACGCGTCGCCGTCGCGCTCGATCCGGGTGGCGATGTTGGTCGCGTCGGACGAGGCGACGTCGGGCTCCGTCATGCAGAACGCCGAGCGGATCTGGCCCTCGAGCAGCGGCTTGAGCCACCGGTCCTGCTGCTCCGGCGAGCCGAACGCGGACAGGACCTCCATGTTGCCGGTGTCCGGCGCGGCGCAGTTCAAGGCCTCGGGGGCGAGGTGCGGGCTGCGGCCGGTGATCTCGGCGAGCGGCGCGTACTGCAGGTTGGTGAGGCCGGCGCCGAAGCGGTCGTCGGGCAGGAACAGGTTCCACAGGCCGCGGTCGCGGGCGGACGCCTTCAACGTCTCGATCACCGGGGGACGGGCCCACGGGTCGTCGAGCCGCGCCATCTCCTCCTCGAAGCGGGGCTCAGCCGGGTACACCTCCTCCTGCATGAAGTCGGTGAGCTTCTCGTGCAGGTCGCCGGTGCGGGCGTCGAAGTTGAAGTCCATCAGCTCTCTCCGTTGATCGCTGTGAGCCCCTGCGCGAGCAGGGGTGGGACCAGCGCGCCGATCTGGTCGAAGCCGGCGCCGACGGTCTGGCCGTTGGTGTAGCGGAAGTGGATGCCCTCGAGGATGACGGCCAGCTTGTAGCAGGCCATCGCGACGTACCAGTGCAGGTCGCCGAGGTCGGCGGCACTGGTCTTGGCGTAGCGGTCGAGCAGCGCGTCGCCGGACGGGAACCCGGCGTCGGCACCGAGCCCGTCGGCGATCGGGTTGGCGCCGGTCTTGAGCCGGTCGAGCACCGTCCAGTACGCCAGCAGCAGCCCGAGGTCGGTGAGCGGGTCGCCGAGGGTCGCCATCTCCCAGTCGAGGACCGCCGCGACGCGCATGGTCTCCGGGTCGACGATGAGGTTGTCGAGCCGGTAGTCGCCGTGCACGATCGCGGTCGTGGCGGAGGCGGGGATGCCGGCCGCGAGGCGGTCCCGCAGCACCGCCGCGTCGGGCAGGTCCCGGCTCGTCGACTGCGCCAGCTGCTTCGACCACCGCCGGACCTGGCGCTCCAGGAAGCCCTCGGGCCGGCCGAAGTCGCTGAGCCCGATCTCGGCGGGGTCGACGCGGTGCAGGACGGCGAGGGTGTCCATCATCGCGAACGCCACCTCGCGGCGGGCCTCGTCGCCGAGCGGGTCGGTCTGCCGGCGGCTGCGCAGCACCACCCCGGGCACCCGCGACATCAGGTAGAACGGCGCGCCGATGATGTCGGGGTCCTCGCACAGCAGCAGCGCGTCGGGCACGGGCACCGGCGTCGGGCCGAGGGCGGAGATGATCCGGTGTTCCCGGGCCATGTCGTGCGCGGTGGCCAGGACGTGCCCGAGCGGCGGGCGGCGCAGCACGAAGACCTCGTTGACCACGTAGGTCAGGTTGGACCGGCCACCGGCGATGAGCTCGGCCCGGAGCTCACCGCCGTGCGGCTCGGTGACCAGCCCAGGCGCCTTGTCCTGGAGGTACGCCGTGAGACGGGGGATGTCGAGACCGGGCGGGGTGCTCATACGGCCAGTCCATGGGTGAGACGCGTTCTCTGTCAAGCACCCAGCGAGGTTTTTCACCGTCAATGTCCGTTTTTGCGGGCGCTGAGACGTTCCGGCATCGACACTGCGGCGAAACGGCACGGAAATCCGCGGTGGGCAGACTATGGCAGTACCGGAGAGCAAGTGACGTACACCAACGGCGGCGTACTCAGCCAAAGGACGAACGGGAGGTCGACTTCATGCTGCTACGGCTGCGAGTTGCGCTGCCCGACCGTCCCGGCTCACTCGGGCAGGTTGCCCGGACGCTGGGTGTGGTCGGTGCCGACATCGTTTCGGTCGTTGTACTGGAACGCGTCGGTGGCCGTGCGGTGGACGACCTTACCGTGGTATGGCCGGCTTCGGCCCCTGTCGACCGTGTTCTCACCGGTCTCGCGGCGATCCCAGGCGTTCGCGTGGACGGTGTGTGGCGCGGCACGGAGCTGTCGGAGCCGAGTAGTGGCCGCGAGGTCGCGCTCATCGGACAGGTGGCGGCAAACCCGCAGAACGGCCTGGCAACGGTCGTCGACGCGGCACCGGCACTGTTCGGCGCGGACTGGGCGGTTGCGATCCTGGTCGGATCGGACTGGGCGGGCGGCGGCGCGCGTGCACAGGCATGGTCTGATTCCTCGGTGATCTGCGCCAGCTGGCGCACTCCGGATGTCCCCCCACAGGTGGACATCGCACCACTCCGACCTCGCGCGATCAGCGCAGCTGACGGCATTCATCTTGCTGTCGCGCCTTTTCAGCGTGGAGGTCTGGTCCTTGTTGTCGCCCGCGGCGGGGCGGACGGCGACGCTGGAGCACCACCTTTCCACGGTTCCGAAGTGGCAAGGCTGGCGCAGTTGGTCGGTGCAACCGCATCTGTGCTGGGGGAACGGCTGGCGGGGCCCGGCTTGGCGGAGCTGGGTAAAGCGGGGAGTTCCATTGCCGGAACCCCCGCTCCCGCCGGCACAAACGCCGCTGCGTCTTCTTCCTGGGCTGCCTGAAACCCTGCCGCCCAGGCTGCACCACAAGCAAGGAGCCCCCCGAATGACCCTCTGGCGTATCCGCGCGACCGTCGACGACCGTCCCGGTTTCCTCTCCGTCCTGACCGCCAGCCTCGCGCTGCGCAAGGTCAACATCCTCTCCGTCCAGGTGCACACCACCGAGTCCGGCGCGGTCGACGACTTCCTCGTCGAGGCGCCCGACGAGCTGAGCGCCGCGGACCTCGCCGAGGCCGTCCGGCGCGGTCGCGGGCGGGACGCGTGGATCGCCCAGGCCGACGTGCGGGGGCTCATCGACGAGCCGACCCGCGTGCTCGCCCTGGCCGGCAAGGTCCTGGACGGCACCGCGACCCTGGAGGAGGCGATCGCGTCGCTGCTCGGCGACTGCGACATCTCCTGGCGGGCGGACTCGTCCACGGGCGCGGAGGGCTACACGGCGACCGGCATGCAGCTGCAGGATCCGGCCGGTGGCACGCTGTACGTCCGCCGTCCCGCGCCGCCGTTCACGCCGGCGGAGTACGCCCGGGCCCACGCCCTGGTCGGCCTCGCCCAGGTGGCGGGAAGGCGCAACACGGCAGCATAGAACCCTGAGACCTTTCTCAGCAGCGCTCGTCCTTGGCGGAGGACGAGCGCTGCTTTTTGCCATCTATACCTGTAGGCTGCCGACATGTTGTTCGGGTACATGTCGGGGGCCAACCTATGAACGCGCTGGACCTCGCGCGGTGGCAGTTCGCCGCCACCGCATCGCTGCACTTCCTCTTCGTCGCGCTCACGCTCGGCCTGGTCTTCTTCGTCGCGTCCACGCAGACGAAGTACGTGCGCACGGGCGACGAGACGTACGGCCGGGCGGCGCGCTTCTGGGGCTCCCTGTACGCGATCAACTACGCCGTCGGCATCGCCACCGGCCTGGTCATGGAGTTCGAGATCGGGCTCAACTGGAGCGGTCTGTCCCGGCTCACCGGCGACGTGTTCGGCGCGCCCCTGGCGCTGGAGACCCTGATCGCGTTCGTGCTCGAGTCGACGCTGCTCGGCATGTGGCTCTTCGGCTGGGGTCGGCTCAACAAGAAGCTGCACCTGGCCCTGATCTGGGCGGTCGCCGCGACCGCGCTGCTGTCCGCGTTCTGGGTGATGGTCTCCAACTCGTTCCTGCAGCACCCCGTCGGCTACGTGCTCGACAGCGACGGCACGGCCCGGCTCACCGACTTCGGCGCGCTGCTGACCAACAGCGCCCTGTGGTTCGCCCTGGCACACACCGTCTTCGCGGCCATGCTCACCGGTGGCATGTTCGTCGCCGGTGTCAGTGCCTGGCACCTGCGCCGCCGGGTCCAGGACAACGCCGAGCTGTTCCGCCGGTCGCTGCGGACCGGCCTGCACACCGCGCTGGTCGGCATGTTCTTCACCATGGGCTTCGGGTACGCCCAGTTCGGCCCGCTCGCCGACAACCAGCCCACCAAGCTGGCCGGCGGTCAGAACGCCGTCGAGCGGCAGGCCGAGATGGTGGCGAGGTTCGGCCCCGGCGACTACATCCCGAGCGGCATCGTCAGCGTCGCGCTCGGCGTCATGATCATGGTGGCGAACCTGCTGTTCCTGGTCCTGCTCGCCGCGCGCGTCCTCGCGATCCGCGACACGATCATCAAACGGCGCTGGGCCCGGCCGATGCTGTGGCTGCTCACCGCCCTCATCCCGGTGCCGTTCCTCACCGCGATCTGCGGCTGGATCGTGCGCGAGGAGGGCCGCCAGCCGTGGGCCGTCTACGGGCTGCTCAAGACCGCCGACGCGGTGTCACCGATGAGCGACGGGGTGCTGCTCGCCTCGACCGTCGGCTTCACCGCGCTCGTGGTCGTCCTCGTCACGGTCGACTGGTGGCTGCTGGCCCGCAAGGCGAGACGCGGGCCGGGCGACGAGTTCCTGCCCCAGCCCCTGCCCGAGCGCGAGGAGATCTTCGTATGAGCGCGTTGTGGTACACCATCCTCGGGTTGCTCTTCATGGCCTACTTCGCGCTCGGCGGGCTCGATCAGGGCGTCGCGCTGCTGCTGCCGTTCCAGCGACCAGAGTCACGGCGGGCCTCCCTGAACGCGGTCGGGCCCCGGTTCCTCGGCAACGAGGTGTGGATCGTCGGCGCCGTCGGGGTCCTCGTCGCCGCGTTCCCGCGGCTCGAGGGCGAGCTGTTCGGCGCCGCGTACCCGGTCGTCATCGCGATCGTGCTCGGCCTCATCGCCCTCAACACCGGCGTGCAGCTGCGCGGCCGGAGCACCCGGACCGGCGGGTTCGACGCGCTCATCACCGCGGGTGCCCTCGCGCTCGCCGTCGGCTGGGGACTGCTGCTCGGTGTCGTGCTGCACGGGGTACCGATGACCGCTGACGGCCACGTGCACGGCTTCGCGCCACTGACCAGCCCCGCCGTGTGGCTGACCGCGCTGGTCAACGTGATCCTCGTCGTGGCCAACGGCGCCGCGTATCTGGCGTGGCAGGGAATCGCCACGAGAGTACTGACCTGGGCAGCACCCGTCGGCGCCGGCGGCGTCCTGGTCGCGGCCGCCGTCTGGTACACCCAGGACCCACCCGGAATCCGCAACCCGATCCTCGCCACGGCCCTGGTCCTGGCCACCGCCGCCGCGCTGGTCGCGACCAGGTTCACCAGCGGCTGGCGGGCCTTCGCGGCCACGCTTGTGGCGTGCGCCCTACCGGTGATCACGGTCGCCCTGGCCAGGTACCCGGGCGTGCTAGCGTCCACGATGGACCCGGGAGCGACGGTGACCGTCGACAGCGCGGCCGCTGGCGCGGACACGCTCCGGCTGCTCGCCATCGGCGCGGCGCCACTGCTGCCGGTGCTGGTCGCCGTGCAGGTCTCCTGCTGGTGGCTGTTCCGGCGGCGGGAGAGTCAGCCCACCCCCCTCTACTGGTAGGGCGCGCGGACGTTCATGGACAGAAGACTGCTGCGGCTCGGGCCGGTCAGGCACTACGCGATGGTGCTGGCCGGCTCGGCCGTCCTGGCCGCGATCCTCGTCGTCGGCCAGGCCGTCAGCCTCGCCACCCTCCTGTCCGGTTCGGGTTCGGTGCTGACGGTCGCCGCCTGCCTCGCGTTCGTGGCGCTGCGGGGGGTGCACGGCGCGGTCGCCGCCGCGGCCGCCGGCCGGGCCACCGCCAAGGTCAAGGCGCACCTGCGGGCCGAACTGCTCGGCGCCGCCACCGCCCGCGGCCCCGGCTGGCTCGCCGGGCAGCGCGCCGGCGAGCTCGCCACCCTCGCGGGACGCGGCGTCGACGGGCTCGACGGGTACCTCGCCTCGTACCTGCCGCAGGTGTTCCTCGCCGTCACCGTCCCCCTCGGCGCCCTGGGCTGGCTCGCGTTCACCGACTTCAGGTCCGCGATCGTCGTCGGGGTCACGCTGCCGCTCATCCCGGTCTTCGGCGCGCTCGTGGGCTGGCAGACCGGTGCCCGCACCAGACACCAGTGGCACCTGCTGCAGCGCCTCGGCGGCCACTTCCTCGACACCGTCATCGGCCTGCCGACCCTGCGCACCTTCGGCGCCGAGCGGGCCCAGGTGCGCCGGGTCCGGGCGATGGCCGACGCGTATCGGGTCGCCACCATGCGCACCCTGCGTCTCGCGTTCCTGTCCGCGCTCGTCCTGGAGCTCGTGGCGACCGTCTCCGTGGCGCTCGTCGCGGTGCCCGTCGGCCTGCGGCTCCTCGACGGGAAGCTGACCCTGACCGCCGCCCTGGTCGTGCTGCTGCTCGCGCCGGAGGCCTACCTGCCGCTGCGGGCCCTGGGCACCAAGTTCCACGCCAGCCAGGAAGGACTCGCGGCCGCCGCGGAGATCTTCAAAGTGCTCGAGTCCGCTCCTGTTCCGCCGGCACGGACAGCGCCCCGCCTCCCCGCACCGGGCTTCGCCGGCCTCGCGTTCGACCGGGTCGAGGTGCGCTACGGCGACGTGGTGGCGCTTCGGGACCTGACCCTCGACGTCGCACCCGGGGACCGGGTCGCGCTCGTCGGGCCCAGCGGCGGCGGCAAGTCCACGATCCTCGCCCTGGTCCTCGGGTTCGTCACGCCGAGCGCCGGCCGGGTCCTCGTCGGCGGCGTCGACCTCGCCGACCTCGACCTCACCGCGTGGCGGGCCCGGCTCGCGTGGATGCCGCAACGCCCGCACCTGTTCGCCGGCACCGTCACCGACAACATCCGCCTGGGCGCCCCGGCCACCCCGCACGACCACGTCGTCGAGGCCGCCGTCGCCGCCGACGCGGACGCGTTCATCCGGGCCCTGCCGGACGGGTACGACACCGACCTCACCCGCCACGGCCTGTCCAGCGGCCAGCGGCAACGCCTCGCCATGGCCAGGACCTGGCTGCGCGGCGGCGCTTCGGGTCCTGCTTCCGGCGGTGCTCCGGGTCCTGCTTCGGGTAGCGCTTCCGGGGGCGCTGATCTGTTGTTGCTGGACGAACCGACCGCCCGGCTCGACCCGGCCAGCGAGGCGGCGGTGATCGCGGCCGCGGCCAGGCTCGCCGCCGACCGCACCGCCCTGCTCGTCGCCCACCGGCCGGCGATGCTGTCCGTCGCCACCAGGGTCGTCGAGATCAAGGACGGCGTCGCGGCGCCCCTCACCGGGGCGGTGGTGTTCGCATGACCGCCATGACCACCGTGCCCGCCGCCCGGCAGGTGCGGCTCTTCGGGCCCGGTGCGCTGCTCCGGCTGGTCTTCGCCGGGCTCCTCGGCGTCCTCACCGAGGCCGCCGGGATCGGCCTGGTCGGCACCGCGACCTGGATGCTCGTCCGGGCCGCCGACCAGCCACCCCTCGCCGCGCTCGCGGTGGCGATCGCGGCGGTGCGGGGGTTCGCACTGGTCAAGGGCGGCCTCCGGTACGCGGAACGGCTCGCCGGCCACGACGCCGTCCTGCGCGTCCTGGCCGACCTGCGCACCCGGGCGTTCAGCGCGCTCGCCGCCCCGGCCGGCGGCGCTGTCACCTCCGCTCCCGCTGCTTCCCCCTCCGCTCCCGTTTCTTCCTCCGCTCCCGCTTCTTCCTCTACTCCCGTTTCTTCCTCCGGGGACGTGCCTTCGTCGTCCGGGGACGTGCTGAGCAGGGTCGTGTCCGACGTCGACGGGGTCCAGGACGCGGTCCTGCGCGGTGCGCTGCCGGCCGGGGTCGCCGCGGTCGTCGGGCTCGCCGGCGTGGCGGGCGTCGCCGCCGTCGACCCCCGGGCCGGGCTCGTCCTGCTCGCCGGGTTGCTCGTCGCCGGGGTGCTGCTGCCGTGGGCCGGGCACCGGCGCACCGCGGCGCCGGCGTCGGCCATCTCGACCGCCCGGGGCGACCTGACGACGGGGACCGTCGACGTGGTGCAGGGGGTGGCGGAGCTCGTCGCGTACGGTGCGCTGCCCGCCGCCCTCGCCGACACCGCCGACCGGAGCCGCCGGCTCGCCGCCCTCGAAGCCAGGTCCGCCACCGTCGCCGCGGTCGTGGGCGGGGCTGCCGCGATGATCCCCGCCGCCGTCGCGGTGTGGATCGCGGTCCTGGTCGACGGGCGGACTGCGGCGGCAGTCCTGGCGCTCGTCGCGCTCAGCGTCGGCGAGGTCGTCGTGCCCCTCGCCGCGGCCGCGGTCCGGCACGCCGAACTCCGCGGGGGACTCCGCCGGGTCCGCGAACTGATCGCCACCGCCGCCCCGGCGGCTGCCCCTTCCGCTGCCCTGGCCGCGGCGCCCACCGGACCGGTGCCCGCGTCGGCCGCAGCGCCCGCCGCCGGTGGCCGTGCCGCCATGGACCGTGCCGCTGGTGGTGTTGCCGCCGGCGACGTGGCGCCGGTCGGCCCGCTCGACACTCCGGTGGATCTGGTGCTGCGCGGGGTCACGGTCAGGTACCGCGCCGACCTGCCGCCCGCCCTGGTCGACGTGGACCTCGAGCTGCCGGCGGGGAGCCGGGTCGCGGTCGTCGGCGCCAGCGGATCCGGCAAGTCGACGTTGCTCGCCGTGATCGCCGGGCGGGTACCCCTCGCCGCCGGCACCGTCGACGGCAGGCCCGACGGGGTCGAGGCGTGGCGGGTCGCCGGTGGGGTGTTCGCCGACGCGCACGTGTTCCACACGACCGTCCGCGACAACCTGGTCCTCGGCCGGTCCGGGTGCCAGGACGCCGACCTGGTGCGGGCGCTCACCGACGCCGGCCTCCCCGACTACGCCGACCGGCTCGACGACATCGTCGGCGAGGACGGCGGGAAACTGTCCGGCGGGCAGCGGCAGCGGCTGCTGCTGGCGCGGGCCCTGGTGGCGCCGCCGCCGGTGCTGCTGCTGGACGAACCGACCGAAGGCCTCGACCCGGCCGCCGCCGACGCCGTCCTCGACACGGCGCTGCAAGCCGCCGGCGCGCGGACCGTGGTCGTCGTCACCCACCGCGCGGCGGAGCTGAGCAGCTTCGACCGGGTCGTCCACGTCGAGGGCGGCCGCACAGGTTGACGGCCGCACAGGTTGACGGCAGTGGAGCCGGGTGTGGGAACCTTGTCGGGTGGACGGGGTCTCACATGGTTCCGGCCCGATCGACCGCTATGTCGACGGGCTGGCCGGCGCGCTCCGGGGGCCGCGCCGGCACCGGCACGAGATGGTCACCGAGGCGCGTGACAGCCTCCTGGACGCCGCGGAGGCGTATGCCGACGCGGGCCAGGACCCGCTCGACGCGCAGCGCCGGGCCGTCGCCGAGTTCGGCACCTACCGGCAGGTCGTGCCGGGGTATCAGGCCGAGCTCGCCACGCTCCAGGGCCGCCGCACCGCGATGTGGATCGCGTTCGTCCTGCCCGTCATGACGCTGCTCGAGCCGCTCATGTGGTGGGACACCTCGTGGAGCACGGACGAGCGGGCCAGCCACGTCTACTGGGTGCTCGTCGACCATTTCCAGTACACGTCGTTTCTCGCCGCCGGGGCCGCCGGGCTCGCGGTGGTCGGGTTCGGCTGGGGCAGCCGGTTCCTGCGTGACGGCCTGCAGTACGCGCGGCTCGTCGGTCAGGCGACCGTGGTCTTCCTCGGCATGCACGCCCTGCTGGGCGCGAGCGTGTTCGTGCTGAGCCTGCGCCAGTGGCCGGCGGCGGCGACGTGGCCGCCGGTGCTGATCGGCATCGCCGTCAACGCCGCCGCGTTCGGCTATGCGGGCCTGCTGGCCGTCCGGTGCGTCTCCGTCGCCCGGCAACCCCGCCTGCGCGCTGTGGCCGGCTGAACGGCCCTCTGCTGATCCGGATCAGGACGTGGCGGTCGCGGGCGGGGGGAGCAGCACCGCGCCGATCGTGGCGGTGAACTCCTGCCACGCCGAACGCTCCTCGGCCAGGACCTTCCGGCCGGCGCTGGTCAGCCGATACGTGCGGCGCTCCCGGCCGCCGACCGTCGACCAGGCGCTCTCCACGTATCCCGCGCGCTCCAGGCGGCGTAGCGCCGGGTAGACCGTGCCCGTCGGCAGCGTCAGCGAACCACCGCTGCGCTCCTGCAGGGCCTCGATGATCGCGTAGCCGTGGCGGGGCTCGCCGTCCAGCACCGCGAGCAGGAGTGCGTCGAGATGCCCGCGCAGCGCGTCCGCCTTCATGTGTAGCGAGTCTACGGGTTCGCAGCTCGCGACGCCATGAGGGGCCTGCGGTGCCGGTGTTGCGGTGCCGGCGCCGCGGCGCCCTTCTCCGCGGGTGGGTTTACCGGCGGCCGACATGGGAAGGAGCGCTGTCGGGTGACCGGTGGTTGGGCCCGGAAGTTGAGGAGCGGTATGAGGCGGCGGGTCGAGGCCACGCAGGACGTCGAGTCGTTGTGGCCCAACGGACTGGGCACCACACTCGCCATCGCCTCGGGACGGGCTCTCGCCTACCGCCGGGGCGTCGCCAGGCCGGCCGTCGCCACTCCACAGTGGACGATGGACCGGGCCGGCCGGGTCACCGGCAGCGGCGCGGGGAGCGCAGGCAGCACAGGCGGCACCGGCAGCACCGGGCGGCACGCCCGCCGGGAGTTCGATGCCGAGGACGTCGCCAGGTGGCTCGTCGGGCAGCTCCCCGAAGGCCGTTACGGCGGGCTCGTCGTCGGCTCACCGCACGGCGCCGCAGTCCACCTCGCGATGGCGCTCGGCGTGCCGTGGCTGCCGGTCGCGTTCGAGGTGCCGACCCCCGAGGTCGCTGCCGGTGAACGCCCCGCGGCCGACGGTGAGCGCTTCGCCCGCGACATCCTCGACGGCAACCCCGACGTCGCGGTCCGCCAGGTGTACGACCCGGTGTGGCGCGGCTGGTCCGGTGCCGCGACCGCGTACGCCGTCGTGCGGTGGCGGCGCCTGCCGGCCGCGTACCGCCGGTTCGTGGCCGAACGGCTGCACCCCGACGCACCCGTCGTCGTCGTGCGGGACGTCAGCCGCTGGCAGACGTCACCCGGCGACGACGGCTACTCCTACCAGCTCGGCAGCCGCGCCAGCGGGCTCGGCCCCGGCGACTACCGCGACGAGCGGTCGCTGCGCGGCCGGGCGCCCCGCCAGGACAGCGACGGCGAACGGGCCGTCGACCGGGGACTCGTCGAGGACCTGCGCCGGTACGGCTCGGCCCACGGCCACCCGGTCCGCCAGGTCCTGTACCGGCACCCGGACGTCCTCAGCGGCGCCGTCGCGGACCTGTACCGGCAGTGGCTGCGGACCGGCGGGCGCCCCGGCAGCCGGCTCGTGGTCGAGTGCGGCCGGCTCCTCGACCCGTGGCACGTGCTGCGGGCCGGGCTGGTGCCGTACTGGTGCGAGCACCCGCTGCGCTCCGCGGTGCGGTGCCTGACGTGGTGGCTGGCGGGCAGCGAACCGTTCGCGTCGGTCGACGTGTTCGCCGAGCCGCCCGGGATGCCGCTGCCGACGGTCGCGCACCTGGAGGAGTGGCAGGCGGTCGCCGACTTCGCGACCCGGCACGGGCTCGTCGACCGGCGGTGCGCCCGCGCCTACCCGGCCGGGGTCGTGCCCGGCCACCACGCCACGCAGGTGCTGCGGATGCACCCCTACGACCTGCCGCACCTGCCGTTCCTGGAGGTGCCGGCGGCCCTGTCGGTCATGACGCACAGCGCGCAGACCGACGGGCTGCTGGTCATCTGAGCGCTCTGGTCATCTGAGCTCTATGGCGTGTCCTCGGACTTCTCCTTGTTCTTCTGCACCTTGCTGATCACGTCGTGGAGGGGCTTCGTGCCGCTGCCGACGACGATGCCGGTGACGATCGCGTCGATCCAGACCGGGATGCCGTTCCAGTTCTCCCCGGCGATGGAGTGCAGCAGGTACAGCCCGCCCGCCGACGACGCGACGGTCGCCACCGCGGTTGCGATGCCCCACGAGACGAGGCCGCGGCTCGCCCGGCCCTTCTCCAGCATCGACTTCGCGTGCGCGACCTGGATCAGATCGTCGAGGGTGGCGTCGTGGTACTTGTTGGCAAGGTTCGCCACCGCCGCCTCCAGCTCGCCGCGGGCGTGCTTGCCGGGCAGGAACCGGGCGAACGGCTCCAGGACCCGCTCGACGGCCGTCGCGAACGCGAACAGCACCGCGAAGAACGTCGTGGCGTCCGGCAGGCGGATCGCCTGTGCGTTGACGTTGAAGTGCCACAGCGCCCACGATCCGGCGCCACCGGCGGCGACCAGGGCGAACGCTGACACCAGCGACAGCACCGACGCGGGCTGCGGCGGGACGGCGGCCGCCTCGCCGCCCGGGGTCGGCTCGACGACCGGCCCGGCCGACGCGATCGCGATCCCGACCTCGTCGCCCGGCGCGGCCGCACCGGGCGCGGGGCTGGTCTCGGCACCGGGCGTGGCGGTCTCGGGGGTTTCGGCGCTCGCCGAACGGTTCGACGGGCCTTGCTGGAAGGGCACGTGGGCCCGGCCGATCGCGGGCGCGTCGGCCTGCGCGGCGGGCGCTACTGCGGCGGTGGCGACGACACGGTTGGAGTTGGGGCCGAGCACGTTCGTGCGACGGACGAGAGCCATGCGCGAGACGGTAGCGGTGCGTCGATCCGTGCGCGATGCCCGATTCCCGACATCGACCCTGCGTCTAGTCCGGCGTTGCGCTCCGTAGTGTGAGTGATGCCGGCGCGGTGGCGGAGACAGGTGCGGTGGCGGAGACAGGTGCGGTGGCGGGCGAGGCGGCGGGTTTGAGGGTCGGCTCAGCGGCGGGCGTGCGCCGGGGCCGGGCCGCGACCCGCTGCGCCAGCCAGGGGCCGAGGACGAGGGCGGCCACGTCGAACGCGGCGTGGATGACGATCGGCGCGAAGATGCCCCCGGTGAGGTTGTAGACGAGCGTGAAGATCAGCCCGACCAGTGTCGCGCCGACGGCGCCGCGCCAGCCCTGGTAGGCGTGGGCGACGCCGAACAGCAGCAGCGACAGCAGCGCCGCCACCAGCGGGTCCAGGCCGAGCAGCCCGACGCCGGCGGCGATGAACAGCCCGCGGTAGACGAGTTCCTCGCTGACGCCGACGCAGACCGCGAGCACGCCCGCGAGCGCGCGTTCGGCCGCCGTGCGCGGATGCAGGAAACGGACCCGGGCCAGGGTGTCCTCGCCGCCGTGCAGGCCGCGGATGTGGACGCCGTCGCGGCGGGCGCGGGCGAACCGCACGTGGTTCACGACGATGATCAGCCCCATCAACGCCGACAGGAGCACCGCGGCGACGCCGTCGACGAGCCCCGGTGCCCGCAGGCCCAGGTCGGTGAGGTCGATGCCGTCGGTCCACACCACCGCGAACGCGGCGACCGCCAGCAGCACCGATCGGCTGATGCCGCCGCGGTACAGCCGGATCCGGCCGCCCGGGGTCGCCACCAGCCGCTCCATGGCGGCGCGGGCCTTCGCCGTGGAGGCGTACGCCGCGACGGCGACGGTCGCCACGAGGAGGAGCAGCGTCAGGACGGTGGCGGTGACGCCGAATCGGGGATCGAGCCATTCGTACACGCCGTCATGATGCGGCCTTCGCCGCCGCGGTGTCTGCCCCGGTGTCTGCCCTGGCCGGGGCAGCCGTCTCCGGTGCGCCGTTGCGGGCGAGGAGGGCCGGGACGAGCAGGAGGGACACCAGGTCGACGGTGATGTGCAGGGCGATCGGGACGATGAGGTTGCCGGTCAGCGCGTACAGGACGGTGAACACGACCGCGGCGGCGCCCGTGGTGAGCATGCCGCGCAGGCCCTGGTACCGGTGGCCGGCGCCGAACAGGATCACCGCGAGGACGGCTGCCGCCCAGACGGGGAGCCCGAGCACGCCCGTGCCCGCGGCGATGAACAGCCCGCGGAAGACGATCTCCTCACCGGTCCCGGCGGCGACGGCCCCGGCGGCCGCCCAGCGTCGCTCCGACGGCGTCGCGGGTCGCAGGAAGGACAGCGGATCGTCGTCGGGGCTGATCCCGCCGGAGCGGATCGCGAGCACCGCGGCGGTCCCGGCGGCCGCGGCGGGCAGCCCGAGCGCGATCAGGACGTCGCCGGCGGTGACGGGTCGCAGCCCGAGGTCGGCGAGGTCGAGGCCGGGTCCCACGAGGACGGCTTCCAGCGCGATGAGGGCGGCGAGGGTGTTGGTGGCCGTGGAGCGCCGGAACGCCGCGGCCAGCCCCTTGCTGCTGATCCGCGCCCGCATCCCGGCCGGCGACGCGCGCAGGACGCTGACGGCGAGGATCAGCACGACCAGCGCCGTGAGGATGACCTCGGTGGCGTGGAACGTCGGGTCGACCCAGTCCAGCACGGCTGTCATGGTGGAACACGGAAGGGGCCGCTGTCAGCCCCACCGTCCGGTGGAAGTCTGACAGCGGCCCCTGTGTTGCTTACTGTGCCCGGGTGTTACGCGGACGGTGAAACGGTGACCGTGGCGCCCGGCTGGGCGCTGCCGCTCGGGTCGGCACCCGGGTCCGCCGCCGCCGGCGGCGGGAGGGCGCTGCCCTTGACGTACTCGT
Source organism: Dactylosporangium cerinum (assembly GCF_042653625.1). Lineage (NCBI taxonomy): Bacteria > Bacillati > Actinomycetota > Actinomycetes > Micromonosporales > Micromonosporaceae > Dactylosporangium > Dactylosporangium cerinum. Next base: position 111,801 of record NZ_JBHSIU010000004.1, on the reverse strand, counting down.
CCCAGGTCTTGTCCCAGTCCGTCCAGCCGTTGCCCCAGGCGAGCTTGCGCGGGGTCCCCTTGACGATCACGACGTCGCCGATCTTCGTCAGGTCGAACAGGAACTTCGCGTTCTTCTGCGAGACGTTGGTGCAGCCGTGCGAGACGTTGCGCTTGCCCTGGTCGCCCTCGGACCACGGGGCCGCGTGGATGTACTCGCCGCCGCTGGTCATGCGCTGCGTCAGGTACACGGTCTCGCGGTACGGGTCGGACGGGTCGGTCGACACGAACAGCTCGGACTGCTGCTTGTCCATGACCACCATGTTGCCGCTGGAGCTCGGCGTCTTGGCCTTGCCGAGGCTGACCGGCACGGTCTTGATGACCTCGCCGTTCTTCTCCACCGTCATCTGGTGGGTCTTGTCGTCGGTCGTCATGATGATCTTGTCACCGATGGTGAAGTTCGTCGTGACGTCCTTGCTGCCCCAGCCGGTCTTCGTCAGCTGCAGGCCACCCGTCGCCAGCCGGACAGTGACCTTGGTGCCGGTCTGCCAGTACTCCTTCGGGCGGTAGTGCACCTCGCCACCGTTGAACCAGTACCAGGTGCCGACCTGCGGCGGCGTGCTGGTGACGAGCAGCCGCTTCTCGACGCTCGCCCGCAGCTCCGTCGGGACGCTGGAGCCGAACCGGACGACGACGGGGATGGCCACGCCGTAGACCTTGTTGTCGGACAGGGCCGTTGACACGTTGACTGTCTTGCCGGGCTTCGCCATGGTCGTGAACGTGACCTTCTTGCCGGCACTGTCGCCGGCGGAGGTCACGGTCGCGGTGTACTGCGTGCCGTATTTGAGCTGCGTCGCCGGGATCCAGGTCGTGCCGTCCGAGCGCAGGCCGCCGTTGACCGCCGCACCGGACGCGTCCGTCAGCGTGACCGACGCGTTCGCGCCGGGCGCCGCCTGCAGGGCGAGTTCGGTGGCGGTGGACACGCCGGTCGCGCCGTCGGCCGGCGCGGTGAGGGTCGCGGTTGGCTGCGCGGCGGACGCGGAAGCCGAGGGGCCGCCGGCACTGCCGCTGTCACTCCATTTGGGTTTTTCGTCAGCGCTGCAAGCAGAGAGGGCGAGCAGACCGGCAAGAGCGGTGATCGTGGCCAGTGCGCGTGCGGAGACTCCCATGTCCACACCTCCTTCGTTGGGCTAGAGCATGCACCGGATACAACACCGGTGTATCCCGGGTTTGTGCCACCCGGTTCAACTCGTTGAACCGGAGCAGGGGCATCCTATGAAGTAACGGAGAGCCTGAGCCATCCGCTCCTTGGACGTGTTCCAGACTGCGCGAGGTTGCGTCCCAGTTCGGTAACGGTCCTTACAGGTGATCTCCACGGCGATCCCGGCAGCAGCCCGGCAGTGATCCGCCGGCGACCCCGGTGGCGATCCCCGCAGTGCCCCCGAGCAGGGGCTCGTGGGATTTGTCACGATCTCACGTTGTAGGTCGTGCGGCGGTGCAGGCGGTACTTTGGTCGGCAACGCACAGGGCGGCGGACAACGCGGGCGGCGGAAAGCACATGAGGATCGCGCCCGAATCTTCGCGTACACTGGCAAGACTGCTCCGTAGACTGTTTTTGGGCCGACGTTGTCCCGACTCGCAATCGATGACGTCAGGAGGCCCGATGGGTTACCCCGGACCGCAGCCGCAGGGTCTGTACGACCCTGCCTTTGAACACGACGCCTGTGGGGTCGCGTTCGTGGCGGATATCCACGGCCGGCGGTCCCATGACGTCGTGCACAAGGGGCTGTCAGCGCTGCTGCGCATGGACCACCGGGGCGCCCGAGGCGCCGAGCCCAACACCGGCGACGGGGCCGGCATCATGATCCAGATCCCGGACGCGTTCCTGCGCGAAGCGGCCGGCATCGAGGACCTCCCGCCCGCCGGCGCGTATGCGACCGGCCTGGCGTTCCTGCCCAACGACGACGAGGCGGCCCAGCGCGCGATGCGCGTGCTGGAGAAGTACGCCCTCGTCGAGGGCGCCCACGTGCTCGGCTGGCGCGACGTGCCGACCGACCCGACGGACCTCGGCGCGACCGCGCTCGCCGCGATGCCCCGCATCAAGCAGGTCTTCATCGCCGCCGAGAAGCTCGGCTCGTCCGGCAGCGTGTCGTCCGGCAGCGTGCTGTCGGGCCTGGACCTGGACCGGGTCGTCTACTGCGTGCGCAAGCAGACCGAGCGGGAGACCCGCGAACGCGGCATCCAGCTCTACCTGCCGTCGCTGTCCTCGCGCACCATCACGTACAAGGGCATGCTCACCCCCGACCAGGTCGTGTCGTTCTTCCCCGACCTGTCCGACGAGCGCGTCACCTCGGCGATCGCCCTGGTCCACTCGCGGTTCTCGACGAACACGTTCCCGTCGTGGGAGCTTTCGCACCCGTACCGGCTGATCGCCCACAACGGCGAGATCAACACGATCCGCGGCAACCGGAACTGGATGGCCGCCCGCGAGGCGCTGCTGGCGACCGAGAACCTGCCGGGCAACATCCGCCGGCTGTTCCCGATCTGCACGCCGGAGGCGTCGGACTCGGCCAACTTCGACGAGGTCCTCGAGCTGCTGCACCTGGCCGGCCGGAGCCTGCCGCACGCGGTGCTCATGATGATCCCCGAGGCGTGGGAGAACGACCCGCGGATGGACCCGCTGCGGCGGGCGTTCTACCGCTTCCACGCGTGCCTGATGGAGCCGTGGGACGGCCCGGCGAGCGTCGCCTTCACCGACGGCACCGTCGTCGGCGCGGTCCTGGACCGCAACGGGCTGCGCCCCGGCCGCTGGTGGCAGACCGCCGACGGGCTCGTCGTGCTCGCCAGCGAGGCGGGCGTGCTCGACCTCGACCCGGCGACGATCGTGGCGAAGGGCCGTTCGGCCCCCGGCAAGATGCTGCTCGTCGACACCGCCGCCGGCCGCATCCGCACCGACGACGAGATCAAGTCCGAGCTGGCGCAGGCCGAGCCCTACGAGGACTGGCTGCACGCCGGGCTCATGGACCTCGACCAGCTGCCCGAGCGGGAGCACATCGTCTACACGCACGACTCCGTGCAGCGCCGCCAGCAGACCTTCGGCTACACCGAGGAAGAGCTCAAGATCCTCATCGGGCCGATGGCGCGGACCGGTGCCGAGCCCCTCGGTTCCATGGGCACCGACACGCCCGTCGCGGTGCTCTCGACCCGCCCGCGGCTCATGTATGACTACTTCACCCAGCTCTTCGCGCAGGTGACGAACCCACCGCTGGACGCGATCCGCGAGGAGATCGTCACCAGCGTCGCCGCCACCATCGGCCCCGAGGCCAACCTGCTCAAGCCGGGCCCCGCGTCCTGCCGGCAGATCGCCCTGCCGTATCCGGTCATCGACAACGACGACCTCGCCAAGCTGCTGCACATCGACGACGACGGCGACCTGCCCGGCTTCAAGGCCGTGCGCGTCTCCGGCCTGTACCCGATCCGGGACGGCGCGACCGGGCTCAAGCGCCGGCTCGTGGAGATCATGCGCGGCGTGTCCGAGGCGATCGAGGACGGCGTGCGGGTCCTGGTCCTGTCCGACCGTGACTCGACCGTCGACCTGGCGCCGATCCCGTCGCTGCTGCTCACCGCCGCCGTGCACCAGCACCTGGTCCGCGAGCAGACCCGCACGCAGGTGTCCCTCGTGGTCGAGTCCGGCGACTGCCGCGAGGTGCACCACGTGGCGCTGCTGTCCGGCTTCGGGGCGTCCGCGGTCAACCCGTACCTGGCCTTCGAGAGCGCCGAGGACCTCATCGCCACGGGCGCGCTGCCCGGCGTCGACCCGGAGAAGGCGGTCTACAACTACGTCAAGGCGCTCGGCAAGGGCGTCCTGAAGATCATGTCGAAGATGGGCATCTCGACCGTCAGCTCCTACTGCGGCGCCCAGGTCTTCGAGGCCGTCGGGCTGGACCCGCGCCTGGTCGAGCGGTACTTCACCGGCACGCCCAGCAAGATCGGCGGCATCGGCCTGGCCGAGGTCCACGCCGAGATCGCCGCTCGCCACGCGCGGGCGTACCCGGCCAACGAGGCCGAGCGGGCGCACCGGCGGCTCGAGGTCGGCGGCGAATACCAGTGGCGCCGCGAGGGCGAGCTGCACCTGTTCAACCCGGAGACGGTCTTCCTGCTCCAGCACGCGACCCGCTCCAAGCAGTACGACGTGTTCCAGCGCTACACCGCGAAGGTCGACGAACTCGCCGGGCAGGCCGGGTCGCTGCGTGGGCTCTTCGAGCTGCGCACCGGGGTCCGCGCCGCGGTGCCGATCGACGAGGTCGAGCCGGCCACCGAGATCGTGAAGCGGTTCGCGACCGGTGCCATGTCCTACGGCTCCATCTCCATGGAGGCGCACGAGACCCTCGCGATCGCGATGAACAACATCGGCGGCAAGTCCAACACCGGCGAGGGCGGCGAGGACCCCGAGCGGCTGCACGACCCGCGCCGGCGTTCGGCCATCAAGCAGATCGCCAGCGGGCGCTTCGGCGTGACCACCGAGTACCTGGTCAACGCCGACGACCTGCAGATCAAGATGGCGCAGGGCGCCAAGCCCGGCGAGGGTGGCCAGCTGCCCGGCAACAAGGTGTGGCCGTGGATCGCCAAGACCCGCCACGCCACCCCCGGCGTCGGGCTGATCTCCCCGCCGCCGCACCACGACATCTACTCCATCGAGGACCTCGCGCAGCTGGTCTTCGACCTGAAGAACGTCAACCCGGCGGCCCGCATCCACGTGAAGCTGGTCTCCGAGGTCGGCGTCGGCACCGTCGCCGCCGGCGTGGCGAAGACCAAGGCCGACGTCATCCTCATCTCCGGTCACGACGGTGGCACGGGCGCCTCGCCGCTGAACTCGCTCAAGCACGCGGGTGTCCCGTGGGAGCTCGGCCTCGCCGAGACCCAGCAGACGCTGCTGCTGTCGGGGCTGCGCGACCGGGTCAGCGTCCAGGTCGACGGGCAGCTCAAGACCGGCCGGGACGTCGTCATCGCGGCGCTGCTCGGCGCCGAGGAGTTCGGCTTCGCGACCTCGCCGCTCATCGTGTCCGGCTGCATCATGATGCGGGTCTGCCACCTGGACACCTGCCCGGTCGGCATCGCCACGCAGAACCCGGCGCTGCGCAAGAAGTTCACCGGCACGCCCGAGTTCGTCGAGAACTTCTTCTGGTTCCTCGCCGAGGAGGTCCGCGGCTACCTCGCCGAGCTGGGCTTCCGCACCCTGGACGAGATGATCGGCCACACCGAGCTGCTCGACGTCCGCTCGGCCGTCGACCACTGGAAGGCCGGCGGCCTCGACCTGACCCCGCTGCTGCACGTTCCTCCCCTCGCCGACGACGCCGCGCGGCGCCAGACCACGAAGCAGGACCACCGCCTCGAGCGGGCGCTGGACAACCAGCTCATCGCGGCGGTCACGTCCGCCCTCGACGAGGGCACCTCGATCAAGCTGGAGATCGCCGTCCGCAACGAGCACCGCTCCGTCGGGGCGATGCTCGGCGGCGAGATCGTCCGCCGGGTCGGCGGCGCCGGCCTGCCCGACAACACGGTGGACGTTACGTTGCACGGCACGGCGGGACAGTCCTTCGGCGCCTGGGTCCCTCACGGTGTCACCCTCCGGCTCGTCGGCGACGCCAACGACTACGTCGGCAAGGGCCTGTCCGGCGGCCGGCTCGTCGTGCGCCCCGACCCGGCGGCCCCGTTCGTCGCCGAGGAGCAGATCATCGGCGGCAACACGGCCCTGTACGGCGCCACCGGCGGCATCCTGTTCATGCGCGGCAAGGCGGGGGAGCGGTTCGCGGTGCGCAACTCCGGCGCCGTCGCCGTCGTCGAGGGCGTCGGTGACCACGGCTGCGAGTACATGACCGGCGGTGCCGTCGTCGTGCTCGGCCCCACCGGCCGGAACTTCGCCGCGGGCATGTCCGGCGGGGTCGCGTACATCTGGAACCTGGACCGCACGCTCGTCAACACCGAACTGGTGGACCTGGAGCCGGTGTCGTCGCCGGACACGCTGCGCGCCCTGGTCGAGCAGCACCTGGCCGAGACCGGTTCCCCGGTCGCCGCACGTATGCTGGAAAACTGGGACGAATCGGTTCTTTCGTTCACTGAGGTTGTGCCGCGCGACTACAGGCGCGTCATGGAGGTCATGCGGGCCGCCGAGGCTGCCGGCCGCGACGTCGACGCGGCGGTCATGGAGGTCGCACGTGCCTGACCCGAACGGTTTCCTTCGCTACGAGCGGCGGTTGCCCGCTCGGCGTCCCGTCCCGGTCCGGCTGCGTGACTGGCGCGAGGTGTATCCACCCGCGTCCGACGAACTGATCGCCGAGCAGGCCAGCCGCTGCATGGACTGCGGTATCCCGTTCTGTCACGACGGCTGCCCGCTCGGCAACCGCATCCCCGACTGGAACGACCTGGTCCGCACCGGCAACTGGGACTTCGCGATCGAGGACCTGCACGCGACCAACAACTTCCCGGAGTTCACCGGGCGGCTGTGCCCCGCACCGTGCGAGGCCGCGTGCGTCCTGTCGATCGCCGGCGGCAAGCCCGTCACGATCAAGCAGGTCGAGGTCGAGATCATCAACCGGGCCGTGGCCGCGGGCCGGATCACCGCCCGCCCCGCACCCGAGCGGTCCGGCAAGAGCGTCGGCGTGGTCGGCTCCGGCCCCGCCGGCCTTGCCGCCGCGCAGCAGCTGGCCCGCGCCGGGCACGACGTCGTGGTGTACGAGCGTGACGACGCCCTCGGCGGCCTCCTGCGATACGGCATCCCCGACTTCAAGCTGGAGAAGGGGCACATCGACCTGCGCCTGGACCAGCTGCGCGGCGAGGGCGTCCGCTTCGAGACCGGCGTCAACGTCGGCGTCTCCGTCTCCGTCTCCGACCTGCGGAGCCGCCACGACGCGCTGCTGCTCGCCTGCGGCGCATTGCAGGCCCGCGACGTGCCGTCGACGCCGGGGCGCGCTTTGTCCGGCGTACACCTGGCGATGGAGCACCTCGTCGAGTCCAACCGGGTCGTCGCGGGCCGGGTGCCCTCCGCATCGATCTCCGCCCATGGGAAGAACGTCATCATCATCGGTGGCGGTGACACGGCGGCCGACTGCCTCGGCGTCGCCCACCGGCAGGGCGCCGTGTCGGTGCTGCAGCTGGACCAGTACCCGGTCCCGCCCGCCTCCCGCGACGAGGCCCGCGACCCGTGGCCGACGTGGCCGTGGATCCTGCGTGACTACCCGGCCCACGAGGAAGGCGGCGAGCGCGCGTTCGCCGTCGCCGTCACCGCCTTCGAGGGCAACGACGACGGCGACCTCACCGGCGTGCGCATCGCCGAGGTCACCGTGTCCAAAGTGGAGGGCCGCCGGGTCGTCACCGAGATCCCCGGCACCGAGCGGCTCTACCCCGCCGAGCTCGTCCTGCTCGCCATCGGCTTCGAAGGCACCGAACCCGGGCCGCTGCTCACGAACCTCGGCCTGACCCGCAACCGCCGCGGCGGCGTCGACACCGGCGCCGACTGGCAGACGTCGGCACCGGGCGTCTTCGTCGCCGGCGACATGCACCGGGGCGCGTCACTCATCGTCTGGGCGATCGCCGAGGGCCGCTCGGCCGCCGCGTCGATCCACGCCTACCTCGGCGGCGACGGCACCCTGCCCGCACCGGTCGAACCGTCGGCGGTCGCGCTCACCGCCTAGGGTTGCTAATCGAGAGCGGCTCTCTTGCGGGGCCGCTCCTCCGGGTACCCCTCGGCCATGAAACGCCTCCCGTTGTTCGCTTTGCTCGTCCTCGCGGTGTGGCTCCTGCCCTCGAACGCGGCGCACGCGGCCGACCCTCCGCCGTTCTGGGCGCCGACCATCCCGGCCGCGCCGACCTCCACGCCGCAGCCTTCTTCCCCGCCTTCCTGGCCATCGCCCGCTTACTCCGGCTCCACTGCCTCCTCTGCCTCCGCCTCCGCCTCCGCGCACGCGGCCGCGCCGCCCGACTCGACGTTCGCCAGCGACGTCAGCATCGCGTTGCGGGTCGTCGAGCGGTACTGGAGCTCCCGCATCGTCGGCTTCCGGCCCGTGTCGCGGATCGTGCCCTACCGCATCGACGGCGAGGTCATGTGCGGCACCCAGCCGATCCCGACCCAGAACGCCGCCTACTGCCCCGTCGGTGACTTCATCGCGTACGACGTCAACTGGTCCGAGGAGGTCTACCAGGAACTCGGCGACGCGTTCGTCTTCTACCTCCTGGGCCACGAATACGGCCACGCCGTCCAGCAACGCCTCGGCATCAACTACCAGTTCACCATCTACCAGGAACTCCAGGCCGACTGCTTCGCCGGCGCCTACATCGGCGACTCCATCAAGGTCGGCGACTTCACCCTCGAAGACGGCGACCTCGACGAACTCAAGTCCGGCCTCTTCTCCGTCGCCGACCCCGAGGGCGAACCCTGGTTCAAGGAGGGCGCCCACGGCTCCGCCGCCCAACGCACCGGCGCCTTCTTCGACGGCTACGAGCAGAGCCTCGACGCCTGCGACATGCCCTCCACCTACCACGGCTGAACCTGCGGTACCGGCTTTTCCAGCCTCCTCCTCCTTCGGCTCGCGCCGGCCGGCGGTCCCGGTAGCCTTCGTCACGCTTCGCAGTTGGTGCAATTCCGGGCGTCACAACGCTCGGGACTTGCGGTACCGTCACGCTTGTCTATTTGCACATCGTGGCGGGGAGGACGCGATGAGTGATCATCAGTCGGGGTTCACGGTCGACCTGGAAGCGGTCCGTTCGTTCGGTGCCGGGCTCCACGCCGACCTGACCGCGCACCTGTCACCTGAGCACGACCAGATTCTGCGCACGTTCGTCGACACGCCGTCGTTCGGCACCCGTACAGCCAGCCCAGACGTCCAGGCGGCGGCGACGCTGTACCACCGGAAGCTCATCGAACTGCTGGACCTGATGGACGCGTTCGTCCACAACGGTGCCGTGTTCGTGCAGGCCGCTGAGGAGGTGGTGGCGGCTTACGAGCAGGCGGACACGTTGAGCGGCGACCAGTTCAAGGCGCGGCTGGCGGTCGCGTCGACCAGGGTGGACAACGCGATCTGGGCTGCTCAGCATGACCCGAAGACGGGCAGGTCGGCCTGATGACGGAGTCGTACCGCCGGTGGCGGTTGCCGGAGCTGTGGGAGATGATCGCCGCCGACGACGCTGCGGACGCCCACCTGCACCTGGCGACCTTGCGCCGTCAACAGACCGCCTTGGAGACGCAACGCGACCGGCTCCGAGTCCTGCGCGATCAGCTTGCCGAAGCGTGGCCGCCAGACAAGAGCGAAGCGGCGACGATGTTCCTCCAGCGGCTCAACGACATGATCGACGCATTTGCGTCCACTGCTCGGGGTGCTGCTGAAGTGCGTGTAGGCGTGGAAATCGTTGCAGATGCGATTAGTCACGCTCGCGGACAGTTGGCGCCATTGGTCGAGCGCTATGCGAAAGCGCAAACTTTGCCCGACCCGAGGGTTGGTCGGCAAGCGCAGAAGGTGATCGATCAGGAGGCTCGTCGCATTCTGATCGAGGCCGACGTGACGGTGCGCGACGCGACGTCCAAGTTCGCGGTGGGGTTGCCCGACTACACGCGAATCAGCACGCGGACATCAATCCCGCCAGCGAGCGGCGGCACCAACTCGACAGGCGGTTCTGCTGCAGGTGGTGGCGGCACAAAAGGCGCTTCGGCGCGCTTGAATGGACTTCTGTCACCGCGATTTGACCCACCCGAGCCGATCTCCGCCGGCGTCATTGGCGAGGAGATCTTGCTGGCCGAAGGTCGGTCGGACACGGCTGTCGGCGGTTCGTTGCCGGTCGAACATGGAGCTGGCCAATCTGGTGTCGGGCCGGCAACGCGATATCAGGAGCCGATTGCCGGTGTCGGTCGTGTTCTTGGCATTCCAACTTCGAATGGCATGGCTGCGACAGGCGTCGGTCCAGGGGTGATGCGGGGTTCTCCAGGCAGTGTGATCGGTCGCTCGCCGGTGTCTTCGATTTCTGGTTCAGCGCGTGGTCGGTCGGTGCCGTCTGCTACTCCATCGCGGTTTACACCGTCGAGCGGTCGCCCGAGTGCTGGCGGATATCAGGATCGATCGTTCGACGAATATGTCGCACGGCGGCGTGAGCGGGATGACGAGCCTGGCGAGCGGTGGACGGTGGATCGCGGCGTTCGGCCATTGCTTGAATCATCGCCACCGTCCCTTACGCACGACCCCGGCCCCGGCGTAATTGGACTCGATCGTTGATCCGTGTCGCCCGTTCAATGATCGTGGTCCTAGCGGTAGCGATCGTCTCGATGCCGCTAAAGCCAATCGCTGCTTCCGCTGACGCCATTCGCGACCGGCAGTGGCATTTGGTGTCGCTAGAGGTCGGACGAGCGCAGCAGTTGAGCGTGGGTGAAGGGGTGCTCGTGGCCGTCACGGACACTGGAGTCGATGATCGGCACGGCGAGCTTGCTGGCGCCGTCATCGAGGGCAAGGAATTCGGTGAAGGCGCCTCTGGCAACGGGAAAGCCGACACCGACGGTCACGGAACGGCAATGGCTGGACTCATCGCCGGCCGTGGTTTGCCCAACGGTGCTGGTGTGCTCGGTATCGCACCAAAGGCCACCATTCTGCCGGTGCAGACGATCCACAGCGAGTTTGGGGGATCTCCGGAGAACTTGGCAGCTGGCATCACATGGGCGGTTTCGCAAGGCGCGCAGGTCATTTGTGTCGCTGCGGTGACTAGCGAATATCCGGAGGTGAGGGAGGCGGTCGAGGCGGCGATCAGGGTCGGCGTCGTGGTTGTTGCGGGCGTCGGCAACGCGCCGAAGAGCAAGCAGGTAGGTTTTCCGGCGAAATTGCCGGGCGTATTGGCGGTCGCAGGGACCGACAAGGGCGGGATGCATGCCGCAGTCTCTGCGACTGGGCCGGAGGTGGTGCTGTCGGCACCTGCGGTGGACATCATCTCGCTGGATGCCTTCGGCAAGTACAGCACGGGTGATGGCACGAGCAATTCGACGGCGATTGTGGCTGGGGTGGTGGCGTTGGTGCGGGCGAAGTTCCCCGACCTCTCCGCCGTCGAGGTGATCCGGCGGTTGACTGCCACCGCCACTGATCGGGGGAAGCCGGGGCGGGACGACGAGTACGGGTACGGCATCGTCAATCCCGTTGCTGCTCTCACCGCGGAGCTTCCCGGGCCGGCGGTCACCTCTGGCGCGAGTCCTGGAGGTGTGGGGGAGCGGCGCGGTGGTGGGGGAGTGGGCGTTGGATGGGTCGTGGTGGGGGTTGGGGTGGTTGGCGGGGTTGCTGTCTGGTGGCTGCGACGCAGGACACGTTAGGAAGCCAGGGGGCGCGGGTACCTAGCGCCGAATGCGAGACACGCTCATCGACACGCTGGAGCCGCTCGGCATTGCGCTCGGGGCGGCGCTTGTCGCGTTGTTGCTGGTGCAGGCGGTACATGTGCTGCTGCTGCGGGCGGGGCGGCGGTCGGCGTTGCTGACCGAGCTGGCGAACAGGGCGCACCGGCCTACGCAGTGGGTGGTGGTGCTGTCGGCGGTGTACTTCACGATCCGGGACACGGCAGAGGAGGCGGATTGGCGGCGCACGTTCCTGCACCTGGAGCAGCTCATCATCATCGGGGCGGTGGCGTGGCTGGTCGCGGCGTTGCTGGTGGTGGCGGAGGACGCGGCGCTGGCGCGGTTCAGGACGGACGTGCCGGACAACCGGCAGGCGCGGCGGGTGCACACGCAGGTGGTGATGATCCGGCGAGTGACGGTCGCGACGGTCGCGGTGCTGGCCGGTGGGGTGATGCTGATGACGTTTCCGCAGGCCAGGATACTGGGCACGAGTGTGATCGCCAGTGCTGGGTTCGTCGGCATCATCGCTGGTCTGGCGGCGCAGAGCCTGCTGCGGAACCTGTTCGCGGGGTTGCAGCTGGCGTTCAGTGACGCGGTGCGGCTCGGGGACGTGGTGATCGTCGAGGAGGAGTGGGGGCGCATCCAGGAGATCACGTTGTCCTACGTGGTCGTGCACGTGTGGGATGACCGGCGGTTGATTCTGCCGACGTCGTACTTCACGGAGAAGCCGTTCCAGAACTGGACGCGGACGGAGGCGGCGCTGCTCGGGGACGTGATGCTCGACGTCGACTGGTGGCTGCCGGTGCCGGAGGCGCGGGAGGAGCTCCGCCGGGCCCTGGAGTCGACGGACCTGTGGGACGGGCGGGTGTCGGTGCTGCAGGTCGTCGAGGCGACCGGCAACGCGATGCGGCTGCGGGCGCTCGTCAGCGCGACCGACGCGCCGAAACTGTGGGACCTGCGGTGCTTCATCCGGGAGCACATGGTCACCTGGCTGCGGGACGCGCACCCGTCGTCGCTGCCGCGGACGCGGGCCGAGGTGACGTCCGCGATGCCGCTGCACGCGACGCTGACCGGGCAGACGCACACGGCGGACAGCGACGCCCGGGTGTTCAGTCACAGTGTCGACGGGCGGGCCCGGGCCGAGGCGTTCACCGGTGGTGAGCGCAGCACCGAAGGGCGGTCGCCGACGACGCCGCTGCCGCAGCCCGAATGGACCCAGCGCTAAACCGCAGAAGCTCGCCGGCGGGTGACCACGAGGCGGGCCGCCACCAGTACCGACAGAATCGCAGCAGTCACGATCAACGACGGGCCGACGAAGGTCGCGGCGAGGACCAGGGCCGCCGCGGCCGGTTCGAGCCAGGTGCGGGGGCGCAGGTGCAGGGCCCACAGCGCCATCAGCAGCAGCGCCACCGGGATGGTGACGGGGGCGCCGGACAGGTCGGGGCGGTCCACGATGACGGCGATCCCCGCCCCGATCGCGGCCGCGGACCCGAAGACGACGTAGTGCCCGTAGCCCCACACAAATGCGTGCCGGTTGTCCACCAGGAGCTCATGGGCCGGCTGGTCGAAGTACAGCCACCAGAACGCGAACACGATGACCAGGCCGCTCGCGGCCACCCACCACAACCGGTCCTGCACGAAACCGGCCTGCACGGCGAGCGTCGTGGACAGCACGATCTCGCCGAGGACGATGATGAACAGCAGGCCGTACCGCTCGGCGATGTGATGCGGGTGCCACGGCGTCGGGTGGACGCGCTCCGCCCAGGGTGGCACCGCCAGCTCGGCGGCGACCATGACGAGGAACAGCGTCAGGTGCAGGGTGCCGTGGGTGAGCAGGATCAGGCCCCAGCCGACCATGCAGGCGGAGACCCCGATGGCCATCCGGCGGGCGGTGCGGCGGCTCGCGACGTCACCGGAAGAGGCCCGCAGCCACTGGGTGACCAGGGCGGCGCGCATGATCACGTATCCGACGGTGACCGTGCCGAAGTGGCCGTGGAACGCGTCGGTGACCCCGGCGGCCAGGACGAGGACCCCGGCGATCTGCACGAGGGTGGTCAGCCGGTACGCGACGTCGTCGGTGTCATACGCCGACGCGAACCAGGTGAAGTTCATCCAGGCCCACCACACGGAGAAGAACACCGTCAGGTACGCCACGATCCCGTGCGCCACGTCACCGTCGGTGATCGCGTGGTGCAGCAGCTGCGCCGTGAGCGCGATGGCGACCACGAAACACAGGTCGAACAGCAGCTCCAGCGGCGTCGCGACGCGGTGCGGCTCGTGGGTGTCGCGGGTGCGCATCGGCTTGCGCCACTGTTGCCGCCATTGGGAGCGCACGGGGCGACTGGATGACATCGCACGATTATGAGGGAAACGGCCGGTGGACACCGTCTCAACTGATGGCGCCACCCTGGGTCGGCCGAATCGTCACGGCGCGGAGGGGCTAGCCTCACTGTGTGACTCGACGCGCAAAAATCGTCTGTACGCTCGGACCCGCCACATCGTCGCCCGAGCGGATTCGCGGCCTCGTCGACGCCGGGATGGACGTCGCGCGGCTCAACTTCAGCCACGGCGACCATTCGGATCACGCCGCGGTGTTCGCTCTCGTCCGTGAGGCCGCCGCTGCCGCCGGCCGTTCCGTTGGCATTCTCGCCGACCTCCAGGGTCCCAAGATCCGGCTCGGTCGCTTCGCCAACGGGCCGCACGAGTGGCGCACCGGTGACACGGCCATCATCACCAGCGACGACATCGTCGGCACCGCCGACCGGGTGTCGTGCACGTACACGAAGTTGCCGCAGGAAGTGAAAGCCGGCGACCGGCTGCTGATCGACGACGGCAAGGTCGCCGTCGAGGTCACCGGCGTTGAGGGCAACGACATCACCGTCCTCGTCACCGAGGGCGGCATGGTTTCCAACAACAAGGGCGTCTCGCTGCCCAACGTCGCGGTGAGCGTGCCCGCGATGTCCGAGAAGGACGCCGAGGACCTCCGGTTCGCGCTGCAGCTCGGCGCCGACTGGATCGCACTGTCGTTCGTGCGTTCGCCCGACGACATCAAGCTCGTCCACGAGATCATGGACGAGGAGCGGGTGCACCGCCCGGTCATCGCCAAGGTCGAGAAGCCGGAGGCGGTCGCCGCCCTCGAGCAGATCGTCGCGGCGTTCGACGGCGTCATGGTCGCCCGCGGCGACCTCGGCGTCGAGATGCCCCTCGAGCAGGTGCCGCTCGTGCAGAAGCGGGCCGTCCAGCTGTGCCGCGAGTCGGCGAAGCCGGTCATCGTCGCCACGCAGATGCTCGACTCCATGATCGAGAACGCCCGCCCGACCCGCGCCGAGGCGTCCGACGTCGCCAACGCCGTGCTCGACGGCGCCGACGCCGTCATGCTCTCCGGCGAGACCAGCGTCGGGCGGTATCCGATCCTGACCGTCTCCACGATGGCCCGGATCATCGCGACCACCGAGGGCGGTTCGCTGTCGGTGCCGCGCCTGCAGCACGACCCCCGCACCCGCGGTGGCGCGCTCACCTCGGCCGCCTCCAACATCGCCCGCAACATCGGCGCCAAGGCGCTCGTCGCCTTCTCGCAGACCGGCGACACGGTCCGCCGCCTCGCCCGCCTGCACTGCGAGCTGCCGCTGCTCGCGTTCACGCCCGAGCCGACGGTCCGCAACCAGCTGGCCCTGTCGTGGGGTGTGCAGACGTTCGACGTGCCGTTCGTGCAGCACACCGACGAGATGTTCGAGCAGGTCGACCTCGCCATGGTCGGACTGCCGTGGCTGAGCGCCGGCGACGACGTCGTCATCGTCGCGGGCTCCCCGCCCGGGACGCCCGGCTCGACCAACACGCTCCGCGTCCACACTTTGGGAGCACTGTCACACGAACACAGCGAGTGATTACCTCTAGATTGCAGGAGTGGACGAGCTCGCAAGTGGACAGGCGGCAGTAGACGCCCTCGTCCGACTCCTTGATCTTGAAGCGCTGGGGGGCGACCGGTTCCTGGGCATCAGCCCGCCGGTCGGCCCCCAGCGCGTCTTCGGCGGGCAGGTCGCCGGCCAGGCGCTCGTCGCCGCCGGCCGCACGGTCGACCCTGAGCGGCAGGTGCACTCGCTGCACGGGTACTTCGTCCGGCCCGGCGACCCGACGGTGCCGATCACGTACGCCGTGGAGAACATCCGCGACGGGCGCTCCTTCTCGGTCCGGCGGTCCGTCGCGCAGCAGCACGGCAAGGTCATCTTCTTCATGTCGGCGTCGTTCCACGTCCCCGAGAACGGCCTGGACCACCACGAGGCCGCCCCGGCGGACATCCCGCCGCCGGAGGAGGTCCCGACGATGGCGGAGCGGCTGGCCAAGTATCCGGAGCGGGCCGGCATCTGGTCGATGATCCCGCGTCCGATCGACGTCCGCTACGTCGGTGAGCCCGGCTGGGTCCGCCCCGGCGACCGGCCCGCGTCGCCGACCCAGCGGGTCTGGATGCGCATCGACGGCAAACTCCCCGACGACCCGCTGCTGCACGCGTGCGCGCTCACGTTCGCCTCGGACCTCACCCTCCTCGACTCGGTCCTCGCCGTCCACGGCGCCGTGTGGGGTCCCGGCGGGTTCGTCGGCGCCAGCCTCGACCACGCTCTGTGGTTCCACCGCGGGTTCCGCGCCGACGAGTGGTTCCTCTACGACTCGGTCAGCCCCTCCGCCTCCGACGCGCGCGGCCTGGCGACCGGCCGCATGTTCACCCGCGATGGGCGACACATCGCGACGGCTGTGCAAGAGGGCCTGTTGCGACGCGTGGGAGGATGAGTCATGCGCCTTTCAGCCCGGGTCGATTACGCCCTCCGCGCGGTGGCGGAGCTGGCAGCATCGGCCGGTGACGGCAAGCTGGTGACCGCCGACCGCCTGGCGTCCGCCCAGCAGATCCCACCGAAGTTCCTCGAGAGCATCCTGCTCCAGCTGCGCCGCGGCGGCGTCGTCGTCGCCCAGCGCGGCCCCGAGGGCGGCTACCGGCTGGCCCGGCCCGCCGCCGACATCAGCCTGGCCGAGATCATCCGCGTGATCGACGGTCCCCTCGCCAACGTCCGTGGCCAGCGCCCCGAGGACCTCGGCTACCACGGCGCCGCGTCCGCGCTGCAGGACGTGTGGATCGCCCTGCGCGCCAACGAGCGGCTGATCCTGGAGACGGTCACCATCGAGGACGTCGTCACCGGCGAGCTGCCCGAGCGCGTGCGCGACCTGGTCGCCGACCCACGCGCCTGGGTCTGACCGCGGGCGGTTCCGCTTCGGCCTGTGGCGCTGCTGTGCGGGTTTCGCGCGCTGCCGTGCGGGTTTCGCGCTGTTGTGTGGGTTGGTGGCGCTGCTGTGCGTTCGCGGCGCCTTCGCTCAGCCCCGCGGCGCTTTCGTTTCGGCCGTGATGGTTTCGCGTCGAACCCGAGGTGCCTCCGGTCCGGCCTGTGGCGTTTCCGTTCGGTGGGTGATGACAGGTCGATTCGTTCGACGTGCTGCCTGCTCCGGTCCGTCGTGGGCACGACCGTCGCTCCCGTCAGCCACCGGTCAGGCCTTGGCGGCCTTCCCTGCCACCTCCGCGGACAGTTGCGCAGCCGCGACCTGCCGGTCGCGACAAGCCCCGCGGCCTGCCGGCCGGCCCGCAGCCGCGGCCCGTCCGCCCCGGCCACGACGCGACCTGGCGGTCGCGATGCGCTGTCGCGCGCGAGGATTGCGGTGCGTAGCCGCGCGCGAGGATTGCGGTGCGTAGCCGCGCGCGAGGATTGCGGTGCGTAGCCGCGCGCGAGGATTGCGGTGCGTAGCCGCGCGCGAGGATTGCGGTGCGCAGCCGCGCGCGAGGATTGCGGTGCGCTGTCGCGTACCCCCGGGACCCGCTGACCGGGACCACAGTCTCCGAGGTCACGTTGACACTATTTCCGACCGGGTCAATAGGAGATAGGATCTGGGCATGATCGTCGTGCTCTCGGGCAACCCGCGTCCGCACTCCCGCACCCTGCACCTGGCGGAGGAGGTCGGCGCCGCGCTTGCCGACCGGCTCGGCCAGCCGGTGCCGCACACCATCGACGTGGCCGCGCTCGGTACGCGACTGTTGCAGACCGGCGACGGCGCGGTCGCCGACGCGCTCGGCCGGCTCCGGCGGGCGAGTGTGCTGGTGGTGGCGACGCCGACGTACAAGGGCACGTACACGGGCGTCCTGAAGGTCCTGCTGGACCAGCTGCCGGCCGAGGGGCTCAAGGACGTGGCGGCGGTGACCGTGGTGACCGCCGGGGTCCGCCCGCAGGCCGACGCGACCGAACGGCACCTGCGCGAACTGCTCGGCGAGCTCGGCGCGGTGCCGGTGACCCCGGGCCTGGCCGTCGTCGAGTCGGAGCTCGCGAACGCGGGGACCGCTGCCGCCGAGTACGTCGCCCAGGTCGGCGACGCCTTCTCCGCCGAGGCCAACGCCTGAACTCCGCCGCCTGAACTCCGCACCCGAACTCCGCGGTCTCTACGCCGCCGTCTGAACTCCGCTGTCTGAACTCCGCTGTCTGAACTCCGCCTGGTGAAGGTCCGCCTGGCCGGGTCCGACGGGCGAGCTCCGGCCTGGCCGGGCGCCACCCGGCGGGTGGCGTGGGCGACGGCTCCGTCGTCAGCGGCCGGTGAGGTTGCCCGCCATGGCGAGGGGCGAGTCGTCGGCGCTGTCGGCCTGGTCGCTGAGGACGTTCAGCGACCGGGCGATGCTCACCAGCGCATAGGTCTGCGTGACCTGCAGCGTGCGATCCATCTGCAGGTCGTCAGCCATGTCCAGCTCGTCGCGGATGGCGTGCAGGAAGCCCTCGGCCGCCTGCAGGTACGGGTCGTGCGCCTTAGACATGACCTGAGCGTAGGTCCGGAACAGGCGGCTCACCCCCGGTTCGGGACTTTCGGCACGGCTCCCGACCTGCGGTGCCGACGCTCCGACGACTGCTGGCACTGGCAGCCAGCGCCTGCGGTCGGTGCCTGCGGTCGGGGTCCGCGTCAGTGCCTGCTGTCCGTGCCTGCGTCAGCGAGGTTGCCACGCCTGGGGTGGCGTGGTGAGCCGCCGGACGTGGGCCGGCATCCGGCCGCGGACGACGTCGGCGAGGCTGACCTCGTCGAGGACGTTGCGCACCGCGGCCCGCACCGCCACCCACAGCTGCTGGAGGTGTTCGGCGGTGCCGGAGTACATCGCCTCCTCCGGGCGCACACCGCGGACCTCGGCGAGAGGGCCGTCGACGGCACGGAGCACGTCGCCGACCATGATTTCCGAGGGCTGGCGGGTCAGGACGTAGCCGCCGTCTACGCCGCGCTGGCCCCGGACGAGGCCGGCCCGCCGCAGGTCGCCGAGGACCGCCTCCAGGAACTTGCGCGGCATCTCCTGTTCGTCGGCGAGGCCGGCGGCCGACACGACCGCGGGGTATGCGGCCGCCAGACCGAGCGAGGCGCGCACCGCGTAGTCGCCGCGTGCCGAGATGTGCATGGCAAAGACTGCCTTCCCGCAGAGAGCGTCGCCGTACCCATGACGGGCCGTGGGGCCCGCCAAGGGGCTAGCTTTTGGAGCTAGCCGATGGGGAATGTCCGATACCAATGTAGGGTGCGCGCTCACGGGTGATCGCCGGGGTAGCGTTGTCGGATTATGCGACCAGACGAACGCCTGGGTGAGCGGTCACCCGAACCCCGCTCGCCCGAACCTCGCCGGGGCGCCGATCACAACGTGATGCGCGAGGTCAACCGTTCGCTGGTGCTGGCGTTGGTGAAGGAGGGCGGCCCGGTCTCCCGCGCGAGTATCGCCCGGTCCACGACCCTGGCCAAGCCGACGGTCTCCGCGATCGTGGACGAGTTGATCGCCGACGGTCTGGTCCGCGAACTCGGTCCGGGTTCGACCGCGGTCAGTGGCGGGCGGCCGCCGATCCTGCTCGAGTTCAACGCCCGCTCCCAGCTGGTGGTCGGTGCGCACATCGGCGCCCGGCGCACCACGGTCGCGATCGGCGACGCCGCGGGGGAGGAGATCGCCCGCCGCGAGTTCCCGACGCCGACCGCGCTCGCCGCCGGGACGGGCCCTTCGGGGGGCACGTCTTCAGCGGGTGGCGCAGCTCCGGTGGGGCTCACGGGGGTGTCGCCGGTCGACGCGCTGCGGATGGTGGCGGCCGAGGCGCGCGCCGCAATCCAGAGCACGGCCCTGCCGACCGCCCGGCTCGCCGCGGTCGGTGCCGTGCTGCCCGGCCTCACGGACTTCCACACCGGCGTGTGCCTGCTCGCGCCGAACCTCGGCTGGCGGGACGTGCCGGTCCGCGACATCCTCGCCGCCGAGCTCGGCGCCCCCGTCTACGTGCACAACGCCGGGCAGGCCGCTGCCGTCGCCGAGAACCTGGAGGGCGCCGGTGGCCGGGTCGGGGATCTGGCGCTGCTGTACGCGGGCACCGGCCTCTCCGCCGGCGTCCTGTCCGACGGCCGGGTGTTCCACGGTGTCGGCGGGACGGCGGGCGAGATCGGGCACAACGCCGTCCCCGGCAACGAGGAGCCGTGCAACTGCGGCAAGGTCGGCTGCCTGGAGACGGTCGCGTCCGGGCCGGCGATCGTGCGGGCGGTGCGCCGCGCCCTCGCCGCGGGGGAGACTTCGAGCCTGGCGGCGCTCGAGACGTTCGACGCGCGGGACGTCACCGCGGCGGCCCGGGCCGGGGACGCCCTCGCCGCGTCCGCGATCGCCGAGGTCGGTGCGCATCTGGGACTGGCCGCGTCGTGGCTGATCAACGCGTACAACCCGGCGGTCGTCGTGGTCGGCGGCGGGTTGGCGCCGATCGGGGACCTGCTGCTGGACCCGCTGCGGGCCGCGGTGGCGCGGCACGCCCTGGCGCCGGCACTGCGCGGCGTCGAGATCCGCGCGTCGGTGCTCGGTCCGGACGCGGAGGTGCGCGGGGCGGTGCTGCTGGCGTTGCAGCACTCCGAGACGTACTACCGGGTCGTCTTCCGCGCCTGACGGTGCCGCGTGCCTGACGGTGCCGCGTGCCTGACGGTGCCGCGTGCCTGACGGTGCCGCGTGCCTGACGGTGCCGCGTGCCTGACGGTGCCGCGCCGCGCGGGCCTGGGCTGTGGCTGTGCCGTGCCGTGCCGCGTCTGACGGTTCCGCGCCGTGCCGTGCGGGCCTGGGCTGTGGCCGTGCCGTGCCGTGCCGTGCCTGACGGTGCCGCGTCTGACGGTTCCGCGCCGTGCCGTGCCGTGCGGGCCTGGGCCTGGGCTGTGGCTGTGTCGTGCCTGGCTGAGCTGTGGCTGGTTGAGCCGCGTCGCACCTGCGGTTGGGCGTCGCGCCGTGCGGTTGGATGCCGGGCCCGCAGGTCCGACGCGCGGTTCGTGGGCGGATCGTGCGCGGTTCGTGGTGGGCGCTGCGACTTGTCTGTGGTCGGGCGACACGATCCGCCGCCGGCCGGACCGCGGTTCCTGCCGGTTGTTCTGCCGGTCGTTCTCCGCGTCGGGTGGGCTTGGGCTGGAGATTCTCGCAACGCTACGTCCTGATCAGGCCGGATATTTCAGGATACGTAGGTAGGTACAACCTGGTTAGTTCTGATATTGAACTAACCCCGCCTGGCGGCGTAGGGTGCTAACCGTCCGCCAACGAACACCCCGCTAAGAGGTAACTTCATGAACGATTACCAGCCCAGCCGCGCCGACAAGTTCTCGTTCGGGCTGTGGACCGTCGGCTGGCAGGCCCAGGACGTCTTCGGTGGCCCGACCCGCGCCCCGCTCGACTCCGTCGAGGCCGTCCACCGCCTGTCCGACCTCGGCGCGGCCGCCGTCACGTTCCACGACGACGACCTGTTCCCGTTCGGCAGCGACGACGCGACCCGCGACCACCTGATCTCCCGCTTCAAGGACGCGCTCAAGGCGACCGGCGTGCGCGTCGAGATGGTCACCACCAACCTCTTCAGCCACCCGATCTTCAAGGACGGCGGGTTCACCTCCAACGACCGGGCGGTCCGCCGCTTCGCGATCAAGAAGGTGCTGCGCAACATCGACCTGGCCGCCGAGCTCGGCGCCGAGACCTACGTGCTGTGGGGCGGCCGTGAGGGCGCCGAGTCCGGCGGGGCCAAGGACGTGGCGGCCGCGCTCGACCGGTACCGCGAAGGGCTCAACCTCCTCTGCGCGTACGTGCGCGACCAGGGCTACGACATCCGCTTCGCGCTCGAGCCGAAGCCGAACGAGCCCCGCGGCGACATCCTGCTGCCGACGATCGGCCACGCCCTCGCCCTCATCTCGACCCTCGACGAGCCCGACCGGGTCGGCCTCAACCCCGAGGTCGGGCACGAGGAGATGGCCGGGCTGAACTTCGCCCACGGCATCGCCCAGGCGCTCTGGCACGGCAAGCTGTTCCACATCGACCTCAACGGTCAGCACGGGCCGCGCTTCGACCAGGACCTGCGCTTCGGCGCCGGTAACCTGCGCGGCGCGTTCTGGACCGTCGACGTGCTCGAGACCGGCGGGTACACCGGCTACCGCCACTTCGACTACAAGCCGCCGCGGACCGAGGACTACGACGGCGTGTGGGAGACCGCGCGGGCGTGCATGCGCAACTACCTGATCCTCAAGGAGCGGGTCGCGTCGTTCCGTGCGGACCCGGAGGTCGCCGCGGCGCTCGAGGCGGCGCGGGTCAACGAGCTGTACGAGCCGACCCTCGCCGAGGGCGAGACGATCGACTCGCTGCGCGCCGAGGAGTTCGACGTCGAGAAGCTCGCCGCCCGCGGTGGCGCGTTCGAGTACCTCGACCAGCTGGCGATGGAGCACCTGCTGGGCGTCCGTTCGTGACCAGGCGCCTCGTCGCGGGTGTCGACACGTCGACCCAGTCGACGAAGGTGCTCGTGTGCGACGCCGACACCGGTGAGGTCGTGCGGGAAGGTCGCGCCGGACACCCCGACGCGACCTCGGTCGACCCGGCCCACTGGTGGCGGGCGTTCGGTGAGGCGACCGGTGATACCCGGGGTGGCGGCGGGATCCTCGACGGTGTCGCGGCCATCGGTGTCGGCGGGCAGCAGCACGGCATGGTGCTGCTCGACGAGGCCGGCGACGTCGTCCGCGACGCGCTGCTGTGGAACGACACCCGCTCCGCCGGCGCCGCCACCGACCTCATCGCCGAACTGCCCGGCGGCGCCGAGGCCTGGGCCGCCGCGACCGGGCTTGTGCCGGTGGCCAGCTTCACCGTGACGAAACTGCGGTGGGTCGCCGAGCACGAACCGGACAATGCCGCCCGCGCTGCGAGCGTCATGCTGCCGCACGACTGGATCACGCACCTGCTGCGCGCCGACCGTGCCGATGCGGCCGGCGCATCCTCGGGCGGCCCGACCACCGACCGTGGTGACGCGTCCGGGACGGGGTACTGGTCGCCGGCGTCAGGCTCGTACCAGCCGCAGCTGTT
Source organism: Dactylosporangium cerinum (assembly GCF_042653625.1). Lineage (NCBI taxonomy): Bacteria > Bacillati > Actinomycetota > Actinomycetes > Micromonosporales > Micromonosporaceae > Dactylosporangium > Dactylosporangium cerinum. The sequence goes on along the minus strand of NZ_JBHSIU010000004.1, from coordinate 89,087 downwards.
GCGGTTGGCGTTCGGGCGGGACCTGGCGGTGCCGCGGGTCGCAGGTCCGGCCGAGGTGGTGGGTGAGACCGTCGCCGGTGCCCTTCTTGCGCCGGGCACCGGCGACAACATGGCCGCTGCCCTCGGTCTGGGCCTGCGGGCCGGCGACGTCGTGGTGTCGCTCGGCACCTCGGGCACCGTCTTCGGCGTGTCGGAACGGCCGGTCACGGATCCCAGCGGCACCGTCGCCGGGTTCGCCGACGCGACCGGCCGGCACCTGCCGCTCGTCGCGACCCTCAACGCGGCGCGGGTCCTGTCGACCGTCGCCGCGCTGCTCGGCGTCGACCTGTCCACATTGGACGAGCTGGCGCGGTCGGCGGCGCCGGGGGCGGGCGGGTTGACGCTGCTGCCGTACCTCGACGGGGAACGCACCCCGAACCTGCCCGACGCCCGCGGCCTGCTCAACGGCATCACCCGCGGCAACGCCACCCCGGCGAACCTGGCCCGGGCGGCGGTTGAGGGCATGCTGTGCGGGCTCGCCGACGGCATCGACGCGGTCCGGGGCCTGGGCGTGCCGGTGGAGCGGGTCCTGCTCATCGGTGGTGCCGCCGCCTCCGCCGCGGTACGCGAGGTCGCACCGACCCTCTTCGGGGTGCCGGTCAGCGTGCCGGACCCGGGCGAGTACGTCGCGCTGGGCGCCGCCCGGCAGGCGGCATGGGTGCTCGACGGCGGCGCGGAACCGCCGGCGTGGCAGGTGCCCGGGACCGCCCCGGCGGCGCAGACCTTGACGCCGTCGATCGGCGAGACCCGCAAGGTGTACGCCGACGTGCGCGACCGGGCGCAGGCGCTGCTGCGGTAGCGGATCGGGATTCGAGGTGGACTGCCCACGGGCGTTGGTGAGGCGCCCGGTGCGGTGGCCGGGCCGGGATGTTGTTGGGGCGTCCCGGCCCGGACCCTGATCCGGTCCGGTGTGGAACTGCTGCTTGCCGATGCGGTCGGCCGGCCGGTGGCTCGTCCGCCTGCGCTCGAGGCGGACCGGCCCGGTGCGGCCCGGTGCGGCCCGGTGCGACCCGGTGCGACTCGACCCGGCGGCCCGGTGTGGCTCGGCGCGGTGTTGCCCGGCCGGTGTTCTGACGGGTCAGCGCTGTATCTGGGGTTCCGGTGCCGGGCCGTCCGCCCGACGGCCCGACACCGGACTCCCGCGCGCCGGTCCCGCTCCCTCGTGCGGTGCCGGCGCTGGATCACGCTTGCAGAACAGACTCTGGGCCCGTCGTGTTGCGCCGGACGGTTCCGGGACGGGAGTGCGTGGGTTGCCGGGGCAGGCCGGATGACATCATGTCCGCCGGTCGGCGGGCACCCGGCGGGCACTCGGCGGACACGAAAGAAGGGCCGCCCCGCATGGGGGAGACCCTTCTCACGATCGCTACCGGCGGGCCTGCGCGACGGCTCAGTCGAGCCAGTCGCCGGTGACGCGGCGGACGCTGGCCGCGCCGCCGCGGTCGATCGCGGCCTTCACGACGGCGAAGATCGCGCCTTGGAGGGCGGCGGCGGCGAGGACCTCGCCCCAGCCGTACTCCTGCGACGTCGCCTGCGGCGCCTCTTCCTCACCGGAGAGCCGCTTCCAGATCTGCTTGAACACGATCCCGGCCGCGACGCCACCGGCCACGCTGAACGCGATGCTGAACGGCTTGTACAGGATCTTGTTCACTCGGGTCCCTTCCGGTATCCGACCAGCGCCGCGAGGATCAGCAGCCCCGAGGCCACCACCCACGGTGCCGGACGCTCCCGGACCGACTGCACCATCCGCTGCAGCGTGTGCTGCATCGCCTGGCGCGGGTTGGTCCGCAGCTCCCGGCCGGCGTACGCGGCGTTCACCGCGACCTGCTCCACGCCCTCCCGCATCCGCAGCTTCGCCGCCGTCACCGAGGTGGAGACGGCATCCTGCGCGCGGGCCTTCACGTCCGCCTTGGCCGCGAGGGCCTCGACGGTCTCGCCCAACCCGGCCCGCGTCCGCGCGATCTCCTGGCGGAGTGCCTCAGGGTCGGTGGGGGCGGCGTGGCCGTTGTGGCTGTTCTTCGAGCCGGTCGCCGTCATCGGTGCCCCCGGTCCTTCACGGAGTGGGTGATCGTGTCGATGTCGGCCCTGACGCTGGCGACCGCGTTCTGCGGCACCGGCGGCACGGCCTTGCTGACCTGTGACTTGCCGAGCAGTGCCAGGATCCCGGCGATCGCCAGCAGGACCACGCCGACCAGCAGCGCCGACAACCACGCCGGCATGACCGCTGCGAGGGCGATGATGACCGCGGCGAGCAGGGCACCCACGCCGTAGAACGCGACGACGCCGGCGCCGCCGAACATGCCGACGCCCAGCCCGGCCCGCTTGCCCTTCTGGGCCAGCTCGACCTGGGCAAGCTTCAGCTCGTCGCGCACCAGGGTCGAGACCTGCTCTGCGGCCAGCTTGACCAGCTCCGCGGTGGAGCGGTGGCCGTTGGCCGAGGCGGCAGTGCCCGCAACCGCAGTGTCCGCAACCGCAGGGGGCTGCATGCGCGGCGCGGTGGCCGGCCGGTCGTTCACGGTGTACGTCATGGCTTCTCCTCTCGCCCGCAGGTACCTGTTTCCCCGTGAACGCCGGGGTTAACCCATGTCACGCCACTGGTGCGGACACCTCAGGAGCGGGCGTCGCGGCTGTGTTCGTGCCGGCTGGGTCTGTGCTGACTGGGTCTGAGCTGGCTGTGCCTGTGCCGGCTCCGTGGGCGGCGGGTTCGTCGCGGGCGCGTTTCGGCAGGAGGAACGACAGGGTGGCGGCGAGGGCGAGCAGGCCGAGTTCCAGCCACAGCACGTGCCGCAGGCCCGCGTCGAAGGCGCGCTCCAGCCGGCGTGGCTCGGCCCAGGCGAAGAACGCGGTGCCGAGCGCGGCGACACCGATCGCGCCGCCGACCTGCTGGGCGGCGGTCAACGTGCCGGACGCCGAGCCGACCTCGTGCTCGTCGACCGAGGCCAGGACGATGTCGAAGTACGGCGCCATCGAGCAGCCCATGCCGATGCCGAGCACCAGCAGCGACGCCAGCAGGGCGACGTACGGGGCGCCGGACGAGATGGGACCGCCGGCGACCGTGAGGGTGACGAGCAGGGCGACGACGCCCGCGGCGAGCACGGCGGTGCCGCCGACGAGGAGGAGCCGGCCGCCGAACCTGGCGCTCAGCATGTGCCCGGCGACCGCGCCGACGGCGGTGCCGAACGCCCACGGCGACTGGGTGAGGCCGGCCCGCAGCGGGGAGAAACCGAGGCCGAGCTGCAGGTAGACGCTCAGGATCAGGGTCAGGCCCATCAGTCCCGCGAAGAAGATCAGGCCGACGAGCAGACCTGCGGTGAACCGCTGCTTCGCGAGAAGGCTGGGTTCGATGAGCGGGCTCCGGCCCGTGCGGTGCAGGCGCTGCTGGTATCGCTGAAACAACCAGAACGCGGGGACGGACAGGGCCATCATGGTCCATGCCCACCAGGGCCAGCCGAGCTCGCGGCCCTGGACGAGCGGGAAGACGAGCAGCAGCAGGGACGCGCTGAGCAGGACCGTGCCGGTGAGATCGAGCGTGGGACGGTCAGTGCCGGCCTGAGCAGTGCTGCCCTGAGCAGTGCTGCCGGGTGTGGGCCGGGGCAGCACCAGCCAGGCGCCGATCAGGGCGGCGACCCCGACGGGCAGGTTGATCAGGAAGATCATCCGCCAGCCGGTGCCGAAGAGGTCGGCGTCGACGAGGACGCCGGCGAGGATCGGGCCGCAGACGGCGGACAGGCCCATTACGGGGCCGAACGCGCCGAAGGCGGCACCGAGCTTCTCCGGCGGGAACGCGGCCTTGATCAGGCCGAGGCCCTGTGGGATGAGGACCGCGCCGGCCAGACCCTGCAGGATCCGGAACACGACGAGCGAGACCGGGCCGGGCGCGACGGCGCACAGCAGCGACATGAGGGTGAACCCGGCGGCGCCGATGAGGAACATCCGGCGGCGGCCGAAGATGTCGCCGAGCCGGCCGCCGGTGACCAGGCCGACGGCGAAGGCGAGGGTGTATCCGGCGGCGAGCCACTGCAGGAACGCGGTGCCACTTCCTGGACCGGAGCCGCCTGAACCAGTGATGCCGGCGTCGGCGGGCCCGATCAGGTCGGCTCGGATCGAGGGGCCGGCGATGGCGATGATCGTGGCGTCGAGGAGGTCCATGACCTCGGCGGCGAGGACCACGGCGAGGACGGCCCACCGCCATCGGTGCGGGTCGGGGGGCCTGGTGCCAACGTGGTCGTGTGTGATGGGTGTGGCGTGGTTCGAACGCTGTTCGTTAGTCACGAACACTGTTCTACTTTCGAACACTGTTCGTGTCAAGTAGGATTGGCGGGTGCCAGCCCGAGCTGTTTCCGAGCCCAGCCAGGTCAGCGCTGCGTCCGAGGCAGGGCTGCCGGAGCCGCCGTGGCGGACCCGGCGGAAGGCGCCGGTCGCCCGGCAGCCGCTGAGCGCCGAGGCCGTGATCGAAACCGCGCTGCGGCTCGTCGACCGGGACGGACTCGACGCGCTGAGCATGCGGCGGGTGGCGCAGGAGCTCGGAACCGGGGCGGCGTCGCTGTACGCGTACTTCGCGAACAAGGACGAACTCCTCGAACAGCTCCTCGACCGGATCATCGGCGAGATCCCGCTGCCGGTCGTTTCCCTGGATCCGGCGCAGGACTGGACGACGGTGGTCAAGCGCAGCTGCTGGGAGAGCCGCGCGGTGTTCCTCGCCCACCGGGACCTCGTCAAGGTCGCCAGGGCCAGCATTCCGGTGGGACCCAATTCGCTGCGGTACATCGAAGCGATGCTCGCGGTGCTCCGCGGCGCCGGCATCCCCGACCGGATCGCGGCGTGGGGAATGGACCAGATGTCGCTGGTGATCGTGGCCGACGCCGTCGAGTCCGCGATCCACGCCAGCCGCGGACGGCAGACGGAGGCCGACGCCGAGCCCTACCTGGCGCAGGTCCGCGAGTACTTCGGGGCGCTGCCCGCCGACCGGTTCCCGAACCTGGTGGCGATGGCGCCGGCGATGACGGAGGGCAGCGGCGACGAGCGGTTCGCGTTCGCGATCGACCTGATGGTGGACGGGCTCGCACGTTACGTCGGTGAGACGGGTGCCACCGGCGGTAGGGCCGCCGGAGCGGTTGTGCTTGAGTCGGGGGTGGCTGTGTCCGGCACGGCTGTGTCCGGTGCTGCTGTGTCCGGTGCTGCTGTGTCTGATGCGACTGCTGTGTCTGATGTGGCTGTGTCTGATGCTGCCGTGTCTGGCGCTGCTGTGTCTGAGGCTGCTGTGTCTGGCGCGGCTGCGTCGGTGGTTGCTGGGTCTGTTGCGGACGGGGACGGGGTATGACGGCGATCGTGGGGTTGGTGCACACCGGCACCGTGTACATCGGTGGGGACAGCGCCGGGGCATCCGGCTGGAGCCTCACCGTGCGGGCCGACAGCAAGGTGTTCCACAACAACGGCTACCTCTTCGGGTTCACGACGTCGTTCCGGATGGGGCAGCTCATCCGGTACGCGCTGAAACCCCCGAAGCCCGTCGGTGACATCGAACGGTTCATGGCGACCAGGTTCATCGACTCGGTCCGTGAGGCGTTGAAGGCCGGCGGCTGGGCGCGCCGGGACAGCGAACGCGAGGAGGGTGGCACGTTCCTCGTCGGGGTGAAGGGTCGGTTGTTCACCGTCCACGACGACTACCAGGTCGCCGAGGCGGCTGATGGGTACGCGGCGGTCGGCGTCGGCGACGAGATCGCGCTCGGGGCGCTGTTCGCGACGGCGGGGTCGAGGATGGCACCGCAGCGGCGGGTCGAGGTGGCGCTGCGGGCGGCGGAGCGGTTCAGCGCGGGGGTGCGGGGGCCGTTCGTCTGCCTGTCCCAGCCGCCGAGCGCGCTGCCGTCCTGAACTGTCCCGCCTTCGCGCGAGTCGCTGTGCTGAACTGAGCTGCCTGGAGCCGCCTTGCGCTGAGTTGTGCCGCCCTGTGCTGTTCTGGGCTGCGCTGTGCTGTTCTGGGCTGCGCTGTGCTGTCTCGGCCCGGGCTGCGATGAATTGCCCTGGATTGCCGTGAGCTGTGCGCGCTGCCGTTTTGAGCCGTTCGCGGTTCCGTTACGGTGGGCGCCATGACGTTCTCGATCGTCGGGCGTTCCGCTGACGGGCTGTCCCTCGGCGTCGCCGTGGCCAGCAAGTTCCTCGCGGTCGGGGCCGCCGTGCCGGCGGCCGAGGCCGATGTCGGGGCGATCGCGACGCAGTCGCATGCGAACCTTGCGTACCGGGTGCAGGGCCTGGCGATGCTGCGCACCGGCACGACCGCCGCGGACACGGTCGCCGGGCTCACCGCCGCCGACCCGGGACGCGCGACCCGGCAGCTCGGCGTCGTCGGGCGGGAGGGCGCCGGGGCCACGTTCACGGGCGACGAGTGCTTCGCGTGGGCCGGCGGCGTCGCCGGCGACGGGTACGCGATCCAGGGCAACATCCTCACCGGCGCCGACGTCGTGCACGACATGGAGGCCGCCTGGCTCGCCGGCGCCGAGCCGCCGGGTGGCACGTCCCTCGCGCGGCGCCTGCACGCCGCCCTCGCCGCGGGGGACCGGGCCGGTGGGGACAGCCGCGGGCGGCAGAGTGCCGCGTTGTTCGTGGTGCGCCGCGCCGCCGGGTACGGCGGGCTCAGCGACGTCGAGGTCGACCTGCGCGTCGACGATGACCCGGACCCGGTGACCCGGCTCGGCGCGCTGGTGGAGCTGTGGGAGCTGTACTTCCAGAAGCCCGACCCGGCGACGCTCCTGCCGCTGACCGGCGTCCTCGCCGACGAGGTTGCGCGGCGGCTGGAGTCCGTCGGGTTCGCCGACCTGGCGGGGTGGGCGGGCGTGGAGAACCTGGAGGAGCGCCTCGTCGAGGGCGCGGTCGACCCGCTCGTCCTGGCCCAGCTGCGCGCGGCCACCCCGGACATCGCCGCGAACTGACGCCGTGAATCAGCCACGGTCGTGATTCAGTGCGGTCGTGATCCGGCCGCGGTCGGGGATTGGCCGCGGTCGGGGTCTGCCCCGGTCGGGAATGCAGCGCGGTCGGACGTCCGGTGCGGTCGGGCACCTGTTTGCGGTCTGGGTCAGCCGCGGTCCTGGACGGAACGGCGGAGGGCGTCGACGACCGCCACGATCGAGGCGCGTTCCGCGGCGCTCCGGCGGACGGCGGCGGTGATGCGGCGGCGCATCGGATCGACGATCGGTCGCGCCGCCACCCGGTACCGGCGGTCGACGGCCAGCTCGGGCAGCAGGGTCACCGACAGACCGGCTTCCACGTGGGCCAGCAAGGGACCGTAGGACGCGAAGAAGCCGGCGACCTCAGGTTCGAAGCCGGCTCGCCGGCAGGCGGTTGTCACCAGGTCGAACGTCCAGGTGCCGGGCAATTCCGCGCTCCACGGGCGGGCGGCGAAGTCCGTCAGGTCGGCGGGGGTCAGGTCGGCGGGTGTCCGGCCCTGCGGGTGCTCCTCATCCGGCGGGGGCTGCGCTGTGACGAGCATGATCTCGTCGGTGGCGAGCGGGGTGTGGACGACGTCGGGCGGGTTCGGCGCCGAACCGTCCACAGTGCCGCCAGCTGTGCGGTCAGCTGCGCCGCCGGTTGAGCCGGTGCTGAGCTCGGCGGTCACCACGACGTCGCACTCGCCGCGCTGCAGGGCTGCCACGCTGTCGGCCGGGTCCAGCTCCCACACGGTGACCCGCAGCCGCGGATGGTCCCGGGTCAGGTCCCGCACCGAGTCCAGGACGAACGTGTTGAGCGCGCTGGTGAACGCACCCAGACGCACCCCGCCGACCAGTCCGCCATCTGTGGCGTCGTACGCGGCGAGCTCCTCGTGGGCGGCGTCCATCTGGTCGAGGATCACCCGCGCGTGCCGGACCAGAGCCGTGCCGGCGGGCGTGAGCCGCAGCCGGCGGCCGGCACGTTCGAACAGCTGGGCCGAGGCCTCACGTTCGAGGACGGACAGCTGTTCGGACACGTTGGACGGGCTCAGCCGGGCCGACTCGGCGACGGCCCGGACGGTACCCAGGCTCTCCAGCAGCGTGAGCAGCCGAAGCCGCCATGGATCCAGCATGTGGTGCACTCCCTGCGATGTCCTGTGCGGTTGTACCGAACAGTACGTGCGGGATGATGCGCTGGAACCTGACAACGGCCTCGCCTACCGTCGATCGCATGGCTGACGAACGCGCTGCTGACGGCACGGCTGACAACGAGTTCTGGCGGGACGTTCGGCGGCACGTGGTGCGGTACGGAGGGGCGTTCACGCCCGAGATCATCGACCGGGCCGAGGGAAGCTACGTGTACACCGAGGACGGCCGACGGATCCTGGACTTCACGTCCGGGCAGATGAGCGCGATCCTCGGCCACGCGCACCCGGCGATCGTCGACACCGTGCGGCGGCAGGTCGGAACCCTCGACCACCTGTTCAGCGGGATGCTGTCCCGGCCGGTCGTCGAGCTGAGCCGCCGCCTCGCCGCCTCGCTCGACAAGGCGGCGGCCGGCGTTGAGGCCGGTGCTCACGGCGCTGCTGCTGTTGGTGGCCCTGTCGGTGCTCCTGATGGTGGCGGGCCGCTGACGAAGGTGTTGCTGCTGACCACCGGGGCGGAGTCCAACGAGGCCGCGGTCCGGATGGCGAAACTGGTCACCGGCGGGCACGAGATCGTGTCGTTCGCCGGGTCGTGGCACGGGATGACGCAGGCCGCCGCGGCGGCGACGTACAGCGCCGGGCGGAAGGGGTACGGGCCGAACGTGCCAGGAAACATCGCGATCCCGACGCCGAACGCGTACCGGCCGGACTTCACCACCGCCGACGGGAGCCATGACTGGCGGCGGCAGCTCGACCTTGCCTTCGACCTCGTCGACGCGCAGTCCGTCGGCAGCCTCGCAGCCTGCCTGGTCGAGCCGATCCTCAGCTCCGGCGGGGTCATCGAGCCGCCGGTCGGCTACTTCGCCGCGCTGCTGCGCAAGTGCCGCGAACGGGGCATGCTGCTGATCCTCGACGAGGCGCAGACCGGGCTGTGCCGGACCGGGACCTGGTACGCGTTCCAACGCGACGGCGTCGTCCCCGACATCCTCACCCTGTCCAAGACGCTCGGCGCCGGGCTGCCACTGGCGGCCGTCGTCACCAGCGCCGAGATCGAGGAACGGGCGCACGAACGCGGCTACCTGTTCTACACCACGCACGTCTCCGACCCGCTCGTCGCCGCGGTCGGCAACACCGTGCTCGACGTGCTCGAACGCGACCAGCTCGACGTGCGGGCCGGGGTGCTCGGCGGGCGCCTGCGGGAAGGGCTGCTGGAGATCCAGCGCCGCCATCCGGTCGTCGGGGACGTCCGGGGGAGGGGCCTGCTGCAGGGGATCGAGCTGCGGGACCAGGACGCCGGTGCCGGATCGGCCGGCGCGGACCGGATCGGGGCGGCGGTGACCCGGCGGTGCCTGGAGCTCGGGCTGCACGTCAACGTGGTGCAGCTGCCGGGGATGGGCGGGACGTTCCGGATCGCGCCGCCGTTGACCAGCACGGACGAGGAGATCGGACGAGGGCTGGAGATGCTGGACCAGGCGATCGGCGACGTCAGCCCGGGCTGATCCGAGGGCTGCTGCCGGTCGAAGAGAGCCTGCTGTCCGTCGGGGGCTGCTGCCGGTCGAGGAGCCTGCTGTCCGTGGAGGGTTGCTGTCAGTCGAGGCCGGAGCGGACGGCGTACAGAGCGGCCTGGGTGCGGTCCTGCACGCCGAGCTTCATCAGGATCGCGCTCACGTGGGTCTTCACCGTCTTCTCCGCCAGGCCGAGCCCGCGGGCGATCTCGCGGTTCGACCGGCCGCGGGCGACCTCGGCGAGGACCTCCCGCTCCCGCGCGGTCAGGTGCGCGGACTCCGGCGGGGGGCCGCTGTCGGCCAGCAATCGCGCGACGTCGGGATGCAGCAGCACGTGCCCGGCGTGCACGGCGCGGATCGCGGCGGCGAGGGCCGGTGGGTCGATGTCCTTGTAGACGTATCCGGCGGCGCCGGCCCGTATCGCCGGAAGGACCGCTGACGGGTCGGTGAAGCTGGTGATGACGAGCACCTTCGCGGCGCTCGGCCGGTGGAGGGCGTGCAGCGCCTCGACGCCGTCGCCGCCGGGCATCTTGAGGTCCAGGAGGATCACGTCCGGGGACGTGGCGTCCGCGGCCGCGACGCAGGATGCGCTGTCGTGGGCCTCGCCGACGACCACGATGTCGTCCTGCAGGTCGAGGAAGGTGCGCAGGCCTTGCCGTACCACGGGATGGTCGTCGACCACGAGCACCCTGATCGGGGTGGCGGGTGGGTCGGTGGGTGGGGCAGTGGGTGGGTCAGCAGCCACCGGGGACCTCCATGGTGACAGTGGTGCCGGCGCCCGGCTTCGACGACACCGTCAGCCGGCCACCGACGCTCCGGGCGCGTTCCCGCATGGACGCGAGTCCCAACCTGCGCTGGGCGGTCTTGAGGGGGCGGGCGGTGTCGAAGCCGGTGCCGTCGTCGGTGATGCTCAGGGTGAAGCCGCGACCCGAGTGCCGGAGGTGGATGTCCACGTGGCGGGGGTCGCCGTGCCGGAGGGCGTTGTGCAAGGCTTCCTGGGCGACCCGGTACGCCGCCTCCTGACGCTCCTCGGACAGCTTCGGCACCTGGTCGCCGGTGAACCGGATACGGGCGGCGTGGACGCGGTCGAGCAGCTCAGCCTGCCGCTGCAACGCCGTGGCCAGGCCGTCGCCGGCCAGGTCCGCGGGGCGCAGGCCGACCACGATGGACTTGAGCTCGGCGGTCGCGTCGGCGGCCAACCGGCGCACCGTGTCCAGCTCGGCCACCGCCCGTTGCGGGTCGCGGGTCACCAGGGCGGCGGCCGCCTCGGCGGTGAGCCGGAGACTGAAGAGCTTCTGGGTGACCGCGTCGTGCAGCTCCCGCGCGATCCGCTGCCGTTCCTCCACGATGGACAGTTCGCGGCTGCGTTCGTACAGGCGGGCGTTGACGATCGCGATGGCGGCGTGGGCGGCGAGCAGGCGCAGCAGCTCCTCGTCGGCGGCGTCGAACCCGCCGCGAACTGTCGATCCTGGCGGCGTTGATCGTGGAGGCGTCGATCGTGGAGCAGCGGCCGGTGACGTCGGTGACGCCGGTTGGCGGCGTTTGTTGGCGAGGAAGATCTCGCCGAGGATCTCGTCGCCGTCGATGATCGGCATGCCCAGGAAGTCGACCATCTCCGGATGGGCGGCCGGCCAGCCCTCGAACCGGGGATGGCTGCGGATGTCGGCCGAGCGGACCGGATTGGGGTCGCGGAGCATCGCGCCGAGCAGGCCGTGCTGGCGGGGGAGCGGGCCGATCGCCCGCCACTGCGCGTCGGAGAGACCGTCGGCCAGGAACTCACGGAAGGAGCCGTTGCCGTCCGGGATGCCGAGCGCCGCGTACTCCGCGTCCAGAAGCCGCCGGGCGGCCGCGACGATCGTCTGGAGGACCTCGCGAACCGACAGGTGCGCCGTGACGGCCAGGACAGCCGTGCTGACCTCGCGCAGTTCGTCGCGGTCACAGGCGGCCATGCTCCGACAGTACCGACGCGGAGGCCTTTTGCACTTCCGCTCCTGGACCTAGGACCAAAGACCTGGGCGGTCACCCGTCTGCGGCCCGATGGCGGCGCAGGTGGCGCTGCATAGCGTCGGAGCCATGCCAACTGCCATCATCACCGGCGCCTCCCGTGGACTTGGGCGGGCGCTCACGTCGGCCCTGGCGACGGCCGGCTGGACCGTCGTCGTCGACGGCCGGACCCTGACCGCCGCACCGGCCGAGCCCGGCGTGATCCCGGTGCCGGGCGACGTCACCGACCCGGACCACCGGGTCGCGCTCGTCGAGGCGGCACTCGCCACCGGCCGGCTGGACCTGCTCGTCAACAACGCCGGCATCCTCGGGCCCAGCCCGCAGCCGCCGCTCGCCGACTATCCACTCGCGACACTCCGCGACGTGTTCGAGGTCAACGTCGTCGCCCCGCTCGCGTTGACACAGCTCGCGTTGCCGGCGCTGCGCAAGCACGACGGGGCCGTCGTCACCATCACGTCCGACGCGGCGGTCGAGGCGTACGCCGGTTGGGGCGGCTACGGCGCGGCGAAGGCGGCTGCCGAACAGGCCAGTCACGTGCTCGCGGTCGAGGAGCCGGACCTGCGGGTGTGGTGGGTCGACCCGGGCGATCTGCGCACCCAGATGCATGCCGAGGCTTTTCCCGGCGAGGACATCAGTGACCGGCCGCTGCCGGAGACGGTGACGCCGGCGTTCCTCGACCTGGTCACCGCACGACCGGCGTCGGGGCGGGTGCGGCTGTGACGGCGCTGGACCTCGCGATGGACCACATCGGCCGGTCACCGTCCGACCCGCTGTCAGCTGAGTCGGTGCCTGAGGCGCTGCCTGAGGCGCTGGATGGTGGGCGGCTGGATGGTGGGGGGCTTGGTGCTGGGGGGCTCGGTGTTGGGCGGCTGGATTTCGTGTTGCCGCCGGAGTTGGAGGCGCACGAGCCGCCCGAGGCGCGAGGAACCGCCCGTGACGGTGTGCGACTGCTCGTCGGGCAGGGAGCCACCGTCACCCACCACCGCTTCACCGACCTGCCGGACCTGTTGCGCGCCGGCGACCTGCTGGTCGTCAACACGTCCGGCACGCTGCCCGCGTCCGTGCCGGTCGTCGGTACGTCGCTGCGGGTCCACTTCTCGACCCGGCTCGCCGACGGGCGCTGGCTCGTCGAGACACGCGGCGCCGATCTCACCCCCCACCCCGGCCAGCCCGGGACGCTGCAGCTGCCCGGCGGCGGCACCGTCACGCTCGAGGAGCCGTACTCGCGGGGCAGGCTGTGGTACGCCTCGGTCCGCACCGGCACTCCTGTTCTCGACTTCCTGCACCGGTACGGGCAGCCGATCCGCTACCGGTACGTGCGACGGCGGTGGCCGCTCGAGGCGTACCAGACGGTGTTCGCGACGCAGCCAGGCAGTGCCGAGATGCCGAGCGCGGCGCGACCGTTCACCGACCGCGTCATGACCCGCCTGGTGTCGGCGGGCGTGCAGATCGCGCCGCTGGTGCTGCACACCGGGGTGGCGTCGGCCGAGGCGCACGAGCGCCCGTACCCGGAGTGGTTCCGGGTGCCGTCAAGCACCGCGCGGCTGGTCAACGATGTCCGGGCGGCCGGTGGCAGGGTCGTCGCGGTCGGGACGACGGCGGTCCGCGCACTGGAGACGGTTGCCGGGGCCGACGGCCGGGTCGTCGCCGGTGAAGGCTGGACCGACCTGATCGTGACGCCGGACCGCGGGGTCCGGGCGATCGACGGGCTGCTCACCGGTCTGCACGAGCCGAAGGCGTCCCACCTGGACCTGCTCGCTGCGGTCGTCGACCGGGAGTTGCTCGCCCGGTGCTATGCCGAGGCGGTCCGCGACGGGTACCTCTGGCACGAATTCGGAGATGTGAACCTGTTGTTGCGGTGAGTGATGGACGGGGGTTTGTGTCGGGGGGTGGGGTTAGGTTCGGGGGGTGGGTGCGACACCGGAACCCCGGACCCGCCACCGGAATGACGGTGCATGCGGGCTAGGGTCGCGGGATGACGACGCGGTGGTCGGGCTCGTCGGCCGGTGACGTCACCGCCGCACTGGAGGCGTTCGCCCGCAGGATCGGGGTGTTCGACCCGGGTAGTGGCTCCATCGGTGGTGTTGATGGTGGCGTCGACGGTGGTGCTGACGGTGTCGAGGTGCGGGTCGACGGTGGCGCCGCGGTGTGGCTCTCGCCGGGGGTGGCGCGTGCGTTCGTGGAGGCGCTGCTGGCGTATCAGGATCCGAGGGACCGAGGATCCTGCGACCACTGCGGCGGGCCGAGGCTCGACGACAACTTCATGTGCGCGGACTGCGGCCAGCCGAGCGGACTGTTCGGGCAGTTGCTCCGGGAACGCGCGGCCAGGTACGAGGGTCCCGCCGGCGAGGTCGGTGGCGGTCCGGGCGGGTGACGCCGGCCTGGATCGGGGTCGCGCGGTCGTGCAGGGCGCGCGGTCGGTGCTTGCGGTCTGTGTCAGCACTCGGGTGCAGCCCGGTTCGGCGAACCGGACGGCGAGGTCAGCCAACCTGTTTCGAAGACGATGATCATGTGGGCGAGCGGCCCGAACGCGGCCGGGCAGCGCGACGGCGGACGTCGTGAACCTCTTGGCCGACATCGCATGGGCCGCCTGGTTGACGTTGTGTGGGCGCCTGGTCGACCTTGCGCGGGCCGGCCTGGTCGATGTCGATCAGGCCGCATGGTCAACGCAGCGGCCGGAAGCTGATTCGGTGCTCGCCCCGGCGGGTCGTTCAGCCTGAACTGTGCATGTCGTTCGTCGTGTCCGGTAAGGCGGCCGGGGCAGGGGCCTGATGCGCGTGCAGTGGCGACCGATCACCCACCAGCCACAGGTGGCCGAACGGGTCGAGGAAGCCACCCTGACGGTGAACGCCCCACGGTGCTTCATGGTCGCGGACCTCATCGACGCTGCCGTCAGCACCCGCGGCCACGGCGCGTGCGATGAAGGCGTCCGGGTCGTCGACGAACACCTCGACCCGTACCGTCCTCGTGCGGGCAGAGGCCGGCGTGTCCCAACCGTTGTTCTCCGGCTCACCGAGGAAGAACGGAGCCCCACCGACGGTCAACCCGACGACCCCGCCGAGGTTCCACAGTTCGGTGGCCCCGATCGCCCGCGCGTACCACCGGGCGGCCTCAGTGGCATCAGGCACGGCGAGCATCAGCGAGATCACGGGACCGTGCGGTTGGGGGATCATCGTCGACCTCCTAGTTTTACTACGGTGGTTTGTTATGTATGGCGCGTTGTCGTCGATAGTGGCTGTCGCGGGCTTGGGCCTGCCGTCGGCGGCGATAGTGGGACCAGGCGAGCCGGAAGGCTTGCGGGGCAACGGTTGTGGCTATGTGTACCAGGAGACGGCGGATCTCTGCTGGGCTGAGGCGGACCAGGTCGTGGCTGCTTTTGGGTCGGTGGCGGCGGTGACGGCGAGGTAGGCGTAGGCGAGCATGGACAGGGTGATGTGCCGGTACCAGGCGTCGTAGCGGCGGACCTGGTAGTGGTCCAGGCCGGTTTCGCCTTTGGCGTGTTTGAAGCATTCCTCGATGGCCCAGCGGGCGCCGGCCACGCGCACGAGGGCGTCGATGGTGGTGCCGTCGGGACCGGAGCACAGGTAGAACGCCAGGTCGTCGGGATCGGTGATGGAACGACGGGCGAGGAGCCACCGGGACTTGTCGTGCCGGTCGTCGTGGCCGCGCAACGCGGCCATCGCCCAGTCGTGCAGCCGCTGCCCTTTCGACCCCGTACCGGCCGAGAGGCGCTTCCACGCCTGCTGTGGAGCTCCGGCGACGAGGGTGTCGGCGCGGACGGTGCCGGCACCGGTGTGCACACTCTGACGGCGCGGAATCGCGACCACGTAACCGATGCCGCGATCGGCGAGGAACCGGCGGAACTTGGAGTCGTGTCCGTACGCCTCGTCCGCGGTCACCCATCCGGCCGGGACGCCGGCATCCAACGCCCGGGCCAGCATCCGGGTGGCGAGGACCTGCTTCGTAGCGAACTCATACCCCGCCGGAACGCGGGCGTCGTACATCCGTGCCGGGTCGTCGGTCCACGACTTGGGCAGGTACAACTCCCGGTCGATCAGCGCTCGACCCGCGGTGGTGGCATACGCGCAGAACACCGCCAGCTGGCAGTTCTCCACCCGACCGGCCGTCCCCGAATACTGCCGTTGCACACCAGCGGACCGCCTGCCCTGCTTGACGAAACCGGTCTCGTCAACGATCAGCACCCCACCCGGATCACCGAGCCGCTCCACCACATAGCCACGCAAATCATCACGGACACCGTCCGGGTCCCAGCACGCCTTGTTCAGCAACCGCTGCATCCGGTCCGGTGTGCCATCCCCGGCAGCCTCCGCCAACTGCCACCCGTTCTTGCGCTCCACCGGCGCCAGCAACCCGGTCAGATACGCCCGCGCCTGACGCCGCGGCTCCACCCGCCCGAACCGGCCCGCCACCCGCCCGAACACCTCGTCAAGCCCAGCCACCCACGCATCAACATCCGCACTGACCACAATGGACACAGACGAGAGTCTATGATCTCAAACCACCGTTGTAAAACTAGGTTCTGTCCTGCCGATCATGGGTCGGTGTAGTCGATGATCTGTCGGTGGTTCGTCGTGGTGAGTTGACCGATGCGGCCTGGGCTGTGATCGCGCCGCTCTTGCCTGAGGCTGGTGTCCGGTCGGGGCGATGGCGTGATCACCGGCAGGTGATCGACGGGATTTTGTGGAAACTGCGTACCGGTGCGCCGTGGCGGGATGTGCCGGAGCGGTATGGACCGTGGAAGACGTGTCATGAGCGGTTGCGGCGGTGGACCGCTGACGGGACCTGGGACCGGATTTTGGCCGCTGCGCAGGTGCATGACGACGGCCAGCCGGTGCAGTGGGTGGTCAGTGTGGACTCCTCGATCGTGCGGGCGCATCAGCATTCGGCTGGCGCCCGGAAAAAGGGGGATCCACCGGTGTCGGGCGCGGCGGCGGGCCGCCGGTTGGTGCGCAGGACGGTGAGGCGATCGGCCGGTCCCGGGGCGGGCTGAGCACGAAGATCCACCTGGCGGTCGATGGGCGGGGCAGGCCGTTGTCGATCCTGCTCACCGAGGGTCAGGCCGGCGACAATCCGCAGTTGCTGGCGTTGCTGGATCACATCGCGGTCAACGCGCCCGGTCCGGGTGCGCCACGCAAACGGCCGGATGTGCTGATCGCGGACAAGGGCTACGCCCACGACTCCACGCGTCGGGTGCTACGTCGCCGTGGCATCCGTCATGTCATTCCGGAACGCAGTGACCAGATCGCCCGCCGGGCAGCCAAGGGCAGTCGCGGCGGGCGGGCACCGAGCTTCGACAAGGTCCTCTACCGGCAGCGCAACGTGGTGGAACGTTGCTTCAACCGGTTCAAGCATTGGCGCGATCTGGCCACCCGCTACGCCAAACGCGCCGCGATCTATCACGCCAGCCTGGTCCTGATCGCTGCCATCATGTGGCTCCCATGATCGGCAGGACAGAACCTAGGCGTTTCGGCTCCAATACCCCGGTGCCCGTGGTCGAGTCTGTCACCTGGACGTGGCCGCCCGGAGCGGTCACCGCCGTGGCTGAGCGTCTTCGGCGCGGACCACCCCGTCCGGGCCGCCCGTGCCCGCCGCGTCGACGGTGCGTCCCCTGCTCT
The DNA here is from genome assembly GCF_042653625.1 of Dactylosporangium cerinum. NCBI lineage: Bacteria > Bacillati > Actinomycetota > Actinomycetes > Micromonosporales > Micromonosporaceae > Dactylosporangium > Dactylosporangium cerinum. The sequence continues at coordinate 71,841 of NZ_JBHSIU010000004.1, read as the reverse complement.
CCCTGCTCTTCGGGTGATCCGTGGCTTGCCGGAGCGCCGCGAACTCTTCGGCGAGCCGGTCGAGCGTGAAGTGGGCGTTGAGACCGCTCGGGTTCGGCAGGATCCACAACCGCGCACCACCGAACTCCTGCTCCTGCGGACCCACCTGCACCCGTTGCGTGCCGAACGCCGTTCGGAACGCGGTTACCCCGAGCACCGCCAGCCAGGCAGGCGCGAACCGCTCCACCTTCGCCCGGAGGATCACCCCGCCGGCAGTCAGTTCGTCACGGGTCAGTTCGTCGGCCCGTGCGGTGGCCCGGGCGGCCAGGTTGGTGATGCCCAGCCCGTACCCGATCAGCAGGTCCTGCTCGTCCGGGCGCAACTGTCGCGGGGTGAACCCGCTGCGGTGCAACGCTGGCCAGAACCGGTTGCCGGGGCGGGCGAAGTGATGTCCGGTCGCCGCGGACCACAGCCCGGGGTTGATCCCGCAGAGCAGGACGTCGAGACCGGGCGCGATGACGTCCGCGAGCAACTTGTCCACGGCGGCGGCCAGGTCCGCACGGCTCGGCCGGGCATCCCGGTTCAATGTCGACGCCATGCGGACAAGGATGCCAGGAGGGGCTTCACCGCCAGGCAGAGTGGAACGGTGGAGATTGCATACCCGTCGATGGACCTTGATGCCGTGCTGGCGCTCTGGGACCAGCCGGTTGACGACCGTGCCGATCCTGCCGCGGACTTCCGGCGGTTCTACCTCGACCCCGTGCCGGTCAACGGCACCCCGATGACGGCCGACGACCTTGTGGCCCGTGCCCGGGCGTTGCAGGTTGCGTTCGCGGACCGCCGCACTGAACTGGTGCATCGGGTGGAGACCGCTGGGAGGTTGGTGATCGGCTTCTACATGCACGTCACGCACGTGGGTCCGTACGTCACGCCGCTCGGCCCGGTCGAAGCGACCGGCCGCCGGTTGAAGATCAGGGTCAACGACATCCTGACCGTCGAGAACGGGAAGATCAGCGACATCTGGGTGATGTCCGACGACGTTGACCTGATGCGCCAGCTCGGCCAGCTCTGACGGTCAGCAGCTCTGACGGTCAGCAGTCCTACGGTCAGCAGTCCTGCGGTCAGCGCGGTCCACTACCGTGGGCGGCATGGGTGAGCGGCGGTTGATCTCCAGTGGTTCGACGTTCGAGCGGGAGATCGGATACTCGCGGGCGGTCGTGGACGGCGACTGGGTCCACGTCTCGGGGACTACAGGGTTCGACTATTCGCTGATGACGATCTCCGACGACGTGGTGGCGCAGGCGCGGCAGTGCTGGGTCAACATCGACGCGGCGTTGCGGGAGGCCGGTGCCGGCGTTCAGGACGTCGTACGGGTGCGGTACCTGCTGCCGGACGCCGCCGACTTCGAACCGTGCTGGCCGGTGCTGCGCGAGTGGCTCGGTGAGGTGCGTCCCGCGGCGACGATGCAGGTGTGCGGGCTGTCGGACCCCCGCATGCGGATCGAGATCGAGGTGACCGCCCGCCGGTCCGGCAGCCGCGTCGCCCCGGGTTTGGGCTGGCCCAGGTAGGCCAGCGCTGCTGGGGTTCGGACTCGGCTCAGACAGCCGGGTTGGGCTGGGGTTGCGCCTGACGGGTTGGGCTGCGTCGCGCCTGGCGGGGCTGGCTGCGCTGGGGCCGGGCCGGGTTGGTTGGGTTGGGTTCGGTCGAGATTGCGGCGCGGGACGGCGGGGCCGGTGCTGGTGTCGGCATCGCCGGGCCGTGTCGTGCTGGACTACGCCGTGCGGCCGGCGACGTCGTCCGCGATGCGGCCGTCTGAGATCTTGATGTGCAACGCGGCGGCGAGCGTGTGCGACAGCGAGATCAGGTCGTTGGTGCTGATGGTGGCGCCGGCGAAACTGGTCACCCCGCCGATGCCGGAGAGGGCGCAGTCGGTCAGCCGGGCACCGTCCATGGTCGCGGCGGAGAACTGCGCGCCGGTCAGATCGCACCGGACGAACGTGGCGCCGGTGAGGTCGGCGCCGGTGAAGTCCGCGCCGGCCAGGTTGCAGTCCTCGAAGAGGACCGCGCTGAACTTGGTCGCGCGGAACACTGACAGGTCGATGCGGCAGTCGCGCAGCGTCACGTCGCGGAGCACCCCGTCGAGCCAGTGCAGACCTGTGAGGCGTGCGTCCTTGATCGCCACCCGGAGCAGCGACGACTGGTCAGCGTGCAGGTTGGCGAGGTTCGAGCTCTCGGCCAGGCAGTCGGTCAGCGACACCTTGACGAACGACGTGCCGCTGAGGTCGGTACGGTTGAACCGGCACTGGTTGAACTCGGCGCCCTTGGCCGTTCGCCCGGTCAGGTCCAGGTTGTAGAAGCCGAGCCCGGTGTAGGCGCCCTCGTCGCGAAGGTCGTCCTCGTCGACGGTTGCCAGCTCCAGCGCCTTCGGTGGCCTGGGCTTCGCGGGCACGGAGGGTCTGCTCGGGGAGGGCATGGTTGTGACGTTAGTGGCAGGAGTGACGATCTGCCGAGAGCTCTCCGGTCTTCGACCGGGGAATTCCACCGTCCAGGAAATCCACGTAGCGGAAAATCACCGGGCAATCGCGGCGACGCGTGCCTATTCTTGCGAGCGTTATGTCTGACGTGCCCCAGCCCACCGACCTGACCGAGCCTCGCAGCGAGGCCGGCGGCGGGTTCCGTACCAGGTCCGGTGGCAATCCCGCCGGCCAGCCCTCCGCCGAACCGTCTGCCGAACCGTCTGCCCATCACGGCCCGGAGCAGGTCGACGGCGTTCGCGGCACCGCCCGAGTGGCCGCCGGCGACCCGGCGGCAGCCGACTGGGCAGTGGCCAGCCCGGCCAGCGCCGCCCCAGCAGCGGTGGCGCCCGCGACGGTGGACACAGCACCGGCCGGACGGGCGGCGGTAGATCCGGTGGACCAGGTGGACTCGGCGGATCCGACCTCCGCGGCGGACGCATCGACGGTGGGCACGGGACGGGCTACGTCCGAACCGGCAGGCGGCAGGAAGAACGGCCGGGGGCAGAACGGCAAGGGCCAAGGCAGCACGGGCCAAGGCAGCAAAGGCCAAGGCGGCAGGGAACAAGGCAGCAGGGGCCAGGACAGGGGCCAGGACGGCAGAGGGCAGGCCGGCCGGGGACAGAACCGGCGGACCGGACGCGGTTCCGGCGCCGATCACGCTGTGTTACAGGAGCGGGGAGACGTACCGGATCTCGGTGTCCTCCGTGAGCTCCGCTCGCGCCTGGCCGGGCTGATGCCGCAGGACCAGCATCGGCTGCGACGGCGAATCGAAGGGGCGAAGAAGTCCCCGCACGCACAGGCGATCGCTGAGGCGATCCGCGCCGACGTGGAGCGCGCCGAGCAGCGGGTCGCCGCCCGCCGCGCCGGGATGCCACAGATCACGTACCCGGAGCAACTGCCGGTCAGCCAGCGCAAGGACGACATCCTCGCCGCGATCCGCGATCACCAGGTGGTGATCGTCGCCGGTGAGACGGGTTCGGGGAAGACGACGCAGCTGCCGAAGATCTGTCTCGAGCTGGGCCGCGGAGTGACCGGCCAGATCGGGCACACGCAGCCGCGGCGGATCGCGGCGCGGACGGTGGCGGAGCGCGTCGCTGAGGAACTGGGCACCGAACTCGGTGCAACGGTCGGATTCAAGGTCCGGTTCTCCGACCAGTCCGGTGACCAGACGATGATCAAGGTAATGACCGACGGCATCCTGCTCGCGGAGATGCAGACGGACCGCCTCCTGCGGCAGTACGACACGCTGATCATCGACGAGGCGCACGAACGCAGCCTCAACATCGACTTCATCCTCGGATACCTCAGGCAGCTGCTACCCAAGCGCCCTGACCTGAAGGTGATCATCACGTCGGCGACCATCGACCCGGAGCGGTTCTCCCGGCACTTCGGTGACGCCCCGATCATTGAGGTGTCCGGCCGGACGTATCCGGTCGAGGTCCGGTACCGCCCGATCGAGGCGCCCGACGAGGGCGAGGAGGAGCGGGACCAGACCGACGCGATCTGCGACGCCGTCGAGGAGTTGCAGGCCGAAGGTCCCGGTGACGTGCTGGTGTTCCTCAGCGGTGAACGCGAGATCCGGGACACCGCCGATGCGCTGGCGAAGCTGGACCTGCGCAACACCGAGATCCTGCCGCTGTTCGCCCGGCTGTCGTTCGCCGAGCAGCACCGGGTGTTCCAGTCGCACCCGGGCCGCCGGGTCGTCCTCGCCACGAATGTCGCGGAGACGTCCCTGACCGTCCCCGGCATCAAGTACGTCATCGACCCCGGCACCGCCCGCATCTCCCGGTACAGCCACCGGCTGAAGGTGCAGCGCCTGCCGATCGAGCCGGTGTCACAGGCGTCGGCGAACCAGCGGAAGGGACGCTGTGGCCGTACCTCCGACGGCGTCTGCATCCGGTTGTACAGCGAGGAGGACTTCGACAGTCGGCCGGAGTTCACCGACCCGGAGATCCTGCGCACCAACCTCGCCTCCGTCATCCTGCAGATGATCTCCCTCGGGCTGGGGGACCTGGCCGCGTTCCCGTTCATCGACCCGCCGGACCGCCGCAACGTCAGCGCGGGTGTGCAGTTGCTGGAGGAGCTCGGCGCGCTGGAGAGCGGTCAGCGGCTCACCGCCCTCGGCCGGAGGCTGTCGCAGCTGCCGGTCGACCCCCGCCTCGCCCGGATGGTCCTCGAAGCTGAACGCAACGGCTGCGTCCGCGAGGTCATGGTCATCACCGCCGCGCTGTCGATCCAGGACCCGCGGGAGCGACCCGTCGAGAAGCAGGCCCAGGCGCAGCAGCAGCACGCCCGGTTCGCCGACAAGGACTCGGACTTCCTCGGGTACGTGAACCTCTGGAACTACCTGCAGGAGAAGCAGAAGGAGCTGTCCAGCAACCAGTTCCGCAAGCTGTGCAAGGCCGAGTTCCTCAACTACCTGCGGGTCCGCGAGTGGCAGGACATCTTCAGTCAGCTGCGGTCGGTACTCAGGAGCATGGACGTGGTTCCGAACGAGGAACCTGCCGCGCCGTACAACATCCACGTGTCGCTGCTCGCCGGGCTGTTGTCGCACATCGGGTTGAAGGACGCCGAGAAGAGTGAGTACCTCGGTGCGCGGGGCGCGAAGTTCGCGGTATTCCCCGGTTCGGCGTTGTTCCGGAAGACGCCCCGTTGGGTGATGGCGGCCGAACTGGTCGAGACGACCCGGTTGTGGGCCCGCGTCGCCGCTCGGATCGAACCGGAGTGGATTGAGCCGCTCGCTCAGCACCTCGTCAAACGCAACTACAGCGAGCCGCACTGGGAGAAGAAAGCCGCGGCCGTGATGGCGATGGAGAAGGTCACGCTGTACGGCGTGCCGATCGTCAGCTCGCGGAAGGTCAACTACGGCCGCATCGACCCGGCGCTGTCGCGGGAGCTGTTCATCCGCCACGCGCTCGTCGAGGGTGACTGGGAGACGCACCACGCGTTCTTCGCCGAGAACCGGCGCCTGCTCGATGAGGTCGAGGAGCTCGAGCACCGGGCCCGCCGCCGCGACATCCTCGTCGACGACGAGACCCTGTTCGAGTTCTACGACAAGCGGATCGCCGAGGAGGTCGTCTCCGGCCGGCACTTCGACAGCTGGTGGAAGCAGACCCGCCGCGACCAGCCCGAGCTGCTCACGTTCGACCCGGCAATGCTGGTCAACGACCGGGCGGGCGGCGTCGCGAAGGATCAGTACCCCGATGCGTGGGAGCAGGACGGGCAGCGGTTCGCGTTGACGTACCAGTTCGAGCCTGGCGCCGACGCCGACGGGGTCACCGTCCACATCGGGCTGCCGCTGCTCGGCCGGCTCCGGGACGCCGACTTCAGCTGGCAGGTGCCGGGCCTGCGCGAGGAACTCGTCACGACCCTCATCAAGTCACTGCCGAAGGCCCTGCGGCGCAACTTCGTTCCGGCGCCCGACACGGCCCGCGACGCGCTCATCGGCATGCCGGTCCGTGACGGGCACCTGCTGGACGCGTTGGAGCGGGAACTGCGCCGGCTGACGGGCGTAACGGTGCCCCGCGACGCGTGGGACCTGGCGAGGGTGCCGGAGCACCTGAAGATGTCGTTCCGGATCGTCGACGACAGCGGTGCGGTCCTCGCCGAGAGCAAGAGCCTCACCGACCTGCGGGCCCGGCTGGCACCGAAGGTGCAGGCGACGGTCGCGGAGGCGGCGACCGACGTGACCCGGACCGGGAGCACCACCTGGGACTTCGGCACGTTGCCGCGCAGCCTGTCGCGGACCGTCGCCGGGCACACCCTCACCGTCTACCCGGCGATCGTCGACGAAGGCACATCGGTGGCGGTCAAGGCGTTCGACCTGCCTGCCCGGCAGCGGCACGAGATGTGGGCCGGCACCCGCCGGCTGCTGCTGCTCACGTTGCCGCCCGCGGCGAAGTTCGTGCAGGGTCGCCTGTCGAACGAGGCGAAGCTCGCCCTGAGCCGCAACCCGCACCGCAACGCCGTCGACCTGCTCGACGACTGTGCCTCGTGCGCCGTCGACCAGCTCATGACCGACGCCGGCGGGCCGGTGTGGGACGGCGAGGCGTTCACCAAACTCCGCGACAAGGTCCGCGCCGACCTGGTCGACCTGACCCTCGACGTGGTCGGCAACGTCCAACGGATCCTTGCCGCCTCGTACGACGTCGAGCAGCGCCTTGCCCGGACGAAGAACCCGCTGCTCCTGCCCGCGCTCACAGATATGCGTGGGCAGCTGGGGCGGCTGGTGTACCGGGGGTTCGTGACGGACACCGGCTGGCAGCGTCTTCCGGATCTCGAACGGTATATGCGTGGCATCGAGCGGCGCCTGGAGAAGGTGCCGACGGACACCGGCCGGGACCGGGAGCGGATGCTGACCGTGCAGGAAGTGCAGCGGGAGTACGACCAGCTGGTGGCCAGCATGACGATGAGCCCTCAGTTGCGGGAGATCCGCTGGATGATCGAGGAACTGCGGGTGGGGCTGTTCGCGCAGGCGCTCGGCACCGCGTACCCGATCTCCGATGTCCGCATCTACCGGGCGATGGACGCGCTGCCGGACTGATCACCGTCCCAGCTGCCGGGGGCGTCCCCGCCCGTGGGCGGGGACATGGCCGGATCCAGTGGTGTGGCCGGGTCCAGTGGTGTGGCCGAAGGCGGGGATGCTGCCGCGGACGCGGTCGTGGAGGCCTGCCGGATGGCCGGTGCCAGCGCCACGACTCCTGCGGCCAGCACCGCCAGTGTCAGCAGCGCCTGACCCATCCCGATCACGTCGGCGAGCGCGCCGATGAGTGGCGGCCCGATCAGGATCGACCCGTACCCGATGCTGGTCACCAGCGCGATCGCCTCCGCCGGCCGGTCGGTCTCGCCGGCGGCGCTCACGGCGGCGGGGAACACCAGGCACACCCCGGCGCCCCACAACAGTGCCCCGGCGAACGTCACCGGCGTCCACGGCGACAGCACGGTGATGAGCACCCCGGCGATGCCGAGGACACCGCCGGCTCGTACAGCTCCAGCCCGGCCGAGCCAGGCGACGGCCGGCGTGCCCGCGAACCGGACAACGGTCATCGCGGTCGCGAAGGTGGTGTAGCCGAGCGCCGCCGACGCCTCGGACAGTCCCCGCCCGGCGTGGAGGTACAACGCCAACCAGTCGTCGGCCGCCCCCTCGATGATCGTCGCGCAGAGCGTGAGGAGGCCGATGAGGAGCAGTGCCCGGTTGCCGGCCAGCCGGTCCCGCCAGCTGCGCCGCACCGCAACAGACCCGACCACAGCGGGCGTTGGTCCATCTGCCTGCGGACCAGCCTGCAGTGGTCTGGCGTGCTGCGGTCCGGAGTAGTGCGGTCCGGAGTACTGCGGTCCGGCTGGATGTGGTCCGGCCGGTTGCGGTCCGGCGTGCCGTGCGTCGTCCCGGACGGGTGGCTCAGCTGTCAGCGGCTGGCGCTGCCGCGGGGCGTACTGCGGGCCCTGCTCCGGGCCCTCCGGCGTGCGATCTGCCATGGGCGGGTCAGTCGACGGGACCGCCGATCCGGTGACGGCCGCGCCGCGCTCGTCGATGTACCAGAACACGCCCACGATCGTTGCCCCGGCGACGCACCACGCGGCCACGGTGAAGTGCACGCCGATCGCGACGTCGCCGCGGGCCGCCAGGGCGCCGGCCGCCGCACCGATGATCGAGCCGAGGCTCCAGCACGCGTGGTACCGGGGCATCCACTCCCGTCCCGCGCGTTGGTCGACGGCGCTGCCCTGGACGTTCATCGCCACGTCCCACGATCCGTAGACCATGCCGAGCGCGAACAGCGCGGCCGACAGTTGGACGACGTCGCCGGCCAGGCCTACGCCGGTCAGCACCGCCGCGGCGACCACGGACGTGAACGCGACCCACGCCCGGCTGCCGACCCGCTGGCAGACGTGCCCGGTCAGCGGCATCGACAGCAGCGACCCGACACCGAGCGCGAGCAGGGCCCGTCCGAGCTCACCTGGGCTGAGGTCGTGCCGGGCCACGATTGCCGGCACCCGCGACACCCACGTGCCGAGCAGTGCACCGCTGCCGGTGAAGACGAGGGCGGTGCCGAGTGCGGCCCGTCGCATCGAGGTGGACCGCTCGCTGGGCATCGCTCCATCGTGCCTGTCGTGGTCAGATCCGACCATCCGACGTTGCTACCGATGCCGATGTTGACGCCTGTGCCCATGCGGAGCATTTGCGCTGAACCGGACCGCGCTGAGGCTGGATGCGCTAGACCGGACCGCGCTAAGGCTGGATGCGTCAAGCCGGACCGCGTGAAGGCTGGCTGCGTTGAGGCTCGCGCTGTCGACTGTCGATGCCAGCGGCCCCGGAGCGGGGTCGGCGTGATGCGACCGTCGCGTCACGACGCATTGGCAGCCGTTTTGTGGACTTGAGGACGATTCCGGACAGGAACCGACGGGCATTCGGGTCGCCGTCTGGCCGGGCACGCGCCCGCGGAAGCCGGTCGGCGGTACGTGCGCCACCCGTGCGGGACGGGCGGCGTCACGTCACAGGTCGTGGGGCCTGCGCATGATGATGGTCTGGTCGTTCGCGCCGGGCCCGGGGGCCGGTGGGCCGCCGGCCGGCGGGAAACCAGCCGCTGGGGGACCGGCGGGCGGGGCGGGTGGCGCGCCGTAGACGTTCGGCCCGCCGGGTGCGCCCTGGCCGGCCGGGAAGCCCTGGCCGTAGCCCTGCCCGCCCTGGAAGGCGGCGCCCGCGGGTGCGGCCGGCGACCCGTACACGCCGGGGGTGATCACCGACGTGGCCTGGTCGTGTCCGGCCGCGGGCAGGTTGAACACGCCCGTGTCCGGCTCGAGGCGGTCCTTGCGGCGGAAGTAGAAGAGGCTGCCGACGAGTCCGAGCGCCGCGACGATGGCGACCACGCCGATCCAGAACCCGAAGGACAGGCCGCCGCTGTCCTTGCTGACGGTGGTCTTCGGGTCGTCGCGGGGGATGGCGCCGTTGCCGGCCTCCGGCGGGGCGATGATCTCGTCGGAGGTGGCGGCCGGGTCGGCGGAGGTGCTGCTTGACGCGCGGGTGGACTTCGACGCGCTCGGGGTGGCGCTCGCGCCCGTGACCCGGATCTTGAACTGGGCGGCGTTGTTGCCGGGCTTCGGGTCATTGACCTTCTGGGTGGTGATCCTGGCGTCGATGCCGCCGGTGCCTTCCCCGGCGGTGCGCAGGACGACCTGGATCGAGCCGCTGAAGGACTTTCCGGCCTCCAGATCCTTCGCGCAGGTCGCCGTAGTGCGGTTGTCACCGACGACGGTGCAGTCCCCGGCGGACTCGATCTGCGTGTTCCCCGGCACCCGGATCGTGACGCCGACCGCCACCGGTATCTTCCCGTGGTTGGTCACACCGAAGCGGATGGCGGTCTTCGCGCCGGCCTTGCCCTGGATGTTGCCGTTGCCGACCCTTGTCTCGATGTCGGCCTCGAGGGTCGCGGCATGCGCGGGCTGGGCGATGACGAGTGCGCCGAACCCGCCGGAGGCGATGGCCGCGGCGATCCCGGCCGCAGCGACCCTGCACGAGATGCTGAGGGAAACCCGGCGGGGACCGCTGCGGGAGACACGGCCGGAGATGCTGCTGGAGATGCGGTCAGGTGTGTGACCTGTGGTGCGAGCTGCAGAGGTCACGGCGAGGAGACTCGCGACGAATCCCGAGAGTCGCCCCGCCGAGCGTGCCGCCCAGCGTTCTGTGCCGCGTGTCGTCGTGCTCATGTCACCCCCAACCGGCCTTCGGCGGACACTAGCAGGATCCGTCAACGGTCGTGCCGGATGCCGGTCCCCTCGACCCCCGCCCCGCCCCCGCCCTGCGGTCTGTGCTGCACGACCAGTCCGGTACCGGACAACCAATGGACCAGTCGGAGCAGGTGCAACAGCCGTCTGGGGCGAGCGGGTCCAGACAGACCTACGGTCTGGTGCCTCCCGAGCGTGGCATGCGTCACGCTTGCTTCGTTCAAGGCGGTGGTAGCGAGCGAAGCCGCGCCCGGTGAAAGTCCGGCGTGATCAGCCGGGCAGGGACCGTCAGACCGCAGGTGGTCCGGTGACGTTTGCCAGGGCCATCAGGAGCAGGATCGCCACGAATCCGACGTACACCAGTCGGCGGCGGCGGAGCGTCTCGTACGCGTGCCACCAAGCGATCGCCGCCTCGCATGCCGGACCGGCGACGAACACGCTGCTCCTGCGCCGGGGCACGAGCATCGGGGCGAGCCGGACCGCGGTGCTGACGTACACGCGGCGCGGTGGTGGAGGCTCGTCCGGGTACCACGGCGTCACCTGGATCTGCAGGTCGTCATCGCTGAATCCGTCCTCGGCGAGAAAGAACCGCTCCGAGCGGCGGGCGAAGACCCGGCTGAGGAAGTCGTCGGCGGCATCCTGGTGTCCGAGCCTGGTGCGCTGCAGCTCCAGCCAGTTCCATCGGGTGGCGACGTCGGTGAGGACATCGACGTACAGGCAGTCCGCGTCCTCCTCACCGCCGACGACGCGCACGGAGTCCCGCCGCAGCGGCTCCAGGTGCCGGGAGACGAATGCGACGTACTCGGCGGGCGGCTCCGACGTCATCCGCATCACACCATCGTCGCGGCCCGCACCGTGAAGCGCCACCCTCGCAGCGCTGCCCTCACAGCGCCGGCCTCGCAGCAGCACGGTGATGACGAGCGTCGTTCGTGGGTGCGGCCGGCGTCGTCGGAACCAGCGGCAACCGTTCATCCAAGGTCAACTGTTGCGCCTGGATGCGATGATCGGCCCCGTGGGCTCCGCGTTACCCGTCGGCCGGGAGGTCCTCATCCCCCGGCAGCTGTCGGTCGCCATCGACGAGGGTGGCATCCGCACGGCTTCCGGCATGCTGCCCGCACTCCTGTACACCACCGAAGGCCTCGAACGACACGGTCAGCGGGAGATGGTCTTCGCCGTGATCCGCACCGGCGCGCCAGCCCCCGGTTACCCGCTCACCATGGCCCGCACCGTCCACCAGCTCGCCGCCGAGGGGCGTCTCGTGGAGGCGGGCGACGTCAGCGTCTTCGGCCAGCCCGGCATCGACATCGACGGCCGGGTGACCGGATTCGTGTACGCCGCCGCCCCCGAGGACATCCCGTCGACGGTCCGGTTCGAGCGGCCGCCGCTCGTGGCACTGCCGCTGCTTGCCGGTGAGACCGCGGTCGTGCAGCGGTTCGGACACGCGCGGGTACTGTCGCTGCTCGGCGCGCAGGAGCGGTACTACCCCCACCCGTGGTGGTTCCGCCCGGGCCGGGCTCCGGTCGTCGACGACGCCGAGTTCCGGGCCGCGACGATGCTGTCGAAGGCCCCCGCGTACAACCTGCCGTTCCTGCGGGTCGTCCACATCGGTGATCGTCTCGAACTGACGATCACTGCAGGCGACGCCACGTCGTACATCGGCGGCGCCGACGAGGAACTGGAGGCGTTCGAGGAGGCGCTGCGCGAGGCCGCCGACGTGTGCGCGTTCCTGCCGGGTCTTGCCGACGTCCCGCAGACGTACGTGTGGGCGCCCGGCCAGCAGGGTCCCGCCGCGATCGTCGCCCCCGGCGGTGAACGTTCCACCCGGATCGGCTGCAACTTCCTGCTCCTGGTCCGGGGCACCGCCGAGCCGACCGCCCGCCAGGTCGAGGACGGTTTCGCGGTCCTGCTCACGGGTGCGATGTACGCCCGCCTCCGCCAGGCGGTCGAGGCCGGCCGTCCGATCGAGATCGGCCTGCCCGCCGGCGCGGTCAGCACCCTCGCGCTCCGGCTGGACCCGCGGCCCGGCCCGGCGACGCGACCGGTGCAGGCGGTACGCCCCGGCCCCGGGACCCAGTCCGAGCCCGCACCGAATACCAGCCAGGCCGACGGCGCCGGCCAGGCCGACGGCGACAGTCACCGCGACGGTCACCGTGGCCTGCCCGGTGGGGCGGCGCGGTCCGTTGCCGGTGGTCAGGGCGTCCCCGGTACCGGGGACATGGCGGGCATCGGTGCCGTCGCCGACGGCCGGAGCACATCCGGCAACGCACGCCGCTCCAGCGCCGCCGAGCGGGTCCCGGCGGCGCGCCGCCCCGAGGACGCAGACCAGCACGGCGGCCGGGCCGACGATCAGGGGCGCACGCCTGACACCAGCCGCGGTCCGGACCGGAGCCAGTCTCCGGACGCGGGCCGGTCCGTGGACGCGATCGGATCGGCGGATACGGGCCTGCCGGTGGACTCGGGCCTGCCGGTGGACCCGGATCAGCCCACTGGCATCAGGCGCTCCGGAGATACGGTGCATCCCGCCGGGACGGGGCTCCTCCGCGACGGCACCCGCTCCGCACATCCAGGCCGTACCAACCCCGCCGGCTCCGCACGTCCGGACGGGACCTACCCCGCCGCCGGCTCGGCACATTCCGGTGCGGCCTCCGCACGGCCGTCCACCGAGCGGTACCGCACCGGTGAGCTCACCATCTACCACCCGCCGCGGGCCGACGACACCGACCAGTCGGGCCGTGGCGCCGACGGCAGAGCCCTGCGGCACGTCGACCGCGGCCGGATCGTCCTGCTCACCTCGGAGGAGCAGCTCCGCCGGGCCACGACCGCGGCCGAACTCGGCGACTTCATCGACCGGGCCAGAGGCATCGTCGACCGGGCATTCACCGGGGTACGGCACGGCACCGAGGAACTCATGGTCGAGTTCCACCTGGGCCCGTCCCGCCCCGTCGCGGTGCGGATCATGGCGCGGCCCGAGGCCCCACCCCGTGAGCTGCAGGTCGTGTTGGAGCGGCAGCTGCTCGCCCTGCGACCGCCGACGATCCGGTACACCGAGGTGGCGTTCCAGCTACATCTGCAGCTGTACCGCTGACGCGCCCGCGCCGTGGCCTCTAAGCCGTGGCCTACAAGAGGTCCGGGGCGGTGGGACGGCGTAGCCGGTACAGCACGTGCTCGACCAGCGGATGGTCCGGCTCCAGGTTGGGGTGCCGGAAGTCGTCGGCCGGGTCGCGGGTCATGCCGATGCGCCGCATCACCGCCTGCGAGGGTTCGTTGGTCCGCGTGGTCATGGACACGATTTCGTCCATCCCAGCACCCGGTACCTCGTCAAAAGCGGTCGCGGCACCGGCATCGGTGGCGGCATCGGCGGTGGCTGCGCGGAACGCGAAGTCCCGCGCAGCCACCGCCGCCTCCGACGCGTATCCCTGCCCCCATGCGTGCCGGGCCAGCCGCCACCCGATCTCCAGCGCCGGGGTGAAATGCGCCGGGAACCGCTGCCAGGCCAGCCCCACGAACCCGATGAAGCCGCTGACCCCGGCATCGGCCCGGACGACGTCGACCGCCCACAGCCCGTATCCGTGCTCGTCGAACGACGCCTTGATCCGGTCGACCATCATGTCGCTCTCGGCCCGGGTCAGCGGGCGCGGGAAGAACCGCATGACCTCGGGATCCGCGTTGAGTGCCGCGAACGGCGCCCGGTCCTCGTCCCGCCACCGCCGCAGCACCAACCGTGAAGTTCGCAGCATCCAGCCATTAAACCCGCGGCGGGACCTCCCGGCCGCCCGTTACGCGGACCCCGGCCGATCCTGGGCCGCCGGAGCTGCCGGAGCCGCCGGGCTGGCCGGAGCCACTGGGCTGGCCGGAGCGGCCCGGGCGACCCGCAGCCCCCACAGGACCAGTGGCAGCTGCAGGGGAAGCCGGCCGTACGCGATCGCCCGGCGGACCGGTGGTGCGTGGCGCCAGTCGATCGCCATCTTCACGTTGGCGGGGAACACGGCCGCGAAGAACCCGGCCGAGGCGAGCCCTGCCGCCCGGCGGGTACGCGGGTGGACCAGTCCCGCCGCGAGCGCGAGTTCCACGACCCCGCTCACGTAGGTGTAGGTCCGCGGCGATCCGGGCAGCGCGCGGGGCACGATCTGGTCGTACGGCTTCGGATTGACCAGATGCGTCACCCCGGCCGCCGCCAGCACGCCCGCCAACGCGAACGCGGATCGAGGCCCACCCGCAGCGCTCACGAGAGGCGGACGATCATCTTGCCGAGGTTCTCCCCGCGGAGCATGCCGAGGAAGCCGTCGACGGCGTGGTCGATCCCGTCCACGAACGTCTCGGCCACCTTCACCCGCCCTTCCCGCAGCCAGCCGGCCATCTCCTCGACGAACTCCTGCCGCCGGCCCCAGTGGTCCAGGACCAGGAACCCCTGCAGCGTGATGCGCTTGCTGATGAGCAGCGTCAGGTTCCGGATCCCGGTCGCGTCTGGGTTGTTGTACTGCGAGATCGCGCCGCAGACGGCCACCCGCCCGTGCAGGTTCATCCGGAACAGCGCGGCTTCCAGCTGTTCGCCGCCGACGTTGTCGAAGAAGACGTCGATGCCGTCCGGGGTCAGCTGCTTCAGCTGGGTCCGGATCGAGCCGTCCTTGTAGTTGAACGCCGCGTCGAAGCCGAGCTCGTCGACGAGGTAGCGCACCTTCTCCGCGGACCCGGCGGACCCGATCACGAGCCGGGCGCCGCGCAGCCGGGCGATCTGACCGGCGAGGGTCCCGACCGCCCCGGCGGCGCCGGAGATGAACACGTTCTCGTCGGGGCGCATCTTCGCGACGTCGAGGAGCCCGGCGTACGCGGTGAGGCCCGGCATCCCGAGCACGCCGAGATACGCCGACGCGGGCGCGATCGTGGTGTCCACGACCCGGGTGTGTTTCGCGTCGAGGAGCGCGTACTCGCGCCATCCGAGCCCGTGCAGGACGCTGTCGCCGACGGCGACGTCGGGGCTGCCGGACGCGACCACGGTGCCGACCGCGCCGCCTTCGAGGGCCTCGTCGACCTGGAACGGTGCCACGTAGGACGGCACGTCGTTCATCCGCCCGCGCATCGCCGGGTCGACCGACATGACCTCGTTGCGGACGAGGACCTGCCCGGGACCCGGCGCCGGCAGTTCCTCCGTCACCAGCCGGAAGTTCTCCGACGTGGGGAACCCGGTCGGCCGGGCGGCGAGCTGCCAGACCTTGCTGGCGGTGCGGTCGCCGGTCATGCCAGCTCCAGCTTGACGTCGATGTTGCCGCGGGTGGCGTTCGAGTACGGGCAGACCTGGTGCGCCGCGTCGACGAGCTGGCGGGCGACGGCCGGGTCGACGCCGGGCAGGGTGACCGTCAGCGTGACGTCGAGGCCGAATCCGCCGCTGCCGTTCGGGCCGATCCCGACCCGGGCGTTGACCTCGCTGCCGTCGACGGACGCCTTGGCCCGGCGGGCGACGAGCCGCAGCGCGCTGTGGAAGCAGGCGGCGTAGCCGGCCGCGAACAGCTGCTCGGGGTTGGTCGCCCCGCCGGCGCCACCCATCTCCTTCGGCACGGCGACGTCGACGTCGACGATGCCGTCGGTGCTGGTGACGTGGCCGTCGCGACCGTCGCCGGTGGCGGTGACGTCAGCGGTGTACAGGACTGCCATCAGGAGCATCTCCTTGCGGGTCGGTGAGTGCCGTGTCGGTAAGCGCTATGTCGGTGAGTGCTGTGTTGGTGAGCGCTGTGTCGGTAAGTGCTGTGTCGGTGAGGGCCGCCGTGAGGCGCACCAGGGTCTCGCGCAGGGCGTCGAGCTCGCCGATCCCGAGCCCGCCGTCGCAGACGAGCCTGGCGGGGACGGCGCGGGCCCGCTCGCGCAGCGCGGCGCCGGCCTCGGTGAGCTGGACGGTGACGGACCGCTCGTCGTCGGCGCGGCGGGCGCGGGTGACGAGGCCGGCCGCCTCGAGGCGCTTCAGGAGCGGGGACAGGGTGCTGGAGTCCAGGCGCAGTGCGGTGCCGATCTCCTTGACGGTCCGCGCGTCCTGCTCCCAGAGCACGAGTAGCACCAGGTACTGCGGGTACGTGATGCCGAGATCGTCGAGCAGTGGCCGGTATCGCGCGGTGACGGCCCGCGAGGCCGTATACAGCGCGAAGCAGACCTGCCGGTCGAGCGCCAAGACATCCACCCCGACATCCCTCACGCTCAGAACGTAGCACACGATTCAGTCGTGCACGACCTAACGTTCGATCAAACCGGAAGGCATTGACACTTTTGTTGGTAAGCGGCAAAGTTCTGTCTGAAGCAGCGGAAGGTGCGTTCGGCGCGCTCCTCCTCTCCCAGTGATCGCGACGGTCCCGCACAGACCCGCGATCCAGTCGGAAGGAGCACGTCACGTGCGTATACCCGGTTGGAAACTGATCGCCGCGACCGCCGTCGCGGCCGTCGTCGCCGCGAGCGGCGCGGCAACCCCCGCGACCGCCGCCCCGGCGTACAAGATCCTGGTCTTCTCCAAGACGGCGGGGTTCCGCCACAGCTCGATCCCCAACGGCATCGCCGCCGTCCAGGCCCTCGGGACCGCCAACAACTTCGCCGTCGACACGACCGAGGACGCGGCGGCGTTCACCACGGCGAACCTCGCCCAGTACAAGGCCGTCGTCTGGCTGTCGACCACCGGTGACGTGCTCGACGCCACCCAGCAGACCGCGTTCGAGTCCTACATCCGCGCGGGTGGTGGCTACGTCGGCGTGCACGCCGCGGCCGACACCGAGTACAGCTGGCCCTGGTACGGCAACCTCGTCGGCGCCTGGTTCAGCTCACACCCCGCGCAGCAGCAGGCGACGATCAAGGTCGAGGACCGCGCGAACCCCGCCACCGCGCACCTGCCGCAGACCTGGACGCGCACCGACGAGTGGTACAACTACCAGACCAACCCCCGCAGCACCGCCAAGGTCCTCATGAGCCTCGACGAAGGCTCGTACTCCGGCGGCTCGATGAGCGGGGACCACCCGATCTCGTGGTGCAAGCAGTTCGACGGCGGCCGCTCCTGGTACACCGGACTCGGCCACACCGAGGCGTCCTACACCGAGGCGAACTTCACGAATCACCTCCTCGGCGGCATCAAGTGGGCCGCGGGCCAGGCCCAGGCCGACTGCCGCCCCGAAACCGGCTACCAGGCGCTGTTCGACGGCAGCCAGAACAGCCTCAACCAGTGGCGGCAGGCCGGCCCCGGCGGGTTCACGCTCGCCGACGGCACGCTCACCTCGTTCGGTGGGATGGGGCTGCTCTGGTACCCCGTGAGCCAGTTCTCCAACTACTCGCTGAAGCTCGACTGGCAGATGCCCGGCGACGACAACGGCGGTGTCTTCATCGGTTTCCCCGACCCCAACGGCGACCCGTGGGGCCCGGTCAACGCCGGCCACGAGATCCAGATCGACGCCACCGACGCCGACCCGTCCCGCACCACCGGCAGCGTGTACAGCTTCAAGGCGCCTGACACGGCCCTGCGCGCCGCGGCGCTCAACCCGCCGGGCCAGTGGAACACATACGAGGTCGGCGTCCACGGCCAGCGGGTCGAGATCTGGCTCAACGGCGTGAAGATCAACGACTACACCAGCACCCGGGCGATCCAGTCCGGCTACATCGGCGTGCAGAACGACGGTGCCGGCGCCGACATCTTCTACCGCAACATCCGGATCAAGACCGACGGCTCGCAGCCGGCCACCGACATCGCCCGTGGCAAGAACGCGACCGCGTCGTCCGTCGAGCCGAACAGCACCCTCGTCGCCGCGAACGCCGTCGACGGCAACGGCGCCACCCGCTGGGGCAGCGTCCACGCCGACCCGCAGTGGCTGCAGGTCGACCTCGGCGCCTCATACAGCCTCAACCGGGTCCGGATCAACTGGGAGGCCGCGTACGCGAAGTCGTACCAGATCCAGACCTCACCGGACGGAAGCGCCTGGACCAACGTCTACACCACGACGACCAGCGACGGCGGCGTCGACGACGTCACCTTGACCGGCACCGGCAGATACGTGCGGGTGAACCAGACCCAGCGCGGCACGCAGTGGGGCTACTCGATCTGGGACCTCAACGTCTACGGCACGCCCGTCACCGGCCCCCAGTCGCTGTGCAGCAACTGCCCGGTGACGGTGTCGTCGGTCGAGCCGGGCAGCGCCCACGTCGGCGCGAACGCCGTCGACGGCAACACCGGGACCCGCTGGGGCAGCGCGTACGCCGACCCGCAGTGGATCCGGCTCGACCTCGGCGCCACCAGATCCATCACCCGGGTCAAGCTCAACTGGGAGACGGCGTACGGCAAGGCGTACCAGATCCAGACCTCGCCCGACGGCAACACCTGGACGAACATCTACACCACGACCACCGGCGACGGCGGCATCGACGACCTGACGGTCACCGGCTCCGGCCGGTACCTGCGGGTCAACGGCACCCAGCGCGGCACCCAGTGGGGCTACTCGCTGTGGGAACTGGAGGTCTTCGGCTCCTGACGCCTGCCCTGCCGCCTCGGGGCCTGACACGTCTGAGGCCTGACACGTCTGAGGTAGGCGCGCATACTCCTGGGCATGCGTGGTTCGAACGGTTCGGTGCGGTGGTTCGCGGTGGTCTCCGCGGCCACCGCACCGGTCCTGCTCATCGGCGGCTGGACGGTCGCCGCGGCGCTCCAACCGTCCGGGTTCGACTCGCTCCGGGGCACGATCAGCGCCCTCGCCGGCCACGGCGCCACCCACCGGTGGGTGATGACCCTCGCCCTGCTCGGGCTCGGTGTCTGCCACTGCGTCACCGCGCTCGGCCTGCGCCCGGTCGCGACCCCGGCCAGGGTCATGCTCGGCGCCGGCGGTGCCGCCACCGTCCTCGTCGCCGCGTTCCCGCTGCCCCGGACCGGCTCGTCCGGGGCGCATCAGCTGGCGGCGACGGTCGCGTTCGCCTGCCTCGCGCTCTGGCCCGCGCTGAGCCGCATCCCGGGCAGCGCACCACAGCCGGTCCCGCCGGTCCTGATGCGGGTCGCGGCCGGCGTGCTGGTCACGCTCGTCGTGGTCTTCTGCGCAGCGCTCGCCGCCGGTGTACTGGTAGGGCTCGCCGAACGGGTGGCCGCCGGCGCCCAGTCGCTCTGGCCTTTGACAACGGTCCTCGCTCTCCATCCCAGAGCTCGTGCCGCCCTGGGACTGACTCGCACCAGTTGACTCCTGCCCCCGCTGTTCTGTGGCGTGCCGCGGCCCGTGGGTGGCGTGCCGCGTGCTGCCGTTCGTGGCGTGCTGCGTGTCTTGGCGTGCTGCGTGTCTTGGCGTGCCGCGTGTTGCAGTCCGTGGCTTGCCGCGGCTCAGCCGCTGTTCAGTGGCCCGCCAGGATCAGGTCGGCGGCCTTCTCCGCAACCATGTACACCGGCGCCATCGTGTGCCCGCGGTTGATCACCGGCAGCACCGAGGCGTCCACCACCCTCAGCCCGGCCAGTCCCCGCACCCGCAGCGAAGGGTCGACCACGGCCCCGTCGTCGGTGCCCATCCGGCACGTGCCGACCGGGTGGTACAGCGTCTCCGAGTGCCGCCGGATCGACCCGGCCAGCCCGTCGTCGTCGAGGACCCCCGTGTACGGCTCCATCGGCGCACCGACGAACGGCGCCAGCGCCGACGACCGGGCGAGCCGTTCGGCCACCCGTACCCCCCAGATCAAACGCCGCAGGTCGGCCTCCTCGCCGAGGTAGCCCGGCTCGATCACCGGCGGCTCCGCGGCCGTCGGACCGGCGATCCCCACCGTCCCGCGGCTGCGTGGCTGCAGCAGCACGACCCCGATCGTCAACCCGTGCGCCGGCGGCGGCACCATCCCGTGCTCGACGAACGGCACCGGCGCGAAGATCAGCTCGATCTCCGGTGGCGTGCCGGGGTCGGGGGCGATGAACGCGACCGCCTCCGCGATGTTCGACGACAGCATCCCGGTCCGCCCGAACAGGTACCGGGCGACACTGCCGAGCGACTCGGCCGCGAACATCGTGATCGGCTGCGGGCACGTGACGACGACCCCGGTGGACAGGTGATCCTGCAGGTTCGTCCCGACACCGGGCAGCTCGTGCAGCGGCTCGACCCCGGCGGCCCGCAACACGTCGGGGTCGCCGATGCCGGACAGCTGCAGGATCTGCGGCGTGTTCACGGCGCCGGCGCACAGCAGCACCTCCCGCTGCGCCGTCACCTCCCTGACCGCGCCACCAGTATCGGAGCCGTGATCGCGGTACGACACGCCGATGACCCGCCGCTTCGCCGCCTTGCCTGTCTTGGCCGGCGTCGCCGTCCTGGCCGGCTCGGACAGCCGCAACCGTTCGACGACCGCGCCGGTGCGCACGGTCAGGTTCGGCCGTCGCCGCGCCGGCCGCAGGTACGCGTCGGCGGCGCTGAACCGGGCACCCCGGTGCTGCGTCACCGGGGTGCGGGAGCAGCCGCTGTTGTCGGGGCCGTTGAGGTCGGCCGTTGCCGGGATCCCCTCGGCGACGCAGGCCTCCAGGAACGCGGCCGTGATCGGGTTCGGGCTGCGCAACTCTCCGATCCACAGTGGACCGTCAGTGCCATAGGTGCTGCTGCCGGTGTCCTTGACGCCGACGCGGCGTTCGATCCGCCGGAAGTACGGCAGCACCTCGGCGTAGGACCAGCCTTCGACGCCCCAACCGTCGTAGTCCGCGGCGCAGCCACGGATCCACATCTGCGCGTTGATCGAGGTCGACCCGCCGAGGGTCTTGCCCCGGGGCCAGAACAGCTCCCGGTCGGCCAGCAGCGGCTGCTTGACGGTGCGGTAGTTCCAGTCGTACGGCGTGGCGAACAGCTTGCTGAACGCCGCTGGGATCCGGATCTCCCTGGCCTTGTCTGGCCCACCGGCCTCCAGCAGCAGCACGGTCGTGCCCGGGTCCGCGGAGAGCCGGTTGGCCAGCACACAGCCGGCCGGCCCGGCCCCCACGATCACGTAGTCGAACGCGGTCCGTTCGAAGTCCTCAGCAGGCATGGCGGGCCTCCTTGGCAACCGACCATACGCCGACTTCACCCTCCGGGGGAGGGCCGATCACGCGCCGTTTCGCGTGCTGTTCTGCCTGCCGTCCCGCCCGCTGTCTGCCCGCTGTCTCGCGCGCTGTTCCATGCCTCGTCCCGCGCGCTGTTCCATGCCTCGTCCCGCGTGCTGTTCCATGCCTCGTCCCGCGTGCTGTTCCATACCTCGTCCCGCGTCGTCATCCGGCGCCGACACCGCCGGAGGGCAGCGCCGCAACGACCGTGCCTGCCGCATTGGTCGCGACCAGGTTCCCCACCTGCACCGGCGATGCCACGCCGGCGGCCGCTGCGGGGACCCGCAGCCACCAGACGTGCACGGCGGGGTTCTCCGGCCACGTGGCGACCTTCGCCGTCACCGGGACACCGTCGACGGTCAGGGTCACGGTCGTGACGTCCCCGACGACGTAGCCGGTGAAGAACCGGTCCGGATCGGAGCCGACGTCCCAGCCCGCGTGGAAGCCGACGTCCCCGGGCCCGGTCCCGGTCACGTCCGGGTCGTTGGTGACGCCCGTGAGGGCCAGCTTCCCGTCCGGACCGCGCTGCCCGACCGCCTGCAGGAACCGGCCCTCGTGCACCGCGAACCAGATCGTGAGCGTCCCACCGGCGATCGCCTCGCCCGTGTCGATCGTGGTCACCGGCCCGACGACGGCGTACCCGGTGTCGCTCCCGGCTCCGCCCTCGGTCGATGCGCCCGCTGAGGGCCGGCCTGCGGCCCCGGCTGTCGTTGGTGGCGCACCGACCGTCGACCCGCCGCCGGACCCGCCACCGAGAGCCCCACTGAGGACACCGCCCGCAGTGCCGCCCGCGACGAGCAGGACCGCCGCGGACGCGACCCCGATCCGGATCCGCCGCCGCCGTGCCCCCCGCCGGCGGAGCTCCTCGACCGGGACCCCCAACCGGTCCGGCGCTGCCGCCGCGACGTCGGTGAGCCGGTCCGTGAGCCGCTCGTCGAGGACCGACAGCGTATCCACGGACCCGGTGCGTGCCGGCACAGCACTTACCGGCACAGCACTTAGCCGCGCAGTGGTCACCGGTGCACCGTTCACCGGCGCTGGGTTGACAGGTTCAGTGCTCATGACGGTTCTCCCTGGGCAGTGCGAACGAAGAGGCGTTCCTCCCGCAGCGCCGGGCTGACCCGCAGCTTGGCGAGGGCCCGCGAGCACACCGACTTGACCGTGCCGACGCTGACGCCGAGGGTCTGCGCCGTCTGCTGCTCGGACAGGTCGACGTAGTACCGGAGCACGATCGCGGCCCGTTCCCGCCGGGTCAGCGACTGCAGCGCGGCGACGAGCGCGGCCCGGTCCTCCACCGCACCATGACCACCGTCGTGGCCACCGTGACGACCGCCGGGACCGCCGCCGGTGTCGGGGAGATCGGCGCGCGGCTGTTCCCGCCAGGGGCGCCGGCGCAGCCAGTCCGTGTGCAGGTTCACCATGATCCGGCGGGCGTAGCTGAGCGCGTCGTCGTGACGGACCCGGTGCCACGCGCCGTACGTCCTGATCAGCGTGTTCTGCGCGAGATCCTGCGCCTGGTCCGCGTCGCCGGTCAGCAGCCAGCCGAGCCGCAACAGCGGCTGGGTCGCCGCGGCGGCGAACTCGTCGAAGTCGCGCATACCCTCTACTACGAGCGTTCCCCGCCAAAGGTTGAGAGCTTCGCCGGATTCGCGATCCGGAACAGGTCCTGGATCCGCCCGTCAACGACGTTGACGCACATCGTGTACCGGTAGTTCGCGTCAACGAGCAGCGCGTACTGCCCGTTGACGCCGGTCGGGACGGCGGTGAACGGTCGGGGCCCGGCCGGGGTGTGCCGCCGCATGATGGCGACGAAGAACCGCACCACCTTCGCCCGGCCGCGGATCGGGTTCGGTCCCGTCCGCACCTTGCCGCCGCCGTCGTTCCAGGCGACCACGTCCTCGTGCAGCAGCTGCTCGAGGCGTTCGACGTCACCGTCGCGGGCGGCCGCGACGAACCCCTCCAGGAGCCGCGTGTGCTCCGCCGGGTCGGTGCTGAACCTGGCCCGGCCGGCGAGCGCGGCCCCCGCCCGGTGGTGCAGCTGTCGGCTGTCCTCCTCGCTGCGGTCCAGGATCGCGGCGATCTCCGCGTACGGCAGCTCGAATGCGGTCCGCAGCACGTACACGGCGCGCTGCGGTGGTGTCAGCCGCTCCATCAGGTGCAGCACCGCGATCGACAGGTCCGACGTGTCGATCAGGTCAGCCGTGTCGACCGGGTCGGATGCGCCGGCCAGGTTGGATGCGCTGTACAGGTTGGATGCGCTGTGCAGATTGGATGCGCTGAACAGGTCGGATGCGCTGACCGGGTCCCGCCGTCCGGTGTTGACCGGCTCCGGCAGCCACGTCCCGACGTACTCCTCCCGCCGGCTCTGCCGGGCGCGGAGCGCGTCGACGGCGAGCCGCGTCACCACCCTGGTCAGGTAGCGGCGCGGCTCGACGACGTCGGACCGGTCGGCGCGGGTCCACCGCAGGTACGCCTCCTGCAGCACATCCTCGGCGTCGTGCAGCGTCCCGAGCATCCGGTACGCCAGACCGAGCAGCATCCGCCGGTGCGCGAGAAAGTCCTCGTTCACGCGGTCGCTGGCGGCTGGCTCCTGGTTGCCACGGCGAGACGGTTCCACACGTTGATCGTCGCAATGACCATGAGGAGATCCGCAACCCCCTTCGTGCCGTAGTGCTCGACGGCGGTGTCCCAGACGTCGTCCGGGACGCCGTGCTCACCCAGCCGGGTGACGTGGTCGGTGAGGTCGAGGGCGGCGCGTTCCTTGTCGTCGAAGAACGGCCCTTCCCGCCACGCCGAGACCGCGAACAGCTTCCGGCTGTCCTCACCCTCGGCGAGTGCCTCCGTGCTGTGCATGTCGACGCAGAACGAGCACCCGTTCAGGATCGACGCCCGGAGCTTGAGCAGGTGCAGCAGCGCCGGGTCGACGTGCGCCCGGATGTACTGCTCCAGGCCGCGCACCGCCCGGTACGCGTCGGGGTTGATTTCGCTGAGCGACATTCGTTGCTTCATACAGTGACGACGGCAGACCCCACCCGGAACGTGACAAGTGCGGTCCCGGCATCGGTGTGGCGTGCACCACGGACCTGCAGACCCCGCCGCCGTCGCGGGAGGGCTCTGTCGCGGGAGGGCTCTGTCGCCAGTGGGCGATCGGGCAGGCACTAGGGTTCGACGGTGTGGACACCACCCGCACCCCGTCAGGCTGGCGACACCTGCCGCCACCGGCCCGGGCGATCGCGACCGCCGCCGCGGCCGCCGTCGAGGCAGCTCAGGGCCGCGACAAGGAGGCCTTCGACGTGGCCGTCGAGCAGCTGGCCGCTCTCGACGGCGAGCAGGTCGGCCTGGTTCTCGGCGCCGTCGTGCGCACCCTGCTCGAGGACCTGCACCCCGACGGCCTCGACGGCGACGACGTTCGTGCCGCGCTGGAGCACGCGGTGCGGTCCGCGGCCGAGTGGCAGGACGTCGACCCGCAGGTCATGGTCGTGCTGCTGGTCGGCGCGCTCGGCGTCCAGGACGACAACGACGACGAGGGCCGTCCGTCACCGCAGACCCTGGCGAGGCACGCCCCGCTGCTGCTCGCCGACCTGCTGCAGGCGCGGCCGTTCCCGCGGTACCTGCAGGCGGCGTTCACCGAGATCGAACGCGCGCAGACCCAGGACCTGTAACGGGCACCGCCGCGGCGGTGTCGCTGGTGGCTGGTGGCAGCTGGTGGCGCTGTCAGCTGCTTGCGGCGCGTCAGCTGGTGCGGAATCCGGACCGGAACCGGCGGAAGAACCCGCCTTCGTAGGGCAGCGCAGGCCCGGGCGGCGGCGCCACCGGCCGCTGCCGGGCGACGGGCCGGTCGTACTCGGTGCGGGCGATCGCGTCGACGACCTGCGCCTCGGTGAAGGTGTCCGAGCCTTCGATCATCGGCACGTACCCGACGAGCATCCCGTCCCGCATCACCTGCGCCTCCAGGCCGGCGGTGCCGTCGGTGTCCCAGACGGCGCTGCGTCCGTCCGGCAGCGCGATCCGCACGCCGAATGCCGACAACCCGGCCTTCGCCAGTTCCAGATGCGCGGGTACGCCCCGCTCCCGCAGCGTGTCGACCACCCGCCGTGCCTTGTGCTCATCCATGCGCCGAAGCTAACGCGCCCCGCTGAAAGCGAACCGGGAGGACGCCGTGAGCAGGCTTGGACCGGCCAGCCGGCGGCCGTACAGCCTCGGGACAGCCTCGGGACAGCACTGAGGAAAGCACCGGGGGACAGCACTGAGGAAGCACTGAAGCCGGTGCCCTGACGGAGGCACCGGCTTCGCGTCCGACCGGGAGCCGCTACTTCGAGGGCTCCGGCAGGTCACAGTTGATCTTCGGGTTGACCCCGAGGTAGTTCAGGGGGCCGGCGACGATCGTCACGAGGATCGTGCCGGTCTTCGCACAGTTCGTGTCTTCGCTGTCGAAATAGCCGCGCTGCCCTGCCGCGATCACGCCGATGATCAGCCAGATGACGAGGATGACCCCGCCGATACCGGATCCTCTGC
The DNA here is from genome assembly GCF_042653625.1 of Dactylosporangium cerinum. Classification (NCBI taxonomy): domain Bacteria; kingdom Bacillati; phylum Actinomycetota; class Actinomycetes; order Micromonosporales; family Micromonosporaceae; genus Dactylosporangium; species Dactylosporangium cerinum. Next base: position 46,077 of record NZ_JBHSIU010000004.1, on the reverse strand, counting down.
CCACGGGACTGCCTCCATCTATCGAACGAACTCGTCTTCTTCGAATCGACGGTTGGATACCCCGCAGCCCCTGTGACGCAAACCCGTCCGGTGATCTTCCTCGCTGTCCGGTTGGCAGCAATGGGGGAGTCAGGGCGGCGGGCCTGCTCGTACGGTTCCACTCGCACAGCACCTGAATGAGCACAGCACCTGAATGAGCACAGCACCCAGATCAGCCTTTGAAGGAGCCACCAGATATGAGCGACGACTACACCCCGTTCACCACCGACCTCGACGGTGACGGCGTTGAGGACCAGGCCGTCATCTACACGACCGACGATGGCGCGAACGTCATCGTCGGCGACCTCGACGGCAACGGTGAGGCCGACTTCGCCGCCCTCGACGAGGACGGCGACGGCGTCTACGAGCAGTCCTACAACGCCCTCACCGGCGAGTACACCGACCTGACCGCCGAACCGGCCGACACGGCCGACTACGACGGGTCAGGGGGCAACCTCGACGGCGACATCTCCCAGTACGACACGGCAGCCGACACAGAGACCGCCGACACAGAGACCGCAGACACAGAGACCGCCGCGAGCTCCGGCACCGGCGGTTACTACGACGCGGCCGCGGTCTCCGACATGATGGCGATGCAGCACGAGACCAACATGGCGGTCATCAACAACATCTGACGCTGAGCCCGCTCGGCGTGCCGTATACAGAACGGGCGCGGTGCCGTGTGGCGCCGCGCCCGTGTCACGCCGCCGTCCCGTGCGACCGTCCCGTGCAACGGTTCCTGTACAACCGTTCCCGTACCACCGTTTCCGTACCGCCTTCCCGCACCGCTGGAGCACAACCGTGTCAGAGCTCAGCCTGCTGCTCGTCGTCGACCTGGTCGGCATCGCCGTGTTCGCCGCCTCGGGCGCGACCGCCGGTGTGGCGAAGCGGCTGGACCTGTTCGGGGTGGTGTTCGTCGGGTTCATGGCCGCGCTCGGCGGTGGCATCCTGCGCGACGTGTTCGTCAACGTGCAGCCGTTCGCGTTCGTCGACTGGCGGTACGCGGCCGTCGCCGTGGTCACGTCCGCGGCCACGTTCTGGCTGCATCCGACGGTCAGCCGGCTGCACTGGACGGTCCTGGTCCTCGACGCCGCGGGGCTCGGCCTGTTCACCGTGACCGGCACGTTGAAGGCGCTCGACGCCGGCATCCCGCCGGTCGGCGCCTGCATCATCGGCATGATCACCGGGATCGGCGGTGGTCTGATCCGGGACCTGCTCACCGGGGAGATCCCCACCGTGCTGCGGCGCGAGATCTACGCCGTCGCGGGGCTGCTCGGCTGCGCCTCGGTCGCGGCCCTGGACGCGTTGCACATGCAGCGCCCCGTGAGCATCGCCCTGGCCGCGGTGCTCGTCTTCGTCCTGCGGATGATCGCGCTGCGCCGCAACTGGTCCGCGCCGACGGCCACCTAGCTCCGCAGTCACCTGGCTCTCTGCAGCCACTCAGCGTCGCAGTCTCATGGCATCGCAGCCCCATGGCATCGCAGTCTCCGGGCATCGCAGCCTCGAACCTTTCGAGGGATTCCTGACATGAGATGGCAGGAACCGGCGGCAGGATGAGGGCATGTCTGGATTCGCCACGCTCATCATGGTCAACATCGACTGCGCCGAACCGCCGGTGCTCGCCACCTTCTACAGCGAGGTCCTCGGCTGGGAGGTGACCCACACCCAGGCCGAATACGCGATGATCAGCGACGGCACCACGTCGATCGGGTTCGGTCAGATCGACGGATACACCGCGCCGACCTGGCCCGACCCGGTCGACGCGACGCCCGTGCCGAAGCAGTTCCACCTCGACTTCTACGTCGACGACCTGGCCGACGCCGAGGAACGCGCGCTCAAGCTCGGCGCGACCCGCCCCGACTTCCAGCCCGCGCCCGACCGGTACCTGGTCCTGCTCGACCCGGCCGGTCACCCGTTCTGCGCCTGCCTGCGCTCATGACACAGCGCCCGTGACACAGCGCTCATGACAGCGCCCGTGACACAGCGCTCATGACAGCGCCCGTGACACAGCGCTCATGACAGCGCCCGTGACACAGCGCTCATGACAGCGCCCGTGACACAGCGCTCGTACCTATTTCGTCAGTGAGGACGACGACACCGACGGGGGCCGGGCGCCGAGGAAGAAGATGCCGGGGAAGCCCTGCGTCTCGAACCCGGCGCTCGGGTTCTTCCGCAGCGTCGAGCTCTCGATCGACATCGTGCCGCTGCGGTCGTTGCTGACGAAGAACACCGCCCCGCCGCCCTCGTTCGCCTTGTTCTGCTCGACGAGCGTCCCGGCGAGCCGGACGGTGAACAGGTTGCCGTCGCAGTAGATCGCACCGCCGCTGCCGCCCCCCGGGGTGCCGGCGCGGGCCGGGTTGGCGCCCTTGCCGACCGCCGAGTTGTACGACAGCACACTGTTCAGCACCACCCACGACACCCCGATGCTGCTCAGCGCGCCGCCGTTGGCGCACACCCCGCCCTGGCCGGAGGCGCCGCCGAAGGTGCTGCCCACGACGTACACCGGCTGGTTGTGGAACTGGCTGAGCACCCGGATCGCGGCGCCGCCGAGGTCCGGACCGTTCTGGTCGCAGCGGTTGCGCACGAAGCGCGAGTTGACGACCTTGAACCGCCCGCCCCGCACGAAGATCGCGCCGCCCCCGCCGCCCTCCGCGGTCTCGCCGGTCGAGTTGCCGTCGGCGAACGTCAGGTTCTGCACGGTCAGCGACGGGTGGTCCTGGTCCTGGCAGTGCGACGTGGTCCAGCCCTGCTTCTGGTCGCACGTGTTCATGTACAGGATGCGCCGCCGGCCTTCACCGCTGAGCGTCACCTTGCCACCACCGTCGAGCACGATCTTCGCGCCCTGCACGTTCTTGACCTTCGCCGTGGCCTTCATCGTGATCGTCACCGGCTCCGGCCCGCAGCTGAACGTGATGATCCCGCCCGCTGCGACCGCCGACACCACGGCCTCGGAGGTGCAGCTGCCCGGGGTGCCGTTGCCGACGACTCTCGTCGGTTTCGACGTGTCGACGGCCCGCGCCTCCGCCGGGACCGTGGCCCGGCCGCCGGGGTTGCCGTTGTTCGCTGGGGGCGCCGCCGCGGCGCTGCTGCTCGCGTTCTGCGTCGCCGGTACGGACGGCGCAACGCCCTGCGCCGACCCAGCTCCGCTGGCAGCCGGCGCGCTGGACGCGGTCTTGTCCGGCGAGCCGCCGCAGCCGGCGAGCGCGAGAACGACGGTCATCAGTGCAGCAGCCGCGGTGCGTCGTCGCATCCGGCGATCCTACGACCGGGCACCACGACCGGGACCTCCGGCGGCTTCCGGCGGCTTGGCCGCTCACTACCTCGGCGGGTTGGGTGCGCTGTCGCGGGCCGCCGTCGCGTAGCCGATGAACTCCTGGAACCTGGCGAACTGCACCTGGTCAAGGGTCAGGGTCGTGCCGCCGAGGACCTGCTCGCCGTAGCTGAGCCCGACCTGCACCTTGAACCGGTCGCCCTTCGGCTTCACGTAGACGCCGAGGAACGCGACGTGGTACCGCTGCGTGTCCTGACCGTGCCGCCGGAAGATCTCCAGAACCCGGCCGTCGAGGACGAGGATGTACTCGTCGTGCACGAACTCGATCGCCATGCGGCGACCATAACCGAGCGTGTCACGACCGCCCTGCTGCTGGCCCTGCGACTGCCAGCCCTGGGTGTCAGTCCTGGGGGGTCTGTCAGGTCCTGTGCCGGTCAGCCGCTGACCTGCCGTTCCCAGTCCACGGCCGCCGCTTCGAGGGTTCCGGGGTCGAGGTCGAGCGTCACCGGGTAGTCGTAGGTGCGGTCGCGTTCGTCACCGAGCCACGGCGGCGCCGCCGCCAGGGAGAACCCGACCGTGACGCGGGGCTGGAGGTGGTCGTGCTCCTCCAGGGTGAACGTGAGGCTCGGCGACGCGAACGCCAGCCGGTCCGGCAGCTCCAGCCGGCCCTTCGCGGCCCGCAGCAGCCAGCCGCCGAGCGTCGCCGCCTCCGCGGCCGTCAGGCACGCGTCGCGGAACGTCCACGCCCGACCGTCCCCGGCGTCCACGACCCCCTCGACGACCAACAGCACCGAGCCAAGGGCGGGTTCAAGGGCCGGGTCCAGCGCCGGATCGGGCGCCGTGCGGTCGACGACGCGGAGTTCGACGGTGCCGCCGCCCGGTGCTTCCAGCTTCACGACCTCAACCTCACGACCTGCATGCAGCCAGCATCGCAAGCGCGCCGCCCGAGCGCACCGGACGTTCGGCCGGACGCTGCCCTCCCGGGCGCCGACGGCCGCTACCGTGACGGGATGACGACGAGACCGCGGCTGGCGGAACTGCTCGACATGGCGCCGCACCCCGAAGGCGGCTGGTTCCGGGAGACGTGGCGCTCCCCGGTGACGTTCGCCCCTGACGGTTACGACGGCCCCCGCCACGCGGCGACCGCGATCTACTTCCTGCTGCACCCGGGCGAGGAGTCGGCCTGGCACGTGGTCCGTTCCGACGAGATCTGGTTCTGGCACTCGGGCGGTCCGCTCGCCCTGCGCCTCGGCGGCTCGGGTGACCGCCCCGGCGACGGCCCGACCACGCTCCTGGGTGGCGACGTCGCCGCGGGGGAGCGCCCTCAGGTGCTGATCCCCGCCGGGGTGTGGCAGGCCGCGACCCCGACTGGCGCCGACCCGGTCCTCGTCAGCTGCGTCGTCGCCCCCGGCTTCGACTTCGCCGACTTCCGCCTGGCACCCTGACCACCCGCCCTGCCCGCCCTGCCCGCCCTGCCCGCCCGGCGGCCGACCTGGCGACCGACCGGGCTCCGCGCCCAATCAGGCCGCCCGCCATCCGGCACGGCCCGCCAGACGCCGAACGGTCCACCTCGGATGGTCATGCCATCCGGGGTGGACCGTCCGCAACGCACAGTTCGATCCGCACAGACCTATTCACACAGTCCGATGTGGACCGCGTGGGTCAGGCGACCCGCCGGGCGAAGCTGAACGCGTAGATCGGCGAGATCTTCACGCCGCCGCGTTCGGTCGAGGCGTGCACCATCCGCCCGCCGCCGATGTAGATGCCGACGTGGCCCGCCGCCGGGAACACCAGGTCGCCGGGGCGCAGCTCACCACGGCCGACCGACCGGCCGACCGCGGCCAGGGCGCCGGTCTGGTGCGGCAGGGAGATCCCGACCCGCCGGTACGCGGCGGCGACCAGGCCCGAGCAGTCGAACCGATCGGGCCCGACGGAGCCGTACCCGTACCCCTTGCCGACCTGTGCGAGCGCGAACCCGACCACCCCACCCCCGCCGTCGGCGAAACCGCCGCCATTGCCCCCGGCGGGTGCCGTGAACCGTGGTGTTGGGATCCGTGGTGCCGCGGTCCGCGGTGTGGCCCGCGCCGCCTTGCGTGGTGGCGTGGCGCGTGCGGTCGACGTGCGCTGCCGCCCGGGCCCGGTCCGCGTCGTGGCCGGCCGCGCCCGGTCGGCCTTCGGGGCCGGTCGGGCCCGCTTCCCGGTCCGTGCGGCGGCCGCCCCCGCGGCGGTCGCCGATGTGGTCCCAGCGCCCTCGACCTGGTTGGCGCCGGCCGGCGGTGCGGTGCCGCCGGGCTGGTTCGCCGCCCCGGCGAGCGCGATCCGGGCCCGCATGGCGTCCCGGCTCGCGGCCCGTATCTCGCGGAGTTCGGCGCGTTCGTCGACCATCGTCCCCCGGTAGTACGCGAGCGAATGAACACCCGCCGGCGGCGCGGTCGTGCTGACCCGGGCGCGGTGACCCGTTGTCTCGTGTTCCACGGAACTGTGCGCCGGCGCGCTCCCGGCGACGCCGCACAGCACCACGCACAGCACGGTGCCGACGCCGCTGCGCAGATTGGCCCGGAAGCCGGTCCGGAGGCTGGATCGGAAGCTGGTCCGGAAGCCGTCCCGGACGTGGCCACTGCCGTTGACGCTCGATGTGTTCGCCGTGCTGACGCTGCGGCGGACCGCCGCGCCGGGACGGCGTAATGGATGTGTGGACAGTGCGACTCCCCGCTAGGCCCGGGGCTCTCCTGCGCTCTCCGGTGACCCGCCGCGGCAGGCACGTCGCGCGTGCGCTGCCATGGTCTGAGCCGCGCCTCCCGGACGGTGAACCGCCGGGACGCACCTGCCGGAAACCCGGGCAATGATGGTTGCCAGTGCCACATTCCCACAGTTTCCGAAGAAGTCCGGCTTTTTACGCAAATTGCCATAGGCGCGGACTTTTCCGTCCAGGCTGACCGGGAAAAGCGCGGATCGATCAACCGGAAACTGGCCGCCGGCGCTCAGCGTCAGCCGGGAAACGTCAACTGGGAAAACGTCAGCTGGGAACCTCGGCGTCGGACACGTCCGCGACCGTTGCCCCCAGCACCCCGACCACCGCGCCGGCGTCGACGGCGAGCGCTACGCCGTGCCGCCCGCCGCCGAGCGTGATCTCCCGCCCCAGGATCCGTTCATCGGCGATCACCGGCCACGCCGTCGTCGAGCCGAACGGGGTGATCGTCCCGCGCTCGTAGCCGGTCGCGTCGCGGGCAGTCGCCGCGTCCGGCATCGACAGCCGGTTGACCCCGAGGAGCCCGCGCAGCTTCGGCCAGGAGATGACCCGGTCGCCGGGCACGAGCACGAACCGGTAGTCCCCGTCGCCGACCCGCACCACGATCGTCTTGACGACGTCGGGGACCGCCACACCGCGCGCCGCCGCGGCCTCGGCGAGGCTGCGGACCGGCCCGTGCTCGACGACCCGGAACGCGATCCCACTGCCCTCAACCGCCGCGACCGCCGGATTCTCAGCACCAGCAAGCCCGGCAGCGTCCGGCGTCGACTCTGGACCGGAATTCGAGGACACAGGCACTCCATTTCGTCGGTGTCCGCCACGGTACGCCCACCGCCGCACCCGCCCGCCAGACCGCCGCGCCAGCCAGCCCTACGCGACGAGCGGCCGCACCTGCTCCGCCACGAACCGCATGAACCCCTCGGGGTCCGGGTCGTCCGCGGTCGGCTGCAGGACCACGGTGTCCGCGCCCGCGTCCGCCCACCGGCCGACCGCGTCGGCGACGGCATGCGCGTCCCCGACCACCGACACGTCCTGCCCGTCGTGATACCCCCAGCGGACCCGTTCCGCCGCCATCCGCTCGGCGGCGCCGTCACCGGTCGCGGCGTGCAGGTACACGATGACCGGATGCGGTGCGCTCCGCCCGGCCGCCTGCCGTCCCTCGTCGATGAGCCGCCGCGCCGCCCTGACCGTGTCGACGTCGGTGCCACCGCTCAGGATCGTCCCGTCGGCAACCTCCCCAGCCAGTCGCAACGTCTTCGGCCCACCGGCCCCGACCAGCACCCCAGGGTTCAGCACCGCACCGCCCGCCCCAGCCTCACCAGCAGCCCCGGCAGCACCATCAGCCCCGGCAGCACCGACAGACGCTGCCGTCGGCGGCCAGTCGAGCGCCACCCCGTCGAGCCGCACGTACCTGCCCTGGACGCTGAGCCGCTCCCCGGCCAGCAGCGCCCGCAGCGCCGTCACGTACTCGCGCAGCAGCGTGACCGGCGACTCGGCCCGCGCTCCGACCTGCCCCATCCAGTCCTGCACCCCGTGCCCCACCCCGATGAGCGCCCGCCCCGGGAACAGCCGGTACAGCGTCGCCAGTTCCATCCCCGTCAACGCCACGTTGCGCAGCGGGACGGGCAGCAGCCCCACCCCCACCCGCAGCCGCTCCGACCACGCGAGCGCCGCCGCCGCGGTCGCCACCCCGCTCTCGAGGAAACAGTCCTCCCACAGCCACAGCTCTTCCAGCCCGCTCTCGTCAGCGGCGCGGACCACGGCGCGCAGCCGCTCGGGCGGCAGCTGCGGCACGAACACGGCACCCAGAGTCGTCATTCCGCCATGCTGCCAGCCGCATGATCGAAACGACCACCCGTCAGCCCCGAAGTCAGCCCCACAGTCAGCCCGCTGCCTCGTACATCACGAACCCCGCCGCGGGCACCGTGAGCAGCACCGCCTTGCCGTTGCGCGCCTCCACGGGCACCGTGCCGCCGACACCACCGGCGGCTGCGCCGGCGTCTGTGGAATACCGGCAGGTCAGCGTCGAGCCCTCCGCGTGCAGACCGTCGTCGACCGTCACCCACGCGGTCCGTGCCTCGAAAGGGTCGGTGTTGACCGCCAGCACCACCTCATGGTCGGCGAAGATCCGCGACCACGGCACCACCGACCGCAGCGCCCCGGGAACACCGTCACCGAGCAGCCGCGGCAGCCCGAACTCGACCCCGTTGCCGGAGATCTCCCGCAGGTACTGCCGTCCCCGCCGCAATGCCGGGATCCGGCGCCGCAGCGCAAGGATCTTGGCCAGCTCCACGTACACCGGGTGGGTCTCGTCGAAGGCGTGCCGGCCGCGGCTGCGGAACGGCCCGAACGACCCGCCGAACATCGCCTCCCGGATGTACCGGTCGTTGCCGCCCCGGCCGTCGAACAGCTGCTCGCTGCCGTAGTAGACGCACGGGATGCCGAGGGTCGTCGCGTTGAGCGCGAGCGCCGCGACCGCCAGCCGCCGGCCCAGGTCGTCGGCGGCGAAGCGCGCCTTCGACGGTCCCTTGCGCACCTGGTCGTGGTCGTCGTACCCGGTGACGACCCGGTCCCGGAACCACGTGTGCGAGTCGACGCCGACCTGCAGCGAGTTGCGGAACAGCGTGAAGTACTCCGCCGGGTCCCGGGCGCCCTTGACCGTCCACTCGAGACGGTCCTGCACGTCGGCGAGGCCGAGCGCGGCGTCCATCCCGGTCGACTGCAGGGTCCGCACCGCGAACGCGCGGTCGCCGGTGATCTCGGCGATGAGGTAGAAGCGTTCCTTGCCGATCGACTGCGCGAACTCGTGGACGGCCGAGGCGAAGTACCGGGCCGCGCCCTGGTCCATGTGTTTGACGGTGTCGACCCGGAACCCGTCGAGGTCGGCGTACGCGATCCAGTACTGGTACGCCCGGGTCAACGCGATCAGCGCCGGCGACGGCCGGTAGCCGTCGGAGTCGCCGGATCCAAGGTGGATGTCCTTCAGTTCGTCGAAGTCGCCCTCCACGTATTCGGGGAACCGGTCCCAGTCCACGATGCGCCCCTTGCCGGTGAAGGTGCCGGGGCGCTGCAGTTCCGAAGGCCAGACGCCGTCGCCACGAAGACCGCGGATGGGGTACGGCTGCCCGCTCCACAACGGCACGACGTCGGGCTCGTACGCGAACACGTCCCCGGCGTGGTTGAGCACGATGTCGAGGACGACCCGGATCCCGAGCCGGTGCGCTTCGGCGACCAGGTCGCGCAGGTCCTCGCCGGTGCCGAAGTGCGGGTCGACGGCGAGGAAGTCGTAGGTGCCGTAGCCGTGGTACGTGCCGGCGCCCGGCACCTGGCGCAGGATCGGGCTGATCCAGACGGCGGTGACCCCGAGCCGGCGCAGGTAGCCGAGCTTGGTCCGCAGCCCGGCGAGGGTCCCGCCGACCCATCCGCCCCCGGCCGCCCGCCACGCCGCCGCCGACTCCTCGGTGGCGACGGCGTTGCCGTGGTCCGCGGTACGCAGCAACGGGGTGCCGCCGGTCGCCGGCGAACCCGCGTTGTCGAGGTAGCCGTCCTCCCGCCCGTCGGAGAACCGGTCGACGAGCAGGAAGTACAGCACCTCGTCTTCCCACGCCGCCGGCGACGGGTGGAAGACCCGGTCGGTCAGCGCACGGAGGTCGATGTCCAGGACGCTTCTCGGCTCCATCGGACCACCGTCTCACGCCGACAGCTGGTTGAGGATCGCCTTCACCCGCGCGGTCCGGCCGGCCGCCGTTCGCAGCTTCACCAGGTTCAGGATCAGCAGGTACCGCTCGGTGCCCGGCAGCGCGTCGAACGCCGCCCGGGCCCGGTCGTCGGCGGCCAGGGCATCGGCCAGGTCGGGCGGGACGGTGGCGGTGCGCTGCGACGGGTACGCCGCCGCCCACCGCCCGTCCGCCTGGGCCTTCGCGACCTCGGCCAGGCCCGCGGGCCGCATCCGGCCGGCCGCGGTCAGCGCTTCGACCTTCGCCACGTTGACCTGCGACCAGGTGCTGCGGGGACGGCGCGGCACATACCGCTGCAGGAAATGACGATCGTCGAACCCCTTGCGCTGCCCGTCGATCCACCCGAAGCACAGGGCGACGTCGAGCGCCTCCGCCACGGAGAGGCTGGCGACTCCGCTGCCCTTCTTGCCGACCAGGATCCATATTTCGCGGGATTCGCCATGGTGCGAGCTGAGCCACGTCTCGAACGCGGCCGTGTCGGCGAACAGGATCGGTTCCATCAAGCGTTCACGATCTCCAGGTAGTGGGCGTTGTGCATGATGCCGACGATGTTGCCGAACGGGTCGGTGACCGCGGCCGTCACGAAGCCGGGCCCGCGCTCGGTGATCGGCTGCAACGGCGTCGCGCCCATCGAGGTGAGTCGCTCCAGGGTGCCTTCGAGGTCGTCGACGTGCCAGTACATGAAGGCGCCGGCGGGAGCGACCGAGACGTCGTGCGGCGCGTACCTGCTGTCGACGATGCCGATCTCGTCCTGGTGGTCGCCGATGCGGAACTCGGCGTAGCCGGGCCGCTCGAAGTAGGGCTCGATCCCGAACACCTCCGCGTACCACCGCGTGGCGGCGGCGTGGTCGGCAGCGAAGTAGCTGAGGGTGGCGAAACCGCGGAAGCTGTTGTTGGCCTTGCCGGTGTCGTTGCTCATGGGTACGACGCTATCGGCCATTGCGGAAAGGTACGTTCCGCAATGTCTGGCAGACTTCGAGAAATGTTGGAGACCTCGGCGCGGCTGCTGCGGCTGCTGTCGTTGCTGCAGAGCCGCCGCGACTGGTCCGGCGCCGCCCTCGCCGACCGGCTCGCCGTCACCACCCGGACCGTCCGCAACGACGTCGAGCGGCTGCGCAGCCTCGGGTACCACATCGACTCCAGCACCGGCCCGACCGGCGGCTACCGCCTCGGCGCGGGCGCCGCGACGCCGCCGCTGCTGCTGGACGACGAGGAGGCGGTCGCGGTCGCCGTGGGCCTGCGCGCGGCGGCCGCAGGGTCCGTCACCGGCCTGGAGGATCCGGCGCTGCGGGCGCTGATCAAACTCGAGCAGACCCTCCCGCCCCGGCTGCGCCACCGCGTCGACGCGCTGCGCTCGGCGACGGTCTCGGCGGCCGGGGGAGGCCCGACGGTCGACGCGGCGCTGCTGACCGCGCTCGCCGCGGCGACCCGGGACCACGAGCGGATCAGCTTCGACTACAAGGACCGGCGCCGCCTGGCCGAGCCGCACCGCCTCGTCTACACGGGCCGGCGTTGGTACCTGCTCGCCTGGGACGTGGACCGCGGCGACTGGCGCACGTTCCGAGCCGACCTCGTGTTGCTGCGCGAGTCACCGGGCGGACCGCGGCGGTTCGCGCCCCGCGAGCCGCCCGGCGGTGACGCCGTCGCGCACGTGCTGCGGGGCGTCGCGTCGACGGCGTGGCGGGTGCCGGCCCGCATCCGGTTGCACGCGCCGATCGCGGACGTGACGGCCCGGCTGGCGTCGACGGCCGGGTTGCTCACCCCGACCGGCGACGCCACCTGCGAGCTGGAGACCGGCGCCGACAAGCTCATCGACCTGGCCGGGTTCCTGGGTTCGATCGGGTTCGCCTTCACCGTCCTGGACCCGCCCGAACTCCGTGACCTGCTCCGCGACCTGGCGGCCCGGTACCAGGCCGCCGTTTCGGCAGACACAGCTGGAGACACAGCTGGAGACACAGCTGGAGACGCAGCTGCCGGCTCAGGCGCGGATCAGGCCGGCACCCGCACGATCGAGTAGGTGTCGGTCGGGGCGGGCGCGGGCAGGTTGAAGCGGGCGTTCACCGCGTACAGCGACCCGCCGAACCCGGCCACGGTCGCCGGGATGTCGAACTTCGGATGCGTGATCTCCTTGACGAGCGTCGCGGCGCGCAGATCGGGCCTGAGCCGGAACTTGGCGATGACGTTGAAGAAGTTGCGCACGACGTACAGGTGGATCCCGCGCAGCAGCAGGCCGTCGCCCTGGAGCACGCTGGCGCCGCCGAGGTCGACCTGCGTGGCGGTCCCGTGGCGGGGGTCGAACGCGAACAGCCGGTCGGCGAGCATCTGCACGATGAGCAGCCGCCCGTCCGGCGTGGCCTCGATCCCGTTGTTGAACGCGTCGGCCTCGCCGAGTCCGCCCGGCAGCGGGATCGTGCGGACCGCCGACTGCCCGGGCAGCCGGCCGAGGGGGCCGAGCGGCACCTCGTAGAGCACCGGCTGGTACGAGTCGGTGAAGTACGCGGCCCGCCCGGTGACCACGACGTCGTTGACGAAGGTGCCGCCGAACGCGTACTCGGCGAGGACCCGGCCGCTGTCCCCGTCGTAGACCGTGGCGCCGCCACCACCGGCGCCGGCCACCCACAGCCGCCCCCGGTGGTCGTGTTCGAGCCCGAGTGCCTGCTTCCCGGCTGCACCGGCGACGAACGTGGCGCCCCTGCCGGTTGCCAGGCTGCCGCGGTACACGGCGCCGTCGGCGAGCGACCCGACGTAGAACGTGGTGCCCCGGCCGGTGGCGATCCCCTCCGGCTGCCAGCCGTCGGGCAGGTCGATCACCTCGGGAAACGCGGGGCCGCCTGCCGTGCTCGGGCCCGCGTTCGCGGTGCCGGGCAGGGCGATCGCGGCGGCGACGCCGGCGGCACCGGCGAACAGTGTGCGTCTGTGCATGAGGTCCTCCCCGTTCAAGATCTCATCGGACCCCGCCATCCTATAGGCGCGAATCGATTGATCTTGTCCCTCGGGGATTTGCTGGCGTCGTTTTTCTCGGGTACGCGGGTGCGGTGGTCACGCCGGTGCGCCGGTCACGCTGGTTCGTTGGTCACACCAGTTCGTTGGTCACACCGGCGCGGTGGTCGACCGTTCGATCAGGCGGGTCGGCAGCACGACCCGCCGGGCGGGGCCGTCGTCGCCGTCGAGCCGGGCCAGGAGCAGCCGCGCGGCGTGCCGGCCCATCTCCTCCGGGTCGTGCGCGATGACGCTCACCCCGAGCACGTCCCCGAGGTCGAGCTCGTCGAACCCGATCAGCGCCGTGCCTTTGCCGGCAGGCGTGCCCTTGTCGGCGGCGTCCTTAGCGGTAGCAGCGGCGGGGAACGGCGTGTGCCCGATCGCCCGCAGCGCGCCGGTCGTGATCCGGTTGTTGGTGGTGAACAACGCCGTCGGCGCCGGGTCCCGGGCCAGCAGCGCCCGGACCGCCCGTTCGGCCTTGTCGACGTCGTGCGCGTCTTCGAGGAGGTAATCGCGCCAGTCGGCGACGCCGGCCGCCTCCATCGCCTCCGCGAACCCTTCGACCCGGTCCTGGTGGGTGCTCAGCCGCGACAGGTCCCCGACGATCCCGATCCGCCGGTGCCCCCGCTCGAGCAGATGCTCGGCGGCACGTTTCGCCCCGCCCCGGTTGTCCAGCAGCACCGCGTCCGCGGTCAGGTCCACCGGCGGCCGGTCCACGAAAACGAACGGGCTCCCGTGCCGCCGCTCCGCGGCCAGGTGCCCGTGCTCCGCCATCGTCGAGGCGACCACGAGCCCCCGGACCCGGCGTTCGAGCAGCGAGTCCGTGAGCCGGCGCTCCCATTCCGGGTTCTCGTCGGTGCTGGCGGTGATCAGCTGCAGCCCGTGCATGCGCAGCTCGCGCTCGAGCCCGCTGGCGAGCCGCGAGTAGAACGGGTTGGCGAGGTCGCCGCTGAGCAGCCCCACGAGCGTCGAGGTGTTGCCACCACGGCGCAGCTCCCGGGCGGTCCGGTTGAGCCGGTACCCCAACTCGTCGGCGGCGCTCTGCACCCGCGCCTTGGTCTCGACCGCGACGTATCCTTCGCCGCTCAACGCGCGCGACGCCGTCTTGACCGACACGCCCGACAGCGCCGCCACTTGTGCGAGGCTCGGCCGGCTACTCATCGGAGGATTATGGCAGCAACTCGCGCATGAGGTCGCCGCGGTCGCCGGTCCTCATCGTCGCGGTGCGCAGCCGCAGCCGCTCCGGCGGAGCAGCCCGAACGCCGCAGCCGCACCAGCCATCCCATGTCTCCCCGTTTGTCCCTCGTTCGTCTCCCCGTTTCTCGTCGAGCCCACCGTGGTGCTTCCGGGTCCTACTGTGACGGTCATGGTGCACGAGGTCTGGGCGAAGGGCGATGCCTACGAGGCGTACGTCGGTCGATGGAGCCGTCCCGTCGCGGCCGAATTCCTGCAATGGCTGGCCGTGCCGCCGGGCCGGCGCTGGCTCGACGTCGGCTGCGGCACCGGCGCGCTCACCGGCACGGTCCTGTCCGCCGCGGCACCGGCCGAGGTGACCGGTGTCGACCCGTCCGAGCGGTTCCTCGCCACCGCCAGGTCCCGGCTCGCCGCGCACTTCATCACCGGCGATGCCCGTGCCCTGCCGGTCCCGGACGCGTCCGTCGACGTGGTCGTCAGCGGGCTCGCCCTCAACTTCGTGCCCGCCCCCGCCGAGGCGGTCGCCGAGTTCACCAGGGTCAGCGCCCCCGGCGGCCTCGTCGCCGCGTACGTCTGGGACTACGCGGACGGCATGGCCATGATGCGCCACTTCTGGGACGCCGCGACCAGCCTCGACCCGCCCGCCGCCGCTCTCGACGAGGGTCGCCGCTTCTCGATCTGCTCCACCGCCACGCTGAGCGACCTGTGGTTCACCGCCGGCCTGTCCGACGTGGCGACCCGCCCGATCGACACGACGGCGGTCTTCGCCGACTTCGACGACTACTGGACCCCGTTCCTCGGTGGCACCGGCCCCGCCCCGAGCTACGTCGCGTCGCTGCCCACCGAACACCGCGACACGCTGCGCGACCTGCTCCGCGAGCGCCTGCCCCGGGCCGCGGACGGCTCGATCCCGCTCCTCGCAAGGGCCCTCGCGGTCCGCGGAACAGCCGTCTGAACGGCGCTGCGTCTGAACGGCGCTGCGTCTGAACGGCGCTGCGTCTGAACGGCGCTGCGCCCGTTGCCCCGCCAACGTCGTCAGCGCCGCTGTTCCGCCAGGTCCGTCAGCGCCGCAGGTCCGCTAGCGCCGCTAGGTCCGCCAGCGCCCGCTGCTCCGTCAACGCCTGCTGCTCTGCCAACGCCGTCAACGCCCGTTGTTCCGCCGGCGACCTCTGCGCTGGCCGACCCTCAGTGGCTCAGCGCCGCCGACGCCCTTGGTGGCGGGTGGCTCGGTGCCTCAGCGTTGGTGCCATTCGGCGAGGACCCGGGACTCCTGCTCAGCGGTCAGCCGCTCCGGTGGCGGCGGGAGCGGGTCCCGCAGCGCGCTCTCGTACGTCTCCCGCACCGTCTGCCGCAGCGGCCGCGGCGACAGTCCCGCCGCGAACGCCGCCGCCGGGTTCGCCGCGTTCAGGTCCTTTTCCACGTCGAACGCCGACCACAGCGGCAGCGTCTCCCCGGTCAGTCCCCGCTCGCCGAGGAAGTCCGGGTCGACCCAGGTCAGCTTCGTCCCGGGCGGCCCGACCTCGGCGACCATCGCCTCCAGGAGCTCCTCGAACGAGAACGGCGGCGCCGGGCTGACCGCGTGGAACACGCCACCGCCGGGCCGCCCGAGCAGCCGGATCGTCCAGTCCGCCAGGTCGCGCGCGTCGATGACCTGGATCGCGGCGTCCCGCGGCCCCGGCGCCAGGATCTCCCCGCCGCGGGCGACCCGCTCGACCCAGAACGTGAACCGCGACAGGTGGTCATGCGGCCCCACCACGTACGTCGGCCGCACGATCAGCGTCGACGTGCCGAACCGCTCCTCCGCGACCCGCTCGCAGGCGGCTTTCAGCGGCCCGTACGTCTCGTTGGTGACCTCCTCGACCGTCGGGTCTTCGAGCTCCAGCAGCGGCGAGCTCTCTGCGAACCCCGGCCCGGCCGGCACGTCGTACACCGAAACGCTGGAGATGTACACATACCGTCCGCCCCGCCCGTCGAGCGCGTCGGCCAGCCCGTCCACCTGCCGCGGCAGGTAACCGCTGACGTCGACGGTCGCGTCCCATTCGCCCGCCAGCAGCCCGTCCGGCAGCGAGTTGCGGTCAGCCCGCAGGTGGGTGGCAGACGGGAACAGGTCCGGCCCGGTCTGCCCCCGGTGCAGCAGCGTCACCTCATGCCCAGCAGCCAGCGCCGCCTCGGTGATGTGCCGCCCGACGAACCTGGTGCCCCCCACGATCAGGATTCGCATACGCCCAAGCCTAGTGCGTGAACACCCCACTCACCGGCGCCGTCAACCCTCCACGTCCCCGCGCGCCGCGGCCGTCTCATACCGAAGTTCAATCGGCGAACTGGTCCCCGAGGTCCTGAATCTTCTCAGCGGTGCCGACGCGGCGGAGCCAGGTTTCGAGCTGGTCCTGGTCGGTGCAGTCGGCGATGAGGGTGCGATGCTCCTCCGACACCGCAACGCCGCGCGCGTCGAGCACCACCAGCACCGCTTTGGCTTCCCCGCTCGCTTCCCCTGCGCTGAAATTCCGGCGGGCGAAGTCGCTCTGATACTGGTGAGCCGTGGTGGACATGAGTGCCTCCAGGTAAGCCCGGGCCGCCGCTGGCAGCACCGTAAGTACGAGGTCAGTGCACAGGTCGGCCTGTTCTTGATCGATGACGTGAAGCCCTGTGAGCAAGGCTTCGAAGAGCGGCTGAGGGTCCGTTCGGCCGCCGTGCACGAGTGCCGACAGGACTGCCAACTCCGGGCTTTTCCGGGCAATGGTGAGGTCGGTGACGAGCGGGATCTGGTCCGGCCGTTACCCACGTCGGCTCGGTTCCTCCGCGACAACGTGGGTACATGGGTGCCGTGCGCCGGAAGCGTGCGCCACATGAGCGAGGCGGGAGAGGTGCAATGACCGGATCGCACGCCGTGGACTGGGCGGCCCGCCGGCTGGTCGTCGAGGCCGAGGGCCCGTTCGAGGACGTCGTCGCCCGGTACGAGGACGCCGTCCCCGAGTACCCAGCCGCGCGCATCGAGCAGCTCGTGGCCGACAACGCCGGATGGCAGGCGGTGTGCGACCTGACCGACGCCGTCGCGAGCCACGGGTTCCTGATCTACTGGAAGATCGCCGCCGACTCGCTCATGCGCGCCGCCGGGGACACGTCCCGGTGCGCCGCCTACCTCATGGGCAACCACACGATCGCCGAGCGGATGTTCCGTCACGATCCGACCGCGATGCTGTACGCCCCGCTGCGCACCGTGATCTCGCAGGAGCCGGACGGACCGGTCCTGTTCTCGGCGGACCAGCCGAGCCTGCAATTCGGCTCGCTCGGCCGGCCGGAGATCACCGCCGTCGGCATCGAACTCGACCACAAACTCGGCGCCCTGCTCGCTGCGCTGCGCCTGCCCGTACCCCCGTGCCTCAATCAACCATGACCGGCCGTCAGTGCCTCGGCATCGCCGGTGACCAGCGCACCGGCAAGGTCCCGGCCGCCGTGAGCGCCGCGTTGATCCGGCTGAACGGCCGGCTGCCGAGGAAGCCCGTCGGGTTCATCGGGCTGGGGTGACCCGCCCGCAGCACGACGTGCCGGTCGTTCGTCACCAGCGGTGCCTTCGCCTTCGCCGCCGCGCCCCACAGCACGAACACCACCCGCTCCGCCTTCGCGTTCAGCGCCCGGATCGTGGCGTCGGTGACGTTCTCCCAGCCTTGACCCTTGTGCGAGTTCGGGGTGCCGGCGCGGACGGTCAGCACCGCGTTGAGCAGCATCACCCCCTGCCGGCTCCAGGCGGTCAGATCGCCGGACGGTGGCGGCTCGACGCCCAGGTCGTCCCGCATCTCCCGGTACACGTTGAGCAACGACGGCGGCACCGCAACACCCGGCGGCACGCTGAAGCTCAGCCCGTGGGCCTGTCCCGGCTTGATGTACGGGTCCTGCCCGAGGATGAGCACCCGGGTGGACGCGAGCGGGCACAACCGGTACGCCGCGAAGATGTCCTGCTTCCGCGGGTACACCGCGGCGGACCGGTACTGCTCGACAACGAACGACGACAGCGCCGCAACGACCGCGGCGTCGACGAACGGCGTGACCGCCTCCCGCCAGTCGTCGGGCATGAAGTCCAGCAGATACACGGGCTTCGCCGGCACGGTCATGGCCCGCAATCTATCTTCCACCCCGGTCCGGCTACCAGGCAGCGTCACCAGCCGCGCGCCCGCCACTCCGGCAGCGGCGGACGCTCGGCACCCAGCGTCGAATCCGCCCCGTGCCCCGGATGGAAGCCGACAGCCAGTGTCCCCGGCGGCGAGTCGGGAAGATGCGGAACTTTGTGCGTGCAGATGCGGAAGAAAAGTTGCTCAGACGCGGAAGAGATGACAGGGTTCAGGAGTGGACGGCGCGCTGACGGGCCTTGCTGACCGCAGGCTGACGCGGGTTCTGGCCGATCGGTTGAGCGAGGAACCGACGGTCGTGCTGAACGGGCCGCGCACGGTGGGCAAAAGCACCTTGCTGAACGTGCTTGCCCGGCGGCTCGGCACGGCGGTCATCGACTGTGACGACCCGGCGACCCGTGGAGCTGTCCGTAACGATCCGGGTCGCTTCGTGGCTGGGCCGGGACCGGTGCTCATTGACGAGTTCCAGCATGTTCCGGAGCTTCTTGATGCGATCAAGGCCGAACTCAACCAGGACCTGCGCCCCGGCCGGTTCGTGCTTGCCGGCTCGACCAGATACTCGACACTGCCGCAGGCTGGTCAGTCGTTGACGGGCAGGGTCGACATCATCGATGTGCTGCCCCTCGCCCAGATGGAGATCGATGGCGGCCAGGACGAGCCGTTCGTTCACAGGCTGCTCAGTGGCGCATCGCCAGGAAGATCGGCGGAGTCGTCACCGACCAGCCGCGACGAGTACGCACGGCGGGTGACGTCGGGGGGCATGCCCGTCGCGGTGCGGCGTCCGCCTGGCCGGTCACGTTCACGTTGGTTCAGCAACTATCTGGATCTGGTGATCGAGCGCGACGTGATCGAGCTGAGCCGCGTGCGGCAGCGGGAGATGCTTCCTCGCCTGCTGAGCCAGCTTGCTGCGAGGTCGGGACAGGTGCTGAACATCGCGGCGACAGCACAGGCGGTCGGCATGGAGAAGAGCAGTGCGGAGAATTACCTCCGCCTGTTGGAAGCGGTGTTTCTGATCCACCGCCTCCCTGCCTGGGGCACGACACTGGGCTCGCGCGTCGCCCGGCAGCCGAAGGTGCATCTGGTCGACGCCGGTGTCATGGCGTGGCTGCTCGGACTGACGCCGGAGAAGATCGCGAAGTCTGATCCAGCGGTGCTGACCGACTACGGACACCTGCTCGAGACGTTCGTCGTCGGCGAGGTTCTCAAGCAGGTCAGCTGGTGGGACGCGCCGGTGTCCGTCGGGCATTTCCGGACGCCCGCCGGCGATGAAGTAGACCTCGTGCTCGAGCGCGACGACGGAGACGTCATCGCGTTCGAGATCAAGTCCGGAACGCGGGTCCACGGCGAGGACCTGCGCGGAATGCGGGCACTTCGCGCCCGGCTCGGTGACCGCTTGATCGCCGGGCTCGTGCTGTACACGGGCGCCCTGGCCTATACCCACGATGACGGCACGCACGTCGTGCCCATCGATACGCTCTGGAGGTAGGCTCACCAGCCCCGGGCGCGCCACTGCCTCGACGCGTCCACTGCCTCCTTCCTTGAGTAGCCCGGAGCGGGTAGCGATGCGCGATGACCGGTCCCGTGCTCAGCCCGCGAACGGTGCGCACGGTCAAGGCGACCGCGCCGATCCTGAGGGAGCGGGGGCTGGAGGTCACCAGGCGGATGTACGAGATCCTGTTCCAGGACGAGGAGATCAAAAGGCTGTTCAACCAGTCCCACCACGGGCAGTCGGGCAGCCAGCCACGGTCGCTGGCCGGGGCGGTCCACGCGTACGCGGACAACATCGACCGTCTCGACGAGTGTGGACCGATGATCGAGCGGATCGCGCAGAAACACACCAGCCTCAACATCCAGTCCGAGCAGTACCCCTACGTCGGCCGGGCGTTGATCGGCGCGTTGAAGGACGTGCTCGGACAAGCGGCCACCGATGAGGTGATCACGGCGTGGACGCAGGCGTACGACTTCCTCGCCGACACCCTGATGCGCCGGGAGCGGGCAATCTACGACCGGAATGCCGGTACGCCCGGCGGTTGGGTGGGCTGGCGGGACTTCACCGTCGACCGGGTCGTTCCGGAAAGTGACGTCATCAAATCCTTCTACCTGCGCCCGTGCGACTCCGGCCCGGTGATGACGTTCCGGCCGGGGCAATACCTGACGGTCCGGCTCAATGTCCCTGGCCAGGAGTCCGTGGTGCGCAACTACAGCGTCTCCTGCGCACCCGGCCGTGACCACTACCGCATTTCGGTGAAGCGGGAGGATCCTCCGGAGGACGCGCCGTACGCACCACCCGGCATGGCGTCCAGCTATCTGCACGAGGAGGTGGGTCCGGGCGACGTGATCCAGGTCAGCGCGCCGGCCGGCGACTTCTTCCTCGACGAGGCGTCCCGCCGACCGTTGGTCCTGCTCAGCGGTGGCGTCGGTCTCACGCCGATGGTTTCCATGCTGGAGCATCTGGCCGGCCGCGGAAGCGCTGTACGCCTGAGTGCCGCGCCCGTGATCGAACACGGCAGGGCAAATCGAACACGGCAGGGCAAGAGGCCCGCTTCTGCAGCGCCGGGTGTGGCAGGACGGGCTGCCTACCAGCCTCTGGCGCGCCACTCCGGGATCGACGGCCGCTCCGTGCCCAGTGTCGAGTCCTTGCCGTGCCCTGGGTGGAACTCGGTCTCGTCCGGGAACCGATCGAAGATCTTCGTCGTCACGTCGTTGATCAGCGATTCGAAGTTGGCCTTGTCGCCCCAGGTGTTGCCGACGCCGCCGGGAAAGAGGGCGTCGCCGGTCCAGAGGTGGCCGTCGTGGTACAGGGCGATCGACCCCGGCGTGTGACCGACGAGATGGATCACGGTCAGGGCGCAGTCGCCGAGGGGGAGGGTGTCGCCGTCGGCGAGGGTGCCCGTCACGCCGGGGATCTCGGGGGCGTCGGCGGCGTGGGCCAGGGACGCCGCGCCGGTGGCCGCGACCACGTCCTCCAGCGCGAACCAGTGATCCTGGTGCCGGTGCGTGGTGACGACGGTCGAGATGCCCCCAGGCGAAGTCCCGATCAACTCCAGCAGCCGCTCCGCGTCGTTGGCGGCGTCGATGAGCAGGCCCTCGCCCGTCGACGTGCACCGCAGCAGGTAGGCGTTGTTGTCCATCGGGCCGACGGAGAGCTTGGTGAATGTCAGGCTGCTCATTTCCATGCCTCCAGGCTGGGAAGTTCCCCGGTCGAGCTGGTGAGGCCGGCGCCGGAGCCCCGGCCGGTGAGCCACGCGGCGAGCAGGTGCACGGGGCCGGTGACCACGGTCTCGCCGTCGACGGACAGCAGTTTCGAGCCGTCGTCGGAGACCAGGGTCGCCACGTGCGGGGTGGCGGGGTCGTGCAGGACGCGCAGCGCGAACGACGCCGGCCAGTCCGGCGGTCCATACCCGGCGTCGAGATCGACGTGGTGCAGCTCGACCTCGCAGACGCGGGACCAGACGACCCGGGCGGCCGGCGTCGGGCCGGTGCTGCCCCACTCCACCAGCGCGGTCCAGCTCTCGGCGGGCATCGCGTCGATCGACTCGCGCAGCTGGTCGCAGGCGGTGGTGAGGTCGGCGAGCTGTTCCTCGTGCGAGCGGAAGGCGCCGGCGGTGATGCCCGCCTCGCGGGCCTCCCGGCTGGCGTACGCGGGGGTCCGCACCCCGGTCCGGGCCCAGCTCAGCAGGTTGCGGTAGGCGTCGGCGTTGCGGGCGAGGTGGCTCACCACGTGCCCCCGGGTCCAGCCGTCGCACCGGGACGCGACGGTGAGGCCGTTGCCGTCGAGGGTGCGGACGGTGTCGAGCAGGCGAGCGGTGGCGCGGTCGAGTTCGGCGCTCAGCACGAGCGGATCAGCCGTCACCACCGAACCCTACCGCCGCCGGAAGGGCGTCACCGCCGTACCGACGCCGCAGGAAACACAAACCACTCAGCGTTGCCGGACCCCGACGGCGGGTGGCAGGTCGCCGGCGGCCCAGTGCAGTTCGTCCTCCCAGTCCGCGACGCTGAGGTCGACGTGCTCGAAGCTGAGCCGCGCGCCGATGGGTTTGCCCAGATAGCCGGCGTACAGGTCGTGGACGACCACGAGGCGCTGCCCGACGGCGGCGGCGGCCGGATCCGCCGGGGAGGCGGTCCTGACCTCGAGCCGGCCGTAGACGCCCATGTCGGCGTCGGTGCCGCGATCTTCCACGATGACGTCGAGGATCTCGTCCTCGGCGCCGACGTGGAAACCGTACGAGACGCCGGAGAAGGTCAGCCAGAAGCGCATGAGCGAGTCGTCCTGGCCGGGTGAGACGTGCCACTGGACGTCGGCCCGGTCCAGACGCAGCCCGACGGCGCTGGCCAGCACATGCGAGGGGAGCACGCACCCGACGATAACGCCGATATTCGGTTTCGCGGTGCGGACGCGCTACCTACCGTGGAATTCCGAACACGGGTTCGGAAGGATGTTCATGATTATTGACCTGTCGGCTCTGGGCTGGGACGACGCTTACGCCGCGCTGTACTCCGGCCGGTTCGACCAGCCCGGTCAACGACCGGCGCGGGTCAGCCGCGTCGACCGGGGTGTCTGCACCGCGCTCGCGTCGGACGGTCCGCTGCGGGCGAGCCTGTCAGGTGGCCTGCTGGCGCGCGGCGCCGCGGATCCCGAGTCGCTGCCGTGCGCGGGGGACTGGCTCGTGGTGCGGACCTGGCCCGACGGCCGGCTGACCGCCGAGGCGGTGCTGCCCAGGCGCACCGCGATCGTCCGGGCAGTCGCCGGCGAGGAGTCCTTCGGTCAGGTCCTCGCGGCCAACGTGGACGTGGTCGCGGTCGTGGAGCCGGTCGACCCGTCGCCGGACCTCGGCCGGATCGAGCGGCTCCTCGCCCTGGCGTGGGAGTCGGGGGCGCGCCCGGTGCTCGTCCTGACCAAATGTGATCTCGCGGCCGATCCCGAGGCGCTCGCCGAGCAGATGCCGGGCGGGGTGGAGGTCCACGCCGTCAGCGCGCGCACGGGGCTGGGCCTGGACGCGTTGCGGCCGTTCGTGGCGTTCGGGAAGACCCTCGGCCTGCTCGGGCAGTCCGGCGCGGGCAAGTCGAGCCTGGTCAATGCCCTGGCCGGCGCGCCCGTCATGCAGACACAGACGTTGCGTGGCGACGGCCGCGGGCGGCACACCACCACATATCGGGCGTTGATCCCGATGCCGGGCGGCGGGGCGGTCCTCGACACGCCCGGGGTGCGACTCGTCGGCATGTTCGACACCGTCGCCGGGCTCGACCGGGCGTTCGCGGATGTGACGCAGCTCGCGACGCTGTGCCGGTTCGACGACTGCCGGCACGGTGAGGAGCCCGGCTGTGCCGTCCGCGACGCGGTGGAGGACGGCGAGCTCAGCCCCCGTCGCTTCGCGAGTTGGCAGAAACTGCAGAAAGAGCAGAAGCTTGCATCGGTACGGCGGCTGAAACGCGAAAGCCGCGACCGGCGACGGCTGGCCCGCCCGTAACGGAGAGTTCCCCGTGGATGTCACGGAGGTTCCCCCGTTCGGGCGCGGAAAATTGTCATACCCCCTGGCTAGAGTTGTCGGCTGGCACCGAGACGGTGTCCGAACCGGGACAAAGTCGCTGCTGCCGGACTCTTTGCCGCTGCTGGCGGACATATTCACTGCCAAGGGGAAGCATGTCGGATCGTCTGATCATCCGTGGCGCTCGGGAGCACAACCTCCGCGACGTCAGTCTCGACCTGCCGCGCGACGCGATGATCGTGTTCACCGGCCTGTCCGGCTCGGGCAAGTCGAGCCTCGCGTTCGACACGATCTTCGCGGAGGGCCAGCGGCGGTATGTCGAGTCGCTGTCGTCCTACGCGCGGCAGTTCCTCGGTCAGATGGACAAGCCCGACGTCGACTTCATCGAGGGTCTGTCGCCGGCGGTCTCCATCGACCAGAAGTCGACCTCGCGCAACCCGCGCTCGACGGTCGGCACGATCACCGAGGTCTACGACTACCTGCGGCTGCTGTATGCGCGCATCGGCGAGCCGCACTGCCCCGTCTGCGGTGAGCTGATCACCCGGCAGACACCGCAGCAGATCGTCGACCGGGTGCTCGCGATGGAGGAGGGCACCCGCTTCCAGGTGCTCGCCCCGGTCGTGCGCGGCCGCAAGGGCGAATACCTCGACCTGTTCCAGGAGCTGCAGTCCAAGGGCTACGCCCGGGCCCGCATCGACGGCGTGGTGCACCCCCTCACCGAGCCGCCGAAGCTCAAGAAGCAGGAGAAGCACACCATCGAGGTGGTCGTCGACCGGCTCTCGGTGAAGGCGTCCTCGAAGCAGCGGCTCACCGACTCCGTCGAGACCGCGCTGAAGCTCGCCGCCGGCATCGTCATCCTCGAGTTCGTCGACCTGCCCGAGGACGACGAGCACCGCGAGCGGCTCTTCTCCGAGCACCTCGCCTGCCCCAACGAGCACCCGCTGTCGATCGAGGACCTGGAGCCCCGGTCGTTCTCGTTCAACGCGCCCTACGGTGCCTGCCCCGACTGCACCGGCATCGGCACCAAGAAGGAGGTCGACCCGGAGCTCATCGTCCCCGACCCGGAGCAGACGCTCCGCGGCGGCGCGATCGCGCCCTGGGCCACCGGCCACACCCTCGAATACTTCCTCCGCCTCCTGGAGGCCCTCGGCGCCGAGGCGGGCTTCAACCTCGACACGCCGTGGCGGGCGCTGTCCTCCCGGGCGCAGAAATCGATCATGTACGGCTCGGACGACCAGGTCCACGTCCGCTACCGCAACAAGTACGGGCGGGAGCGCTCCTACTACACCGGCTTCGAAGGTGTGGTGCAGTGGATCGAGCGCCGGCACTCCGACACCGAGAGCGACTGGTCCCGCGACAAGTACGAGGGATACATGCGCGACGTGCCCTGCGGCACCTGCGGCGGGTCCCGGCTCAAGCCGGAGATCCTCGCGGTCACCATCGCCGGGCACAGCATCGCCGACATCTGCAACCTGTCCGTCGGTGACTGTGCCGACCTGCTCGGGGCGATGACCCTCACCGACCGGCAGAAGCTGATCGCCGAGCGGGTCCTGAAGGAGATCAACGCCCGGCTGCGGTTCCTGGTCGACGTCGGCCTCGACTACCTGTCCCTGGACCGCGCGTCGGGCACCCTGTCCGGCGGCGAGGCGCAGCGCATCCGGCTCGCCACGCAGATCGGCTCCGGTCTGGTCGGCGTGCTGTACGTGCTGGACGAGCCCAGCATCGGCCTGCACCAGCGCGACAACCACCGGCTCATCGAGACCCTGACCCGCCTCAAGCGCCTCGGCAACACGCTGATCGTGGTCGAGCACGACGAGGACACGATCCGCACCGCCGACTGGATCGTCGACATCGGCCCCGGCGCCGGCGAGCACGGCGGCCGGGTCGTGCACAGCGGGCCCTATGCGGAGCTGCTGCAGGCCGAGGAGTCGGTGACCGGCGCGTACCTTGCCGGCCGGCGCAGCATCGCGACGCCGGAGATCCGCCGCCCCCGCACCCCGGGCCGCGAGCTGGTCGTCGTCGGCGCCCGCGAGCACAACCTGCAGAACCTGACGGTGCCGTTCCCGCTCGGCCAGTTCGTCGCCGTGACCGGCGTGTCCGGCTCCGGCAAGTCGACCCTGGTCAACGACATCCTGCACGCGGTCCTGGCCAACGTCGTCAACGGCGCCCGCATGGTGCCCGGCCGGCACACCCGCATCTCGGGGCTCGACCAGGTCGACAAGGTCGTCGGCGTCGACCAGTCACCGATCGGCCGCACCCCCCGGTCCAACCCGGCGACCTACACCGGCGTGTTCGACAACGTCCGGAAGCTGTTCGCCGAGACCACCGAGGCCAAGGTGCGCGGCTACGGGCCGGGCCGCTTCTCGTTCAACGTCAAGGGTGGGCGCTGCGAGGCGTGCGCCGGCGACGGCACGATCAAGATCGAGATGAACTTCCTGCCGGACGTCTACGTGCCGTGCGAGGTCTGCAAGGGTGCCCGGTACAACCGCGAAACCCTCGAGGTGCACTACAAGGGGCGCACGATCGCGGAGATCCTCGACATGCCGATCGAGGAGGCCGCCGGCTTCTTCGAGGCGATCCCGGCGATCCACCGCCACCTGAAGACCCTCAACGACGTCGGCCTCGGCTACGTGCGCCTCGGCCAGCCCGCGCCGACCCTGTCCGGTGGCGAGGCCCAGCGCGTCAAGCTCGCCTCCGAGCTGCAGAAACGCTCCACCGGCCGCACCGTCTACGTGCTGGACGAGCCGACCACCGGCCTGCACTTCGAGGACATCCGCAAGCTGCTGCTGGTGCTGCAGAGCCTCGTCGACAAGGGCAACACCGTCATCGTCATCGAGCACAACCTCGACGTCATCAAGTCCGCTGACTGGCTCATCGATATGGGCCCGGAGGGCGGGCACAAGGGCGGCACGGTCGTCGCCGTCGGCACGCCGGAGGAGGTCGCGGAGATCGCCGAGAGCTACACCGGCCAGTTCCTGCGGCCCGTCCTGGGTCTCAAGGGCGACGGCAGCGACGCCGTGGACACCGTGGCACGCGACCGCGCGGCCAAGGCGAACGGCCCGGGCGCGGGGACGGCCCGCTCGGCGGCGACGCGCCGGTCGGCGCCGCGGACCCGTTCGACGGCGACCACGGTGGAGCCCGACGACCTCCCGACCGGTGAGGACCCGGCGCCGGCGGTCACGTCCCGCCGCCCGGCCAAGTCGGCGGTCGCGAAGACCGCCAAGGCCACGGCGGCGAAAACCACCACGACCAGGGGCGCCGCGGCCAAGGCCGTCCCGGCGGCCGCACCCGCGAAGCGGGCTCCCGCGAAGAAGGCGGCGGCCAAGGGCTGACCCGTCGCGACGCCGACCGCCGTCCGCACAGGTCGCACGATGTGGCGGCGGTCGGTGGTGTACGTCTACCGGCCGGGTGACTGCCGGCCGTGCGGCCGCTCGCCGGGACGGCCGACGGTGGGGTGCATGGGTGTGGCGTGGGTGCGGCGGACCGAGGCGCGGTGAAGATCGTGCGCTGCTACGGTGGCCGCTGGCGAGGCCTCACCCCCAGGAGGAAGACGTGCCGGTCAAGGACGTGTTCAACCCCTGCTCCGCCCGGCGGGCGCTGCTGCTGGGCGCCGGTGCGCTCGGCGTGACGGTGCTGGCGGGCTGCGGCGACGACGAGCAGACCCCGGCGGCCGCCGGCAGTCAGCCGCCACCGTCGGCGGCGCCGACCACCGGGGGCAACCCCTTCGACAACACCGCGCCCGCGGCCGGTCCCAGCGACGCGGCGCCGCCGGCGGGCGCGCTCGTCGCGGTGAAGGACGTGCCGGTGGGCGGGGGCGTGATCGCCAAGGACACGATCCTCGTCGTGCAGGCGAAGCAGGGGACGTTCAAGGCGTACCAGGCCAGCTGCCCGCACCAGGGCGTCCTCGTCGATCCTCCGTCTGCGGGAGCGACGACGATCATGTGCCCGGGGCACAACTCCCAGTTCAAGATCGCTGACGGCAGTCTCGCGCGGGGCCCGGCGACGCGTGGGCTGAGTGGTGTGCCGGTGAAGGTGCAAGCCGGGTACGTCGTCGAGGCGTGACGCTGTGGTGATCTTGGCGGCACTCAAGGTCACGCGCGGGTAACGGATTCTCAGGGTTTGTTGAGCATTGAACCGTACCCTCCATGATCTACGTATTTCCTGGCGTAGCCAGCAGGCCAACGACCTTGGAGGAGCCTATGAGTGACACGACTCGCCGCGCGGTGCTCGCCGGAGCAGCCGGTATCACGGCTGTGACGGTGCTCGCCGCCTGTGGAGACGACAGTGACGACAGCGGTTCGACGGGGGACAGCAGCACCGGGGGTGCCGCCGCGGGCGTCCTGGCAACCAAGGCCGACATCCCCGTCGGCGGCGGCAAGATCTTCAAGGACGGCGGCGGTGTTGTCGT
Organism: Dactylosporangium cerinum; assembly: GCF_042653625.1. Classification (NCBI taxonomy): domain Bacteria; kingdom Bacillati; phylum Actinomycetota; class Actinomycetes; order Micromonosporales; family Micromonosporaceae; genus Dactylosporangium; species Dactylosporangium cerinum. The sequence continues at coordinate 18,090 of NZ_JBHSIU010000004.1, read as the reverse complement.
CACCCAGCCGGAGGCCGGGAAGTTCAAGGCGTTCAGCTCGATCTGCACACACCAGTCGTGCGTCGTCTCCGACGTCGCGGCGGGCGCGATCAACTGCAGGTGCCACGGCAGCGTGTTCTCCGCGGCCGACGGGTCGGTGAAGAACGGCCCTGCGACCAAGGGCCTGGCCGAGAAGGCCCTGAAGGTCGAAGGGGACAACATCTCGCTGGCGTGAGCGCTGCGGCTGCGGCTGCGGCTCGCAGAGCCGCGGCCTTTGCTTGGTTTGACGGGAGCGGGGTCGGCCGGGAGGGGTCGGCCGACCCTGTTTCTGTCGTACCCCTTGGATAGTCTCGAAGCGTGCCAGATCCGTCCACGTATCGACCCGCGTCCGGGACCATTCCGGACACGCCGGGGGTCTACCGGTTCCGCGATCCGTCGGGCCGCGTCATCTACGTGGGCAAGGCCAAGAGCCTCCGGCAGCGGCTCAATTCCTATTTCGCCGACGTGTGGACCCTGCACGCCCGCACGCAGCAGATGGTCACCACCGCCGCGAAGGTCGACTGGGTCACGGTCGGCACCGAGGTCGAGGCGCTCCAGCTCGAATACAACTGGATCAAGGAATACGACCCCAGGTTCAACGTCCGCTACCGCGACGACAAGAGCTACCCCTACCTGGCGGTCACCCTCGACGAGGCGTATCCGCGCCTGCAGGTGATGCGCGGCGCCAAGCGCAAGGGCGTGCGTTACTTCGGCCCCTATGCGCATGCCTGGGCGATCCGCGAGACCCTCGACCTGTTGCTGCGCGTGTTCCCCGCGCGGACCTGCTCGTCCGGTGTCTTCAAGCGCGCCGGCCAGATCGGTCGCCCCTGCCTGCTGGGCTACATCGGCAAGTGCTCCGCGCCGTGCGTCGACCGGGTCAGCGAGGACGAGCACCGCCAGATCGTCGACGACTTCTGCGACTTCATGGCCGGCAAGACCGACACCATGGTCAAGCGGCTCGAGCGCGACATGTTCGCCGCGTCCGACGAGCTCGACTTCGAGCGCGCCGCCCGCATCCGCGACGACCTCGGCGCGCTGCGCCGGGCGGTGGAGAAGCAGGCGGTCGTCCTCGGCGACGGCACCGACGCCGACGTGGTCGCGTTCGCCGACGATCCCCTCGAGGCGGCCGTCCAGGTGTTCCACGTGCGCGGTGGCCGGGTCCGCGGCCAGCGCGGCTGGGTCGTGGAGAAGACCGAGGACCTCAGCGCCGGCGACCTCGTCCACCATTTCTGCAGCCAGATCTACGGCGCCGAGGCCGGTGCCGACCCCGCCGACCTGCCCAAGGAGCTGCTCGTCCCGGAGCTCCCCGCCGACGTCGACGCCCTCGCCGACTGGCTGAGCAAGCTGCGCGGCAGCCGGGTGGCGATCCGCGTGCCGCAGCGCGGCGACAAGAAGACCCTCGCCGAGACCGTCGCCCGCAACGCCGAGCAGGCCCTCCAGCAGCACAAACTGCGCCGTGCCGGAGACCTGAGCACGCGCAGCAAGGCCCTGGAGGAGATCGCCGAGGCGCTCGGCATGCAGACCGCCCCGCTGCGCATCGAGTGCTATGACGTGTCCCAGATCCAGGGCACCGACGTCGTCGCCAGCATGGTCGTCTTCGAGGACGGCCTGTCCCGCAAGAGCGAATACCGCCGCTTCGCCGTCAACGGCGCCACCGACGACGTGTCCGCGCTGTCCGAGGTGCTGCGCCGCCGCTTCGCCCGCTACCTCGACGCCAAGGTCGAGATCGACGAGCTCGCCGCCGCTGACGCTGCGGACGGCGGGTCGGTGGGGGACGTCGACCCGTCCCGCCCAGGCATCGACCCGACCACCGGCCGCCCCCGCAAGTTCGCCTACCCGCCGCAGCTGGTCGTCGTCGACGGCGGCCAGCCCCAGGTCAACGCCGCCGCCCAGGTCCTGCTCGACCTCGGCATCGACGACATCACCATCTGCGGCCTGGCCAAGCGCCTCGAGGAGGTCTGGCTCCCCGACGACGAGTTCCCCGTGATCCTGCCCCGCGCCTCCGAGGGCCTCTATCTGCTGCAGCGGGCCCGCGACGAGGCCCACCGCTTCGCCATCACCTATCACCGGCAGAAGCGCTCCAAGCGCATGACCGCCTCCACGTTGGACAACGTGCCCGGTCTCGGCGAGATCCGCCGCAAGGCCCTGCTGCGGCACTTCGGCTCCCTGAAGCGGCTGAAGTCGGCCAGCATCGAGGAGATCGCCGAGGTCCCCGGCATCGGCCGCCGCACTGCCGAGGCGATCCTCACCGCCCTCAACGGCCCACCACCTGCGGTGCCTCCATCGGCGGCGCTGTCGGCTCAGGTGCGTCCAGCGGACGGACTCCCGTCGTCCGAGGGGCTGGCGTCCGAGGGGCTGGCGTCTGAGGGTTCGGCGTCTGAGGGTTCGGCGTCGGCCGGTGCTGCGTCGGCCGGTGCTGTGTCGGCCGGTGCTGTGTCGGGTGGTGTGGGGTCGGGGAGTCCGGCGTCAGTGGCTCCGGGACGCGGGGCGTCGGCGGGGGGCGGCGGCCGCGCGCGTTCGGACGTCACGCTCAAGGCGCCGGCCACGGTCGCCGATGTCGGCACCCCGGTCGTCGTGATCGAACTCATGCCGGGCGCGGCCGAGACCGCCGAATCCCACCCGGCTGACGCGGAGCCCGGCCAGGGCGATCCGGCGGAGGCCACGCCACGAGCTGCTGCGTCGTCTGGACCGGCCGGGCGCGAAGACACCGTCGCCGCAGCCGCCACGATCCCCGGTCCGGCGGCACCGGAGGTTCCCGCCGTGGCATCGAACGGCTCCGACGGCGACTCGGAAAAGGTACAAACCGACCGAGCCGCCAGGCAGGCGGACGGCACGACATAAACTCGTCGACGTGGTGAGCGAAGAAGCGACGGCAGCGCCCGACCGCACGGCGACCGACCTGGTCATCGTGACGGGGGTCTCCGGCGGCGGCCGCAGCACGGTTGCCCGGGCGCTGGAGAACGTCGGGTATTACGTCGTGGACAACCTTCCACAGGCGTTGCTACTCGACATGGCGGAGCTGGCGTTCGCCGCGCGGGGTGCGGCGCGGCGGACCGCGATGGTGCTCGACGTGCGCAGTCATGCCTTCTCGACCGACCTGCCGGGTGCGGTGAAGTCGTTGAGGGAGCGTGGGTTCAACCCGCGGATGGTGTTCGTCGACGCCGACGACGAGGTGCTGATCCGGCGGTTCGAGAGCGTGCGCCGCTCCCACCCGCTGCAGGGCGGCGGCCGGCTCTCCGACGGCATCGCGGCCGAGCGCAAGCTGCTGCAGGAGGCCCGCGAGCAGGCCGACGTGCTCATCGACACGAGCCACCTCAACGTCAACCAGCTCCGTGGCCGCATCGAGGAGATGTTCGGCGAGGAGGACACCACCCAGATCCGGGTCACGGTGCTCTCGTTCGGGTTCAAGTACGGCCTGCCCCCCGACGCCGACTTCGTCCTCGACGCGAGGTTCCTGCCCAATCCGTACTGGGTGCCGGAGCTGCGCGAACACACCGGCCGCGAGACCGACGTCAGCCGCTACGTGCTCGGCCAGCGCGGCGCGGTCACCTTCGTGGAGACGTACGCCCGGCTGATCAACGCCACCGCCCCCGGCTTCGAACGCGAGGGCAAGCGCTACCTCACCATCGCGGTCGGCTGCACCGGCGGCAAACACCGCAGCGTCGCGATCGCCGAGGAGCTCGCCCGCCGCCTCCGCGAGATGCGCCTCGCCGCCGCGCCGCAGCACCGCGACCTGGGGCGCGAATGAGTGTTGCGCGGCGCCGCGAGAACGGCGCAGCCGCCGACCACGACACGCCGGCCACCCCAGCCGCCGACCCCACGCCCCCGGCACCCTTCGTAGCGGCCGTCCACGACGCAACGCCGTCGGGCCACGCGACGGCAACCGGCCACTCCGTGCTCGCCGACCGCGCCGCGCCCGCCGAACCCGCGCCAGCGGCACCCTCCGTAGCGGCTGCCCACGACGCAACGCCGTCGGGCTATGCAACGCCGTCGGGCCATGCAGTGCCGCCTGGCCACGCAGCGCCAGCCGGCCGCGAGACGGCAGCCGGCCGCGCCGCACCCGCCGGCCGTGCCACACCCGCCGGCCGCGCCGCGCCGGTCGGCCGCCATGCCGCTGCCACCGCAACCCCCGGCGCGGCCCGGCGGCCGGTACGGGTCGTCGCCTTCGGCGGGGGCCACGGCCTGTCCGCCTCGCTCCGGGCGCTCCGCCTCATCCACCAGGACATGCCCCTGGACATCACCGCCGTCGTCACCGTCGCCGACGACGGGGGGTCCAGCGGGCGGCTGCGCGCGACCCGCGACATCCTGCCGCCGGGCGACCTGCGGCAGGCGCTCGCCGCGCTCGCCGACGAGGAGGCGATCGCCGAGGTGTTCCAGCATCGGTTCGCCGGCAGCGACGACCTCGCCGGGCACCCCGTCGGCAACCTCGTCCTGTGCGCGCTGATGGAGCTCGCCGGTGACCCGGTCGTCGCGCTGGACCAGGCGGCCGAGATGCTCCGCTGCGACGGGCGGGTCCTGCCCATGTCCCGGCAGCCGCTGCACATCGAGGCCGATTTGTCCGAAGGTGGTGAGGTCGTCACCGTACGCGGTCAGCACGCCGTCGCCGTCACCCTCAAGACGATCGACCGGGTCCGGTTGGTGCCGGCGGCGCCCGAGGCCTGCGCCGAGGCGGTGCGGGCGACCACCGACGCGGACTGGTTGCTGTTCGGGCCCGGGTCGTGGTTCACCAGCGTGATTCCGCACCTGCTGGTGCCGGAGCTCGCCGCAGCGATCTCCGTGAGTGGGGCGAAGCGCCTGGTCACGCTGAATCTCGCACCCGACAGTGAAACGGCTGGATTGACCCTGCCGGAACACCTTGCCGCCCTGTGTCGTTACCTACCTGGGTTACATGTCGATGTAGTTCTTGCCGACGGGAAAGCCGTAGGCGACCCCGAACCGGTCCATCGTGCGGCAGAATCGCTGGGTGCCCGTCTGGTGCTCGCGCCGGTGGCCGTCGCGGACGGAGCACCGCTGCACGACCCGCACGCGCTGGCTACAGCCTTGGAACCACTGCTGAGCAGCACGACCGACAGTTCGATTGAGCCCCGCGAGGTGACGACAGAATGGCGATGACCGCTGCGGTCAAGGACGAGCTGAGCAGGGTGGACGTAGCCAAACCCTGCTGCCGGCGCGCCGAGATGGCCGCGCTGCTCCGCTTCGCGGGCGGGTTGCACATCGTCTCCGGCCGGGTGGTCGTCGAGGCCGAGCTCGACACCAACGCGGCCGCCCGTCGGCTGCGGCGGGAGGTTTCCGAGGTCTACGGGTACCAGAGCGAAATTCACGTTCTTGCCTCTGGCGGTCTGCGCAAGGCCAGCCACTTCATCGTCCGGGTGGTCAAGGACGGCGAGGCCCTCGCCCGGCAGACCGGCCTGCTCGACGTCCGTGGCCGGCCCGTCCGCGGCCTGCCGCCACACGTCGTCTCGGCGAACATGTGCTGCGCCGTCGCGGCATGGCGCGGCGCGTTCCTGGCGCACGGCTCGCTGACCGAGCCCGGCCGCAGCTGCGCGCTGGAGATCACCTGCCCCGGCCCCGAGGCCGCGCTCGCCCTCGTCGGCGCCGCCCGGCGCATCGGCATCACCGCGAAGGCCCGCGAGGTCCGCGGCGTCGACCGGGTCGTGGTGAAGGACGGCGACGCGATCGCCGCGCTGCTCACCCGGATCGGCGCGCACCAGAGCGTCCTGACCTGGGAGGAGCGCCGGGTCCGCCGCGAGGTCAGGGCCACCGCCAACCGGCTCGCCAACTTCGACGACGCCAACCTGCGCCGCTCCGCCCGCGCCGCCGTCGCCGCCGCCGCCAGAGTCGCCCGCGCGATGGAGATCCTCGCCGACAACGCCCCCGAGCACCTGTTCAGCGCCGGCACCCTGCGCCTGGAGCACCGTCAGGCCTCGCTGGAGGAGCTGGGTGCCCTCGCGGACCCGCCGCTCACGAAGGACGCGATTGCCGGACGCATAAGGCGTCTGCTCGCCCTCGCCGACAAGCGCGCCCGCGACCTCGGAATCCCGGACACCGAATCCGCCGTCACCCCGGAGATGCTGGTCAGCTAACCGATCCAGGAGGCTCCGGTCCGTCGTGGGCGCGACCGTCGCTCCCGTCAGCCACCGGTCAGGCCGTGGCCGGCCTTCCCTGCCACGTCCGCGGACAGTTGCGCAGACACGACCTGCGGTCGTGACAAGCACGCAGCCGCTGGGCGGCCCGCATCCGCGGCCCGCCCAGCCACAGCCGCGTGGTGCGGTCCACGACCATGAGCCCCACGCCCGTGATCGAAGTCGCGGGTCGCCGGGTCGACCACGTGACGACTTTCGATCTGTGCATGGTCTTTGTCAGGCGGTTGGTGGCGCGACAAGCCGAAGGATCGCAGGGGTCCAGGTGCCCGGGGATCCTTCGGCTTGTGGGGAATCCGGCGACGCTGCCCGGCGCCCGATCCGGCATTGACGATGTCCGGATCAGGCTCGTTGCCCGCTGGTGCTGCGCCGGGAGTGGATCTCCCCGGTGATCGACGTCGCCGGCCGGCTGTCAGCCCAGCGCTGTCTCCGGAACGGACAGTCGTCAGGGCGTCCGCGTGACGACCTTGATCACGCGGGGCAAGATCCGAAACGCGCTACCTGGCCCTGTGGTCCTCGGTCGTCGCCGGGTTGGCCATGGTTGGGTGATCGAGGTCGTCGGCCGGTTGTCCGCGCAGCCCGTGCCCGACCTTGATCACGCGAGGCAAGATCTCAAGCGCGCTACCTGGCCTTGGTGCCCCCGATCGCCGGCAGGTTGACCATGGCCGCCGGGATCAACGTCGTGTGGTGATCGTCCCCGGGCGGCCGGCGCGCGCCTTCGATCACCGGCCGGCGTCGCGGGCGGCGCGCCGGCCAGTGAACCGCGCGCCCGGTTCCCGCGCCGGTAATCGTATTTTCGGCTGCAAAGCGGACATGGCCCGCGACGCGTTCCGTCCCAATAGGCGCAGCGGCAACAGTGCGAAGATCGAGTCTTCACCCGGGTGGGTGACTGCCTACGGTGCCGGTCGGGCGGAACGGCCCCGGGCTGTGTGCTCAGACACCCCGGCGGCAATCCGGCGGCCCCAAGGCGATAGGGTTTTCCTGTTCGGCGACGAAGCCGTCCGTATGCCGCTCCACGCGGCCGCTCCCCGCTCATGGGCCTCAGCGATCAGGCCCCCGACCGGGCGAGCCATGATCACTCACGGGCGACCGGCATCGGCAACGGCCGGCCGCGACGAGGCGAGGAGATGTGTCGAAGTGACCATCCGGGTTGGCATCAACGGCTTCGGCCGCATCGGCCGCAACTTCTTCCGTGCGGCGCTGGCCAAGGGCGCTGACATCGAGGTTGTGGGCGTCAATGACCTCACCGACAACGCGACGCTGGCGCACCTGCTCAAGTACGACAGCATCCTGGGCCGCCTGCCCTACGAGGTGAAGGCGACCTCCGACGAGATCACCGTCAACGGCAAGACCTTCAAGGCGCTCGCCGAGCGTGACCCGTCGAAGCTGCCGTGGGGCGACCTGGGCGCCGACGTCGTCATCGAGTCGACCGGCATCTTCACCGACGCGGACAAGGCCAAGGTCCACGTCGCCGCCGGCGCGAAGAAGGTCATCATCTCGGCGCCGGCCAAGGGCGAGGACGTCACGGTCGTCCTGGGCGTCAACGAGGACAAGTACGACGCGGCGAACCACACCATCATCTCCAACGCGTCGTGCACCACGAACTGCCTCGCGCCGATGGCCAAGGTCATCAACGACACGTTCGGCATCGAGCGTGGCCTCATGACCACGATCCACGCGTACACGCAGGACCAGAACCTGCAGGACGCCCCGCACAAGGACCTGCGTCGCGCCCGCGCCGCCGCCCTCAACATCGTGCCGACCTCGACCGGTGCCGCCAAGGCGGTCTCGCTGGTCCTGCCCGAGCTCAAGGGCAAGCTGGACGGCTACGCGCTGCGGGTGCCGATCCCGACCGGCTCGGCCACCGACCTGACCGTCACCGTGGGTCGCGAGACCACGGTCGACGAGGTCAACGCCGCGATGAAGGCCGCCGCTGACGGCCCGCTGAAGGGCATCCTCGTCTACACCGAGGACCCGATCGTCTCCAGCGACATCGTCACCGACCCGGCGTCGTGCATCTTCGACGCGGGCCTGACCAAGGTCATCGGCAACCAGGTCAAGGTCGTCGGCTGGTATGACAACGAGTGGGGCTACAGCAACCGTCTCGTCGACCTCGTCACGCTGGTCGGCACCGGCCTGTGAAGACGCTCGACGACCTCCTGAGCGAGGGCGTCGCGGGTCGGCGCGTGCTCCTGCGCGCCGACCTGAACGTTCCGCTCGACGGAGACAAGATCACCGACGACGGGCGCATCCGGGCGGTCCTGCCGACGCTCAACGCGTTGCGTGAGGCCGGCGCGCGGGTCACCGTCGTGTCGCACCTGGGCCGCCCGAAGGGCGAGCCCGACCCGAAGTACACGCTGCAGCCGGTCGCGAACCGGCTCGGCGAGCTGCTGGGCAAGCCGGTTGCGTTCGCCACCGACACCGTCGGCGACAGCGCGCAGGCGGCCGTCGCCGGGCTCGGTGACGGCGACGTGGCGCTGCTGGAGAACCTGCGCTTCAACAAGGGTGAGACCAGCAAGGACGAGGCCGAGCGCGGCGGGTTCGCCGGGCAGCTGGCCCAGTTCGCCGACGTCTACGTGGACGACGCGTTCGGTGCCGTGCACCGCAAGCACGCCAGCGTGTTCGACGTGGCGGCGCTGCTCCCGCGGTACACCGGCGGTCTCGTGCAACGCGAGCTCGACGTGCTCTCGAAGCTCACCGGCGACCCTGAGCGGCCGTATGTCGTGATCCTCGGTGGCTCCAAGGTCTCGGACAAGCTCGCCGTGATCGAGGCGCTGCTGCCGAAGGTCGACAAGCTGCTGATCGGCGGCGGCATGTGCTTCACCTTCCTCAAGGCCCAGGGCCACGAGGTCGGCAAGAGCCTGCTGCAGGACGAGATGGTCGCCACCTGCGCGGACCTGCTCGCCCGGGGCGGCGACAAGATCGTGCTGCCCGTCGACGTGGTGACCGCGGACAAGTTCGCGGCCGACGCGAAGACCCAGGTCGTCGCCGCGGACGCGATCCCGGCCGAGGAGCTCGGCCTGGACATCGGACCGGAGTCGGTGGTGCTGTTCGCGCAGGCCGTCGAGTCCGCGAAGACCGTGTTCTGGAACGGTCCGATGGGCGTGTTCGAGCTCGCGCCGTTCGCCGCCGGCACCCGTGGCGTCGCTGAGGCGATCACGAAGATCGACGGTTTCAGCGTGGTCGGTGGCGGCGACTCGGCCGCGGCCGTGCGTGCGCTCGGCATCCCGGAGGACGGGTTCAGCCACATCTCGACCGGTGGCGGTGCGTCCCTGGAGTTCCTCGAGGGCAAGGCCCTGCCCGGCATCACCGCACTGGAGGGCTGAGCGATGGCAGAAGTGACTGGCCGTCGGCCGCTCATGGCCGGCAACTGGAAGATGAACCTCAACCACCTCGAGGCCATCGCCCTGGTGCAGAAGCTGGCGTTCAGCCTGAACGAGCAGCAGCTGACCGACGTCGAGGTGGTCGTGCTGCCGCCGTTCGTCGACATCCGCAGCGTGCAGACGCTGACCGACGGCGACAAGCTGCTCATCGGCTACGGCGCGCAGGACCTGTCGCAGCACAAGTCGGGCGCGTACACGGGCGAGATCTCCGGCGCGATGCTGGCGAAGCTCGGCTGCCAGTATGTCGTCGTCGGGCACTCGGAGCGCCGCCAGTACCACAACGAGGACGACACGCTCGTCAACGCCAAGGTGAAGGCAGCGCTCGCGAACGGCATCGCCCCGATCCTGTGCGTCGGCGAGGGCCTGTCGGTCCGCGAGGCCGGCGAGCACGTGGGCTACACCCTCGCGCAACTCGACGCCGCGCTCGAGAAGATCAAGACCGACGAGGTCGAGAAGATCGTCGTGGCGTACGAGCCGGTCTGGGCCATCGGGACCGGCAAGGTCGCGACCCCGCAGGACGCGCAGGAGGTCATCGGCGCGATCCGGACCCGCCTCGCGGAGAAGTACACCGGCGGCACCGCCGACCGGATCCGCATCCTCTACGGCGGGTCGGTCAAGCACGACAACGTGGCCTCGATCATCGAGCAGCCCGACATCGACGGTGCGCTCGTCGGTGGCGCCAGCATCGATGCAGAGGGTTTTGTCCGCATCTGCCGTCTCGGCAAGTAACTGCTTCTCAACGCAGCGTCGCGCGGTCCGGTTTCGGGCCGCGCGACGCTGTTTTGTATCCCACCCCACGTTCCGCACGGCATGAACGCCGCCTAAAGTGGCCTGGTCCGCAGCCCCGACACCGGGTTGCCGGACGCTCCCGCGCACCAGCTCGCGCGGGGTTCAAGCCAAGGCCACCCGCCACGAACGGGTCGACCATGACGAGTGGGGACGAGCATGCTCGGCAAGCGTTTCGTTGCGTCGTTGGTCGGTCTGTCCCTGCTCGCCACGGCGGGGTGCAGCGACGCCGGCGCCGAGAACCGGCCGCAGCCGCCGAAGACCGGCGGGACCCTCCGCGTCGTCGTCAGCGCCAAGCCGGCCCACCTGGACCCGCAGCGCATCGCGACCGCGACCGAGGCCAACGTCAGCCGCCTCACCACCCGGACCCTCACCACGTTCCGCTCCGAGCCCGGCGACGCCGCCAGCGAGATCGTCGGCGACCTGGCCACCGACGCCGGCCGCCCCAGTGAGGGCAACCGGGTCTGGGACTTCCAGCTCAAGGACGACATCCGCTGGGAGGACGGCTCCCCGATCACCTGCGCCGACGTGAAGTACGGCGTGGAGCGCAGCTTCTCCAGCCTGTTCAGCGTCGCCCAGCCGTATGCGAAGACGTACCTCGCCGGCACCGAGAACTACGCGGGCCCGTTCGTCGGCGGCAACAACAACGGCAAGGGCCTGCAGTCCGTGCAGTGCGTCGACAACCGCAACATCAAGTTCACGCTGTCCCAGCCGGTCGGCGACTTCGGCTACACCGCCGCCATGTCCGTGTTCGCGCCGGTCCTCGCCAAGCAGGACACCAAGGGCGAATACGACAAGAAGCCGTTCTCCAACGGGCCGTACAAGCTGCAGGAGAACTCCGACCAGCAGCTCGTCTACGTCCGCAACCAGTACTGGGACCGTAAGACCGACAGCGTGCGCAAGGCGTACCCCGACAAGATCGTGATCCAGGCCAACGGGGACCTGCCGACCGTCACCTCGAACCTGATCCAGAGCGAGGGCGACTGGGCGGAGACGATCGACCTGGACAAGAACGTCGCCCCGAACTTCGTCCAGCAGGTCGTCAACGACGCGGCGCTGTCCGCCCGCGCCGTCCAGGGCAGCTACGGCGGCATCCGGTACCTGTCGCTCAACACCAAGCGGATGCCCGAGCTGGACTGCCGGCGGGCCCTCGTCTTCGCCTTCAACAAGCGCAAGTTCCGCGCGGCGCTCGGCGGCTCGGTCTTCGGCGACTACGCCAACACGATGATCGCCCCCCAGCTGAAGGCCCACAAGGACTTCGACCTGTACGACAGCACCGCCAACGTCGAAGGCAAACCCGACGTGGCGATGAAGCTGATGGACGACCAGCGCAACAAGGGCAAGCCGTGCGCCACGACGCTCACCCTGGCCATCCCGGAGCAGAAGGACATCCGCCGCCTCGCCACGACCATGGTCGAGACGTATCAGCAGATCGGCATCCAGATCAAGGTCAACGGCATCGACCCGGAGACGTACTTCGACGTCATCGGCAACCCCGCCAACGCCAACGACCTGCTGTGGGCCGGCTGGATCCCGGACTGGGCCAACGGCTCCGCCGTCATCCCGCCGCTGTTCGACGGTCGCCTGATCCCGACCAAGGCCAACGCCACCAACAACCAGAACTACGCGCTGCTCAACGACCCCGAGATCAACAACGACATCACCGCGGCCCTGGAGGAGGCGGTGCCGGAGCGGCAGTACCTGCTCTGGGGCGAGCTCGACGAGAAGATCGCGCGCAAGGCCGTCGCCATCCCGATCATCTACATGAAGGCCCTGCGGATGTCCGGCGACAAGGTCCGCGGCGGCTTCATCCACCCGCAGTTCGGCCAGCCCGACCTGTGTGCCCTGGGCCTCGCCTAATCCAGTAAGCTTCGGCGGTAGCTTTCCGCCCACCGAGAGGACGACCGCGCCATGACGGCGTTCGCCTACACCCTGATCGTGCTGCTCCTCATCACGAGCGTGCTGCTCACCATGCTCGTGCTGCTGCACCGCGGCAAGGGCGGTGGCCTGTCGAGCATGTTCGGCGGCGGCGTCTCGTCCAGCCTCGCCGGCTCGTCGGTCGCCGAGAAGAACCTCGACCGCTACACGCTCCTGGTCGGCATCATCTGGTTCGCCTGCATCGTTGGTCTTGGCCTCTGGCTGAAAGTTGTCCAAAACACTGGTGTCTGAGCACGCTCCGCGTTCTACACTCATGCGCGCGGTCCGTTCAACGGCCCGCGCGCAGGTGTTTTTCGCCCACACTCCTGCCTCCGCACGACGTCGCACCCCCCCGACGAACAGGAGCGAGCAGCCGTGGCAGCTGGTAACGCCATCCGCGGGACCCGAGTCGGTTCCGGCCCGATGCGCTGGGCCGAACGCGGTGAACAGGCCCCCCGCCGCAGCATCACCTACTGGTGCGCCAACGGGCACGTGACCGAGCCCGCCTTCGCCGCCGAGATCACGCCCCCCGCCACCTGGGACTGCCCCCGGTGCGGCCTGCCGGCGGGTCAGGACGAACAGGCTCCGCCGGAGCGCCCGCGGACCGAGCCGTACAAGACCCATCTGGCCTACGTGAAGGAACGCCGCTCCGAAGAGGACGGCGAGGCAATCCTGGCCGAGGCACTCGCCCGCCTCCGCCAGCGCCGCCACTGACCCAGCGCCGAACCAGCGTCCGGTTGATCGCCGACCCGTCGGGCCGGCCGATGGGTGCTGCTCGGGTTCCGTGATCCGGAAGAGTTCGGGTCGTCAGAGATACCCGAACTCTTCCGGATCACGGAAGGCGAGCTGGAGGAGAGCTGGCGGAGAAGTGGCGGGGCGCTACGAGCGTGGCGTCATGGCGTCGGCGTCGACCAGCCACAGCGTCCGCTCCCGGCCGTGCACCTTCGCCGCGGGCAGCGACGGCGCGCCGTTCAGCGCCTCACGCACCGCGTCCGCCTTGCCGGTGCCCGACGCCAGCAGCCACACCTCGGCCGCCGCGTTGAGGGTCGGCAGCGTGAGGGTGAGGCGGACCGGCGGAGGCTTCGGGCTGTCGTGGACGTCCGCGACCGGCCGGGGGTCGGTGAGCGCCGGGTAACCCGGGAAGATCGACGCCACGTGGCCGTCCTCCCCGACGCCCAGCAGGACGACATCAAAGGCGGCAGCGGCGAGCGAATCCGCGTACGCAAGCGCCGCCGCGGCAGCGTCGACACCGTCGGCCGCGGGCATCGGATGCACCCGGGCCGGGTCGACCGGCAGGGCGGACAGGAAGGCCTCGCGGGCCTGGGTCTCGTTGCGGTCGGGGTCGCCGGAGGGCAGGAAGCGTTCGTCGCCCCACCAGAACTCGACCCGGGACCAGTCGACGGCGTCGCGGGCCGGGTTGTCGCGGACCGCGGCGTAGATCTTGGCGGCGATGCGGCCACCGGTGAGGACCAGGGATGCGACGCCCCGCTCCGCCTGCGCGTCCGAGAGCCGGATGATCAGGCGGGCGGCGACGGCCTCGGCGAGCAGCTGAGGACCGGCGTACGTGTGCACGAGAACGGTCATGAAGCGACGGGCTCCAGGGGAGTGGCCTCAGGACGCTCGGCGAGTGCCGGGTCCTTCCAGATGTGCACCCGCGGCGCAAGCCGCTCGTCGAGGCTGCTCCGGCCGGTCGCGGCCGCGAGTGCCGCCGCGTAGGGCTGGTCCGGGTCGAGGCGGCGCAGCTCCTCGGCCAGTTCCTCGCCGAGCGGGCGGCGGCTCAACGGCAGGATCCGGTCGGACTGGCCGGTGCGCTTCAGGGTGGCGATGCCGGCGTTGAGGTCGCGGATGAGGTTCATGGTGCTGCCGTCGGCGAGCTCCAGGTTCACCGCCTCCATGATCTTGCCCTGGCCGCTGCGGCGGGTCGGGTGGACGCCGAGCCGGGCCTCGAGCCAGCCGCCGAGCAGCGGCGCGGTCGGGTCCGTGTCGGGGGCGATGATCTCGACCGCCTTGACGCCGATGTTGGTGGCGTCGAAGGCGCCGGCGAGAAGCGTGCGCCACGGGGTGATGCGGGACCAGGACAGGTCGGTGTCGCCGGGCACGTAGTCGTCGGCGCGGATGCGCAGGTTGCCGACGGGGTCCGTGGCCTGGGCGCTGTCGGTGATGCGGCGGTCCGCGACGACGCCGAGCGGGTCGTAGGCGATCCGCTCCGGCGGGGTGCACTGCCACCAGGTCACCACCGGCACGTCCGGGGCGAGCAGCGGCATGACGACCGACTCGGCGTGCAGCGCGAGGCGGCCCTGCATGCGCATGACGACCGCCTCGCACGGGCCGAGGCGGCCCCCGACGACGATCTCCGCGTCGAGGCGGGACCGCTGCTGGGTGACGTCGGCCCGCACGATGATGAGCAGCCGGCACGGGTGCGCGGACGCGGCGATGGTGGCCGCCGCCTCGGCCTCCCGGACCTGGCGTTCGTCGACGACGGCGACGAGCGTGAGGGCGAGGCCGCTGGTGAGCCCGCCGGCGCTGCGCCGCTCGTTCGCCAGGGCCTTCACGACCTCGATACCGGTGGTGTCCCAAAGTCCGATCATGACGACAATCCCCCCACTAGGCCCGGCGCCAGGCGCGGCCCTCGCGGGCCAGCATCTCGTCAGCTGCTCGCGGACCCCACTCACCCGCGCGGTACGGCTCGGGCGTCGAACCCGTCCACGCCTCCTCCAGGGGGTCGATGACGTTCCAGCTCGCCTCGACCTCGGCCGAGTCGGGGAACAGCGTCTTGTCGCCGACGAGGACGTCGAGGATGAGCCGCTCGTACGCCTCCGGGCTGGCGTCGGTGAACGCCTCGCCGTACTGGAAGTCCATCGCGATGTCGCGGACCTCCATCGTCGTGCCGGGCACCTTCGAGCCGAACTTCAGCATCACGCCCTCGTCGGGCTGGACCCGGATGACCAGCTGGTTGTGCCCGAGCATCTCCACGTCGGTCTGGTGGAACGGCAGGTGCGGCGCCTTCTTGAAGGAGATCGCGAGCTCGGTGACGCGGCGTGGCATGCGCTTGCCGGCCCGGACGTAGAACGGCACCCCGGCCCAGCGCCGGTTCTGGACGCCGAGGCGCATCGCCACGTACGTCTCCGTCTTCGACTCCTCGGGGACGTCCTTCTCCTCGAGGTAGCCGGGGACCCGCTCACCCGCCACCCAGCCGGTCAGGTACTGCCCGCGGACCGTGTTGGTGAACACGTCGGTGGGCACCGTGATCGCGTTGAGCACCTTGAGCTTCTCGGTGCGGATCGCGGTCGCGTCGAACGCCGTCGGCTCCTCCATCGCGACGAGCGCGAGGAGCTGCATCAGGTGGTTCTGCACGACGTCACGGGCGGTGCCGACGGTGTCGTAGAACCCGGCGCGGGTGCCGATGCCGACGTCCTCGGCCATCGTGATCTGCACCGAGTCGACGTAGTTGGAGTTCCACACCGGCTCGAACAGGTTGTTCGCGAAGCGCAGCGCCATGATGTTCTGGACCGTCTCCTTGCCCAGGTAGTGGTCGATGCGGAACACGTCCTGCGCGGTGAACGCGTCGTCGACGAGGTCGTTGAGCTGCCGGGCCGTGGCCAGGTTGTAGCCGAACGGCTTCTCGACCACGACGCGCCGCCAGCCGCCGGACTTCGCGTTGTCGGACATGCCGGTGCGTTCGAGCTGCTTGAGCACGACCGGGAACGCCGACGGCGGGATCGACAGGTAGAACGCCGCGTTGCCGGGGATGCCGGACTCGTCGTGCAGGTCGGACAGCGTCTGCGCCAGGTGGTCGAAGGCCGCGTCGTCCTCGAACGAGCCGGGCACGAACTTGATGTTGCCGGCCAGGCGGGACCACACCTCCTCCCGCCACGCGGTGCGGGCGCCGCTCTGCGCGGCCTTGCGGGCGATGTCCTCGAAGTCGCCGTCGCCCCAGTCGCGCCGGGCGAAGCCGAGCACCGCGAAGCTCGGCGGCAGCAGACCCCGGTTGGCCAGGTCGTAGACCGCCGGGATGAGCTTCTTGCGGGCAAGGTCACCGGTGACACCGAAGATGACCAGTGCGCACGGCTCGGGAATCCGAGGCAGTCGCCGGTCCTGCGGGTCCCGCAAGGGATTGGTCATCACACTCACCCTCCGAGGGCGGCCAACAGTTGGTCGATACCGGAAGTCCGGTCGGTCAGGTGCAGTCGCAGCAGCGGCCGGCCCCGGTCGAGCAGGGCCTGCCGGTCGTCGGCAGCCTCGGCGGCCTGGAGTTCGCCGAACGTGTAGGGACGCCCGGGCACCCGCAGGTCCTCCGTGACAGCGCCGGTGATCTGGATGGTCATTACGGCGGGGGTACCCCCAGCGCCACCGATGCCCGCAGCGGGCTGGACGGCTTCACCGCCCCAGGCGAACGTCACGGCGCGGTTGACCCGTCCGGCGAGTTCGGTCCGCAGGGCAAGGGCCGCGGCGTCACCGGTCCTGTCGAGGTGCGCGTGCACCGCCAGGATCGCTCCGGGCGGCACGGCCCGCGCGAACTCGTCGACGGCGCCGATCAGGGTCGTCGCGGCGATGGCCCCGTGCACCTCCACGGCGCCGTCGACGAACTGCGGCGCCTGCGGTGGCAGCCCCGTGTCGAGGACCCGGAGCACCCCTTCCTGCGAAGACGGCCGACCGGCGCCGGCGGGTCCTGCGGGGCGGATGAGGCCGGCGATGGTGAGGGCCTGCTCCCAGGCGAGCAGCTGCGCGCCGAGCGGCCCGTTGACGGCGAGGTCGGGGGCGATGCCGCCGCCCGGCATGATCCCGGGGACCAGCGCCCCGCCGATGGTCACGCTGAGCACGTCCGGCCCCTCGTGCCCCCAACTGCTCGGCGTCTCCAGCACGACCGCGACGGCCCGCGAGCCGACGCCGCCAGCCCCTGCGCCGCCGGCCCCTGCGTCGGCGGGTCCCGAGTCGGCGGCCCCAGCATCGGTGGCCCCAGAATCGGCGGGTCCTGCCGCGGTGAATCCTGAGCCGGTAGGTCTTGAGCCGGGGAGTCCCAAGCCGGGGAGCCCTGAGGCGCCGGGACCTGAGGCGCCGGGACCTGAGGCGCCGGGACCTGAGGCGCCGGGACCTGAGGCGCCGGGACCTGAGGCGCCAGAGCCCGAGCCCCCGAAACCTGAGGCACCGGGACCCGAGGTGGCGAGGCCCGTGGCATCGGGGCCTGAGGCGGCGAGCAGCGCGGCCACCCATTCGCCGAGCCCGACGATCCCGCTGCCGTCGGGTGCCAGGGCGAACTTGTCCCGTCCCGCGTCGACGGCGGCGGCGAGGGCGGACCCGAGCGCGACGGCCGGATGCCCGGGCCCGCCGGCGTGGGAGCCGGTGGACGGGGTCGCGGCGGGCAGCGACACGGCCGGGGCGAACCCGGTCGACGGCAGCGCGAACCCGGCCGGTCCCGCGGTGCGGCGCGGCGGCTCCGCCAGGGCGAACGCCTGCTCGACGAGGTCGCGGATGTCGGCGCCGGCGAGGCCGGCCGGCACCAGCGAGAACGCGGACAGCGCACCCGGCTGGGCGAGGAACAGCTGCGCGCCCATCTCCAGGGCGGTCGTCGCGAGGGGCGAGCCGGGGACGGTGACGAAGACGAACCGGCGGCCGAGGTCGTGGATCCCGTGGTCCTCGAACGCCTGCAGGTATGCCCGCCGGTGGCTGTCCGTCGCCAGGGACGTCGAGGTGGGCGACGTCGAGGTCAGCACGACGACGGTGTGCTGCAACCGGTCGGCGACGGCGGCGGCGACGCCGTGGGGGTCGGTGCCGGACAGGACGGTGAGCGGCACGCCGAGGGTGCGGGTGATCGCCTCGGCGGCGCGGGCCCCGGCGATGTCGCCGGG
>NZ_JBHSIU010000003.1:0-90771 GCF_042653625.1 Dactylosporangium cerinum | reverse complement strand
GCCGGGCTCGCGCGATCCGCGCGGTGTCGTCGGTGCAGCCGTTCGCGACCACGGTGACATCGAACGCGTCATCGCCGAGGGCGTCCAGACAACGGCCGATGACTGCGGCCTCGTTGTGCGCCGGGATGACGATACCGGCGACCGGATCGGTGATGGCGTCGCGGGAAGGATCGCGGTGTGGCCTCGGTGGGATGCCGGTTGCCGCTGGCCGGCCGAGCAGCCGCTGCCAGACTGCGAGGTACGCCCCGGCCTGGTGGTCCCACGCAAGGGTGCCGCGGAACCGGTCCAGCCCCACGACCCGCATCCGGGCGCGACGCTGCGGATCGTCGAGCAGTCGGTGCAGCGCCCGCGCGAACTCGTCCGGGCTGCCGGTCGGCACGTACGACGCGGCGTCGCCGGCTGCACGACGGGTCTCCACCAGGTCTGCCGCCACGATCGGCAGACCGCGCGCCAGATAGTCCGCGGTCTTTGCCATCGAGGACAGCTGGTTCATGCGGGTCGGCAGGTCCGGCTGGATCGCCACGGTCGCCGACCACAACAGCTCGTCGAGTTGGTCGCCGGACAGCCAGCCAGCGAAGTGCACCAGATCCACGAGGCCCCGCTCGGCCACCAGTTTCTGTACGGCCGGCAGGCTCTCGCCATCGCCGGCGATGACCATCCGCCAGCCGGTACGGCCGCGTAGGCGGACCAGTTCGGCGGCGGTTAGCACGGCGCCGTCGACGTTGTCCTGCGGTCCGAGCACCCCGACGTACGCGATGACGTGCTCACCGGCCGGCTCCTTCGGCGAGCCAGCGATCTCGGCGCGCGCCGGGCCGTTGCCGACGATCGTCACCCGCTCCGGCGATACCCCTTGTTGAAGCGCGTTGTCACGGAACGACGCGTTGGTGGTGATCACCTCGTCGGCGGTGCGCAGTGTCAGCCGCTCGAACGCCCGCAACAGCCGGTACGCCCACCGGTTCGGCCGGTCCCCGGTCCGCGTCGCGTAGATCTCCGGGCAGAGGTCCTGCTGGTCGAAGACCCAGCGCCGGCCGGTGGCCCGGGTCAGCAGCGCGAGCGGCCAGTACACGTCGGAGGGGTTGCACACCTGCACGCCCTGCGCCCGTCCTCGCAGCACCTCACCGAGGAGCAGGATGGCGACACAGAGGAACGACCAGCCGAACTCGATCGCGTACGTGGTGAATCCTGATCCCAGCACCGGCACCGGGTACGGCTTGAGCCGGGTGTCCCGGGTGCCGGGCATGACCCGCAGGGTGGGGCGGCCGCGCGGTGAGATCACGGTGACCTGGTATCCGCGCGCTTCGAGGGCGAGACACTGCCGGACGATACGTCGGTTGCGTTCGCCGGGTAGGTTGTGGGTCAGGATCGTGACGTGGAGCCTGCGTTGCGTCATCAACAGCACCCGGGAGCGACACGTCCAGGCAGGTGATCGACGCACATGGTTGCGATGGTCTCCACATCTGCCACCGCGTGGCAAGACCCGACGGTCCAAATCCGTGTCGGTTTCATCACAGTACGCGACGGGATCGGCTTGGGCAGGCGGTTTCGATGACGCGGTGGCTACCCGAGACACCTGCGACGCAACTGGTCGCGGCGATGCGTAGGTCGCCCGGACTGGAACGACCCAGCGGCAAAGCAGCAGGTGGTGTCCGATCTGGTCAACGACGCGTTGGCGGTGCTGAAGGAGCTGACCAGGCCGGGTCCCGTGCGGCGGGAGCATGCCGCAGGGGATGCGCTGCGCCGCGCTCAACCTACGCACCCTGCTCACTGGCCTCACCTGCGTGGGTGGGGCAGGACGCGGTCAGATGGACCCGCTTGGCCGCCTCGTTGCGCGTCCCTATCGCCGTCTGAACACCTTCCAGAGATCAACTGTAATCTGCCAAAGTCCGGCCACGCCCGGCTTCACCAGCAGGCGGTTCCGGTCGAGTTGGCCGGATGCGTTCTCCATCGGCAGTGCCGGGCGCGGACCGATGAGGCTCAGGTCGCCCTTGATGACGTTCATCAGATTCGGGATCTCGTCGAGCGAGTATCGCCGAATGGCCGCCCGACCCGGGTCACGCGTGGACCCACCCACGTTCATGTGCGGAAAAACGGCGCCGCAATCGTTCGAACAGTGACCCTGGACCGGATGGCGGCGTTGTCTCATGCCGTGGTGTGGTCGACCTCCGGGCCGGCCTTTGGCAGGGTGACCGTCACGTTCAGCCCGCCGTCGGGTATGGGCTGGGCGGTGACCGTGCCGTCGTGGACGGCGGAGATCGACGCGACGATGGCCAAACCGAGCCCGAAGCCGTCGTTGTCGGAGCGGTCGTGGAGTCGCCGGAACGGCTCCAACAGCCCGTCGACGGCGTCCGGGGCGATGACCGGACCGGTGTTGGCGACGGTCAGGACGGCCCGGCCGTCCACAGTGGATGTCGTGAGCCGGATGGCGCCGCCGGGGGTGTTGTAGCGCACGGCGTTGTCGACGAGGTTGATGATGAGGCGTTCCAGCAGCACGGGGTCGCCCGCGGTCTCGGCAGGTTGCAGGGATGCGTGCCGGTGCAGGTTACCGATGTCGACGGAGTCGAGCACCTCCTCCGCGATCGCGGCCAGGTCGACTGGCTCGCGGACGGCGAGCCCGTATTCGTTGCGGGTCAGGGTCAGCAGGGCGTTGATCAGCGCGTTGGCCTGGCCGACCGCCGTGCGGATGTCCCGGCCCATGCCGATGAGCTCGTCCGGGGTGGGTGCCGGCTTGCTCAGGACCACGTCGACGGTCGTGCGCATGTCGGTCATCGGGCCGCGCAGCTCGTGGCTGGCGTTGGCGATGAAGCGCCGCTGGCTGTCGAACGCGGTGTGGAGTCGGCCGAGCATCCGGTCGAAGGTGTCGGCCAGCTCGCGGAGCTCGTCACGGGGACCGCCCAACGAAACCCGCGCGGAGAGGTTGTGTTCCGACGCCGCCTGGGCAGCCATGGTGAGCATGTGGACGGGCCGCAGCACTCGGCGGGCGATCATCCAACCGCCGAGCGCCGCCATGACGGCGACCGCCGCGAGCGTGGCGAGCGAGTACGCCAGCAGGTGTGTCAGCGTCTCGTCGCGCTGGCGCTGCGCGCCCAGGTCGACGCCCGCGTTGAACGCCGGGTCGGTGCCCGCGTCGAACGCCGGGTCCGTCAAGGCCTTCACCGCTCTCAGGCAGCGGGTGCGGCGCTCGGCGTCGACGTCGGTCCTCTGGAGATCGTGGCCGCAGTCGGCCAGATACGCCGCCTGCTGCGGCGAGATCGAGGCCGAGGTCACCGCCGGAGGCAGCGTGGCCACGAGGGTGTAGGTGATCGCGACGAGGACCGCAGCGCAGATCACGAATAGCCCGGTGCACAGCAGGGTGATGCGGCTGCGGATGGTCAGGCGTGGTCCGGTCATATCCGGTACCCCTTGCCCACGACGGTTTCGATGAGCGGCGGCGGGCCGAGTTTGCGTCGCAGCCGGGTCATCGTCACTGTGATGATCTTGGTAAACGGGTCGGTGTTGACGTCCCACACGTGCTCCAACAACTCCTCGGCACTGACCACGGCCCCGTTCGCGGCCAGCAGCATCTCCAGCATGCCGAACTCCTTACGGGTCAGCGACAGCGTGCGATCGCCACGGCTGGCGCGGTGCCGGGCACGGTCCACGGTGAGGTCACCGCGACGCATGACCGGTGGTGTGGACGGCGCGCGGCGCCCGAGCGCCCGGACGCGGGCGATCAGTTCGCGGAAGGCGAACGGCTTGCCGAGGTAGTCGTCGGCGCCGATTTCCAGACCGTCGACCCGGTCGTCGATCGTGGTGGCCGCGGTGAGCATGAGGATCCGGGCACCGCCTTCGGCGCCTGCCAGCGTCCGGCACACCTGGTCACCGTGTACGGCCGGCAGGTCACGGTCGAGCACGATCACGTCATATTGGTTGTGCCCGGCCGCGGCCAGCGCCGCCGCGCCGTCGTTGGCGATGTCCACGGCCATGCCCGCGTCTCGCAATCCCTCGGCGATGCGATCCGCCAGGGTTTTACGGTCCTCGACCACCAACACCCGCATTTGCCGAATTGTGTCCCCTCGGGGGCTACATCGGTGCAACATCCGCATCCGCGGTTGCACTGTTGCACTGTTGCAACCCCGCAGGGCGTAAACCTGCCGGCATGAAACGGATACTCCTGCTTCCGGTCCTGCTGTTCGCGTTCGTCGCGGTGGGTGCGTGCTCCAACGACTCTGGCGGCGGCTCGAGTGACCCGAACGCCATGGTGCAGTTCGCCCAGTGCATGCGCGAGCACGGCCAGAACGTGCCGGACCCCGACGGGGACAGCTACACCATCACCCCACCCAGCGGTGGCCCGAATGCCGCCTGGGACGCCGCGATGGACGCGTGCCGGCAGTACCTGCCCGGAGGCGGGGCGCCTGAGCCGCCCAACGCCGACGAGCTGGAGGCGCAGCGACAGTATGCCAAGTGCATGCGGGAGCACGACATCGAGATGAGCGACCCCGATCCGAACACCGGCAGGAGCCAGATCGGCGGACGACTGGCCAGTGCCCCCCGCGACCAGCTGCGCGCCGACCCCATCTACAAGGCAGCGGCCGAAGCATGCAAGGACAAGCTGCCCAAGGGGCAAGAATGAACAAGACCACCCGCACCGCTGTCGTGGTCGGCGCTCTTGTCGCGGTTGGTGGTGTCGCGGTCGCCGCCGCGATCGGTATCGGCGGCAAGGATCCCAGCAAGGCCGCCAACACCGGCCTGCCGCCCGCCACCACGCAGGTCACCAAGGCCACGTTGACACAGACCCAACAGGTGGCCGGCACGCTGGGGTATGGCGCGCCGACGACCGTCACCGCGGGTGGCCCGGGCAGGATCACCTGGCTGCCGGACCTGGGCGCCAGGGTCAATCGCGGCCAGAGCGTCTACAAGAGCGACAACCGCCCGGTGGTGCTGTTCTACGGCAACCTGCCGCCGTATCGGGTGCTGGAGCCCGGGAACACCGGTCCGGACGTCAAGCTGGTCGAGGAGAACCTCGTCGCCCTCGGGTACACCGGCATCACCGTCGACGCCCAGTACTCCTCGGCGACCGCGACTGCGGTGCGGAAGTGGCAGAAGGACAACGGTCTGGTGCAGACGGGCGCCTTCGACCCGGCCAGCGTGGTCCTCGCGCCGTCCGCCATCCGTGTCGCCTCGCTCCCCGCACACCTCGGCGACCCGGCGAACGGGCCGGTGCTGACCTACACGGGCACCACCAGGATCGTGACCGTCGCGCTCGACGTGGGCCTGCAGGGTCTGGTCAAGCCGGGAGTCGCCGCGACCATCACGCTGCCCGACGCGCAGATCGTCAAGGGCGGGGTCGAGACCGTCGGGAGCGTGGCCACCGCCGGTGACCCGGGCAAAGCGGCCACGATCGCCGTGACGATCACCGTCGGCGACCAGTCGAAGCTCGGCATGCTCGATCAGGCGCCGGTCACGGTGTCGCTGGTCTCGGCGTCGGTGCAGGACGCGCTGACGGTGCCGGTCGCCGCGCTGCTGGTGCTGCCCGGCGGCAACTACGGCGTCGAGGTCGTCACCGACGGGACCAGCCGGAACGTCCCCGTGGAGCTCGGCATGTTCGGCAACGGCCGGGTGCAGATCACCGGCGAGGGCATCGCTGCCGGCATGCTGGTCGGGATTCCGTCATGATCGTCCTGGACCGTGTCTGCAAGACTTACCCCGGCGGCGTGGAGGCGCTCCGCGAGGTGTCCCTCACGATCGAGGACGGTGAGCTCGTCGCCATCGTCGGCCCGTCCGGCTCCGGAAAGTCCACGATGCTGCACATGATCGGCGCGCTGGACCGGCCGACCAGCGGCTCGGTGGCGATCGCCGGCCTGGAGCTGGCGAGCCTGTCCGACCGTCAGCTCTCCGCGTTGCGTGCCCGCGTCATCGGGTTCGTCTTCCAGCAGTTCCATCTCGCGGTCGGAGTGCCGGTGCTGGACAACGTGGCCGACGGGCTGCTCTACAGTGGCGTCGCGCTGCGCGAGCGGCGGCGGCGGGCTGCAAAGGCCCTGGAGCAGGTGGGGATGGGGCATCGCCTGACCCACCGCCCCAATGAGCTGTCCGGCGGCGAGCGGCAGCGGGTGGCGATCGCCCGTGCCGTGGTCGGCGATCCGGATCTGTTGCTCGCCGATGAGCCGACCGGCAACCTCGACTCCGTGTCGGGAGCGGACGTGCTGGAACTGCTGCGCGATCTGCACAACGGCGGGACCACGGTCGTGGTGATCACCCACGACCGAGACGTCGCGGCGAGCCTGCACCGACGGATCGAGATGCGCGACGGGCAGGTGGTGTCATGAGGTCCCCCGCAGGCATCGAGCGGCTGACGACGCCCGCCCGGCTCTCCGCCGCCGACGTGGTGCGGGTCGGCTCCGCCGGCCTGCGCACCCGCCCGCTTCGGGCGTTCCTCTCCGCGCTGGGCATCGCGATCGGCATCGCGGCGATGCTCTCTGTGGTCGGCCTCGCCGCCTCCAGCAGCGAGAACATCAACCGGCAGCTCGACAAGTTCGGGACCAACCTGTTGCGGGTCAGCCCAGGTGAGACGGTCTTCGGCGACGCGGTGCACCTGCCCCCCGACGCGAGCGCGATGATCGGCCGGATCGATGCCGTCACCTCGGTGACGACGACCGGGACGGTGCGCGACGTCCACGTCTACCGCACCAACTACATCCCGACGGCCCTGACCGGCAGCATCTCGGTGCTGGCCGCGCGGATCGACCTGCTTGGCACCGTCGGCGCGGGCGTGACCAGCGGCACCTGGCTCAACGAGGCCACCGCACGATATCCGGCGGTGGTGCTCGGGGCGCGTGCCGCCGGCCGGCTCGGGATCGGCGCGGCAGGCCCCGACGTCCAGGTCTGGCTCGCCAATCGGTGGTTCACCGTGATCGGTGTGCTCGCTCCGGTGCCGCTCGCACCGGAACTGGACACGGCGGCGCTCGTCGGCTGGCAGGTGGCCACCTCCGACCTGCGCTTCGACGGCCATGCCACGACCATCTACACCCGCACCCGCGATGACGCGGTGGCCTCGGTGGCCGCGATGCTGGCCGCGACCGCCAACCCGGAACATCCCAACGAGGTGAAGGTGTCCCGACCCTCGGACGTCCTGCTGGCGCGGGCGACCACCGACGCGGCGCTCAGGGCGCTGCTGATCGGGCTGGGCGGGGTATCGCTGCTCGTCGGCGGGATTGGTGTGGCCAACACGATGATCATCTCGGTGCTCGAACGCCGTTCGGAGATCGGGCTACGCCGTTCCCTCGGCGCCACCCGTGGGCAGATCCGCATCCAGTTCCTCGCCGAGTCGCTGCTGCTGTCCGCGCTCGGCGGTATCGGCGGTGCCCTGCTCGGCGTCCTGGTCACCGTAGGGTTCGCGGCCGCCAACGACTGGCCGGCGGTCGTCCCGGCCTGGGCCAGCGGCGGCGGCATCGTCGCGACGCTCATCATCGGCACCTGCGCCGGCCTCTACCCGGCCTGGCGGGCCGCCCGCCTGTCTCCGACCGAGGCTCTCGCATCGCCCTGACCGACCCCGGGCGATACTTCAGCGACTCTCTGAGCCGGTGCTTGAGTTGGCTGTGGTCTGCTTCTACTCGGTTGTTGGCATGCCGTTCGACGTGGTGCCACGCCGACGGGACCAGCGCGTCGAGCACCGCCGGGTACACCGAAGCCGCGGTGGTGACCACCTCTGTGGGTTGGACCTTCAGGGTGGTCATCGCCCGGCGGAAGAACCGGCGTGCCGCAGCAGCGTCGCGGCGGGCGGAGACGAGTACGTCGCTGACCTGGCCGTGCTGGTCGACGGCCGGTACACGTACCGCCAGACGCCGTTGACCTTGACGTAGGTTTCGTCGACGTACCACCTGTCGCCAGGTGCATGCCGGCCCCACCGGGTCGCGTCAGCCAGCAGCGGGGTGAAGCATTGAACCCACCGGAAGACAGTGACGTGGTCGGTCTCAACGCCCCGCTCGACAAGGAGTTCCTCGACGTCGCGGTAGGACAGGTTGTAGCGCAGATACAGCCGGACCGCGACCACGATCACATCCGGCGGGAACCGGAACCCGGCGAACGCCGACCGTGGCGGCAGGGACGGACGCCGACGGTTCGAGCGGCCAGGACGGCGACGGGCAGATCGTCCACGAGTGCGGCGGGGGGCTCCATTGCGGGCCGGTGTTGCCGTCGGCGTGTCGGTACGCGATTGGCGCCGGCCAGACCGCAGCCAATCGCGTCGTGAGTGTGGGTGCTGGTGCACGGCCGCCTGCGAATCCCGGTCAGAGCCATCCGTTGTCACGGGCGATGCGGATGGCGTCGACGCGGTTGCGGGCGGCGGTCTTGTCGATGGCGCTGGTAACACGGTTGCGCACGGTGCCTTCGGACAGGTGGAGTTCGTGGGCGATTTCCCTGATGCTGGCTCCGGTGGCCACCGCGGCGAGTATCTGTCTTTCGCTGTTGGTGAGCGGGCTGGGTCCGAGGCGGTGCGCCTGGGCAGCCAGTCCGGGGTCGATGACTTTGACGCCAGCGGCGCAGTTACGGATGGCGGCGGCAAGTTCGTCGATGGGGGCGTCTTTGAGGACGAATCCGGTGGCGCCGTGGGTGAGTGCACGTTGGAGAAAGCCGGGGCGGCCGAAGGTGGTGGAGATGAGAATCTTGCATCCGGGTAGTTGTTGATGGAGTTGAGCGGCTGCGGTCAGGCCGTCGAGTCGCGGCATTTCGATATCGATGACAGCCACGTGGGGGCGCACGCGTAGGGCGGCGGCGAGTATCTGGTCGCCGTCGGCGACCTCGGCCGCGACGTGGATGTCTCCTTCCCATTCCAGCAGTCGGCGTACTGCGGTGCGGAACATGGTCTGGTCGTCGGCGAGCAGGACGCTAATCGGTGACATGGCCGGTGATGGTGGGGTGGACGGGTATCCGCGCGCGAAGCTGGAAGCCTGGGCCGGGTGAGGCGGGTTGCGCGAGGAGCGCACCACCTAAGGCGTCGACGCGTTCGCGTAGCCCTTGCAGCCCGAAGCCGGTGCCGTTGGGCCGGTAGGTGGGCCCGTCGTCGAGGACGGACACGATGATGTAGCCGTTGACGCGTTCGAGGTCGATGCTGCAGTTCCGGGCCCGGCTGTGCTTGAGGACGTTGGTGGTGGCCTCTCGGATAATCCAGCCGCAGGCCGCTTCGACCTCCGGTGCGAGTACGCCGTGGTGGTCGCGCAGGTGCGAAGTGATGCCCGCAGCGTTCAGGGCGATGCTGGCGCCGCTGAGCTCGGCGACGATGGTGGGTTGGCGATATCCACTGACCGTGTCGCGCACGTCGCGCAGGGCGTGCAGGGTAAGGCGCCGGACCTCGCCCACCTCGACGCCTGCATCGGGGTCGCCGGTCGTGACCAGGTGCTCGGCGACCTGGAGTTTGACGGCCATCAGCGACAGGCTGCGGCCGAGAGTGTCGTGCAGGTCGCGGGCCACCCGGGTGCGTTCTTCCTGGGCGGCGAGTTGGACCTGCAACACCCGGGCGGCGCGCAGTTGCCGGTTGTTCTGGCTCAGGAACGTGACCAGTATCGTGCCCAGGCCGGCGATGAGCAGCGGTAGGGCGGCGACGGTGGCCGCGGACAGTTGGTCGGAGAGCCGGACCGACAGGCCGGGCAGGTTGACGCGGGCCGTCGTTGACTGGGTGACGGGGCTGCCGGTGTAGCCCGTGTCGGCGGTGCTCGTTGCCTGGCCGGGTCGTGAGCTGAGTGGGAGGAGTGTCGCGGCGGTGGCCGCAACGATGATGAGCAGGACCGCAGCTACCGCCCTGCGAGGTGGTAGCGCGCACCCGGCCACTATGGCCACATACAACCACAGGTCGTTGGTCGGGCCGAAGATCACCGCGTCGAGGACAGCCAGCGTGGCCATCGCGGCAAGCAGCAGCATCGGGGTTCGGGCACCGTGCTCGTGCGGCCAGACTTTCAGCCAGTACACCAGGTACAGCGCTGCGGATGCGACGACGATGGCCGGCGCCAGCGGGGTCCATGCCTGGTTTGAGGTCGTGATCTCCAGGCCGGAAGACGAGCCGCGCCACTCTACGACTGTCGACAGGAGCAGCGGCAGCAGCCCGAGCCCGGCGACAACACGCACCCGCCTGACGGTTCGTGTCTGTGGGGGCGTCATCCTCACCCGCCTCTGAATGCGTTCCCAAATGATCGGCCGGGTCAACGGTAGCGCCGGGCCTAAGCGGACGGCACGGCCGGCGCGGATTCTGGTGACATTTTCTATCTGTCCGCCGGCCGCAATGGTGCCTAGCTTTGTGTCGTAGCCCGTTGGCGCCCAACGGTTGTCGCGGTTCCCGCGTGCCAGGAAAAGCATCGGACGCGGTTGTATTTGAGGAGCATCAATGTTTAGTTCGGCATCTGATGACGGCTGCCACAATGAAAATCGCCCGGGAACTGGCTTTGCCAGCGGCGGTGCGGGGAAACCGGTGGGGCGAGCCGGAACGATCTGGCTGGCCGTAACCGTGACTCTGTTCACTGTCATGTTGGGTGCGGCTGCCGCCTGCGGCACGGCCAAGCCCAGCAACGGCGCAGCCGCGGCTGGTTCGACCGATCCGTTGGACCAGGGACGCAAGTTCGCGCAATGCATGCGTGATCACGGCGTCGACGTGCCCGACCCGGGTGTGGGCGGCGGCGGTGTCGGCGTCGGCCGAAACACGCCAGGCCCTGGGGCGTCCCTCGATCCGAACTCACCGACGGTCAAGGCCGCGATCGAGGCATGCAAATCATTGGACCCGAACGGCGGTGAGGGCCCACCCCCGATCGACCCGACACAGCTCGCCCAGATGCGCGACTACGCGAAATGCATGCGTGACCACGGCGTCGACATGCCCGACCCGAACCCGAACGGCGGACCCCGTAGCCCCCAGGGTGCGAACCAGAATGAGGCGGTGGCCAAGGCCGCCGGCGAGGCATGCAAGGACAAGATTCCCGGTGGCGTTGAAAACGGCGGGCCTGGCAAATGAGTGGAGACGCGCCTGGCGGGGCGTCCTATGGAAGTGGGTTGCGGGAAACCCGGGGTGCGGACGTCGGCCTGACGGGTCCAATCCAGGACGGCCAACGGGTCGCGGAACCGGCCAACGACGGTGGGGTTGGCGCCGTCGCAAGCGCGGGTGACCGGGCTGGACCAGGTCTGGCAGCGCACCGGCGCCGGCGCCGCGGCAAGACCCTGGCCGTTGTGGTCGCCGTCACGGTGATCGCGGTGGCGGCGGGCGCGGCGGCGCGGGGTATCGGCGGCAAGCGCCCCTCGACACCGGCGCGCAGCAAGCTGCCACCGGCAACCGCCCAGGTAACCAAGGCGACGCTGACCCAGACCGAGCGGGTCTCGGGCACGCTGGGATACGGCGCGACGAGCGCGCTCAGCGTGCCGACCGCGGCTGGCGGCGGCGCGGGTGGTGCCGGCCCCTCGGGCACGATCACCTGGCTGCCGGATCCGGGCAGTGTGGTGAGCCGGGGCAAGCCGGCGTACAAGGTGGACGACAAACCGGTACCGCTGATCTACGGGACGCTGCCGCTGTATCGCTCGCTGAGTGCCGGTTTCACCGGCACGGACGTCAAAGAACTGGAGCAGAACCTCTCCGCGTTGGGATACACCGGGTTCACCGTGGACGACCAGTACAGCGCCGCGACGGCGACCGCGGTCAAGAAATGGCAGGCCGACCTCGGGCTGACCACGACCGGCACGGTCGATCCCAGCCAGGTGGCGATGGCGCCCGACGCCATCCGGGTCGTCTCGCTCAAGGCAGGTCTCGGCCGCCCGGCCACCGGTGATGTGCTGACCTACGCGGCCACGGTCCGCGTGGTGACGATCCCGCTGGATGTTGGGCTGCAGAGTCTGGTCAAGACCGGGCTCGCGGTCACGGTCACGTTGCCGGACGGGAAAGTCGTCGACGGCACGGTGCAGGCGATCGGCACTGCGGCTACGACCAATGACAAAGGCACCACGATCGATGTCATCGTCGGGCTGTCCGATCCGAACGCGTTGGGCACCCTGGACAACGCACCGGTCGGGGTGATGCTGATCTCCGGTCAGGCCACGGACGTGCTGGTCGTACCCGTCGAAGCGCTGCTCGCGCTCGCCGAGGGCGGGTACGGCGTCCAGGTGGTCACCGGCTCGGACACCCGCTACGTGCCGGTGAAGACCGGCATGTTCGCCAACGGGCGGGTGGAGATCACCGGCGACGGTATCGCCGCCGGCACGATGGTGGGGGTGCCCGCATGAGCGAGGTCATCGTTCTCGACACAGTCACCAAGACCTACCCGGGCGGGGTCAACGCCCTGCACGAGGCGTCGCTGAGTGTCGGGTACGGCGAGTTCGTGGGCGTGGTCGGACCCTCCGGCTCGGGTAAGTCCACCATGCTGCACCTGATCGGCACCCTGGACCGGCCGTCGTCGGGCACCTTGCGCATCGATGGATACGAAGTGGCAACGCTGTCCGACCGCGGGCTGTCGTCGCTGCGGGCACACACCATCGGGTTCGTCTTCCAACACTTCCACCTCGCCCACGGCGTGCCAGCGCTGGATGCCGTGGCCGATGGCCTGCTCTACAGCGGTGTCCGGATGCGCGAACGGCGCCACCGCGCGGCCGCCGCGCTGGATCGGGTGGGGCTGAGCCACCGCCTCGATCACCGGCCACATGAATTGTCCGGGGGCGAGCGGCAACGGGTGGCCATCGCCCGCGCGGTGGTCGGCAATCCGGTGCTGCTGCTGGCCGACGAGCCGACCGGGAACCTCGACTCGACCGCCGGAGCCGGGGTCCTGGCTCTGCTGCACGAGTTGAACGGCGCCGGCACCACCGTTGTGATCATCACCCACGACCGGGACATCGCGGCCGGCCTGCCCCGGCGCATCGAGACCCGCGACGGCCAGATCGTCCTCGACTCCTCACTGACGGAGACCTCACTATGACAGCGATCATCGATCCGCCGGCGCCGCGTCGAGGACAACCGACGCCGGCCAGGCTGAACCTGCCGGACGTGGCCCGGGTCGGTGCCGCGGGGCTGCGTACCCGGCCGATGCGAGCGTTCCTGTCCGCGCTGGGCATCGCGATCGGCATCGCCGCGATGATCGCCGTGGTGGGCATCTCCACGTCCAGCCGGGAGGATCTCAACCGGCAACTGGCCAGGCTGGGCACGAATCTCCTGCGGGTAGCACCCGGACAGTCGATGTTCGGTAAGCCGTCGCACCTGCCCAACCAGGCGGTCGCCATGATCGGACGGATCGAACCGGTCACCTCGGTGACCGCCACCGGCGACACCGGCCTGAACGTCTACCGCAACGACCACATCCCCACCGGGCAGACCGGCAGCATCGTCGTCGAGGCGGCCCGCATCGATCTGCTGGCCACCGTCGGCGCCACGGTCGCCGACGGAACGTGGCTCAACACCGCCGCCGAGCAGTACCCCACCGTCGTCCTGGGCGACCAGGCCGCGCGGCGGCTCGGCATCGGCGCCTCCGGGGCGAGCGTGCAAGTCTGGCTCGGTGACCAGTGGTTCACCGTGATCGGCATCCTCGACCCGGTGCCGCTGGCGCCCGAGCTGGACAGCGCGGCACTGGTCGGCTGGCCGGTCGCCCAGGCGAAACTCGGCTTCGACGGATACCCCACCACCATCTACACCCGCACCCGCGACACCAACGAGGTGGTGGCCGCAGTCCGCTCGGCGCTTGCCCGCACCGCCAATCCGGAGCACCCCGACGAGGTCAATGTGTCCCGGCCATCCGACGTACTGGCCGCCAAGCAGGCCGCCAACACCACGCTGAACGCGCTGCTGCTCGGCCTGGGCGCGGTGGCGCTCCTCGTCGGCGGGGTCGGGGTCGCCAACACCATGGTGATCTCGGTACTCGAACGGCGCGCCGAGATCGGACTACGCCGCTCGCTCGGCGCCACCCGCGGCCAGATCCGCCTGCAGTTCCTGGCCGAATCGCTCCTGCTCTCCGCGCTCGGCGGCGTCGGCGGCGTACTGCTGGGCATCGCCGTCACCATCGCCTACGCCTCCTACTACCAGGGCTGGCCGTCCGTGGTACCGGCCTGGGCCAGTGTCGGCGGCGTCGCAGCCACCCTCATCATCGGCGGCATCGCCGGCCTCTACCCAGCCTGGCGCGCCGCCCGCCTCGCCCCCACCGAAGCCCTGGCCACCACATGAGTACCCGAGGCAGCGGGTGGTTGACAGCTGCCGGATTGACCGTAATCGGATAACGCAAGCCACAACGCGAGGACCGGTGAATTCTGAAGACCGGCCGTACTCGCTCCAACGCGTCCTCCGATTTCCAAGCGCAACAGCGCCGTGACCGTTGTAGCGACGCGCGTTTGGAGGCGTACCTATCCTCGGCGGAATGCGCCGCTTTGCTATTCGGGACCGCATCGCTGGGCTCGATCCGGTGCGCGACTACGCCGAGATCGTCCGACTGCTGATGTTCCACGAGTTCCCCTGGGACGTGCGGATGGCCGGTCGGCTGATGATCTGGCACCTGTACGCCAACCCGCCGGTCGCCGCGGTCGTCGGCAGCACCGATGCGCTGTTCACCCGGGCCGAGGTCACCTCGCTGACGTTCGGCGACCTGGTCGAGCACGGCTTCGACGCGCCGCGCGGACGCGATATCCTGCGCTTCGTCAACCGCAGCCACCGCGGTACGCCGGTGACCGCCGCGGACAACAGGTTTGCGCTCGCCGCGCTGGCAGTGACGCTGGTGCGCTGGCTCGACCGGTATGGCTGGCGGCCGGCCACTGACGGGGAACGGACCGCGCTGGTCACGTTCTACGCCGAGCTGGGCCGCCGTATCGGCGTGCGCAACCTGCCCCGCACGTACGATGCGCTGGCCGCCTACCTTGCCGGCTGCGAGGCCGGGTTCGCCCCGACCGACGCCGGGCGACTGTGCAGCGAGCGGACCCTGGCCATGGCGCGCAGCCGAGTACCTCTGCTGCTGCGCCCGCTGGTCCGGCCCATGGTGTCGGCGCTGCTCGACCCCGACGTGCGCACCGCCGCGGGCCTGTCCACGCCGGCCGCCGCGGTGACCTTCACCCTGTCGAAAGCGCTGCGGCTGCGGCGTCGCCTCGTGCGACTGCTCCCGCCACGGCTCACACCGACGACACCACGGACCAGACGCGGGCACCTCCACTGACCGCTCGCCCCACACCAGCCGCTCAGCGTGAGTCGGCACGAGCTTGCGGTGCTTACCGAGCAGCCGGCCGCCGGCGTCGAAGTACAGGACCCTGTAGACCGTGCCGCCGTGCTCCTCGCGTTCGTTGACCCCCATCACCAAATGCACGCCAGCGGCCCGGGGCGGCTGCGCCCAGGCGATGGGTGACCGGCCCCGGTACCACCACCGACTGCTCCAGTAGCCGCGCATGCCAGACCTCGTCCTCGCCGGGTAGCACCTCGTCGGCCCGCGGCCAGGGCGGCGTTGCCGTTGCCACGTCCAGAGCCCGCTCGCCGGCGCGCAGATCAACGGCCTCGCACAGCAGCCGTCCGACGGCATCGCGCTCTCGGGCAACGATTCATGGTCTGGCATCCATCACACAGTTCGCGCCAGAGCCCCAATCTCGCAGGCGAAATCACTTGGCTGATTGGCGCTTCCTTCTCGCGTCGATGCCACCTATCGGCGGCGTGTCGGCTATGTGACCGAATCATCTCCCGGGGCCGGGCAACCTCAACCGCGACCTGCGGAAACACCCCGCCAGCATGGTTTGACCCCCGCGGTTAGCGTGAGCCCTTCGTGATCATCGAAGGAGCATTCACATGAAGCGTCTTGCGCTACCCATGGCCCTACTCGTCCTCGCCCTGACCGCCTGCGACCCCGCCGCCGACACTCCCGCCCCGGCTGCCTCCATCACCGCGAAGGCCGCCGCGTTCCCGAAGGGCGAGACGGGCGCGAAGGCCCTGATGGAGGCGCTGCGCGCGGCCGACGGCGCGGAGACAGTGAAGACCCTCCAGCCCAAAGCGGCCGACTACGCCGCGGTGTTCACAGACGAGCTGGCGTCGAAGGCGGAGTCGTTCTACAAGACGAAACTGTGGAACGGCGAGAAGGTCGAGCTGGCCGGCTCGGCGTCCCAGACCGACCTCAAGCTGTACCAGGCCACGACCGATGACATCCGCAAGTGGACCCCGGCCGTGGAGCGCGACTTCCCGGGCGGCTACAAGAAGCTCGGCACCCATCTGCGCCCAGGCCTCACGGTGTACCGCTGGAAATACACCGAGCCGGGCGAGGACACGGGCCGCGCCTACGAGGGCCTGGTGTACGTGAACGACCACTGGATCTGGGTCCCGAAGGCCTGGGAGATCCTGGAGCAGTGACGGCTTCCGCCGGGCGCCGGTCCACCCGGGGACCGGTGCCCGGCGCCGGGCGGTCGTCACGTCGAGCAACGTCGCACCGGGCGGCTGGATGCGGCCAGGACCACGTTTGCCAGCTCCATCAGCGGGTGCCGCAGGCGCCGCGGCGGAACCGCATGGTACGGCCGGAACTGCTCGCCGCCGACACAGCCTCGGCCTTCCACTTCCAGCCCCAGGCGGACCGGACGCCTACCGATCCGCCGCGGGTGGTGCGGGTCAGCATCTGGCGCAGGAGCAGGTAAACCAGCGAGGCTGCCATGGCCTAGATCGTCACCGCGACGTTCCTGGGACCGCGCACAAAACCGCACGTCACAGCCACCGAACCGAATTTACGGGCCCTACAGGCCAGACTGCCATCTTTAGTGATAAAAGCCCCAAGACAGGCTGGCCGAGTGGCGGAACGGCTTGGCCGTTCGGCCGAAAAGAGAGTCATACCCACGATCGGGGTATTGGTTCGATCACGGATTGTGGATACGGTCCGCGTGAATAGCCGATCTCGAGGAATTCATTTCGCCGACGGGGGTTTCCGTGGGACGGGTCCTGGTCGTGGAGGACGACAAGAGGATCGCACGCCTCGTCTCGCGCGCGCTGGAGACTGAGGGCCATGCGGTTGACCTTGCGTACAACGGCCCGGATGCACTGACGATCGCACTCGATCGGCAGTTTGATCTTTTGCTCCTGGACCTGATGCTCCCCGGGCTGGACGGCACGGAAGTCCTGAGCCGCGTCGTGGAGGAACGTCCTGGCCAACGGGTGATCGTGGTTTCCGCGATCATGGAGATCGGCTTGCGAGTGGCCTGTCTCGACGCCGGTGCGGTCGACTTCGTGTCGAAGCCGTTTGTCCTCGCCGAGTTGATGGCGAGGGTCCGCGCCCGCATCCGCGAGCCGAACCCCGCCGAGGCGCAGTGGCTCGTCGTCGGGTCCCTCAAACTCGACGTGCGACAGCGCCGGGTGCTGATCGCGGGGCGGCAGGTCGACCTGTCGTTGCGCGAGTTCCTCCTGCTGCGCCACCTGATGCAGCGAGCCGGGCAGGCGTGCAGCCGGTCGGAGCTGCTGGCCGACGTGTGGCACCTCTCGTTCGACCCCGGCAGCAACGTGGTCGACGTCTGCGTCCGCCGGCTGCGCGGCAAGCTCGGCACCGCGGCGCGAGTGGAGACGGTGCGCAGTGTCGGTTACCGACTTCTGGCCGGCTGACCGCTCGCGGCGCGGCCGGCGCCTCCTGCTCGCTTGGGCCGTGGCGTCGGTGATCAACGTCGTGTTGATGTATCTGTTCCCGGGCAAGGAGACGATCCCGTTCCACCTGGTCTGGATCGGCCTGTCCATTGTGTACGGGTTCATCGCCTGGCATCCGGCCGGCATGGCGGCGGTCCTGATCGGCGTCGCCGCGACCACCGGAACGATCCTGGTCCACCACGCCGCCGCTGGTGAGATCGGCTGGGAGGAGACGACCGAGGTCCCGCTGATGATGCTGGTGTTCGGGGTGATGGTGTGGCACGTCCACGTGCGCCAGCGGGTCGTCGCGCGGCTCGCGCAACTGGCCGAGCACGAGCGCCGTCAGGCCGACACGCAGCAGATCCTCGTCCGGCTCGTGTCACACGAGCTGCGTACCCCGATCACGGTGGCCCGGGGTTACGCGGAGCTGATCCGCGACGGTGCGAGCGGTCCGGGTGTCGCCGAGGACGCGGCGATCGTTCTCGACGAGTTGGACAAGCTGTCTCGGATCACGTACCGGCTGGTGACCCTCATGCTCATGACCGCCGCCGCGGCACGACAGCCGGCCGACATCGACGCCGAGCTCAAGCGCACCTTGCATCGCTGGGTACCGACGGCGGACCGGATCTGGAAGGTCCGCTCCGACGTCGGGGTGGTGGGGATCGTCCCCGAGCGGCTGGAGGCGGCGCTGGACTGCCTGCTGGAGAACGCGGAGAAGTTCACCGCCGATGGTGACCGGATCGAGATCGTCGGCACGCGCCGGGCCGACGGCTGGACGATCGAAGTACTCGACAGCGGTGCCGGAATGACGCCCGAGCGGGCCGCGGCGCTGACCGCCGCCACTGGCCCGCTGCCCAGCAGCACGGGCACCGGGCTGGGACTGGCGATCGCCAGGGCTGTGGTCGAGTCGTGGGGCGGGCGGGTCGAGGTGCGTGGTGAGCCCGGCGTCGGCAGCTGCGTCACCTTGTGGTTCCCTCCGGAATCGCCGGAGGTTCGATCGGCAGAACCTGACGTGTTGCCGGCTCGACAACTGTTCAAACGCTCAACGGATGACGGCTCTATGACAAACACATGACCGATGTGTCATGAACTTGGGCGCAGCGATCGGATCCGCCCTATGGTCCGTTCGGTGGCCCCCTCCTCGACGGGTGCCGCCGGGAGGTCGACCGATGCGCGAGATCCGCCACATGCTGCGACAAATGCCCAAGGCGATCGAAGCGGAGCTGCATGAGGTCCGTAGCCGCTTCGCGGCCCGGACCCGACACCGCCGGCCATCGTCGACGAGGCGACCGGGCTGGTGATCAACCAGTTGTACATGAACCATGCCCACAGCGGCCCCATGAAGCCCGCCGTCACCTACTACCTGGTCTTCGAGAACCCGGGCGGCTGGGTCCGCCAGGAGACCGTGGTAACCGTCCTGCTCGGTGACGCGCAGGTGGAACATGTTGTGGCCAGGTAGACGCCTCGCATCGGGAAGCGTGCTGGGGCTGCTGGCGGTGCTCGTGTTCAGCAGCCCGGCGGCCGCGCATACCGTCCTGATCGGCTCCGACCCGCAGCCGGGGGCGGTGCTGCCACGGGCGCCGAGTGCGGTGACGCTCCGGTTCGAGGGGGCGCTTGCCGCGCCGGCGTGCACCGCGCAGGTCTTCGACGCGCAAGCTGGTGCCGTGACCGGGGTGTCAGTGCGTGTCGTCGGCCCGGAACTCCGGCTGGCGCTGCCGCCGCTGGGCGACGGCACCTACACCGTGCTGTGGCAGGCCCGTACCGCCGCCGACTCTCATCCGGCGAGCGGGCTGCTCGTCTTCAGCGTCGACACGGCGGGCACGGCCGCGGAGGCCGGCACGGTCACGCCAGAGGGCCTGGTGGCTCGGTGGGTGGGCCTCGCCGTGCTCGCCGGAACGCTCGGCGGCATCACCCTCGCCGGTGTGGTACGGCGGCAACCCGCCGCCGGCACCGACCCGCGGCTGGCGTCCACGTACCGGCGGGCCCTGACCCTCGCCGCCCGATGCGCCGCCGGCGGGGCGCTGTTCGGCCTGGTGCGGCTCAACGACGAGCGCCTGCGCGGAACCGCCGGGCTGTGGCAGCTCGTCACCGAGACCACGTGGGGATGGCGCTGGACCGGCGTCGAAGTGGCCTTCGTCGCCCTGCTGCTGCTCGCCCTCCAGCTACGCCGGGACAGCCGTCGCCGATGGTGGGCCGGCGTCACAGGCGCCGCACTCGTCGCCGGAATGTGCCACGCTCTCGCGAGCCACACATCCGCCGTAGCGGGCCTGCGCGGGTTCGCGGTCGTCGCCGCGACGGCGCACATCCTCGCTGGCACGGTCTGGCTGGGGGTCGCGTTCGCGCTCGCCGGGGTGGTCGGCGTCGCTGGAACCCGTGCACTGCCCGGGCTGACGGCCCCGCTCGTGCGCCTGACGGCGGTCAGCTTCGGGCTGGTCGTGGTGAGCGGACTGATCCAGGCGGGGCTGCAGGTGCCCGTGGTCGGTGAGCTGTTCGGCACCCGTTACGGCCAACTGGTCGCGTTCAAGTGGACGCTGACGCTGGCCGTGGTCGCGCTCGCGCTTCGCCTGCGACGGCCGCTCGGTCGGGAGACGTTGGTCGGCCTGACAGCCATGCTGCTGCTCGCCGGCGTGCTCGGGCTCACCCCGCCGCCGGTCGCCCAGCGCGCCGCGGCCACAACCACGTCGACAGCTTCTGCCAGGGATCTGCTGGCAACCGTGTCGGCGACCCCGGCCGGTGCGGACACCGTCGCGTTCGACCTGACCGTCACGAGCAGCCGGCGTCCCCCGCCGGCTCCGGTCGACGCGGTCACACTCCGGGTCGCCGGCCGGGCGGTCGCGCTGCGGCCCGTTGACGCCAACCGGTTCGCCGGCGTCGGATTCGTGGGAGCCGGATTCGACGGCGGTCCGGTCACCGTCGAGCTGATGCGCGCAGGCGAGCTGCTGCGCGTACCGCTGCAACTCCCCGCCGCCGGTCCGGACCGTGGTCTGCCACTCGCGCCGTTGCTGGACGTGCTGGCCGTGCTGTTGCTGGTTGTCGCCGGGTGGGCGACGGGTCCGTTCCGCGGCTCGGCGCGGGCCGCGTCGCAGGTCGATCTGGCAGTCGCAGCGTCAGCGCGCAGGGATCGACAGGATCATGGCATTCACACTTGACAGCCGTTCCAAGTCAGGGCGGAGAGAACGTCAACGGACCGTCAAGGTCACCGGGACCTGGTGTACCAACGCTCCGGCGGTCCCGATCACGCGGATGGTGAAGGCGGCGCGCGGGGTCGACGACGTGGTGCGCACCCGCAGCGTCGAGCTACCCGGTGTACCGACCGGGTTCGTGCTGAAGGTCGCGGACGCGCCGGCCGGCAGACCCGTCACCGAAAGCGACACGCTGCCGGTAAAGCCACCCACGGACCCGACCGAAACTGTGTACGAGGCGGTCTGGCCGCGCGAGACCGTGACCGTGGACGGACTCGCGCTGAGCGTGAAGTCCCGCGCGGTAACGGTGAGCATGACCGTGGCGGTGTGGCTGAGAGAACCGCTCGTGCCGGTGACCACGAGCGGATAGGTGCCGGGCGGCGCCGTCGCCGGCGTCGTGATGGTCAGCTGGGAACTGCCCACGCCGGCGACGGACGTCGGGTTGAACGCTGACGAGCCCACGCTGCCCGGCAGGCCGGTGAGGGACAGCGCAACGTTGCCGGTGAAGCCGTTGAGGGTGCCGACCGTCACGGTGTATGTGGTGGTGTCGCCGGCTGGCACCGTCCTCGAAGCGGGGGCGGCGGCCACGGTGAAGTCCGGTGGCGCGGGGACCACGAGGGTGGCATACGCACTGCGGCTGGTCGAGCCGTTCGTGCCGGTCAGCGTGAGCGGGTACGAACCCGGTGCGAGGCCGGCCGTCGTGGTCACGTCGAGCCGGCCGCTGCCGCTGCCACCGGAGACGACCGGTGGGGTGAAGCTCCACGTGGCCTGCGCGGCGGAGAGCCCGGCGAGGCTGAGTGTGACGGCGTCGGTGAAGCCGTTCACACCCGCGACGGAAACGGTGTACGTGGCGGTTCCGCCGGGTGTCGTGGTCGCCGTCGAGGGGGATGCCGACACCGTGAAATCGGGCATCGTCAGCCACCGGTACGCGGCTAAGGCGTCCAGCCGGCCGTAGCCGTAGTCGTTGTCCGGGCCGCTCGGGCCGAGGTCCATGGCGCCGCCCTCCAGCGCGGCGGCCTGCCGGTCGGCGGACAGGTCCGGAAACGCGCTCAGCAGCAGGGCCAGCGCCCCGGCGACGTGCGGCGCAGCCAGCGACGTACCGGATGCAACGGTGTACAGGCCGTAGAGGTCGGTGGTCCGCACACTGACGCCGGGCGCGACCGCGCGCGGCACGATCGGCTGGCCACAGGCCGACGGCCCGCGGCTGCTCGACGGGTCGATGACGTCCGTGTTGTCGGTGGCGCCGACCGCGAATGCCTGCGGGTT
This sequence comes from Dactylosporangium cerinum, assembly GCF_042653625.1. Taxonomy (NCBI): domain Bacteria; kingdom Bacillati; phylum Actinomycetota; class Actinomycetes; order Micromonosporales; family Micromonosporaceae; genus Dactylosporangium; species Dactylosporangium cerinum. Next base: position 68,781 of record NZ_JBHSIU010000003.1, on the reverse strand, counting down.
GTTGGCCGGGCTGAAAACCGTGCCCGTGGCGGGGCCGTAGTTGCCGGCGGAGAACACCGGCAGGATCCCGGCCGCCCGCAGCATGGCCAGGTCGGGCTGGAAGTCGAGGTTGCAGCCGCCCATGGACAGCGTCCACGAATCGTTGACCACGTCGGCTGCGTCGGCGGTGTCCGGGTTGCCGTCGGGGTCCAGCAGCCACTGGAAGCCGCGGTGAATGGCGGTCGAGGTGGCGGCACCGCGGTCGTTGAATATCTTCACGGCGATCCACCGGGCGTCTGGCGCCATGCCGATCGAGGTACCCCCGGCGTCGCCGCCGACCATGACGCCCATCGTCGCGGTGCCGTGGCCGTTGACGTCAGTGGGCACCGTCGGGTGCTGACCATACGGGTCGTACCAGCTGTTGCTGCCGCCCCGCCAGCGACCGGCCAGGTCGGGATGACTGCCGTCGACCCCGGTGTCCATGCTCGCCACCACGACCCCCTGGCCGCGGAACCCGAGGTTCCACAGCGCCGGAGCGTTGACGAGCGCCACGTTCGGCTCGGGGGGCGCCGGGCTGAGTTCGGTCGTGGCCGTCGACCTGGGCGTGATGGGTGCCGGGATGGCGAGATCAGGATCGATCCTGCGGACGTCAGGGCGGGTGGCCAGTTCCCGGATGACTGACGGGGCGGCCGTCACGCTGACTCCGTTGACGATCCACAATGGATCGATCGTGGTGACGAGTCCCTGCGCCTGCCGCTTGCGTAGTAGCGCAAGGACGCCCTTTTGCGTGGTGTCCGCCGTGGCGTGCAGTGCCCGTTCCAGGGCGGCGCCGCGCTGTCGGCGGTTCGGGGCTTTGATGGTGCTCGGGTCGACCTGCGCCGTGAGTACCACGATGGCCTGCACGAGTTGCTGCGGCCGCGTGGCCGGCCGGCCGGCCGAGGCAGGCCCCGAACTGTTCACCAGAATCATCGCAAGCGCGACGGTGACGACCAGGATCGCACGCTTCATCGGACACCCTCCAGCTCGTTCTCCTCGGCAGGCGTGGCCGGGGTGCCGGCACGGCGGCGGCGCCGTCGGGCTGACAGCAGCCACCAGAGCCGACTGCGAACCGAGCCGGAACGTAGGACGAAACGGATCGCCGGGTCCAGTCACATGACGAGACCGTCATATGACTGTCACGTGGTGGTCATGCGCCGTCGGCAACCGGCCGGAGCGCTACCCGCTCGAGACCTGGCCGACGTGTTGCATCGATCCGCGAAGAGGCGGAACTCCCGGAGCGACGGCGCTCAGGGTGCGGCCCGATCGGGCCGGTGCCCGCCGCGAAGATGACCGCACCGTGACACACGCATGACAGACCCGTCATGAACGGGCTGCGCGGACAGTTCCCGGCGAATACTCGCCGTGATGCAGGGCGCACCTGCCGAGGCATCGCGCGTGGAGAGGTGAAGCCGATGCGCTGGGACCGGTCGAGCCACACGATCATGGACGCGCTGCGGAGAGCCTGGGCAGCGTGGACTCCAGGCCAGTCCATCACGGGGTCGGCGAAACCGATCGCTCGCCGGCTGAGCCGTTTGCATCCGCTGTCCGGACCGGTCCTCCTTCCGCCGAGGATGCGACTCGACAGAATCCGCCGCAACCTCGCCGCCCGCGGGGCGGTCCTGGTCCTCGTCGGCGGTCTGCTCCCGCCCGTCGTGGCACTCGCCGTGCTCGTACCTCAGGCGCAAGCGGCCACTTCATGTCCGGCCGCCGGCTGCGCGGTCACGGTGGACGCGCGCGACTTCACGTCACACACCGCACTGCCGCACTTCAACTACATCATCAACGTCGACAACACGCGCTTCGTCAACCCTGCGACGCGCCAGCCGAAGGACCCGTTCCCGAAGTACGTGACGACCGAGAGCAACAGCCCGATCGTGCGCGAAGGCAACGAGGGACGCAAGACCGTCAATCTGCCCGCCGGACGGTACCTGATCTCGGTCCGTGCGCAGGACCACAAGATGTGGGGCAAGCACATCACCCTGCCCGACGACGCCGCCGCTGACGGCACCCTCAACGCGCAGATCGACCTCACCGAGCAGAGCGATGCCCACCCGCTGCCGCTCGGCAAGATCCGGGTCTTCGTGTTCCAGGACAACGCCTGGACCAACGGCGCCCCGGACACCGAAGAGGGCGCGCTGCAGGGCTTCAGGGTCGGGCTGGAGGAGCAGACCAAGAGCGCGGTCACGGTCGACTACAACAACAACCCGCTGTGCGGCGGCCAATGCCTGACGGCCGCCGACGGGCTGGTCACCATCAACGACCTCGGACCGGCCACCTACTTCATCGACGTGCATCCGCCGGAGGGGCCCTGCAACAGCGACCCCAACAGCCAGTGGTACCAGACCACGACCATCGACGGCGGCCTGCAGTTGCAGGCTGGTGTCGAGGAAGGTAGCGACGGCACGGGCGCGCCGGGCGAGCAGTTGTGGGAGCCACCGACCAACCGCACCGCGTACTGGTTCGGCTTCGTCTGCGCGCCGACGCCATTCGCCAACACGGGAACGGGCGAGATCACCGGCACGGCCCGCAACTGGCAGGGTTGGCCGCCGTTCGACGTGCTCACCCTGGGCGAGCCTGTGCAGAACCCGTTCGTCGCGCTGAGCGACAGCACGACCGACCGCACCGTCTTCATCGGCCGGGGCGACGAGCAGGGCAACTTCGACATCCAGAACGTGCCGGCCGGCACGTACAACATGGCCATCTGGGACGAGCAGCTCAGCTACATCATGCGAACCCTGCCGGTCACCGTGGCCGCCGGCCGGACCGTCGAGGTCCGCGACGCGGATCCCGACGGCAAGGTCGGCGTGGGCGTGTCGCGCTGGTTCGGCTGGCTGGACGGCACCGTCTACAAGGACGTGAACAACAACGGGAAGATGGATCCCGGCGAGCCGACCATCGCCAACACCGACATGGATCAGCGGTGGCGGGACGGATCGATCAAGGAGGCCACCTTCACCGACCCGGCCGGGCACTACGAGTACCCGACCGCCGAGGGCGGCCCGCTCGGCAAGTGGATCATCAACGAGCAGGGCTTCGCCCGCTTCTCGGCCTACCCCGGCCCGTCAACGCACGACGAGCACACGGGCGCGGTGACGCCGTCCTGCGCGGTGGTTCCTCCCGCTGTTCCGGCCAATCCGTGCGTTCCCACCGACCAGGGCGGCGGCCTGCTGTCCAACCAGCTCCTCACCGAGGGCCACCGCGCCACGGTCGACTTCGGCAAGCACGACTATCCAGCGGGAACGGTCGGCCAGATCGTCGGCATCACCTACTTCGCGACGACGCGCAACGAGTTCGACGCGCGGTTCCAGGCGCACGAGGACTACGAGCCGGCCATCCCTGATGTCACGGTGTACCTGGAGGGCCCCGGCCCGGACGGGCAGCCGAACACGGCCGACGACGTCATCCTCAACGAGTACGTGACCGACCACTGGCAGCACCCGAACGCCGCCCAGAATCCACCCCAGGGCTGCGCGGTGACCGACCACACCGGCGCGCCCATCACCACCCTCAACCCGCAGGTCGGGCCGAACTGCCTGGAGACGCCGATCGTGGGTGAGCAGACAAAGGACGGCGCATTCGATGGCGGCTACGCCTTCGCCGACTACTGCCCCCAGGCGAACGGTTACTTCAACAGGGCGACCGGGCTGTGCGGGGACGGCTCCGATCCGGGTGCGCACCCGCTCGTCGCCGGGACCTATATCACGCACGTGATCATGCCGAAGGACACGACCGACACGCGTGCCTGCAATCCGGCGAACACCTCCGGCTACAAGAACGTGAGCTCCGCGAAGGGCGCCGTCCCCGGCGACGGGCTGGGATGCCTGTACCGTCCGGTGAAGGAGGAGGACGTCAACGTCGACCTCGGTAACAGGTTCACGCCCGCCATCCCGCCGCCCCCCTGCACCGGGGACGACCACGTCATCGACCAGTCGACGCTGGTGCAGCGCAGCAACTACTTCGGTGTCGCCGGCGCCCACGCCCCCCTGTGCGACAAGCGACTGGTGGTCTTGAACACGACCGCCGGCGGCCAGAACAACGCCAACGCCGACTTCCACATGATGACGAACTTCAACACCGACCCCAACGGCACCAACGCCAGCGACACGAGGGTCGGGGACGTCGCGGAGCCCGGCCGGATCATCGGCCTGGTCTCCAACGACATCTACTTCGAGCGCGACCCGAAGTCGATGTGGTACGGCGAGCCGCGGCCGATCGGCGGCATCCCGGTCGGGATCTACGCTCGGGTGGACACCGTGCCGAACGTCAACGCCCCGTTCGGCCCCGACAACTGGCGCCTGCTCACCACGGTGTGGACCAGCCCGGAAGGCACGTACGAGGTGCTGCTGCCGTCGACCGAGACGTTCAACTGCCCGATCCCGCAGGGACCCTGCCCGGGCATGTACCTGGTCAAGGTGGACGACCCGGGCACCAAGGCCGCCCCCAACCCCGGCTACAACCCCAACCTGCTGACCGCTACGGCGGCCTGGGACGTCTGGCCGGGTCTGACCGACCAGCTCGACACGCCGCTCGACCCGATCTCCGGCACCGGCTGCGAGGACCCAGCAGTCCCCGCGCGCCCCGAGGTGTTGCAGGTCTCGACCCCGGTGGTGCCCGCGACCGGCAGCCGGCAGGTCACCATCCAGGGCGACTTCATCGGCACCACCGGCACCGCCACCGACGCCACCGGCGTGCGGGCAACCCTGACCGACGACCGGGACGGCCAGGTCCAGACGCTGACCCGGGGCAACGGCGGCATCGTCAGCTGGACTCCCGGAAACGCGACCACGCCGGACACCATCGTCCTCAATGTGCCCGCACTGTCCACTACCTTCCGGCCGGGTCCGAAGCAGCTCACGATCACCACGGCGAACGTGAACGGCGGGGTGCCCAGCGTCAACGGGATCACCCTGCACGTGCTGGGTTCCAACGGCACCGGCTCGAACACGGTCACCTACAACCCGCCGGTGGTCAACGTACCGGCACCGACCATTACCGGGACCAACGCGCACGCCCTCCAGATTGCGATCAACACTGCGCCGGCCGGCAGCCTGCTCGTGCTGTCACCCGGTGTCTACAACGAGAATGTCGTCGTCTGGAAGCCGCTGAAGATTCAGGGTCTCGGCGCGGGCGGGATCATCGGCGCCCACGAGCTCCAGGCCCGCGACCCCGAGGACCCGCGGTTCCACGTCGTCGGTTCGGTCATCGACGGTCGCTACTTTGCCGAGAACGCCGCGACCTTCGACGCGACAGTGGCCGCGCACGGGCCGTACGCGGGCGTGGACGCGAATCACCCGGTGCTGCGGGGCGCCGACGTGACCGTGCTCGCACAGTCCACCGGCGCCTACGACCTGGGCACCGGCATCACCGCCACCTTCGCCCAGGCACGCATCGACGGACTGGCCCTGATGACCGGGCAGGGCGAGGGGGCCGGCGGCATCCAACTGCAGGCCTACGCCAACAACACCCAGCTCACCAACAACGTGCTGGAGAACAATGCCGGGATCTTCGCCGGCGGCATCGCGATCGGCGCGCCCTACAGCGACACCAACCCGGCCACCGGCGTCAGCAACCATGTCGGCGCCCACAACTACAACGTCAAGGTCGCCAACGACCGCCTGATCGGCAACGGCGGCCTGACCCGCTCCGGCGGCCTCGGCATCTTCTACGGCTCCAACGCCTACGAGGTCGCGAACAGCATCGTGTGCTCGAACTTCGGAGTGGAGTACGGCGCCGGCATCTCCCACTGGGGCTTCAGCCCCGGCGGCCGCATCCACGACAACCAGATCTACTACAACGACGCGGTCGACTCGGGCGCCGGCATCTCGATCCAGACGCAGCTGCCCGTCGGTGGCGCCAGCCTGGGCGACGGCTCCGGGAACGTCGACGTCGACCGCAACGTGCTGGCCGGAAACTACAGCGGCGACGACGGCGGCGGGATCTTCGTGCTCGACGCACTCGACCAACCCATCAACATCCGGAACAACATCATCGCCGACAACGGGGCGGCCGACCTCGGCGGGGCCATCACGCTCGACGACTCGTCCAAGGTGGCCATCGTCAACAACACCATCGCCAACAACGTCTCCACCAGTTCGTCGGAGACCTCGGACGGTAAGCCGCACTCGGCCGCCCTGGCGTCCGAGGCCAACGACCCGACGCTGTGGCAGACCGACCCGCGGTACATCACGCAGTACCCGAACGCGGCCACCCGCCCGGACTTCTCCAACCCGGTGGCGCTGTTCAACAACATCTTCTGGACCAACACCGCGTACACCCTGAGCCAACCCGGCCCGGGCGCGGCGCTGGTCTCACACGGCACCATCGAGTTCGAGATCCATGGGACCACGAACAACGCGGACACCTTCACCCCGCGCTACTCCGACCTGACGGCCGGCAGCACCATGCTGGGTCCGGACGGCGTGTTGCATGCCCCGCCGGCGAACCAGGGCAACATCAGCGTGGACCCGCTGTTCTTGAACCCGATCGGGGTGACCGCGGAGCTCACGGTGTCCGGGTCGCGGCTCGACCCGCAGACGGCGGCGGTCACCATCACCGGTGGGGACCCACCGGTCGGGCTCACCAGCAACTACCACATCCTGCCCATCTCGCCGGCGATTGACGGCGGCGTGCGCTGCTCGAACACTCCGGTCCCGGCGAACCTCACCGCGTGCGGCGCGGCTGCGGTCGCGGCGCCGACCGGGATTCCCGGGGACATCGACGGGAACGCCCGTCCAACACTGCGGACGAGCCGTTCCAACACGCCGTGGGATCTCGGCGCGGACGAAGTACCTGGGATATCGGTAACCCTGCCCTAATAGGCGCGAGTTCGTTGAGGAGACCAATGTGAGCACCACGGCGCGAACCTCGACGCGCAGAGAATTCCTCAGAGCGGTCGGCTGGGGCACGGCGGGTACCGTCGCGGCCGGTGTACTGGTCGGCTCGGACCTGGGTGGGCGCGGCTTCCTCGGCGCGGGACGCGTCGAGGCGGCCACCCCTCCAACGCTCTCGCTGATCGCCACCGACGGGTACATCACGATGCCGAACCGGGCCGCACCGGTGTACATCTTCGGCTTCGTTCAGGTCGATCCCACAAAGACGATCAGCGAACTGTCATCGGCCTACAAGGGTCACGCGCAGCACACGGCGCCGATGCTCGACTTCAAGCAGGAAGACGACATCAAGATCACGCTGACCAACCTCGGTCTGGTCCAGCGGCCCGACCTGACCGACTCGCACACGATCCACTGGCACGGCTTCGACATCCCGTCGCCGCTCAACGACGGCGTCCCCGAGGTATCGGTGGCCGTGCCGATCGGTAAGCAGCTCACGTACTTCTACCGGCCGCACCGCGAAGGTACCTACATGTACCACTGCCACTTCGAGGACGTTGAGCACGTCCAGATGGGCATGACCGGCGTCGTGTTCGTGCGGCCGACCCAGGACGGCACCGCCAAGACATTTGGCGGGAAGACCTTCACGACGTTCGCCTACAACGACGGTGACGGTTCGACGGGCTACAACCGGCACTTCGCGATCCTGCTCAACGAGATCGAGGAACGGCAACACGACGCGGACCGGGACATCCAAGAGTTCATCATGACCGACTACGACCCGCAGTTCTTCACCCTCAACGGCCGGTGCTACCCGCAGACTGTGCTGCCGAACGACGGGAACGGCACCACATCGGGCCTCGTCACCGCCAACCCGAACTACGGCGGCAACCCCGACGTGTCGCAGCCGAATTCGGCGCTCATTCAGGTGAACCCCGGTGACCGGGCCCTGCTCCGGCTGGCCAACCTGGGCTACCAGCAGCACGCCATGCAGTTGCCGGGGATCCCGATGCACGTCGTCGGCCAGGACGCCGCATTGCTGCGCATCGGCGGGGTGGACACCTCGTACTGGACCAACACCCTCTACCTCGGGCCCGGCGAGGCGCGCGACGTGCTCTTCGACGCGCCCGGGTACGACGCGGCCCGGCCGTCCGGCTCGGACGCCAGAGGCAGCTACAACGTCTACTACTTCAAGAACAGGGACTACCGGAAGTTGTCGAACCACGGCGGCCCCGGGCCCGGCGGGATGATGACCGAGGTCCGGGTGTACCAGAACGCACTTCCGGCCCAGACCGTGGTGGGGCAGACCTATGCCTGAGCGTGCAGAGCGAGCATCGACCCCGCGCCGCGGCAGGGAGGCCACGATGATGCAGAGAACTGGGCGGCTGGCGGTCGTCGTGCTACTGGCCGCCGGCTCGGCTGTGCTGGTTCCGGGACGCGCCGACGCGCTGCCCACGGGAGCGCCCAGGATCGGTATGGTCTGCAACCCGGGCACTGTCTCCGGCACCACCCACACGTTCAACCTCGTGGCGAAGACCGGCTACATCGACACGCCGGACGGCAACAGCGTCTTCATGTGGAGCTACGCGAACGCCGACGCGCCAGACAATGGTCGCTTCCAGAGCCCGGGACCGGTGCTCTGCGCAACCCAGGGCGAGACCGTCGTCGTGCACCTCACCAACAACCTCGCCGAGTCAACGTCCATCGTGTTCCCGGGCCAGGACGCCCAGGTGACCGCCGCGGGCGGCGCAGCCGGGCTGCTGACGACCGAGGCGGCGGCGGCGACCGGGACCGTGACGTACACCTTCACGGCCGGCAACCCTGGCACGTACCTCTACGAGAGCGGCTCCGACATCGGCAAGCAGCTCGAGATGGGGCTCTACGGCGCACTGATCGTCCGTCCGGCCACCGGCGCCAACTACGCCTACGGCGCAACGACCCAGTTCGATGCGTCGCGGGAGTACCTGCTGCTGCTCAGCGAGATCGACCCGGACCTGCACCACGCGGTGGAGACGGGTGGCACGTACGACGTCAACAGCCGGCGTGACCGGTACTTCGCGGTCAACGGTCGGGAGTTCCCCGACACCATCCAGGACAACGGCTCGGCGTTGCTGCCGAACCAGCCGTACGGGTCGCTGGTGCGAATCCAACCGAACTCCGGGACGAACCCGCAGCCGGCGCTCGTCCGGATGATCAATGCCGGCGCACTCAACCATCCCTTCCACCCGCATGGCAACCACACGACCCAGATCGCCCAGGACGGCCGGCCACTCCTCAGCCCGGGCGGCGGTGCCGCCTCGACGGAGCATTTCGGGGAGACGATCGCCTCCGGTCAAACCCAGGACTTCCTGCTGCGGTGGGATGACACGGACAACTGGAATCCAACCACCAAACCGCTGCCGGTGCCCCCACCGAACTACCGCAACGTGTTCTTCAAGGACAGCAACACCTGGTACGGCGGTAGCCCCTATCTGGGTTACAAGGGCACGCTGCCCACCGGGGTCGTCTCACAGAACATCTGCGGCGAGTGGTACTTCCCGTGGCACAGCCACGCCCTCAACGAGTTCGCCAACTTCGACGCCGGCTTCGGTGGCATGGCCACCCTGCTGCGGGTCGACCCGCCCGGCGGCTGCTTCGCCTCATCGACATCGACGAACATCGTCGGCGGTGTGCTGAAGGGCGGAGCCGCTGGAGACCTCGGCATAGACGACACCAAGTACTTCATGGTGAACCCGAGGACGACCACCCAGACGACGAGCTCCACCGCCGGGCAGACCACCATCGCGGTCGCCTCGGCCGCGGGCTTCCCGACATCCGGCCCCTACTACGTTCGTATCGACAACGAGGTACTGCAGGTCACGGGTGGGCAAGGCACCACCACCTGGACGGTGACACGCGGGCAACTCGGTACCGCGGCGGCGCCCCACGCCAGCGGCGCGACCCTCACAGCTCTGGCAACCGACTGGTACGCGGGCTTCACGGGCCTCCCAATCGGCGCGCAGAACCTCAAGGTGACCTACAAGGGCGAGAACTGCGGCACCACCACTGCCACCACGTGTACGGCCATTTCCAGCAACCTGCCGCAGCAGACGGTCAAGATCTGTGACTGGACGATCGCGGGCGCGGCGGGCTGCTCGACCGCGACCTCAAGCGGGTGGGTGACGCTGCCGCCGCCGCCGCTCCAGCCGCAGAGTGTCGGCTCGACCGACGTGAGCTCGACGTGGACGTTGCCGGGGTCGGCCAACGCCTACGTCGGCACCGGAGCGAACAGTGGTCAGGTCCGCGTCCTCGTCCATACCCAGCGCTGGACGGGCCCCGACCCAGGCACGTTCTCGACGTGGGGCAACCTCATGGCACTCGTTTATGACGCGCCATGACCAGCGGCAAGGCTAAGGAGAGACTGGCGATGCGTGCACCCGCATTCAAGCAGGCGATCAGGGCGCTGATCGTGCTGGTCCTGGCCGCGGCCGGGCTCGGACTTGGCAGTTCCACCGCCTCGGCCGCGCCGGTGACCATCAACCTGTGCGCCAAGGGCGGCACGGTGACGTTGCCCGGCCCGGTCAGCGTCCCGATCTGGGGATTCGGCGTGCCGACGACGCCGGGTGACTGCACGACCGCGACGGCGAGCGCGCCAGGACCTGTCCTGGCCGTGAACGAGGGGGACACCGTGACGATCAGCGTCACGAACGCCCTGCCGGCCGGGCACACGCTCGCGTTCGAGATCCCGGGCGTGGACTTCACCGCCGGCCCGACCGACGCCGCAGTCGGGGCGACGGTGACGCGTTCCTTCACCGCGAGCAGGCCTGGGACGTATCTCTACCAGAGCGGCGGTGGCGCCGGACGTCAAGCGGCCATGGGGCTCCACGGCGCGTTGATCGTCCGTCCACTGACGGCGAACCAGGCCTACGACACCGCGACCACGGCGTACAACGTCGAGGCTCTGCTCGTCCTCAGCACGATCGACCCGGGCTTCAACGCCGCACCCGACAGCTTCGACATGCACAGCTATCGGGCGACGTACTGGCTCATCAACGGCCACGCCTACCCGGACACGGCGCCGATCACGGCGTCGCCGGGACAGCGGGTGCTGCTGCGCTACCTCAATGCCGGCTACGACAACACGACGATGTTGCTGCTCGGCATGCACGAGCGGGTCGTCGCGCGCGACGCGCGGCTGCTGAACAACCCGTTCGATGCCAACGCGGAGACGATCCCGGCCGGCGCTACGGAGGACGCGATCGCGACCGTTCCATCGGGTTCGGCGCCGAGCACACACGGCTTCCCGCTGTACAACCGGCAGCAGCACCTCACGAACGGACCGCAGACCGGGCAGAGCCCGTCCCCGGCGACGGGTGGCGGCATGCTGACCTTCATCCACCCCTGATGCGAGGCGACCCATGACGGTTCGTTCCGGCCTCAAACCCACTTCGGCCTCCCCGGCGCCGCGCCCGCTGCGCCGGGGAAGCCGGCGCGCACGCTTGGTCGGTGGCCTCGCGGGCATCCTCGTGACGGTCGTGGTCGTGGGGCTGGTGCTGTGGCTGTCGCATGCGTTCGACAGTGGCGCGAACCGGACGGCGACGAATGTTCCGGTGTCCTGGCAACGCCCCGTCGTCACCGCCGATGCGCTGGTAACGCAGAGCGGCGTGAAGATCACGCAGGTGGCGGTGACCGGCGATGGCGGTCTGGTGGATCTGCGCTACAAGGTCGTCGACCCGGCGCGGGCGAACACCCTGCACGACCCGAGAACACCACCGGCCGTGGTGGACGAGGAGTCCGGTCTGGTGGTTCACCAGCTCCTCATGGATCACTCGCACACCGGCCCGTACAAGACCGGCGTCACGTACTACCTGGTCTTCAACAACCCCGGCAACTGGGTACACCACGGCAGCAGGGTGAGCGTCATGCTGGGCAACGCGCAGGTCGAGCACGTGCTGGTGCCGTGAGCTGGCGCTACGCCCACAGATCTCCACAATTGAGCGAGTGGGGCTCGTGTAGGCCAGGCGTCCACCACCGCCACCTTTGCTGCGGTGCTGGTCCCCGCGCCCGCCCCGCCGCCAACGCCACCAGGATCACCTCAACACCGGTCGCCGTGATCACCTTCCGTCAGGACAACAACTGGTGGATGCAATCGTGCTTTTTCTCCTTCTTGAGCCGCACCTTCTGGGTGACCGGAGGGGCTTGGGTGTAGCCAGTCCCGTCGACACGGTAGTAGACCGTGGTTTCAATCGTCGCGTCGCCCGGGGTGAACTTGCCATTGGTGAGATTGAGTCCGGTGCTCCACGTATGTGCCTTACGGTCGCATGTGGGCGTGAAACCGAACAACCCCTCGACTTTGCGCTGTGTAATCTTGCCGTCCAGTAATGCAGCAGTGGCGGTGGTGCACTTGAACGTTCCTGAGATCGTGACGTCGCCTGTCCGGGAAATGCTGCCCGTCGGGTTGACGGTGAGCTCGAATGGCAGCCCCTGAGCAGCGTGGGCAGCGGGGACCGACACTCCTATAGTCAACGCGGTCGCGGGTAGCGCGGCAAGCACAAGCGTGCCGAGTCGTTTAGCGAATCTCATCTGGGCCTCTATACTTGATCGGCGACCAATTCGGCGATATCTGCGCAACCAACGTCGCACGCCGGACATCTCAACATCGCGGCGATGCGTGAAAATACCCTGTGTGAACGGGTGAAATTTGCCTCTGTGCTGTGCCACCCGAACGGCCCCCCACGGCGCCCGGCCGGCCGCATCCGCTCCGAACGCCGATGGGGCCAAACCCCGACCCGAACCGCAGCTTGACCCCGTGGGGCTCGTCACAGCCCCGAACCGTATTTACGAGCCCCACAGGGCGACAACGATGACCGGCATGAAGCGCAGTCTCCCGGCAGCGTCCGAGCAGTTGATCGCCGCGCTGATGCCTCAGCCACTCCCCCGTGTACCCGTGCCAGAACTGTTCGCACAGGGTGTGAGCCGTCGTTTGTGACTGCCACGCAGGATCGGGTGCTTGGCTATTCGGCTGCTGTACCTGCGCGATTCACTTGGGCCGCGCCTCCGGCTTGAACCTCGTTGTGCAGGAGAGGACGGCCCGCCCTCTCATACGACGGCGCTGCCCGCGGCGCGCGTCACCACCGCAGTCTCCGGGCTTTGCGTCCGCCCAACGCGTTCAGCGACTTGCGGTACGCCACCATGTCGGCCGGCTGGCCGCTCGCGAGCGAAGCGTGCAGGTGGTCGATGGCAACGTTCGCGAGTTGGTGCAGGATGTCGTGCCGGTCGACGCCGGCGGCCAGCAGCCGCTGCGCCGCCAGCCACGTCTCCTGCGGGTCGTTGTCCCAGAGCTGGTTCGTGACGACCGCATGCATAGCGAGGTGCAGGCGAGGGTTGACCCCGTCGACCTCGCTACCCTCAACCGAGGGGCCGGACAGGACCTCATGCCACTCCGGGTGTTCACCCAGGATGAGGACATCGCGGGCATCGGGGTCCGCCGGATCGAGCTCGATGTAGTCGTCATCACCAATCAGGGTGCTGAGCTGCGGCACCGCAAACAGCCGCCGCTCAAGAACGGCCTCCGCTTCGGGACTGTCCTCATCGACGTCCGCCAGGTAGGGCTCAGCGTCGATGTCATCGTAGGTCTCCACGAGGTGGCCGGCGCACCCCTCGGCTTGCTCGACAACGTTCGTGACGGCGGCCGCGGGCAGCTGCGAGCGCTCACCGGCCCAGCGCGTCCAGGCGACCAGGACCGCGGGCATGGCCTCGACCACCTCGTTGTCGAGCTCCTCGTCCGGCAGCCAGTCGTGCACGAACATCTCGACCTTGGCCGGGCTGACGCGCAACGGCCGCCCCTCGTCGAAGTCGGCACCGAAGTCCACGATGACCCGCGCGCAGGACCGCGTCTCCGGCGTATCGGGCAGTTCCTTCGCCTCCGCCGAGCCGAGGAACTCCTCGACCAGGCGCGCACGCTCCGGCTCCGGCACCTCGACCGGGTCGGCGACCGGTGCCGGCTCCGGCATGACCCGGCACCGGGCAAGGGCCAGCGCGCGGAACTCGCGGAACGACTCGGGCACCTCATCTTCATCTTCCCCGATCGGGCCGAGATCCCCGACCGCGTCCCGCTCGACGATGCCCTCCTCGATCATCCGGCGGGCCTCGGCAGGATCGATCCGGTCGAGCACGGTGAGCTCCGGGTCGTCGGCGGCCTGCTGCCGCACGCCCGCGAACAGCTCGTCCGGGTCGTTGGTGATCCACGCGTCGCTCACCCACCCGACCGGGTCGCTGTCCAGCAACACGGCCAGCGCATGCCGGTCTGAGCCATAGCGGAACTCGCAGTAGATCGAAGTCTGGTCGCCGTACACGTCACTGAGCCGCAAGCACTCGCCGACCTCGGCCCGGCCGATACTCTCCGCCCAGGGTGGATCGGCCACGCCGCGCTCCGCCAGCGCGTTGGCACCCGCGTCCGCCGCTTCCCGTAGCTCGGGCGTCGCGGCGACGGCGGCGAACGCACGCAGCATCGCCTGCGCTGCCGGCGTGCCCTGCTGCAGCCCGAACTGCACAGCGCCGAGCCCGATGACGTCGGCCGAGCCCTCGTCTGGTGGCACCCCGTGCCACCAGGCACCCACCAGGTCCGAGGTGAACACCTCGACGTCCAGCGGCTCACCCTCCGTAGTCATCACCTGGAAGGAGCGCACCATCTCGGCATGCACCGAGGCGAGCGACGGCGCGCCGCGACGGGCACGCGTCTTCTTGGTCTTCCGTCCGCGACTGACCGGGCTCATCCGGCCATCCTCGCCCACCCGTCCAGCCGCCATCCGACGGGGTGCCTGGTTCGTCACGCTCACATTTGCAGCCCCGGCGAGCGTCGTACGCCGTCATCGGCGACCCGATGCCCGCGATGGGCCGCTGGCACCCCGAACGCGAACAACTGATCCGCGCTTGCGGCATTCCCGCGACGCTCCTGCGGCCCTGCGGCTTCACAACCAACGCCTTCGACTGGCTGCCCACCCTCCGCGAGGAGGACTACGTCCTCGACCCGATCGGCCCAGTCCGCGCCGCACCGGCCGAGCCACCTGGCGCCGACATCGCCGTCGCCGTCACGCTGACCGAGTACGGCCATGAGTGCGAGGAGTACCCGACCTCAACCGGACGCGGCGGCTGATCGCCCGGGCAGCCTGGCTGCCGCAGCCCACGGTAACGTTCGGCGGCGAGCTCGTCGTCCGCCTGGCGACGCTCCTCGCCGTCGAGACCTACGGCGCGGCCTACCGTCAACGCCTTCGACCCCCGGACCGGAGCGACTGGCATACCGTCTATCGGTCGCGCGAAGAGTCGCCTTGGTGGTACGCCTTCCGCACGCGGCAAACCGACGCAAGGCAAGAGGGCCTCAGCGGTGGCCTGGCCGCAAGTCCGGCGCTGGACGGCAACGTGGCCCGGGTCAACACCGACGGGCTGCGGCGGCTCTCAGGGGCCGACGCCGGCTCGGCCAGCCTGTCCGTCCCCCGGACCGGCACGCCGAGCCCGGACCTCACCGACGCTCCCCGCTGGCCACGACTGCGGTGGCGGCGGCCCGTCGTCTGTGCCCACGCCGTTTCCCGCACCCCTATGGCTGTGGAAGGCCGTGGCGGCCTTGGTCGCGGCGCTGCTCACGCCGGTCTGCGTCATGTGGATCGTCCACCGCCGTCGCCGTTTGCCGCGGACGCCGACGATGGTGCCGGAACCGACCGGGCAGCCGGTCCGCTCCTGACACCGCAGCGGACCGCTCCTCCATGCGAGCGCGCCGCAAGGACACTGCGGATCCTCGGTCGCGGTGTTGTCCAGCGCTGCTTTCGACCGCGGTCGATACAGCGGACGCTCCATTGGCAGGACAATGGTCGGGGTGGCGGCGCCGATCTCCGTCGTCAGGGTGGCATCGGGATACCGGCGCAGCCGCAGGGCATGGGTCTCGATGCTGCGGAGCAGGTCCATGACCCGCCGGTTCTCCAGCCAGACCTGGTCGTCGAGGAAACGGCGCAGCTGCTCCGACAGGAGCCGGACCGTTGCCTGGGTCCTTTCCGCCGCGTCGAGCCAGTCGTAGTGGATGCGGCGCATCCGCGGGTCCGGGCCGCCGATACCCGGCAACGCCTGCACCCGGTCCAGCAGGGTCGTGAACTCCGCCTGCCGGGCGTGTGAGAGCAGGAAGTCGTAGAATGCGTGGAAGCTGCGGCCCTGATCGGGGTCGGCGATGGTGCTGCGGTCGCCGAGCACCTCGTCGAGGAACGCACCCTTCGAACCGTTCCACAGCGCGACGCGCTCCCGGAGCTCACGGTCCAGCGCGCGGAAGTTCGCCTCGACCTCACGGAAGTCCGCCAACAGGTCACGGGCGGTCGAGGTGAACTGCTGATACCGGTCGCGTTGCGCGGTATCGTCCAGCAGCGGCAGCTCTCCGCCGCGGATCCGGGCGATCTCCTCGTCGATCTCCGCGCGACGGCGGTACAGCTCGGTCAGCCGCACGTCCGGGTCGGTCTCTGCACCGAATGCCATTTGCCGCAGCAACTCGAAGACGATGTTGAGCCGCGACTCTGTGCCTACGAACGAGCGGGCCTGCAGCGACCGGACCCACGCCAGGGCCTTTTCCACCGCCGGTGTCGCGTCGAAATGCGCCTCGTCGGAGCCGGCCGGGTAGTACTTGCGCAGCCAGTCAGCGTCGGCATGGGCCCAGTCGTCCAGATACGCCCGGGCCGGCCGCGGGAATCTCGGCTCCTGCTCGTTGAAGCCGGACAGTTCGTCGTCGAGCCGCGCGGCGAGCTCGACCGCGGGTACCGATCGAGCGTTCTCGTCGACGAAGACCTTCCCCAGGAATGCCAGGATCGATGCCCAGCGGCGTCGGCAGGGTGTCGGTCGTCAGGCTGGCGGCCCCGGTCGTCACAGCACGGCTCCTTCTCCGACGCGACGCCCGCACCTACGACGGAAGGCCGACGGCCGCGCCAACCTACCGAATGTGGGTTACCCCTCCCCCGGGATCACGCACGTCGGCGGGCCATGATGGCGAGGCCTGTCACGGCGAGCAGCGCGGCCGCGGCCGGGATCAGGAACACCGCGGGGAGTCCGATGACGGCGGCGCCGATGCCTCCGGCGGCGCCGCCGAGCGCGGAGCTGACGGCGGTGGAGCTCAGGAAGACGGCCGAGGCCGTGGCCACGGCGGTGGGCAGCAGGTCCTGGGCGACGATGATGCCCAGCCCGGCGAAGATGCCCCACACGCCGCCCATGAGGACCTGCCCGGCGAACAGCCCGGCGGCCGTGCCGGTCGTGGCGAAGCAGACGTTGGCGGCGACGCCGAACGCCGCACCGATCACCATCAGGCGCATCATCCCGATCCGGCGGGCCACGAGCACCGCCACGGGCATCAGAATCAGTTCGACCAGCGGTTGGATGCCGATGACGGCGCCGCTGAGCGCGGCCGGGTAGTGCAGCTGGTCGGTCATGTAGATCGGCAGGTACGCGTACTTGATCGACTCGCCGGCGTACACCAGGACGTACAGTCCCGTGAACGCGAGCAGCGGCAGCATCGCGCGCAGGCGCGGGCCGGGTGCCGACGCCGCGGCCGCGGGGGCCGCGGCCGGCGAGGTCTTGAGGTTCCCGAGCGGGACGATCTGGGCGAGGGTGGCGACGGCGGTCGCGAGCAGCATGGTGCGCAGCGAGGTATGTGCGGCCAGGAAGGCGCCGGTGGCCGGGCCGACGACCCAGCCGGCGGTCAGGGCCATCCGCACAATGGAGACCACGCCGTCGGTGTTCGGGTTCGGGTGCGCCTTCGTCTCGTCGTGGATCGCGGCGAACAGCTGCGACGTCGCGGCGCCGCCGAACCCGCCGATGATGGCGCTGAGCACGAACGGCATCCACAGCTGGGTCGAGTACGCGATGGCCGCCCAGCTGACGAACCCCGCCACGGCACAGACGCGGAACAACCCCAGGCGGCGGCCGGTGCGGTCCGACCGCGCACCGACCAGGTAGCCGGCCACCGGCGCCGTCAGGTTGGTCAAGTAGAACAGCCCCGCGGCGGTCAGCGAGCCGCCCAGATCGTTGACCAGGAACCTGGCGATCTGCGGGGCCGCAGCGGAGAACCCGAGCCCGGACAGGAACATCGCGATGGTCGCCCCGCGGTACAGCGGTGAGGCGAGCGCCAGTCGGACCGCCGACCGGTGCACCACGGGCTCGGTGAGCGGCACGTCTGTGGGAGGCGCTGATTCGGGGAGTGCCATAGCTGTGCCCTTCCGTTTGCGTAAGGGCGCACGGTAGGGGCGAGAGCGCTCTCATGACCAGGTCAGGCTGGTGCCGTGCTCTCCCGCACGATCAGCTCGACCGGGAAACGTTGCCGGTAGCCGGTCGGGACGGGGCCGTCCAGCAGCAGCCGCACCGCCGCGGCGGCCATGTCCTCGACCGGCATCCGCATGGTGCTCAGCGGCGGGTTCGCGCACACCGCGGCGATACTGTCGTCGAATCCCACCACGCTGACGTCCTGCGGGACTCGCCGGCTGGTCGCAGTGATCGCCTGGACGGCGCCGGCGGCCGTCAAATCGCATGCCACGAACATCGCATCGACGTCCGGGTACCGGTCGAGCAGATCCCGCGCGGCGCTGAGGCCGACCTCCCGCCGGAACGCGCCGCCGGTGCTCAGATCCGGCAGCCCCAGTTCCGCGACGGCCCGCACGTATCCGGCCCGGCGGCTGGTCCCGCACGTGTCGTCGGCACCGTGAATCGCGGCGATGCGCCGCCTGCCGAGCTGATACAGGTACTGCACGGCGGCGTGCGCACCGCCGGCGTTGTCCGCCTCGACGGCCGGCACCGACGGCGCCGTCGCCACCAGCGACACCACCCGCCGGCATTGCCGGTGCAGCCGCGACGCGAGGGCCGGCGAACCGTCGGCCAGCACCAGACCGATCGACGCCCGGCGCGCGATCGCGTCGACGGCGTCGGCATCCTCCGCGGCTGCGACCGAATGGATGCGCAGCTGCACGTCCCGGCCGGCGAGCACGGTCATGATCCCGGCCAGGACCCGGCTGTAGTACGGGTGCGAACCGATCCACCCCACTGCGGGCGCAGGCGAGGCCACCACAACATCGATCGCCGGCTGCTGCCGCGACGCGAGCGCCCGCGCCGTCTGGTCAGGCACGTATCCCAGCTCGGCGATGACGTCCTTGACGTGCTGCCGGACCGCCTCGGTGGCACCGGGCACACCGTTCATTACCCGCGACACGGTCGACCGCGACACGCCGGCCGCACGCGCGACGTCCTCGATCGTCAGTTTGGAACCAGCCATCTTCGGCACCCTTCACGGACCTGCAACGTGCTGCCAGGCCCAATGCAAACATATTCAGCCCCGTTGCCCGTTGCCCGATGCCGCGAGCCGCCCGGAAGCGGTCCACGTCGGTCGTCTCGGGCGGCGGTCGGCGGTCGCGCTGGCGTTCGGCCCGTGGCGTCCCCGTACGCCGGCGGCCCCGGTGGGCATCGAGGCGTCGTTGCGTTGTGGGACCGGCGGGCGTGTTGAGCCCCGTGTCGGGTCCGCTGGTCAGACGCCGGGGCGAGTTCGGTAACGCAACGGCGACTCGCGTGCCAGGCCGGGCGTCGATGGCGAGTTCGTAGTGACCGCGGCGAAGGTTCTGCATGAAGGCATTCACCGAACTCGCCCGGGCGATCTGACCGTAGACCGACACGGGTTCAACGCGTCCGCCGATCCCGCAACGCAACGACGCCTAACCGAGTCCTCCACGATTCCAGGGGATTGACAGGGTCACTGGCGCGGTGGACCTGGGTATGCAGGCCGCGCGGCTCGAAGTGCCTAGTGCCTGAGGACTTGTCGATCTTGAGAGTATTGCGCGTCGTTGAGTTCAGGCGCTGGCGGCGGTGATGTGCAACGGGTCGTCGAGGAAGGCGTCGAAGCCGAGCTCTGCGGCTCCCAGCAGGGCCGCGTTCTGGCCGAGGATGCCGGGCCGCAGGTGGATCGGCCGTCGGGTGTCAGGCGTGGTGTGATGGGCGATCCTCGCGTGCACCTGTTCTGCGGCGCCGGCGTATAGGTAGCGCAGCGTGCCGTCGAGGATGACGACCTGTGGTCGGATGAGAGTAATCAGGTTGGCGACAGCGATGCCGAGCCAGTCGCCTGCGCTGGCGAGAGCTTTCGCCGCCGTATGGTCGCCTGCCGCGGCGTCACGCACCATCGCCCGGACAGCGTCGCGATGGCCAGCCTCGGAGTCACGTCCCGCGGCCGTCAGCAGGGCGTCGCGTCCGAGTTTGGTGTCGAGGCAACCGAGTGAGCCGCACGAGCATGGTAGTCCGTGCTGTGGATCGACCAGCATATGGCCGATGGCGGGCGGCTGTCCGTCGTGGCGGCCGAGTATCGCGCCGTCAACAACGATGCCGCCGTCCACGCGGTCGCCGCCCTGGAGGTAGACGACATCGCGGAAACCGGCCCCGGCGCCTCGTTCTCGCTCGGCGACGGCGGCCAGCTGGGCCCGGCGACCGACAACGACCGGTCGTCCCAGCAGGTGTCGCAGGTCGCTCCCAATGGTCGTGGGTTCTGCGCCGAGCGCGGCTCCCGCTCCTACACACGCGGAGCCCGGTGTGGCTGACTGCTGTATCTGCTGGCCGAGTTCCGCAAGGACGTCACACATGTCCCGGTCGGAGGCGCGCGTGGGCGTGTCGGCTTCGCGTCGGTCCAGCAGTTGCCCGCCGAGGCCGACTCGGGCGGCTGCCAGCCGGTCTGTTCCGATGTCGAAGGCCAGGACATAGGCACGCTCCGGTCGCGGGCGGACGACCAGCGATGGGCGCCCAGCCCCTGAGCCTGCGGCCGCATGTTGGTGCTCAAGTAGGCCAGCGGCGGCAAGTTCCCTTGTCAGGGCCATAATCGTGCTGCGGTTGACGCCCATCCGGCGGGCCAGAGCAGCGCGGGACATCGGACCGCTGCGATGCACATGCTTGAGCAGGGTGCCCAGGCTCGGCCGGGATCGGCTCATGGTCGCCGGCCGTTTGACCGGGGCTGCGGCCGGGTGGCGTCGATCACCTGGACCGTCTCGGCCAGGCTGGTGAACAGGTGGGTGTGCAAACCGAGGCGTTCAGCGGCGTGCACGTTCTCGGCGCGGTCATCGATGAACAGCACACGATCGGGTGCCAGGCCGAGTTCGCGGCAGCACCAGAGGTACGCGTCTGCGTCCGGTTTCGCCCGGCCGATACGGCAGGAGAAAGCGACGAGGTCGAAGTGCCGCAGCCACTGGCCGTGGTGCCGTTCGTAGTAGGCGGCCAGGTCCTCGGGAATGTTCGACAGCAGCGCCAGGCGTACACCCGCGGCTGCGGTCCGTTCGATCAGGGCGACCATGTCGTCGTCGATGACGCTCCAGCTTGCGACGTCCGCGGCTATGAGGGCGGTGACGCGGTCCTCGTCGAAGACGGTGCCCAGCGCGGTTGCGACCCATCGCCAGTACTCGGCGCCGGTGATCTGGCCCAGGTCGTAGGGGGCGCGCAGCTGCCAGTAGACGTCCCAGAACGCGGGCGCCGGGACGCCGGTGGTTGCGGCCAGTGTGCGCTTGGCCACTGGGGATTGCTGGCGGGCGATGACACCGAACAGATCGAGCAGGGCGACGTCGGGCATGTCGATCACACCTTGTGGACGATGGTGCCGGCGGCGGCGAGGGCGGTCGTGTCCTCGTCGGATGCGTCGTCGGTGGTGACGACCAGGCTGAGGGCGGAGACGGGCGCCACGAACGCCAGGGCGGTGCGGGAGAACTTGGCCGGTTCCGCGGCCACGATGACGCGGTGGGCGGAGGCAATGATCGCCCGTTTGATCGCGGCGTCGGCGAGGTCGTAGGCGGTCATCCCGGCCGGGGTCAGCCCGCAGCAGCCGAGGATCGCGGTGTCGAAACGCAGCGCGGCCAGCGACGCCTCGGCGAGCGGCCCGGTCAGCGCGAGCTCGTCGCGGCGGGGTTCGCCGCCGGGCAGCAGCAGCCGCAGTTGCGGGGCGCTGGCGAGGGCGTTGGCAGCGTGCATCGACAGCGGCATGACGGTGAGCCGGCGCGGCGCGAGCAGGCGGGCGACCTCCAGGCAGGTGGTGCCGCTGTCGAGCACGACGGCCTCACCGTCGACGATCAGGCCGGCGACCGCCTCGGCGATGCGGCGCTTGGCGTCGCTGCCCTCGTGCATGCGCACGGCGAAGGGAGGCTCCTCCCCACGCAGGGTGAGGCTGCGCGCGCCGCCGCGGTAGCGCTCCAGCATCCCTTGGTCGGCCAGCTGCTCCAGGTCCCGCCGCACGGTCATCTCAGAGGTGCCGGTCAGCTCCGCCAGCTGGGTCACGCCGACCTGACCGGCCTGCTGCACGGCGTCGAGGATCCGCCGGTGGCGGTCACTGATCGTCATGCCGCTATTGAACACTACTGCGGTGGCAGATGCAACATTCCGAACGCGTTTGATGTGCGTTATGTTTAAACGAACGTTCGTTACTTTGCCGGCGGCCCGGGCTGCCACCTTCGCCTACTTCCTGCTGTGCGGCATCGTGCAGGGGGTCTGGGTCGTGCACATCCCGGCCGCCGAGCACCGGGCCGGGATCAGCCACGCGACGCTCGGCTGACTGCTGCTCCTGCTCGGCGGCGGCGCCTTCCTCGGCATGCAGGTGATGGGCCCGCTGGCGGACCGGTTCGGCGCCCGCCGGGTGGTGCCAGTGGGCGGAGTTTTCCTCAGCCTCGCCCTCGTCCTGCCCGCCCTGGCGGCCAACGCCTGGATGCTGGGTGTGGCGCTGCTCGTGCTCGGACTCGCGCACGGCTGCCTGGACGTGGGCACGAACGCCCACGCTGTCCAGGTCGAGGCCGCCTACCGGCGACCGGTCATGTCGGCCTTCCACGCCATGTTCTCCATCGGCGGAGTCCTCGCCGCCCTGCTCGCCACCCGCACGCTCAGCTGGGGTTGGAGCGCCGGCACGACCATGACGGCGGTCGCGGCCGCCGGGGTGATCCTGGCTCTGGCCTCCACCACCGGCCTGCTGCCCCGCGCCGAGCCCACGATCGCTGCGCGGCCCGCCACCAAGCCCGGCCGCCGCTCCACCCCGCTACGGATCTGGATGCTCGCCGCGCTCGCCCTGATGCTCATGCTCGGCGAGGGCGCGGCCGCCGACTGGAGCGCCCCGGTGATGCGCGACGTCCTCGGCGCCGACCCGTCCACCGCCGCCCTCGCCTACGGCGCCTTCTCCACCGCCATGACCGCCGGCCGGCTGCTCATCGACCGCATCGCCGCCCGCGTCGGCCCGGCCGCCGTGCTGCGCTGGGGCTCCGCACTGGCCGCGCTCGCCATGGCCCTGGTTGTCTGGTCACCGTCGATTCCCGTCGCACTCGCCGGATGGACAGTCTTCGGCGCCGGACTGGCCGGCACTATCCCGCAACTGTTCAGCGCCGCCGGGCACATTGACCCCGCTGCCGCCGCCACCAACGTCTCCCGCGTCGCTGGCCTCGGCTACCTGGGCATGCTCGCCAGCCCCGCCGCCATCGGCGCCCTCACACATATCGTGCCGCTCAACATCACCCTCGCGCTCGCGCTCGCCTTCTGCATCATCGCCGCCCTCGCCGCGACGGCGGTGCGAACCAGTCACAGAGCGGATCGCATCTGTCCCGCACCACCCCAACCCCGGCCACGGACGCCGACATCCGTCCAGGTCAAACGCCCGTCAATCGACTACGCAAACACCCTGGCGCTCAATCCGCGGCCCTACCATCGCCTCGTCACCGAGCAGGTCGCGGAGTAGCCGCCACCGGCCGATGTTGTAGAGTGCGTCGGACTCGTACAACAGCGATAGAAGTCAGTGGTCACCTCGCACACGACGAACCTTTTACATAGGAGCCTGGCTATGGTCGACCCGGATTCCGAGCTCGCCGCGCAGCTTCGTTTCGATGTGCCGCACGCGGCGCGGATCTGGAACTACTGGATGGGCGGCAAGGACAACTTCCAGGCCGACCGGGCCGCTGGGGACGCAGTGGTCCAGGTCTATCCAGAGATCGCCGTCATGGCGCGCGAGTCCCGGCAGTTCCTCATCCGGGTCGTGCGGTTCCTGGCGGCCGAGGCGGGCATCCGGCAGTTCCTCGATATCGGGACGGGCCTGCCCACCATGCAGAACACCCATGAGGTCGCCCAGCAGGTCGCGCCCGAATCCCGGATCGTGTACGTCGACAACGACCCGATGGTGCTGGTGCACGCCCGTGCCCTGCTGACCAATTCCAGCGCCGAGGGCCAGACGGACTACGTCCACGCCGACTACCACGACCCGGAGCTGATTCTCGCCGAGGCGGCGAAGACGCTGGACTTCTCCGAGCCGGTCGCCGTGATGTTCATGGGCGTCATGGGCTACGAGCCCGACCTGGACGTGGTGCGTTCCATCGTCGGACGGGTGATGGACAGCGCCGCACCCGGCAGCCACCTGGTCCTGTGGGACGGCACCGACACCACCCCGGCCGTGGTCGAGGGCGCCAACAAGCTGGCGGAGAGCGGCGGTGTCCCGTACATCCTGCGCAGCCCCGACCAACTGGCCGGATGCTTCGAGGGTCTCACGATGGTGGACCCCGGCCTCGCGCCGATCACGCAGTGGCACGCGGAGGACCCCGCGGCCGAGCACATCGACGCGTATGGCGCCGTGGCCCGCAAGCCGTGACGCGTCCCTGATCGAACGGGGCTGCGTCCCGGGAGGTGTGCCGCAACAGCCGTCGAACAGGGCGTCAGTCATGGTCGGCGGGGCGTTGAGCCTCAGGAGCCGGGCGAGGGTGGCGCCGCGCGGACGGCAGGTCACCGTCGGCGCTGCCTGCGATGCACAGCAGTTGGGCTGACGGGCACCGACCTCGTGCAGCGCCCATGACGTCTCAGACGTCATGGGCGCTGCTGCTTCCGACTGCGGGTTACGGGGTTACGGTGCTCGCGGTGGGCGTGTAGTCGCCGTCCTGGTCCACGAAGAAGCTTCCGTTGGTGAGGCCGTCGATGGCCGTGCGCCGCAGCCATTGCTCGGACAGGTCGTGCAGGACTCGGGACTGGCGCTCCCAGGGCATGAAGTGACCGGTGCAGGCCACTCGGAACATCAGCTTGCGGGCACCGGGGACGGCGTCGTAGAGCGCGGGGACCGAGAAGTGGAGCACGGGGCCCGAAGAAGTCGGCGTGTTCGCCTGGGTGTCCAGGTCTCCGTACACGATGAGCACGGGCACCGTATTGCCGAGGGTGCCGTTCAGCGGCACAGTGGTCTTGTTCCAGCCCCACCAGAAGGCGTTCCGGATCCGCATCACACCTTGCGGCGTTCCGGACTGCACGGGTCCCCAGGTCCGGCCGACCGCGTCGTTGTCCATGATCGCGTTCCACACCGCGTCGACCATGCCGCTCTCCCGCTGTTTATTGCAGTGCACCTCGCTGTTCCATGAGGTCTCGAAGGCGGCTTTGGTGCCGATTCTCATCGGGAATCCGAACTGGGCCGGCGGGTTGGACAACGGCAGTTGGGCGGGCTCGACCGCCGTGCTGTCGGGCGGGAAGATCGGTGCGAGCAGGAAAACGCTGGACACCTTTTCCGGGTGCTGCAGCGTATACGGTCCGACCTGGAAGGCGGCCGCGGAGTAGCCGACAAGAGCCACCTTCTGCACGTTACGCAGGGACCTGATGTAGTCGACGACGGTGTTCAATTCGTCCCAGTCGCTCTTCGCGTTGTTCAGCTGATGCGGATAGTTCGCCGGGCACGCGGCCGGCAGCGGATTGGGGATCAGGACGCCCTGTGCGGCCGGGTCGGCATTGCATGGATCGTCCATTTTCGGGCGAGGTGAACGCCCGGATCCCTGCAGTTCCATGATGAACACGTCGAAACCCGCCTGTGCCAGATCCAGGGCCCAGTTGTAACGACCGGTCCCGAAGTCGAGTCCCGCGAGCGCCGGAACGGTCCTGCCGTGCAGCATAAGGACGGCCTTGCGTGGCTGGTGCGGCCGGGTGCCGTTGCGCTCCCGCACGAAGAGCTTGACCGACTCTCCCGCGTTCGCGGGGACGGTCGAGATGTGCGGGACCGCATGGTCGGTGGCAACGATGCGCCTCGTTGTGATCCGATCCGTCGAGTCGGCACCAGATGCATTGGGGGCGGCTCCCACGAGGAGTCCGAGCACGACCGTGAGTGCGGTGAAGCTTCGTAGTAGGGCCGCCTTCTTCATGCCATTTCCCTTCTTTCGGCACCCTTTCGCAGGATCTGCAATATTCGCGCGTCACGCATCTGCGCGCATGGATCAATGCGAGGTTCAGGGTACTCGTGAGGATGGGAAGCCGTGTCGCCTGAGATGCCAGGCAAGGCTGGATGATCGGCCCATTACTCGGGTTTCCTGACGATCATGTGGCCGAGAATCCACGAGTTGACCTTTCGTCACCGACCCGCATCCGTCGGTGTTGAAAATCGGAACGGCGGCTTTTCACTAGAACAGTCCCGCGCCTGGGGCACGATCAATTGCCAATAGCGAAGGTCGACTCGATACATCGGGCGGTCGGCCCGTCCGGGAACCGCAGGGCGCTGAGGCACCGGGTCTGACCCGCATCAGCCGGCGATGTGCGCGGTCATAGCGGCGATCTCCGCCTCGCGGGTGGCGCGGTCCTTGGGCCACCCCCGCGCGTCCGGGCGAGTCTGCCATGGCAGTGGTCCGGTTCCGGGCCGGTACTCCACGCCGAGGGCGTCCAAGCGGCCCAGGTGCGTGCCCAGCCGGTCCCGGAAGCCGGCCGGGTCCCGCTCCGGCGCCGACCACACGGTCTCGGCGAACGCGCACAGCCGGGGGAACGCGGCGTAGTCGACGGCCCGCGCGGACGCCAGGTGCTCGGTCCAGATGTTGCACTGCGCGCCGAGCACCCGGTCCCGCTCGGCGCCGGTGAGCTGCGCGGGCAGCGGTTCGAAGGCGTAGACCGTCTCGACGTCAAGCACCGTGCCGACCGGGATCGGCTCGTCCGGGCGGTCGGACTGGCGGTAGTCGAGGTACACCGAGGTGTCCGGGCAGAGCACGACGTCGTGGCCGGCGCGGGCGGCGGCGAGCGCGCCGGTGGTCCCGCGCCACGAGGCCACGGTCGCGCCCGGGGCGAGGCCGCCCTCGAGGATCTCGTCCCAGCCGAACAGCCGCCGCCCGCGCGCGGTCAGGTGCTCGTCGAGCTGCCGGACGAACCAGCTCTGCAGCTCGTCCTCGTCGCGCAGGCCGAGTGCCCGGATCCGCTGCTGTGCCTGCGGGCTGGCCCGCCACTCGTCCTTCGGGCACTCGTCGCCGCCGACGCCGATGTACGTGCCGGGGAACAGCTCGAGGACCTCGTCGAACACGTACCGGTAGAAATCCAGGGTCGTGTCCGCGACGTTGAGGACCCGACTGGAGACGCCCCAGCGGGTGGACACCTCGACGGGATCGCCGGTGTTGCCCAGTGCCGGGTACGCCGCGATGGCGGCCTGCGAGTGCCCCGGCACGTCGATCTCCGGCACGACGGTGACGAACCGTTCCGCGGCGTACGCGACGATCTCGCGGATGTCGTCCTGCGTGTAGTAGCCGCCGTGCGGCCGGCCGTCGAAGCGCTCGTGCTGCCGGGAGCCGACCATCGACTCGCGCCGCCAGGCGCCGACGCGGGTCAGTTCGGGGTACCGGCGGATCTCCAGCCGCCAGCCTTGGTCGTCGGTGAGGTGCAGGTGCAGCACGTTGAGCTTGTGCACGGCGAGCAGGTCGACGAGGCGCAGCACGTCGGCCTTGGGCAGGAAGTGCCGCGCCACATCGAGCATCGCGCCACGCCAGCCGAACCGCGGCGCGTCGGTGGTCTCGCCGCACGGGACGAGCCAGCGCGCACCGGCGACGGCAGCCTTCCGGTACACCGCGGCGGGCAGCAGTTGCCGCAGTGTCTGCGCGCCGTAGAAGACGCCGGCGGGGTCACCGCCCACAATGGACACCTGGTCGGGCTCGACGCGCAGCCGGTACCCTTCGGCGGGCACGCCGTCGGACAGGGCGAGCGTGACGGCGCCGGGGCCGGGCGGGCCGGGTGGCAGCGACAGCCCGGTGGGCGGCGCCAGCGCGCCCCGCAGCCAGCGCGCGACGCCGGCGAGGGCCGGTGGCGCCGCGATGACCGTCGCGTCGTGGAGCCGGAATGCGCCCTCGCCGGTGGTGGACACCATGGGCTGCGGAATGATGGCGTTCAATCCTTCACCGCCCCGCCGAGGCCGGACACCAGCCGGCGCTGGATGAAGACGAAGAACACCAGGACGGGCAGCGTCATGAGCGTCGAGGCGGCCATGATGCCGCCCCAGTCGTTCTCGTCCGGTTTGAAGAAGACCAGCAGCGCCGCGGGAAGGGTCTGGTTCTGGGTGGCGCTGATGATGAAGGTCTTGGCGAAGATGAAGTCGTTCCAGGCCGTGATGAACGAGAATACGCTCGTGGCGGCCAGCCCGGGCGCGACGAGCGGCAGCAGGATGCGCCACAGGATGGTGGTGCGGCTCGCGCCGTCGATGAGCGCCGCCTCCTCCAGCGCGTCGGGCACCGCCGCGACGAACCCGCGCAGCATCCAGATCGCGAACGGCAGGCTGAACGCGAGCTGGACCAGCACCAGCGAGGCCAGGGTGTTGAGCCCGACGCCGGGCACGGTGCGGCCGAGGTCGCGGAACTCGAAGAACAGCGGGATCGTGAGCGCCTCGACGGGCACCATCTGCGCGACGATGAACAGCACGAGGATGGTGGTGCGGAAGCGGAAGCGGTACTTCGTCAGCGCGACGGCGGCGAGGAACGCGATCGCACCGGCCAACCCGACGACGCAGAGCGCGACCACGGCGCTGTTGAGGAAGTAGCGACCGAACCCGCTGACGCCGAGCGCGTGGCGGAAGTGTTCGAGGGTCGGGTGCCAGGTCCACGGCCGCGGGTGGGCGGATTCGATCTCGCCGGTCGGCCTGAACGCCGACAGGACCATCCAGTAGATCGGGAACGCGGTCACCAGCGCGGCCACGACCGCGATGCTGTTCGGCAGCCAACGATGCCTCATAGGTCCTCTCCGGTCCTGCGCAGCGCGCGAAGGTAGAGCAGCGTGACGACGACGAGGATCGCGGTCATGACGACGCCGATCGCGGAGCCGAGGCCGTACTGCGAGGAGGCGAATGCCTGCTGATAGGCGTAGACGTTGAGCACCATGTTCTGGCCGGCGATGCCGCCGCCACCGGTCATCACATACACCTGCGTGAAGACCTTGAAGTCCCAGATGACCGACTGGATGACCACGATGGTGATGATGGGGCGCAGCATCGGCACCATGATGCGCCGCCAGGCCAGCCACGGCCCGGCGCCGTCGAGCTCGGCGGCTTCGAGCACCTCGTGCGGCACGGCCTGGATGCCGGCGTAGAGCGTTACCATGACGAACGGGAACGAGTGCCATACGACGACGGCGCCGATCAGCGTGAAGGCCACGTCGCGGTCGTAGAGCCAGTTGTAGCCGTCCAGCCCCAGCACCTCGTTGACCAGCCCGAGGTTGGTGTCGAACAGGAACATCCACACCACGGAGCCGGTCATCGCCGGCGCCGACCACGCGGCGAGCGCGGCGAAGGACAGTAGCAGCCGCGGGACGCGGCCGACCCGGGTCAGCAGCACGGCGAGGGCCGCGCCGACGGCGAGGGTGGCGGCGACGCAGGCTGCGGCGAAGCCGACCGTCTGGGCCAGGACGGTCCAGAACTCGCCGTCGGAGAACAGCGTCGCGTAGTTGCCGGTGCCCAGGAACCGGGCCGGGACTCCCCCGCTCACCTGTGGCTGGCCGAACTCCAATGTGGACAACAGGCCGAGCTGGTAGAGCGGGTAGGCGAACAGCGGCACCAGCACCACGAGGGTCGGCAGCAGCAGCCACAGGGGCACGAGCCGGCTGCCACGCCGCCCGCCGCGCCAGCGGGTCGGGGAGGTCCCCGGGTCCGCCGGCACGGTCCTGGTCGGCAACGTGGTCGTCACCGGTTCCCTACTTGCCCGCGAACGCGTTGTTCATCAACGTGTTCGCCTCGTCGGTCGCCTGGTCGACGGTTGCCTTGCCGGTGATGACCTTCTGGAGCATGGTGATGACGACCTTCTGCGAGTCGATCGTCGTCCATGCCGGGTCGGCAGGCACGAACCGGGTGCCCGCGGCGATGGTGTCGATGAACGGCTTGAGGAACGGGTCCTTCGCGACCACCTCGGCCCGGGCGGACGTCATCGTCGGCAGGTTGCCGAGCGCGTCGTACAACTTCAGCTGGTACTTCTTGCTGGCCAGCAGCTCCGCGAACTGCACCGCCAGGGTGCGGTGCTTCGTCGAGCGCATGATGCCGAGGTTGTTGCCGCCGGCGAAGGCGGGCGCGACCGATCCCGGCTTGGCGCCCGGCAGCGGCACGACGGCGTACTTGCCCTTGGCCGGGCCGGCGTCGATGGCGCTGCGGTTGAAGTTGCCGATGATGCCCATGCCCGCGGTGCCGGCGGCGAAGGTGGAGACGGTCTTGCCGCCGGTCAGGTCGACGCACTGCTGCGCCGGGCAGATGTCGGCGGCGAAGAGGTCGGTGTAGGCCTTGACGCCGGCCTTCGAGGCGGGCGAGTTGATCGTCGCGGTATAGGTGGGGCCGGACCTGGTGGCGAGGTCGCCGCCGGCGTCCCAGACGAACGGCATGGCACCGAAGACGTACTGCCCGCCGACGGTGATGCCGACCATGTCGGGGTGCGCCGCACGGATCCGCCGGGCGGCGGTGACCAGTTCCGCATACGAGGTCGGCGGGGTGAGACCGAGCGCGGTGAAGAGGTCGGTGCGGTAGTAGAGTGCCCGCACCCCGACCCACCACGGCAGCCCGTAGACCTTGTCGCCGACGGTCACCGTCTTGACGAGGTCGGCCGGCAGCTCACCCTTGGCCTCCCAGGCGTCGAGGTCTTTGGTGACGTCGGCCATCCCACCGGCGGCGACGTAGCCGGCGAGGTCGGTGCTGCCGAACTCGGTGACGTCGGGGGCGCTGGCGGGGTCGTTGAAGGCGCCCTTGAACTTGGCGGCGCGGGCCGCCGCGTCGGTGGCGAGGTAGCTGACGTCGACGGTGACGCCCTTGTGCGCGGCCGTGAACTCGGCCACGGCCTCCTTGACGAGCGCCTCCTTCGGCGCCCGGCCGGCCTCGTCGAAGAGCCAGACCCGCAGGGTGCCGGTCTGTTCGTCGCCGGTGTCGGTGGGCTGTGCGGTCGAGGGCGCGCACGCGCCGAGTGCGAGCGCGGCGGCCAGGAGCGGAGCGCTGACGAGCATGAGTGTTCGTCTCACAGGAGGCACCTCTCGCGAAGCGTATTAACGGACCACGTTCGGAAATGGTTCGTTGTTGGGGGTTGCTTCATCCTGCGCGCCGGACCCGCCCCGGTCAAGGGTCAGAAGTAGGTGTCGATGAGGTCGGTGACCGCGTAGTCGTCCTCGATCACGGGGATGACCCGCCACTTGTCGAAGGCGGTGCACGGGTGGGAGATGCCGAAGCAGACCAGGTCACCCGGGCGCAGCCGGACCCCGGCGCCGAGCCCGAGATACGTGTGGTGGTCATTGAGCCGGCGCACCTCGATGCCCCGCGCCGCCTCCACCGTGCCGTCCCGGCGCCGCACGCTCCTCGGCACCGGCAGCCCCTCGTCGTACGGGGCCTCACGTTTACCCAGGCCCACGATCGCGAGGCCCTCCTCCGGCGTGGAGATCACCTGGGCCCAGAGCTCCAGGGCGGGATCCAGCGAGCCCTCCTCGGGGATCCGCCGGAACGGCGTCCAGCCGCGGTAGATCCCGTCGTCGTGCGACACGTACGCACCGCTGCGCAGCACCGTCCGCAATGCCCGTCCGGGGAGCCACGCGCCACCGAGGTGCACCGGCACCAGGTCGAAGTAGCGGCTGCCACCCGCGGTGACGGTCACGTCGGCACCCAGCAGCCCCTCCGCCGCCAGCTCCAGGGTCGCCGAGCGTACCGAGGCGAGGTACGCCCCAGCATCCTCCACTGTGGACAATCCACCTTCATATCCCGCCACCCCGGCCAGTTCCACGCCCGGCGCGGCCACGGCGGCACGGGCCACCGCGGCGAGCTCGGAGACGGTGCGGCACCCGGTGCGGCCGTTGCCGTGGCCCAGCTCGACCAGCACCCGCAGCGTCCCGCGCCCCGCGGCGGCCGAGGCGACCGCGTCCACACCGTCCACCGAGTCGACGTAGCACAGGAACTCGAAGTCGGGCCCGACCTCTTCGGCCAGCCAGCGCAACGGTGCCCGGTCGAGCAGTTCGTTGGCGAGCAGCACCCGCGGCACGCCGAGGCGCCGCATGGCGAGCACCTGGTTGGCGGTCGCCGCGCTGATCCCCCATGCCCCGGCGCGCAGCTGCGCGGCGAACAGCGACGGCGCCATCGTCGCCTTCCCGTGCGGCGCGAACGCCAGGCCATGGCGGGCGCAGAACGCGGCGAGGGTGTCGATGTTGTGCTGCAGGGCGGCACGGCGGGCGACCATGACCGGCCACGTGAAGGCGCCGTCGAACAGGTCGTGCCGGGCGACCGCGAACTCCTCCCGCGTCCGCGCCCCGTCCGGCTGCCAGAACCCCTTCGTGCGCCAGTCGACGCCGGTCACGGCCGGCTGAGAACGGCGTCGACCTCGATGTCGAAGCCGTCGAGGGCGACCGGGATCGTCGTGCGGGCCGGCAGGTTCGCGGTGCCGAAGAACTCGACGTAGATCTCGTTCAGCTCCGGGAAGTCGGCCATGTCGCGCAGGTACACGCCGACCCGCACGGCGTGGGTCAGGTCGGTGCCGGCGGCCTCGGCGACCCGGGCGAGGTTGGTGAAGGCGGCCCGCGCCTGCTCGGCGAAGGAGCCCCGCACCCAGGTGCCGTCCGGCCGCACCGGGCACGCGCCGGCGAGGAACACCAGGCCCCCGGCGATGACCGCCTGCGAGTAGGGGCCGCCGGG
The DNA here is from genome assembly GCF_042653625.1 of Dactylosporangium cerinum. NCBI lineage: Bacteria > Bacillati > Actinomycetota > Actinomycetes > Micromonosporales > Micromonosporaceae > Dactylosporangium > Dactylosporangium cerinum. The sequence continues at coordinate 36,057 of NZ_JBHSIU010000003.1, read as the reverse complement.
CGGTGCGGCGAGATCGGTGGAGACCACGTGCTTGGTCATGTTCACGATGTCCTTTCGTCGTCAGGTGTACGAGCCGGGCGCGGAAACTGCTCGCTCAGCCCTTCCGCCGCCACGAGCGGCGCGGTGAGCAGGTCGCGGACGCTGCCGGTCCGGCGGCGCACCGCGGAGCGCTGCGTGTCGGTCAGCGGCACCCACGGCCGGGGCTCCGCCGGCAGTGCCGGTGGCAGTAGCCGGCCGCCCACGTAGGTCGCCTCGTTGACGAGCCGCTGCAGGGCCGTGCGGCGCTGCTCGTGCGAGTCGACCACCTCGAACGGGCCGTCCCGCACCGTGAAGACGGCGATGTCCGCCGGTGCGCCGACGGCGAGGGTGCCGGCGCCGCCGGGCAGGTCCAATGCCCGCGCCGGACGCACGGTGGCGGCCGCGACCACGTCGGGCAGCGGCAGCCCCACCGCGAGGAGCTTCGTCATCGTGGTCGGCAGGTCGAACACCGGCCCGTACAGGCATCGCGCGTGCAGGTCCGAGGAGATGGTGTGCGGCACCAGCCCCGCCTCCAGCTGCGCCTCGAGCACGTCGAACGCGAAGCCGCCGGAGCCGTGGCCGAGGTCGAACAGCACACCCGCCGCGTACGCCTCGCGCAGCGCCGGCTCGACCCCACCCCTGCCCACGACGCCCTCGGCGATGCCGCTGGCGCAGTGCGTCAGGATGTCGCCGGCGCGCAGCAGGGGCAGCATTGCATCGACGGTCGGCGGTGCGACGCCGACGTGCACCATCACCGGCACGCCGGTGGCCCCCGCGACCTCCACCGCGCGGCGCAACGGCTCTAGGCCGTGCCGGCCGACGGTGTGCCGATCCATCCGGACCTTCACACCGGCGACGAGGTCGCGGTTCGCGACGATGGTGGCGATCGCCAGGTCGACGTCGCAGTTGGCGAGGTCACGACTCTCCCCCGTGGCCCCGGTGAGGCCGACCGCGGAGATGTTGAGCAGCACCGGCACGCGGACCCGGAACCCCGCGGCGGCGGCGCGCAGCGCGTCGAGCGTGTACGCCCCGGCCGAACCGGCGTCGACCCAGGTGGTGACGCCGGTGTACCAGGCGACCGGGTCGGGGGCGATCCCCCAGTAGGTCGCGGCGGGGTGCACGTGGGTGTGCAGGTCGATCAGGCCGGGAACGACGAGCTTGCCGCTGACGTCGACGACCTCGCGGGCGTCCGCGTGTGGCAGGCCCGCACCGACCGCCGCCACCCGGCCATCGCGCACGGCCACGTCGAGCCGCCCTGCGGGGCCGCCGCCGGCGTCAATGACGTCACCGCCGGCCAGCAGCAGATCGTAGGACATGATCCTCCCGTTGCTCGTCTTGCGCTTTTGTTCTGCCGTTCTTCGTCCTGGCGGGCTGCCGCCGGGGGCGTCAGCCGGTCTCCGCACCGCGGATCGCCTCGGCGATGGTCAGCCGGTACAGCCGCGTCGGCCGGCCCTTGCGGTGGACCTGGGCGCTGCCCTCGTCGCTGACCAGACCGGACTCGCTCAGCTTGCGGATCAGCCGGCGGCCGCTGGGCTCGGTGATGCCCAGCGACTTGGCGAGGTCACTCGGTGAGATCGGCCGGCCCTCCAGGCCGCCCTCGAGCGCGGCGAGCCGCGACAGGGTCGCCGCGCTCAGACCTGCGCCGCGGGACAGGTGCTCGATGCTCGCGCCGTGCTCGCGGTAGGTGAAGGTGAGCGGCGACCCGCCCGAGCTCAGCGGACCGATGATGACCCCGCTGTCCTCGATGAGGTACGCGCTGGGCCGCTCCTCCTGCTCGGCCCGCGCCGCGGCACGCTCGGCCAGCAGCACCGACGTGCGCGCCGAGGCGCCGACCCCGAACCCGGCGGCGACGCGGATGCCCAGCGTCTCCTGCGCCTGGGCGAGCGCGGGCAGCGACACCCAGTTATGGGTCACCCGCTCGAACAGCGCCTGGTGCGCGAACACCACGACGCCGCGCCGGTCCCGGTTCTCGATCCACGCGTCGGCGAACTCCGGGGTGTTGACGAGCAGGTTCATCACGCCGACCCGGGCCCGGTCGAGGTCGGCCGCCGCGTCGCGGTTGACCACCACGAAGACGCCGGCGGCGAACCGCAGCGCGGCCGCTCGCCTCGACTGGATGCGCAGCGCGAGCTCGTGCAGCTGGGCCCGGATGGTGGCCGCGCCCGGAACGCCGCTGACCACCGGCACATCCGCGGACAGCCGCGCGGTGACGGCCGTGCGGAGGCTGATGACGTACTGACCGCCGAACCGCTCCAGGTGACGCCGGTGGAACTCAACGATCTCCTCGACGCTCTGCGCCGGGTCGTAGGGCAGGCAGGCCACCTGGTCCGGGTCCAGGTCGAGCGCGCGGACGACCTCGTCGACGGTCTCCTGGTCGAACGTGTCGATGCTGACCGGGGTCGCCGCCCGGCCGCGGCCCAGCGCCCGGCAGAACGCCAGCGAAAGGTCCAGGCCGGCGGAGCGGACCACCGCCACGGACAGGTCGTCGGGCAGGAGGTCACGGCACTTCGCGTACGGCACCGGTCCGAGCATCAGCCCGTCCAGGTGACCGCGGGCCAGCAGGTCCTCGATGCCGGGCCGGATGCCCGCCTCGTGCTCATAGGTGACCCACGCGATGCTCACGCCGGCGAGGGTGCGGGCGGCGTCCTCGAAGACGGCCCGGTGACTCGCGTGCAGCACGAGCCCGATCACGATCGGCATGACACCCCATTGCGAACCAGGTTCTGAAGTAGTTCGTTGATGGTCGCACATGAGTCACCACCGGACAAGCACGCGCCGCGCGGGCTCCTTTCGCGCACGACTCGCCGGACGTTCACGATCCCTACAGGCGCGTTCCATCCCGTTCCATCGCGTCGCGCCCCGCACGACGCACGCGGACGGGCCCGGTGCCCACTGGGGACACCGGGCCCGGCCGTGTGCGGTCAGGGCGCCCAGAAGTTGCCGCTGGCGACGATCATCACCTGCAACTGGATGCTCGTCGAGTAGTAGTCGTTGCTGGTGAACGAGGTGTTGACCATCTTGGTCCACAGCGCGTCCAGCCAGGCCTGGCCGCCGGGGTCGGTGAGCGCCGCCACCGCGAAGGGTGCGAAGAACGCCGGCTCGCTGCCCGACGAGATCGCCGATCCGCTCAGCGAGTAACCGACCGCGATGCTGTTCGGGTTGCCGCCGGTCTTGCCGCGCACCCAGGTGTTGAGCTTGCGGGCGGAGGCGAGCGACGCGGCGTCGCCGCTGGTCACCGCGTCCGCGCCGATCCGCCATGGGGTGCGGCACGAGTTCCAGAAGTACTTGCCGTCGTTCGGGTCCTCGAGCACCTCGCCGGGCGCGGGCTTCGGTGTGGTGTTGGTGTTCACCACGAAGTCCGGCAACAGCCCGGTGCCCGACGCGTACTGGGCCTGCAGGTTGGTGATGAGGTTCTGGTGCGCGGTGCGGATCGTGTCCCACGCCGTGTCGCCCGTGGCAGCCCTGAACGCGCGGATGTGGTCGATCATGAAGTCGGACGGCCGGGTGGTCCAGTAGAGGCTGTCGCCCGGGGTGCTCCAGTCGCCGAGGAGCAGCAGGTGCGTCGTGGGGTTGACCTCGTTGGCCTTGATCGCGTTGATGTGCCTGATGGCCAGTTGCTTGTAGTTGTACGTTCCGGCGCTGCCCCACTGCTTGTCGGCGAGCAGCAGCCCATACGCGACGTCGAGGTCACCGTCGGTGGCCGAGTCAGAACCGTTGACGCTCTTGCAGGCCGTGTCCTGCTCGGCCGCCAGCAGATCCGGATTGTTGACGGAGGGATGCGCCAGCATGTACTTGACCATCCCGTCGAACACGGTCTTCGCGTTCGCGTCGGCGCCGGCCATGGTGGCCACGATCACCATGCCGTAGCCCTGCGCCTCGGCGACGTACGGGTGATCGGCGTCCGGTGAGATGACCTCGTACCAGCCGTTGCCGCAGTTCTGCTTGACGAACGCGGCCTTCCACTTGTTGTAGTAGGTGACGACGGCCTGGTCCAGGGTCGACTGTGAGCCGGTCGGCTTCAGCGTGCCGGCCCGGTACGGGAAGAGGTGGCTGCCGAAGGGCACCGCCGGTCCGGTCGGCGGGGTGGTGCCCGCGTCGACGCTGAGCCAGTCGACGTTGGGACCGCCGTTCGCCGTCGTGGCCGTCGCCCGGATCGTGTTGGTCCCGGCGTTCAGGGTCGCCGTGATCGTCTTGCTCTGCCAGGTGTCCCAGTTCGTGGTGCTGCCGAACGCCGTGGCCGCCGCGACGACCGTGCCGTTGACGGCGATGTCCATCGGCCGGTTGGTGGTGGTGCCGTTGGCGTAGCGCAGGACGATCGTGGCGGCACCGGCCGCGGCGGCGGTCACCGACCACTGCACCGACGAGCCGACGACGTTGTCGTAGTTGACGAATCCGGTTCCGCTGAATCCGGTGTGGTTCGACTCGACCACACCTTGCGAGATCGTGGCCGATTCCGCCTCGTAGCGGGTCGCGGCCGCTGCCGCCGGCGTCGCCGGCGACGTCAGCGCCGCCACGACCCCGAGCACCACTACCGGCAGACCGAGCTGCTTGCGTCTCATGGGCTTCCCTTCTCAGCCGGTGTACTGGACGAAGATCTTGGTGTACGCGTATGCCGCCTGCGAGACACCGCTGCACGAATCGGCGTCGGAGCCGCTGCCACAGGCCCGGTCGCGGTTGACCGACCAGAACGTCAGGCGCGCCAAGTGGTGCTGTTGTGCGTACGCCAGGATCGTCTGGAAGTCGGCGAGCGTGACCGTCTCGTCGGACTCGTCGGTCACGCCGTTCATCGACGAGATGCCGATCCTCGTGTAGGCCACCGCGTCGCTGTAGCCGTAGGCGTTCTTGACGGCGTTCTTCAGGCCGTTGGCGGCGCTGACCGACGCGGCGCCCATCGTGCCGCTGTGCCCGCCGAAGTCGAACGGCATGATGGTCCAGCCGTCGTTGCTCAGGCCGGCCGCCGCGCCCTTGTTGATGAGATCGATGCCGTCGGAGTCCGGCCCGGTCGGGGTCGTGCCGAACGTGACGAACGTCTTGATGCCTGGGTTGTTCGTCTTGATGGTCTTCAGTGCGGAGATGACCCGCTGCCGGACGGTGGCGTTGGAGAACTCGGTCGCCTCGATGTCGATGTCGATCGCCTTGAGCCCATAGGCGTTGATGACCTTCTGGTACGCGCCGGCGAGCGCGGATGCCGACGAGCACTTCTCGCCGAGCTTGTTGCCGCTCCAGCCGCCGAAGGAGACGATGACGTCCCCGCCAGCGCCGCGGATGGCGTTGATCTTCGCCTGATCGTCGCCGCCGGTCAGCGGCCGCGAGCCGTCCCACAGCGGGTTGCATCCGCCGTCGGAGAGCATGAAGGCGAGCGTGAAGAACTTGATGCCGGTCGCCGACATCACCGACGTCGGGCTCTGTGGGTTGCCCCAGCCGAAGTACTCGTACGGCGCGACCGCCATGCTCGGGCCGGTGGTGCCGCCCTCGACGACGGTGAGCTTGTCGACGTTCGGGCCGCCGCCGGCCGTGGTCGCGGTGGCCCGCACCGTGTTGGCGCCGGCGTTCAGCGTCGCGGTGAGCGACGTCTCCTGCCACGTGGTCCAGGCGCCGGTGCCGTTGAACGCGACGCCGGACGCGACGGTCGTGCCGTTCACCGCGATGTCCATCGGGCGGTTGGTGACCGTGCCGTTGGCGAATCTGATGCTGAGCGTCGCGCTGCCGGTCGCCGCGGCGGTCACCGACCACTGCACGGACGAGCCGGTGGCGTTGTCGTAGTTGACGAATCCGGTGCCGGTGTAGCCGGCGTGGTTGGACTCCACCACACCATTCGTGATCGTCGCGTTCTCCGCCTGGTAGGCGGTGGTCGTGGCGGCCTGGGCGACACCGGTCGGCAGGCCGATCGCCGCCAGTGCCGCCACTACGCCCGCCGCCAGCGCGGCGCGCCGTCTGTTGAGTCGCATCGTTCCTCCGGGAGGGCTAGGTGATCGTGATGCGGAAGATCTGGTCGGAACCGGCGGCGGCACCGCCGTTGTTGTCGCAGTTGGTCGTCGACAGCCACAGCTGGTCGGCGCCTGGCACCTTGACGACCGTGCGCAGCCGCCCGTACGTGCCGACGTAGTACGACGTCGGCGTGCCGGTGTTCTCGGCGTCGAGCAACGGGATGCGCCACAGCCGCTCGCCGCGCAGCGCCGCCATGTACACGACGTCGCGGACGATCGCGATCGCGCTCGGCGAGGCGGTGCTCACCGACCACTGCCGCTTCGGGTTCTCCATGCCCGAGACGCTGCAGGTGCCCTCACACGTCGGCCAGCCGTAGTTGCGGCCCGCCTTGATGAGGTTGAGCTCGTCGAACTGGCTGTTGCCGAACTCGGCCTCCCACAGCCGGCCCTGGGAGTCCCAGGCGAGGCCCTGCGGGTTGCGGTGGCCGTAGCTGTACACGAGGGTGCCGAACGGGTTGCCGGGCGCCGCGGTGCCGTCGGTCTTCATCCGCAGGATCTTGCCGTTGAGCGAGCTCTTGTCCTGGGCAAGGTTGGGCGTCTGCGCCTCGCCGGTGGTCGCGTACAGGTAGCCGTCGGGGCCGAACGCCAGGCGGCCGCCGTTGTGGTAGCGGTTCTTCATGATGCCGGTGACCAGCGACGTGTACGCCGTGAGCGTCGTGCCGTTGTAGGTCATCCGGGCGATGCGGTTGCCTTCCGCGGCGGTGTGCATGAAGTACACGAAATGGTTGGTGGTCCAGGCCGGGTCGGCCGCGACGCCGAGCAGGCCGCCCTCGCCGTTGGTGGTGACCGTGTTCGGCACGGTGCCGACCTGCGTCCGCGTCCCACCCAGGGTGACCTTGAAGACCTTGAACGAGTCGCGCTCGGTGGCGATGGCGGTCTGGCCGTCGGGCATCCAGGCGATGCCCCACGGGATCGTCCAGCCGGTGGAGACGGTGGTGATGCCGGACGGCACGCCACCGCTGCACGCGGTGGTGGTGATCGTCCGGGCGTTGCTCGGAGCGGAGACGTTGCCGGCCGCGTCCCGCGCGACGACCGTCAGCGTGTAGGTGGTGCTGCAGGCCAGCCCGGTGACCGTTGTCGAGGTCACGTTGCCGGCCGACTTGAGGACCGAGCCGCCGCCCATCACGTCGTATCCGGTCACGCCGACGTTGTCCGTCGACGCCGTCCATGACGTGTCGACGGTGCTGCCGGCGACATTCGCGGTGGCGAAGCCGGACGGCGCGGTCGGCGCCTGCGTGTCGGTGCTGGCGAGGGTCCGGCAGATCGCCTGGGCGCTGCTCGTCGACACGTTGCCCGCGGCGTCGCGGCCGAAGACCGACAGACGGTACTCGAAGTTGGGCTGCAGCCCGGTCAGGGCCTTCGCGGTGACGTTCCCGGCGGCCTCGCTGATCTTGTTGCCGTCGTGGTAGATGTCGTACGCGACGACGCCGACGTTGTCCGTCGAGGCACCCCACGACAGGTTGATGCTGTTCTCGGTGATGGTGCCGCAGACGGGCTGTCCGGGCGCGGTCGGCGGCGCGGTATCGCCGGGGACGCCGGTGCTGAGCCGGTCGACGTTGGGTCCGCCGTTGGCGGTCGTCGCGATGGCCCGGATGCGATTGGTACCGGCGGAGAGGCCGACCGTGAGCGTCACCGTCTGCCAGGTGTCCCAGTTGCCGGTGCTGGGGAACGACAGGGCACTGCGTACAAGGGTGCCGTTGACCGTCACGTCCATCGGCCGGTCGACGCTGGCGCCGTTAGCGACACCGTTGGCGTACCGGATGGCGACGCTGACGTTGCCGGCGGTGGCGGCCGGGATCGACCACTCGACGTAGCTGCCGATGACGTTGTCGTAGTTCACGAAGCCGGTGCCGGTGAACCCGGTGTGGTTCGCCTCGACCGCGCCCTGCGAGACGGTCGCGTTCTCCGCCTGGTAGTCCGAGGTCGGCGGCACGACGTCGACGTCAATCCGGTCGACGTTGGGCCCGCCGTTCGCGGTCGTCGCGACGGCGCGGATCCGGTTCGTGCCGGCGTTCACCGCGGCGGTGATCGTCTTGGTCTGCCACGTGTCCCAGTTGCCGGTGCCCGGGAACGACAGCGAGGCGGTGACCACCGTGCCGTTGACGCTGATGTCCATCGGCCGGTCGGTGGTGGTGCCGTTGGCGAACCGCAGCCCGATCGACGCGGTGCCCGCCGTGGCGGCGTTGACGGTCCATTCGACGGCGCTGCCGGTCGCGTTGTCGTAGTTGACGAACCCGGCCCCGGTGAAGCCTGTGTGGTTCGATTCCACGGCGCCGCCGGAGATCGTGGCGCTCTCGGCCTCATACCGGATCGCGGCGGCCTGCGCGGGTTTCGCCAGCGGGAGGATCGCGGCCACCACTGCTGCCGCCATCAGGGAGGTGATCCAGCGTCTTGCCTTTCGTGGTCCTCCGGAACTCATCGAGCCTCCAAGCCTGAGAAGCCTGAATTGTTAGGCAAGTTGCCTGACAGTTGCTAGGATGGGACCACCGCATCGACGGAGCTGTCAAGCGTTTACGAGCATCAATCTCACGCGTCGGCAGACCGGCGCGCACCGATACGCCGCACTGCGCGCGGCCCGCCCTTGCGCGGGGTGACGGTCGCGTCCTAGCCCGTCGGAGATCAATTAGGGCGTGTCTCAGATGGTGAGGCCGTGGCCTGGGGCATGATCTTCGATTCGTGACCGATGTGGTTGAGGACATGATCCGGACTGGGCGCCGGAAGGGTTGTGGAATGTGGCGCAACCGATGATCCGGTACCGCCGCCGCGGCCGCAGGGTGGCGGGAAACGGCGGGCAGATGACCGGGCAGTGCTGGCCGCGCTGCTGTACATGGTCCAGGCGGGCTGTTCGTGGCGGAAGCTGCCGGTGGCGTTCTTCGGCGTCTCCCGGCCCACGGTGCGACCGGCGCGGGATCCCGCTCAGCGCACGAGGCTGCCCCCGCGGCCGGCCGGGTTGACCCAGATGGCCGGGTCGTCGGCGTTGGCGTCGCCGCCGGCCTCGTCGTCGTAGAGCGCCGGCGTCTCCACGGTGGCGCGGAAGGCGTCGATGCCGTGGGCGGCCGCCGCGGTCGGCAGGATGAGCACGCCGGCGGACACGGTGGTTGCGATCAATGCTGTGGTCATCATCCGTCGCATGAACCGACACCGTGAAAGGCCGGCGAGCGCACGGTGCTCGCGCACCGCTCACGGAAACGACGGGTGAACTCGACGCTCAGTCGCAGCCGAGTGTCCGCTTCGTGCGTGGCCAGGCCTCTACCCGGTGGGAGTCCGGGTAGACCACGTAGGCCAGGTCGTCGGAGTTGCTCGGCGCCAACCACAGTTGTTGCCCGTCCGGCCCGGTGTAATCGGTGGTGCGGGCGTCAGCCGGCAGTTCGGTGCGTGGGGCGTAGGTAGCGCGTACCTCCGCGCTGAGCCGTCCCTGAGGTTCCCTGACGTACTGCAGGTTGGCCGCATCGCCGGTCTGCCCGGGCAGCGGCCACTTGACGTGCAGAAAGGTCACGTCCTGCCACCCGCAGTGCGCCGAACCCGCGTAGGACTCGACGGCCTTGTCCTGGTCGGCGCCACTGCTCCAGTAAACGACGTCAGCGGCGCCCGAACCGCAGGCCGCGGCGACGAGGACGCCGCCGATCAGCGCGCAGAGCACGGCCCACCTGGATCGGGAGCCGACCACTTCTTGCGCCCCCTTCACCGGTGAGCCGCCAAGTCGTCCCTGACTCGCCTACCCGCTACTTGTGACCCGCTTATCAAGCTGGGTTGTGCGCGAGGTTCAGCGCATGGCCGAGCTCGTGCACCACGACGCTGGTCACGAAATTGCTGAAATTGCTGGCGTCCCGGTGGAGCTGGACAGCGAGTCCTTGTAGAAATACGCCGGAGCAGCTACCGCACCCGCCCGCACGGCTGCGCGCCCGCCGCGGAACCCGCCCCCGCCAGCTCCTGCCAGGTCGTCGCCCACCTCGGCCGCAAACCAGCGCCCCGACCAGCCTCGACATCGCCCGCTGAGGCACTGGGCAAAGCGGCCTGCCGAGCGGACCGGGCCGTCGAGCCGGTTCGACGGCCACCGAGGCGAACCCACCCGATCAGGCGGCGAGCGCCACCGGCACCGGCGAAAGGTCGAGCCGCACAGCCGCGCCCGGCGTCAGCTCGGCCAGCCGGGCGCTGGAGACCTGCGCGGTGACCAGCACGTCGCCTGGCATGGCGACGGTGACCCGGCTCGTGGGTCCGAGGAAGCTCGCCGAGAGGATCCGGCCGGTGCCCTCCGCATCGGCGACGACGTCGACGGACTCGGGACGCACGAGCGCGGTCACCGGCGCGGTCCGGTCGGCCGGTGCCGCGGTCGGATCGATCAGCGGCAGTGCAACGCCGAGCACCTCGACGGTGCCGGCCGAGAGGCGGCCCGGCAGGCGGTTGCTCAACCCGACGAAGTTGGCCACGAAGGCGGACGCGGGTCGCTGGTAGACCTCGGCCGGCGGGGCCAGTTGTTCCAGCCGGCCGTCGCGCATGACGCCGACCCGGTCGCCGAGCGCCAGCGCCTCCTCCTGGTCGTGGGTGACGAACAGCGTCGTGGTGCCGACCTCGATCTGGATGCGGCGGATCTCGTCGCGGAGCTGGACGCGCACCTTCGCGTCGAGCGCCGACAGCGGCTCGTCGAGCAGCAGCACCTGCGGGCGGATCGCCAGGGCGCGGGCCAGCGCCACGCGCTGCTGCTGGCCGCCGGAGAGCTGATGCGGGTACCGGTCGGCGTGTGTGCTGATGCCGACCAGCTCCAGCATCTCCGCGGCGGTGCGGCGGCGCTCGGCGGCCGGGCGGCCGCGCAGCTGCAGGCCGAACTCGACGTTCTGCAGTGCGGTCAGGTGCGGGAAGAGGCTGTACGCCTGGAAGACCATGCCCATGTCCCGCCGGTTGGCCGGCAGCATCGTGATGTCCTTGCCGCCGACCAGCACCGAGCCGGAGTCCGCGTCCTCCAGCCCGGCCAGCACCCGAAGCGCGGTGGTCTTGCCGCAGCCCGACGGTCCGAGCAGCGCGATCAGTTCGCCCGGTGCGATGTCGAGGTCGAGTCCGTCGAGTGCCTGCACGCCGCCGAACCGCCGGCGCAGTCCGGCCAGCCGCACCGCGACGCTCCGCTCGCCGCTCACGACGTCACCTCCGCTTCGCTCCGGCGCCGCCGCGAGCCACCACTGTCATACCGTGAGCGGCCCAAGCCGCTCCGCTGCCCGCTCACAACGCCACCTCCGCTTCGCTCCGGCGCCGCCGCGAGCCACCACTGTCATACCGTGAGCGGCCCAAGCCGCTCCGCTGCCCGCTCACAACGCCACCTCCGGCGTCACGGCGGGCTCACTGCTCGTACTCACGGTTGGCTCCTTTGAACGGTTGCGTCGCCGGCCTCTGACGGCACCGACGAATGACAGCAGAAACAGCAGCACGAAGGCCAGGATCAGCGCGGCGAGGGAGACCGCGACCGACATGGTCGCGCTGCTCTTGCCGAGCAGTTCGATCGCGACCTGCAGGTTGGTGCGGCTGAGCAGGGACGCGAGGGTGAACTCGCCGAGCACCAGCGCGACGGACAGGAACGCGGCGGACAGCACGGCGGACTGGATGTTGGGCAGCACCACCCGCCAGATCACGGTGGCCCAGCCCGCACCGAGGGAACGGGCCGCTTCGGCGAGCGTGCGCACGTCGATCGCCGACAGCCCGGCGTCGATGGCCCGATAGGCGTATGGGAGCACGAGGACGGTGTAGGCGAAGGTCAGTGTCAGCGACGAGCCGCCCAGGAAGTACGTCACCCACGCGTACACCGGCGCCAGCCCGACGACCAGCACGATCGCCGGGATGGTCAGCGGCAGCAGGCACAGGAACTCGATCGTGCGGCGCAGCCGGGGCAGCCGCAGGCGAACCCAGATCACGGTGGGGACCAGGAGCACGAGCATCAGTACCGTGGTCAGCAGGGCGAGGCCGAACGAGGTCGTGATGCCGGCCGACAGGTCGGGGTAGGTCTCGCTCAAGCGCGGCCAGTCGACGAGCAGGCGCCACGTGTCGAACGACAGCTTGCCTCCGGCGCCGCGGGTGGTGAACTCCAGCATGGCCAGCAGCGGCAGCGCGAAGAACAGCCCGAGCAGCCCGACGACGACCCATCGGAAGACCCGCTGCCGCCGGGCGCGACGGCGGCGCAGGCCGCCTCGCCGGGCCGGCGCGTCCGCCCGGGTCAGCCCAGCCATCGCGAGGTCCTCCGCTGCAGCAGCGCGTAGAGCCACATCACGATCGCGACGACCACGATCATGCCGAGTGCCATCGCCTTGCCGAGGTTGGCCCGTCCGAGGACCACCTCGCTGGTGATCGTCCCTCGGATCTGCAGTGGCACGATGGGGTTGCCCTGGCTGACCAGCGCCGCCGCGGTGGCGTACGCCGAGAACGCGTTGGCGAATAGCAGCAGGGTCGAGCCGAGGAACGCGGGGGCCAGCAGCGGCACCGCCACCCGGCGCCAGTACTGCCACGTCGAGCCGCCCAGGCTCTCGGTGGCCTCACGCCACTGTGGACGGATGCCGTCGAGGGCCGGCAGGAACACGATGACCATGAGCGGGATCTGGAAGTAGGTGTACACGAGGATCAGGCCGGGCAGCTCGAACAGCCAGACGCCGCCGGCGTAGATGTCGGCGCCGAGATGGTCGCGCAGGAACACCGTGACGAAGCCGCTGAGTCCGATCGTGGCGATGAAGGCGAAGGCGAGGGTGACCCCGCCGAACTGCGCCAGCACCCCGGCGGCGGCGGTCACCGCGCGGCGCAGCAGCCCGCGTGGCTTCGCCGTGACGAGCGCGTAGGCGAGCAGCGCGCCGAGCACCGCGCCGAGCAGGGCGGTGGCGGCCGACAGCACGATGCTGCGCATGAACGCGTCGAAGATGTATCCGTCGGTCAGCCCTGCCAGGTTGTCCAGCGTCGGGCGGTTGTCGTCACCGGCGAACGCACCGATCGCCACGACGAGGGTGGGGATCGCGAGGAACACCGCGACGAACGCGAAGAACGGCGCGACGCCGAACAGGTCAAGGCCGCGGCGCAGGCTTCGCCGGCCGCGGGCTCGGACCCCGGGCGCGGGCGCCGCGGGGTCCGAGCGTTGTTGGACGGTGCTCATGCCGACGGTCAGCTGACCGTCTTGGCCCAGTTGGCGGCCAGGTAGTCCTTGGCCTTCTGGGTCTGCGCGTCGGTGAGGAACGCCGGCGTTCCGGTGACGGGCGGCAGCGACGCGTACGCCGCCTTGTCGAGCGTGCCTGCCTTGTCCATCGCGTCGGCGCGCACGGGCCGCGCGCCGCCCTTCAGCCAGAGGTTCTGCCCGGCGTCGGAGTACAGGAACTCCTGCCACAGCCGGGCCGCGGCCGGGTGCGGCGCGTCCTTGCTGATGGCCTGCACGTAGTAGGAACCCACCACGGCGTTGGCCGGCACGACCGTCTTCCAGTCGAGCTTGCCCTTGAGCTTCGTGCCCTGCGCGACGTTGAGGTAGTCCCAGTCGATGACGACCGGGGTCTGACCGGACTCGATCGTGGCCGGTGTCGGGTCGACGGGCAGGAAGTTGCCCGCCTTCTTGAGCTGGCCGAAGAAGTCGACGCCCTTGGCGACGTCGTCGGCGGAGCCACCGTTGCCCAGGGCCGCCATGACGACGCCGCTGAAGGCGGCGCCGGCCTGCGTCGGGTCGCCGTTGAGTGCGACCTTGCCCTTGAACTCCGGCTTGAGCAGGTCGGCGACCGAGGTCGGCGCCGGCACCTTGCCCGCGTCGTAGCCGATGGACATGTAGCCGCCGTAGTCGTTGATCCAGGCGCCGCCCGCCTCCTTGAGCGCGTCGGGCACCTCGGCCCAGGTGGCGACCTTGTACGGGGCGAACATCGCCACGTTCGCCAGCGCCACGGCGCCGCCCAGGTCGAACACGTCCGGCGCGTTGCCCTGGCCCTTCAGCCGGGTCGCGGCGTTGATCTCATCCTGGCTGGAGGCGTCCGGCTGCGCGGAGTTGACCTTGAGGCCGTACTTCGCCTCGAACGCCTTGATGATCTCGCCGTAGTTGGCCCAGTCCGGCGGCAGCGCAATGACGTTGAGCTGGCCTTCCTTCTTCGCGGCCGCGACGAGCTGGTCGATGCCGCCCAGGTCGGCGGCGCTGACCGCCGTCGCGGCGTTGCTCGACGATGCCGGGCTTTCCTTCTCCGGCGGCGAGCACGCAGCGACGGAGACGGCCAGGAGCGAGGTCGCCACGAGTGCGCCCGCGCGGGCAAATCGGGTGTGCATAGGAGCCTCCTTCAAGCGGCCGGGCATGGAGCCGCCCGGCCGGACGTGATCATTGCCCATCCGGGCAGGACATTCGGTAGCCATTCGATGGCCTGTGGATGACGATCATGGGTGCGGCCTGTCCGCGGCCCCGTGCTGGTAGAACTCGACGTCGGCGGGCGTGAGCGGGGTGTTACCGAGGATGAGATCGGCGCTCTTCTCGGCGAGCATCATCACCGGTGCGTAGATGTTGCCGTTGGTGACGTACGGCATGACCGAGGCGTCGACCACGCGCAGGCCGTCGACGCCGTGCACCCTCAGGCTCGACGGGTCGACGACCGCCGACTCGTCGGTGCCCATCCGGCACGAGCACGACGGGTGCAGCGCCGTCTCCGCTTCCCGGCCGATCCAGTCCAGGATCTGCTCGTCGGTCTCCACGCCGGGCCCGGGCGAGAGCTCTCCCCCGTCGTACCCCTGCAGCGCCGGCTGTCCGAGGATGTGCCGCGACACGCGGATCGCCTCGACCCATTCCCGCCGGTCCTTCTCCGTGGACAGGTAGTTGAAGCGCAGCGCCGGCGGCACCTGCGGATCGGCGCTCGTGATCTTGACCGAGCCCACCGCGTCGGAGTACATCGGGCCGACGTGCACCTGGTAGCCGTGGCCGCCGGCGGGGGCGGAGCCGTCGTAGCGCACCGCGAGCGGCAGGAAGTGGAACATGAGGTTCGGGTAGGCGACCTCCTCGTTGCCGCGGACGAATCCGCCGCCCTCGAAGTGGTTCGTCGCGCCGGGGCCCGCGCGCAGGAACAGCCAGCGGAAGCCGATCCACGGGTAGCGCCACTTCTGCAGGTTCGGCTGCATCGAGACGGGAGAAGTGCAGGCGTGCTGGACGTAGACCTCCAGGTGGTCCTGGAGGTTCTCGCCGACGCCCGGCACATGCGCGACCGCGTCGATGCCGAGCACGGCCAGCTCCGCGGCGTTGCCGACGCCCGACAGCTGCAGCAGCTGCGGCGAGTTGATGGCGCCGCCGCACAGGATGACCTCGCCGGCGCGGACCTGCCGGAGCGTGCCGCCGTGGCGGTATTCGACGCCGACGGCGCGGGTGCCCTCGAACAGCACCCGCGTCACGAACGCCCGCGTGCGCACCCGCAGATTCGCTCGGCGCATCACCGGGCGCAGGTAGGCGCGCGCCGCGGAGAGCCTCCGTCCACGGTGGACGTTGCGGTCGAACGGCGCGAACCCTTCCTGCCGGTAGCCGTTGACGTCGTCGGTGAGCGGGTAGCCGGCTTCCTGCACGGCGGCGAAGAAGGCCTGGAACAGTGGGTTGCCGGCCGGTCCGCGTTCCAGCACGAGCGGGCCGTCGTGGCCGCGGAACGCGTCGTCCGGTGCGGCGGCGAGGCAGTTCTCGATCCGCTGGAAGTAGGGCAGGCAGTGCGCGTAGTCCCAGGCCGACATGCCGGGATCGGCGGCCCACCGCGCATAATCCAGGGGGTTGCCACGCTGGAAGATCATGCCGTTGATGCTGCTCGATCCGCCGAGCACCTTGCCGCGGGCGTGGTAGATCCGGCGGCCGTGCAGGTGTGGTTCCGGCTCCGAGGTGTACCGCCAGTCGTAGAAGCGGCTGCCGATCGGGAACGTCAGCGCCGCCGGCATGTGGACGAACACGTCCCACGGGTAGTCGGACCGGCCGGCCTCCAGGACCAGTACCCGGTGCGCGGGGTCGGCGGAGAGCCGGTTGGCCAGCACGCTGCCGGCCGATCCGCCGCCCACGATGACGAAGTCGACGTCGGTCATCGCACGCCCAACCGACTGGTGATCCAGGCGTGGAAGTCGCCGATGTGATGCTCGTTGGGGACCAGCACGCCGCCCCGCGCGTACATGCGGGAGCTCATCGCCGGCTGGCACCGCTCGCAGGCCTCGAAGTCCTGCAGGTTGACGCGGTGGAACAGCTCGACCGAACGTTCGATGTCCTTGCCGGACCCCACGACGTCCGGCAGGTAGAGCCAGTCGCACTCCACGACGGTGTGGTCGGCGGCGAGCGGGAACATCCGGTGCAGGATCACGTGGTCGGGCACCAGGTTGAGGAACACCTGCGGCCGGATGGTGGCCGCGTAGTAGCGGCGGTCCTGCTCCGGCGCGATGCCCGGGATACGGTCGAGCCCGGGCGAGCCGTCGACGGTGAACCCCTCGATGTCGGCGCCGAACTGCGCGCCGTGCCCGACGTAGTACTGCGCCGCGTAGCCGTCGGCGAACTCGGGGAGCACCTCGACGAGTTCCGGGTGGATGGTCGCGCAGTGGTAGCACTCCATGAAGTTCTCGACGATGAGCTTCCAGTTCGCCTTGACGTCGTAGACGATCCGGCGGCCGAGGGCCAGCTGCTCGATGCCGTATCGCTCGATGGCGGCCGGGTCGCCGAGGCGCTCGGTCACCGCGCCGATGACCTGCTCCTCGAACGACGGTGGCGCGTCGGCGAGGCACAGCCACACGTACCCGAGCCATTCGCGGACGTGGACCGGCACCAGGCCGTAGGCGTCGCGGTCGATGTCGGCCATCTTCGTCAGGTTCGGGGCCGCGATCAGGCGGCCGCCGAGGTCGTAGGTCCACGCATGGTAGTAGCACCGGAACGCCCGCTGCACCGTGCCGCTCGGTTCCGTGCACAGCCGGGCGCCACGATGCCGGCAGACGTTGAAGTACGCCCGCACGGACTGATCGCGGGCCCGGGTGACCAGGATGCCCTCCCGGCCGACCTGGACGGTCCGGAACGCACCCGGCGCGGCCAGCTCGTCGGATCTGGCCGCGCAGAACCACATCGCCTCGAAGATGCGCTCCTGCTCCTGGGCGAACACCTGCGGGTCGGTGTACGCGTTGCCCGGCAGCGTTGCGATGAGACTGGGTGGCAGGCTGAGGGTCACGGCGCCTCCAAGGGCAGTGGGGCAGCGAGCCGGCGTCGCCAACGGGAGAAGGCCGGCGTGCGGTTCATGCCGAGGACGGCGACCGGGCGCCCTGCGCGCCGGTACACCGCCAGGAAGCTGCGGCCGGCCACGTCGCCGTCCTCGATGCTGACGTCGTCGCCGGCGAGCGCGTGTCCGGCGAACTGGATCCGGGCGCCGTACTGGTCGGACCAGAAGTACGCGGGCGCCGGGGTGGGTGGTGCCGCGCCGAGCAGCGTCGCCGCGGCCGTCCTGGCCCGCTCGCGCGCCGAGGTCCAGTGCTCGGTGCGGTGGTGGGCACCCAGGTCCGGGTCGTACCAGCTGGCGCAGTCGCCGACCGCCACGACGCCGGGCGCGCTGGTCGCGCCGTGCGCGTCGCAGCGCACGCCTCCCTCGACGGTCAGGCCGGAGCCGGCCAGCCAGTCGACCGCCGGGCGGCTACCGACGCCGACGAGCACCACGTCGGCGGGCAGGTGCCGGCCGTCGCGCAGGCTCACACCCTCCACGCGCCCGGTACCGCCGACGGTGACGCGATCCACGCCGACGCCGCAGATCAGCGTTGTCCCGTGCTCGGCGTGCAGGGCCGCGACCGCCGCGCCCATCGCGACGCCGAGCGGGCCGGCCAGCGGCGTCGGCAGCGCCTCCACCACGGTGACATCCACGCCCATCGCGCGGGCGGTCGAGGCGACCTCGGCGCCGATGAAGCCGGCACCGACGATGACGAGGCGGCGCGCCGTCGCCAGTTCGGCGCGCAGTGCCCGGGCGTCCTCGAGCGTCCGCAGCGTGTGCACGCCCGGCGGCCGACCGGTCCGGGGGTGGCCCGGCAGTTCGCGCGCGACGGCGCCGGTGGCCAGGACGATGCCGTCGGCGCGCAGCGTGGCGCCGCCGTCGAGGTGGACGGTCCGCGACGCCGGGTCGAGTCCGGTCGCCGTCCGCCCGAGCAGCCAGCGCGCCGAGAGGTCCTCGCCGTCGCTCTCCAGAGTCAGGTCCTCCTCCGTGTACCGCCCGGCCAGGAACTCCTTGGACAGCGGCGGCCGGTCGTAGGGGCGGTGCGCCTCGGCGCCGACGAGCACGAGCTCGCCGTCGAAGCCGTACGCGCGCAGGGCGCGGGCGGTGCACAGGCCCGCCAGGGAGGCGCCGACGATGACGACCCGCTTCATGGCGCGCTCACCGACGGCGTCACGTAGACGGTGCCCTCGACCACGTCCACCCGGTGCGTGCGCACCGGCCGTTTCGCCGGCGGCGCGTCGACCCGGCCGGTCCGCAGGTCGAACCGCGAGGCGTGCAGCGGGCACTCGACCTCGCACCCCTCCAGCCAGCCGTCGGTGAGGGACGCGTCCTGGTGGGTGCACGTGTCGTCGATCGCGTACACGTCGCCGTCCTCCGTGCGGAACACCGCGATCGGCGGGTCGACGTCGAGCCGCCGGGCCTCGCCGGGCGCCAGCTGCGCGAGGGCGCACACCGCGATCATGCCGGTACCCCCGCCGCCGTCACATACTCGACCATTGCGTCGAGCAGCCAGCGGGCCAGGTAGTCGGCGAACGAGGCGCGCACGAACACGTGGTAGCGGTCCGGGCCGGGCCGGTGCAGCACGACCTGCGCCTTGGCCAGGTTGGTCTGCGCGCACCCGCCGACGATGAACACTCCCGGGTGCAGGTCCAGCGAACAGCCGTGGGCGAGCACGTCGCGCGCCCGCGGTCCGGTGAGCTGCAGCACGGTACGCGCCGCGGAAACATCGACGACCGAGCAGTGCTCGTCGCGCAGTTCGCTGCGCAGCAACGGTTCCAGCGACTCGCCGGGCTCGTCGACCAGCAGGTGCCAACCCGGGCCGAGCCAGAGCAGGGTGCGCGTCGCGGCAACGGCGGCCAGCCGGGTCGCGGCGGCACCACCCGGCTCGACGCGCACCTCCAGCTGTTGCAGGAACGCCAGTTCCTGCAGGTGCACCGTCGCCGCGCTGCCGGTCGCGGCCAGTTCGCCCGCGAGGTGCTCCAGCGGGCTGCGGCGCGGATGCGGTCCACTGTGGACGTCAACCGTCACGGTGCGCGCCTTCCTTGTCGTAGAACACCGGCTCGACCACCACGACCGGATGGGTCTGCCCGTCCGACACCGCGAACAGGGTCTCGCCCCGCCGGTCGAGCCCGCCGGCGAGCAGGCCGAGCGCGAACGTCCGGCCCAGCGCGGCGCTGCGGTAGCTGGAGGTGACGTGCCCGAGCATCGCCGCCGGTATCGGTGGCGGGATGCCCGCCACCAGTTGTGCGCCCTCGGCGATGACGGTGTCCGGGTCGGCCGGGAGCAGCCCGACGAGCTGCTTGCGGCCGGCGCGGGCGGTGTCGGCGCGCTGGAACGAACGCTCGCCGATGAAGTGCTTCGCCGTCGACACCGCCCAGCGCTGGCCGGCGTCGGCCGGGGTGACGGTGCCGTCGGTGTCCTGCCCGACGATGATGAACCCCTTCTCGGCGCGCAGGACGTGCATCGCCTCGGTGCCGTACGGGGTGATGCCGTACGGCATCCCGGCCGCGTGCACCGCCTCCCACAGCGCGAGGCCGTGCCACGCCGGCACGTTGATCTCGTAGCTGAGCTCGCCGGTGAAGCTGATGCGGAAGATCCTCGCCGGGATGCCACCGTCCGCGGTCCGCAGCGTCGCTTCCCGCACCGTCATGAACGGGAACGTCTCGGCCGAGACGTCGAGGTCGGGCGCGAGGACCCGCACGACGTCGCGGGCGCGCGGCCCGACGACCGCCACCGCCGCCCACTGGTCGGTGACCGAGGTGGCGTGCACGCGCAGGTCCGGCCACTCGGTCTGCAGCCACTCGTCGAGCCAGTCGAGCACCGCGGCCGCGTTGCCGGTGGTGGTGGTCAGGTGGTACCGGTCCGGGGTGAGCCGGGCGGTCACCCCGTCGTCGAAGATCATCCCGTCCGGCCGGCACATCACGCCGTACCGGCAATGGCCGACGGCGAGCGAGGAGAACCGGTTGGTGTAGATCCGATCCAGCAGCACCCCGACGTCGGGGCCCTGCAGGTCGATCTTCCCGAGCGTGCTGACGTCCATCATCGCCACGCCCTCGCGAGCGGCGCGGCACTCGCGCAGCACCGCGGCGTCGGGATCCTCGTCGGGCCGCGGGTAGCACCAGGGGCGCTTCCACTGCCCGACGTCCTCGAAGACCGCGCCGTTCGCCTCGTGCCATTCGTGGATCGGGGTCCGGCGCACCGGGTCGAGCAGTTGGCCGCGGTCCCGGCCGGCGAGCAGTGCGAACGAGATCGGTGTGGCCGGTGGCCGGTGGGTGGTGGTGCCGAGCTCGCCGACCGGCCGGCCGAGGGTGGCGGCGAGCACGCCGGCGCCCGCCACGCCCGAGGTCCGGCCCTGGTCGGCGCCGGTGCCGATGGTGGTGTACCGCTTGACGTGCTCGCTGGAGCTCATCCCTGCGCCGACGGCCCGGCGCAGGTCGCGCAGGGTCGCGTCGCGGTGCGCGTCGACGAAGACCTGGTCCTCGCGACCGGCCCCGGGCTCGACCAGCCACAGCGTGGCCGGCCCGGTGCCCGGCGCCACCGGCCGCGCACGCGGGCGCGTCGGCGCCTCGTGACCGGCGGCCTGGTGACCGGCGGCCTGGTGACCGGCGGCCTCGCCCTCGGCGATCGCCTCGGCCAGGTCGAACGTGCCGTTGGCCGCGCCGACCGGGCGGTGCCCGTCGACGGCCGCGCCGGGCACGAACGCCGCCACGGCGTCGGACCAGGAGGTGCGCCCGCCGGCCTGGCTGTACAGGTGCACGTTGGGATTCCAGCCGCCGGACACCGCGAGGAGGTCGCACTCGATCCGCCGCGCCGGGCCGGACGGCGAGCCGTGCACGTCGATGGGCGCCACGTGTGCCGCGGTGAGCACGCCGCCCGCATCGCCGTGCGTGCCGGTGACGCCGTGCCCGGTCCAGACCGGCACTCCCCTGCCCCGCAGCGCCTCGATGAGCGGCCCCTGTGCGCCGGCGCGCGCATCGAGGACACCGGTCAGCTCCACGCCCAGGTCGAGCAGGTCCAGCGCGTCGCGCAGCGCGCGGTCGTGGGCGCCGAACACGATCGCGCGCTGGCCGGTGCGCACCCCGTAGCGCCAGGCGTACCCGGCGGCGGCTCCGGCGAGCATGACACCGGGCCGGTCCCCGCCGGCAAAGAGGATCGGACGCTCGTGCGCGCCGGTGGCCAGGATGACGCGCCGCGCGCGGATGTGCCAGAGCCGTTGCCGCGCCACGTGCGCCGGTGCCGCGCCGCCGAGGTGCTCGGTGCGCCGCTGCACCGCGACGAGGAAGTTGTGGTCGTACGAGCCGGTGACGGCCGTCCGGTTGAGCACGCGCACCTCGGGCAGCGCGGCCAGCTCGGCGGCCATCGCCGGCACCCGGTCCAGTGCCGGCGAGGGCCGCTCGGCCAGCAGCGCACCGCCGAGCTCCGGTTGTTCGTCGGCGAGCAGGACGCGGGCGCCGGTCCGGCCGGCGGCGAGCGCGGCGGCCAGCCCGGCCGGGCCGCCACCGACGACGAGCACGTCGACGTGGATCCAGGTCTTGTCGTACCGCGAGGGGTCCGGAGTGTCCGGCAGCTCGCCCTTGCCGGCGAGCGACCGGGCGGTCAGGCCGTCGTAGACCTCCAGCGTGGTCGCACGGACCATCGGTTCGCCCGGACCGCTGTCGACCTGGACGAACGCGTGCGGCTCGGCCGGGCCGAGGTCGGCGACGCCGCGCGGGCGACCCGTGTACGGGCCGCGCGCGACGATCCGCACGCCGTTGGCCAGCAGCGCCGAGGCGAGGGTGTCGCCGGGGTGCGCCGGGTACTCCCGGCCGTCGAACCGCAGCGTGACGGCGCGGGTCCGGTCGACGCGACCACCGACCGGCAACCGGAACTGCCCCGCTGTCATCGCCCGTCTCCGGTGGCAGGACCGGCGGGCTGGATCTCGTTCGAGACGGTGTGCCGCACGACGGTGAACCAGCGGCGGCATCCGGCCGTGTGGCACCACCGCTCGGCGAAGAATCCCTTGGGGTTGTCCCGCATGAAGACGTACTCGGCCCACCGGGTGTCCGGCAGCGCCATCGGGTCCGGCGGGTAGGCGACGCCGGCCTGCCCGCCGTAGCGGAACTCGGTCTCGTCGCGGTGTCCGCACCAGGGGCACGGAATGGACAGCATCTCGGCGATCCCTCCCCTCAGTGCGCCACGGCCGCGGCGCCGTGCTCGTCGACCAGCGCACCGGTGGTGAACCGTTCGAGCGCGAACGGTGCGGCGAGCGGGTGGGGGCGCCCGCCGGCGATCGTGTCGGCGTAGACCCAGCCGGCGCCCGGCGTCGCCTTGAACCCGCCGGTGCCCCAGCCGCAGTTGATGAAGAGGTTCTCGACCGGGGTGAGCCCGAGGATCGGCGACGCGTCCGGCGACACGTCGACGATGCCGGCCCAGGTCCGCAGCACGTGCGCGCGGGCGAAAATCGGGAACAGCTCGACCGCGGCGGCGAGCTGGCTCTCGATGACGTGGAACGAGCCACGCTGGCCGTAGCCGTTGTACGCGTCGATGCCGGCGCCCATCACCAGCTCGCCCTTGTGCGCCTGCGACACGTAGACGTGCACGGCGTTGGACATGACGACCGTGTTGAGCACCTGCTCGAGCAGTTCGCTCACGAGCGCCTGCAGCGGGTGGCTCTGCAGCGGCAACCGGAACCCGAGCGACGCGGCCAGCACCGACGTGTGCCCGGCGGCGCACAGCGCCACCCGGCCGGCCTCGATCGTTCCCCGGCTCGTCGTGACGCCGGTGACCCGCTCGCCGTCGCGGACGAACCCGGTCACCTCACAGTTCTGGATGAGGTGGACGCCGAGGCGGTGCGCGGCCCGCGCGTACGCCCACGCGACGTAGTCGTGCTTGGCGATGCCGCCACGCGGCTGGAAGGTGGCCCCCATGATCGGGTACCGGAGATCCTCGGAGACGTTGATGATCGGCACGAGCTTCTTCACCTCGGCCGGGGTGAGCCACTCGGCGTCGATCCCGTTGAGCCGGTTGGCGTTGACCCTGCGCCGGCCTTCCCTGACGTCGGACAGGTTGTGCGCGAGGTTGAGCACGCCGCGCTGGCTGAACAGGATGTCGTAGTCGAGGTCGTCGGCGAGCGTCTCCCACAGCCGCAGCGAGTGCTCGTAGATCGCGGCGCTCTCGTCCCACAGGTAGTTGGAGCGGATGATCGTGGTGTTGCGGGCCATGTTGCCGCCCGCGAGCCAGCCGCGCTCCAGCACCGCGACGTTCGTGATGCCGTGGTTGAGGGCCAGGTAGTACGCGGTGGCCAGGCCGTGCCCGCCGGCGCCGACGATGACGACGTCGTATCCGCGCCGCAGCTGCGGCTCGGTCCACAAGAACTCCGGCGGCTCCGTCATGACCGCAGCCTTTGCATTTCCGGGTCGAACAGCGGTTCCGCGCGCACGACCGCGTCGACGCGTTCGTCGAAGTAGCCGATCTGCACGCACGTGCCGGGCACCGACAGCTCGGCCGGCAGCCACGCGTAGGCGATGCCGCGCCCGATCGTGTAGCCGTACGCGGCGCTGGTGACGTAGCCGACGCAGCGCTGCCCGTCGTACACCGGTTCCTTGCCGAGCACCACCTGGGCCGGGTCCTCGATGGTGAGGCAGGTCAGCTTCCGCCGGGGTGCGTCGCGCCCCTCGATGGCCGATCGTCCGACGAATTCGCCTTTTTTCAGGTGTACCGCGAAGCCGAGGCCCGCCTCGTACGGGTCGTGCTCGGGCGTCATGTCCACGCCGAACGCCCGGTACCCCTTCTCCAGGCGGAGGCTGGTGAACGCGCCCCGGCCGGCGGCGATGACGCCGAGGTGCTGCCCCGCCTGCCACAGCGTGTCCCACAGCTTCAGCCCGAGATCCGCGGTGGTGTACAGCTCCCAGCCCAGTTCGCCCACATAGGACAGTCGCAGCGCGGTGACCTGCACCGTGCCGACGTAGGTGCGGGTGCCGCGGAAGTAGCGCAGCCCCTCGTTGGACAGGTCGGTGGTCGTGAGCGGTTGCAGGAGCTGCCGGGCGAGCGGCCCCCACACCCCGACGCAGCAGGTGCCGGCGGTGATGTCACGCACGACGACGCCCGTCCCGACCGCCCGCCGGGTGAGCAGGTCCAGGTCGAGGTTGCCGTTGGCGCCGACCTGGAACTCCTCGGGGCCGACCCGCGCGACGGTGATGTCGCTGCGGATGCCACCGCGCTCGTCGAGCAGCAGGCAGTAGGTGACCGAGCCGACGGACTTGTCCAGCTGGCCGGTGCTCAGCCCCTGCAGGAAGGCGAGGGCGCCCGGCCCGCTCACCTCGATGCGCTTGAGCGCCGACATGTCGAACAGCGCGACCCGCTCGCGCGTGACCTGTGCCTCGGCGCCGACGATCGGCGACCAGTACCGGGCCGCCCACGCGTTGGGCCGGGGGATGTCACGGCCGTCGAGCAGGCCGGCGTTCGCCTCGTACCACTGTGGACGTTCCCAGCCGGACGCCTCCAGGAAGTACGCACCCAGCTCCTGCTGCCGCGGGTAGAACGGGCTGGTCCGCAGCGGCCGCGGCGCCTCCATCGGCTGCAGCGGATGGATGATGTCGTACACCTCGACGTAGTTCTGGCAGTCGCGCATGCGCACGTACTCGGGGCCGCGCTGGTGCGGCTCGAACCGGTTGACGTCGCAGTCGTGCAGGTCCGTGGTGGCGGCGCCGTCGACGAGCCACTCGGCGACGGCGCGGGCCACACCGGCGGAGTGCGTCACCCAGACCGCCTCGGCCACCCAGAAGCCGCCGACCTGCGCGGACTCGCCGAGCAGCGGCATGTTGTCGGGGGTGAAGGAGAAGAGCCCGTTGAACCCGGTGTCCAGCTTCGCCTCCCCCGTCGACGGCAGCAGCTGCAGGGTGTGCTGCCAGGCGGGGGCGAAGTCGGCCTCGGTGAACGGCAGCATCGACGGCATCGTCTCGGCCGCATCGACGGCGACGATCTCGTCCGCGTCGATCGGCAGCGGGCGGTGGCCGTACCAGCCGATGCCGAGCCGGTCGTGGCGTTCGCGGTAGTACAGGTCGTGGTCCTGGTGGCGCAGGATCGGGTGGGTCGCCTCGGCGGTCTGCCCGGCGAGCGCCGGGACCTGGCCGGTCCACGCCAGCTGGTGCGCGAGCGGCGTGAGCGGCAGGGTCATGCCGACCATGCGGGCCACGCGCGGGCCCCAGATGCCGGCGCAGCAGACCACGACGTCGGCCGGGAACTCGCCCTGGGCGGTGACGACCGCCCGCACCCGCCCGCCGGTGACCCGCACGTCGAGGACCTCGTGGCCGCCGAGGAACGTGGCGCCGCGGGCCTGCGCCGCGCGGGCCTGTGTTTCGGCGGCGGCGACGGTACGGGCAAGGCCGTCGCTGGGCACGTGCAGCCCGCCGAGTACCCGATCCGCCGCGATGAGCGGGTGCAGGTCGGCGCATGCCTCCGGCGGGATGATCTCCGCGCCGATCCCCCATGCGGTGGCCCAGCCGTGACGGCGGTGCAGTTCCGCGAGGCGTTGCGGCGTCGTGGCCAGTTCGAGACCGCCGACCTGGTTGAAACAGCCCAGCTCCACGTATTTGCGCACCGTGTACTGCGCGAAGTCGGCGAGGGTCTTGCTGCCGTTGGTCTGGAACACCAGCCCGGGCGCGTGCGAACTGGAGCCGCCGGTGGCGAACAGGGGTCCCTGGTCCAGGACGGTGACGTCGGTCCAGCCGCGCGCGGTGAGTTCGTCGGCGAGGGCGCACCCGACGATGCCGGCGCCGATGATGACGACCCGAGGCATGGCACCTCCACTTGTTTCGCTCTACGCAACGCACAACGTATTACGCAACAGTCTGCGGCGATGTCGCCGCGCCCGTCAATGGCGCGGCGACCGCTGCGAGCGATTAACCGAGCCAGGCCTTGACCTTGTCGGGGTTGGCGTCGATCCACTTCTTCGCCGCCGCCTGCGGCGTCATGTTGTTCACGGAGATGTCCTGGGCGACCAGGTTCTGGTCGTCGTTGGTCCAGTTGAAGTTCTTCACCACGGCCACCGCCGGGCTGCCCGAGTCGGCGAACTTCTTGCTCACGACCTTGTTCAGCGTGTACGGCGGGTACCCGCACGCGACCTTCTGCGCGTCGGCGTCACACCCGGCGGTGTACGGCGGCAGTTCCACGCGTACGAGCTTGAGTTCGCTGAAGAACCACTGCGGCTCGTAGAAGTAGCCGATGACCGGCTTCTTCTGCGCCTCGGCCTGCCGGAACGCCTGGATCAGCGCGGTCTCGCTGCCCGCGTAGACCACCTTGTAGTTCAGCTTCAGGTTGGTGACCAGCGCGGCGTCGTTGGTGACGAACGACGGGTCGCCGTCCAGGAGCTGGCCCTTGCCGCCGGATTCGGAGGTCTTGAACAGGTCCGCGTACTTGTTGAGGTTCTCCCACTTGGTGATGTCCGGGTACTGCTGTGCCATCCACGGCGGCACGTACCAGCCGATGTAGCCGGAGTTCTTGGTCGGCCCGAAGTCGACCGCCACCTTCTGCTCGGTGATGTACTTCTTGGCCAGGTCCTCGTGACCCCAGTTCTCGATGATCACGTCCACCTCGCCGGTGCCGAAGCCCTGCCAGGAGACCTGCTCGTCGATGTTCTTCTCCACCACGGTGCATCCGAGCTTGTCCTTGAGGACCTGCCCGAGCACCGCGCCGTTGGCCGTGTAGCCAACCCAGGCGTTCATCGCGAGGTTCACCGTGCCGCAGGGCTTGGCGCTACCGCTGGCGGCCGGAGTGCCACCACCGATCTTCTCGCCACCGCAGCCGGCGAGCGCCAGGCCCACGACCGCGGTGAGCGCCACCCACTGGACCGACCGTTTCGACGTACTCGACACCGCTCCTCCTTCTGTCGTTAGTCAGTGGTGCGCCCGCCCGGTCCGGTTGGCGGCCGCCCGCGCGGTCCGGTCCAGCAGAACCCCGAGCAGGACGATCGCGGCGCCGGCGGCGAGGCCTTTGCCGAACTGGCTGATCTGCGCGAAGCCGGCGACGACGTCGTAGCCGAGCGCGCCGGCCCCGACGAGGCCGCCGACCACGACCATGGAAAGGACGTAGATGATCCCCTGGTTGGCGGCCAGGGCCAGACCGCGTCGCGCCATCGGCAGCTGGACCTTGGTGATGATCTGCCAGGTCGTCGACCCGGAAGCGGTGGCGGCCTCGACGGCGGAGGGCGACACGCCCCGCACGGCGTCGGCGACGAGCTTGACGGCGGCCGGCGCGGCGTAGACGACCGCCGCGGTGATCGCGGTCAGCCGGCTCGCCCCGAACAGGCCGAGGAACGGCACGAGATAGACGAACGCCGGCATGGTCTGGCCAGCGTCCAGGACCGGCCGGATCACCCGGTCGGCGGCGGCGCTGCGGGCCATCCACACGCCGACGACGACGCCCAGGAGCATCACGATGACCGTGGCGACCAGGGTGGCCGCGAGCGTGAACATGGCGTCGTACCAGACGCCGAGGGCGACGATCAGCCCGAGGCAGCCGGCCGTGACGAGGGCCGCGACCCGCCCGCCGAGCAGCAGCGACAGCAGCACGACGGCGGAGCCGGTGAGGTACCACGGCCCCTCGGCCAGGACCGCCTGCAGCGGGTTGAGCAGGCCGTAGCTGATGACGTCCTTGAACGCGCCGGTGACCCCGGCGAGGTGCAGCTGCACCCAGTTCGTGGCCGAGTCCACCGCGCTGATGATGGTCCCGCCCAGGTCCGGGGCGGTGCCGGGGAACGTGGCGGCCCACACGTAGGTGTGCGAGAGGTACACGCAGACGATCGTCACCGCCGTCAGGGCGAGCACGGCGAGCCGCCGGTCGAACCAGGTCCGGCCCCCGGCGCGGTCGGTGCGGTGGGGCCGGGCCCGCTGGCTCGCGGCCGTCGTCGTGCGGTCCAGGACGATCGCCATGACGACGATCGCGAGCCCGGCGTTGAAGGCCACCCCGACCTTGAGCGTCGTCAGCGCGCGGATGATGGTCTGCCCGACGCCGGGCGCGGCGATGAGCGCCGCGATGGTCACCATCGACAGCGCCGCCATGATGGTCTGGTTCAGGCCCACCACGATGGTCCGCTTCGCCATCGGCAGCTGCACCCGGGTGAGGATCTGCCATCGGGTGGAGCCCATCGCCCGGGCGGCCTCGACGGTCGACTCGTCGACGTCGCGGATGCCGTGCGCGGTGATCCGGATGATCGGCGGTATCGCATAGATGAATGTCGCGATGACCGCGGACGCCGGCCCGATCAGGAAGAACAGCGCCAGCGGCGCCAGGTACACGTACGACGGCATCGTCTGCATGAAGTCGAGCACCGGGGTGACCACGGCGTCGACCCGGCGGTTCACGCCGGCCCAGATGCCCAGCGGCAATCCGAACAGCACGGTCAGCAGCACCGTGGCGAGGGTCAGCGCGAGCGTGTCCATGCTCTCCTGCCACAGCCCCTGCAGGCCGAAGAGCACGAAGCCGGCGGCGGTGAGCAGCGCGACGCGCCAGTTGCCGAACCCGTAGGCGAGGGTGGTGGCGATCGCCACGACGCCGAGCCAGCCGATCTGCGGCACCGGGCGATCGGCGCTCGGCTGGCTGATGAGGTGCTGGATGAACGTGACGAAGGCGTCGATCGCCGAGCGGATGTCGTTGAGGAAGTACACGAAGACCGGGTTGGAGTTCCGGCTCGCGCCGATCGCGTCGTTGAGCCGGTTCAGCCGCAGATGCACCGAGGTCAGCTCCGCGTTGTCGAGCGCGAGCGTGGCGTGCCCGCGCAGGACGACCCACAGCAGGAGCCAGACGGCGAGGACGACCGGCACGCCCCAGCGTGGGTCCAGGCGGGCGAGCCGGCGCCGTGGCACGCTCATCCCGGCCGTGGCCATCAGCCCTCCCCCGCCCGTTCCGCGGCGATCACGGCCAGGATCTCCGGCGCGCCGACCACCCCGAGGACCTCGTCGCCGGCCTGCACCCGGATCGGGCGGTCCGCGCCGAGCACGGCACGGACCGCGTCGCGGATGACCACGTCGGCGGCGAGCACCGGACCGTCCAGCGGATCGTCCGGCGTCGCGGGCCTGGCGATCCAGCGCAGCGTGAGCACGTCGGAGCGGGGCACGTCGCGGACGAAGTCGCGCACGTAATCGTCGGCCGGCGCGCCGACCACCTCGTCCGGCCGTCCGATCTGGACGATCTCGCCGTCGCGCATCACCAGAATGCGGTCGCCGAGCTTGAGCGCCTCGCTCAGATCGTGCGTGATGAAGACCATCGTCTTGCCCACCTCACGGTGCAGCCGGATGACCTCGTTCTGCATGTCACGGCGGATCAGCGGGTCGAGCGCGGAGAACGGCTCGTCGAAGAAGAGGATCTCCGGATCGACGGCGAGGGCGCGGGCCAGGCCGACGCGCTGCTGCATGCCGCCGGAGAGCTGGTCGGGGTACAGCTGCTCGCGGCCCGCCAGCCCGACCAGGTCGACCATCTGCTGTGCGCGGGCCCGCCGCTGCGCCTTCTTCTCGCCGCGTACCTCCAACCCGTACGCGACGTTGTCCAGGACCCGGCGGTGCGGTAGCAGACCGAAGTGCTGGAACACCATCGAGAAGCGGTGCCGGCGCAGCTCGCGCAGCTCGCCGGCGCCCGCCTCGCGGATGTCCTCGCCGTGCAGGAGGATCTGCCCGGCCGTCGGCTCCACCAGCCGGGTCAGGCACCGGATGAGCGTCGACTTGCCCGAGCCGGACAGCCCCATGACGACGAACACCTCGCCGGGCCGCACGTCGAAGGAGACGTCACGGACCGCGGCGACGCACCCGGTCCGGGCCATCAGCTCGGCGCCGCGCAGGTCGGCCTCGGGCCGGCCGATGATCTTCCCGGCCCGGGGACCGAAGATCTTCCACAGTCCCTTGACCGCGAAGACCGGCTCGAGCTGCTGCTCGGCGCCCTGCACGGGCACCTGGAGCACGGACATGCGCCTCACCGTCCCTCTGGTTCGGATCCGAACCACCGCTGCGGCCGCGGCCGGACGTTCTGCCAGATGTGCTTGGTCTCGCGATACTCGGCCAGGCCGCTCGGCCCCAGCTCCCGCCCGACGCCGGAGCGCTTGAAGCCGCCCCACTCCGCCTGCGGGACGTACGGGTGGTAGTCGTTGATCCAGACGGTGCCGTGGCGGAGCCTCGCCGCGACCCGCTGGGCCTTGCCGGCGTCCTGCGTCCACACCGCGCCGGCGAGGCCGTAGATCGTGTCGTTGGCGATGCGGACCGCCTCGTCCTCGGTCCGGAACCGCTCGACGGTGAGCACCGGGCCGAACGACTCCTCCTGCACCACCCGCATTCCGGTGTGGCACCCGTCGAGGATCGTCGGCCGGTAGAAGTGCCCGAGCCCGCCTTCGCGCCGGCCACCGCAGACGAGCCGGGCGCCCTCGGCCAGGCCCATCGCGACGTACGCCTCGACCTTGGCCAGGTGCGCCGCCGAGATGAGCGGACCGGCCTCGGCGTCCGGATCGAACGGGCCGCCGAGCCGGATCCGGCCGGCCCGCGCGGCCAGCTCGGCGACGAAGTCGTCGTGCATGCCGTCCTGCACCACGAGTCGCGCGCCGGCCGAGCAGACCTGGCCCGAGTGCAGGAACACGGCGGTCAGCGCGTAGTCGAGTGCGGTCTCGACGTCCGCGTCGGCGAACACCACGTTGGGGTTCTTGCCGCCCAGCTCCAGCGCGACCTTCTTCACCGTGTCGGCGGCGGCGGCCATGACCCGCCGCCCGGTGTCCAACCCGCCGGTGAACGACACCAGGTCGACATCGGGGTGTGCGGCCAGCGGCGCGCCCGCCGCCGGACCGGCGCCGAGCACGAGATTGGCCACGCCGGGCGGGACTCCTGCCTCCTCCAGCAGGTGTACCAGCAGGATGCTGGTCGACGGCGTCAGCTCGCTCGGCTTGAGGACGAACGTGTTGCCCGCGGCGAGGGCCGGCGCGACCTTCCACGAGGCCTGCAGCAGCGGGTAGTTCCACGGCGTGATGAGCCCGCAGACGCCGACCGGCTCGTGCACGATCCGGCTGATCGCGTCCGGGTTGCCGGTGTCGACGACGCGACCCGCGTCGGCGCCGGCCAGGCCGCCGTAGTAGCGGAACACGGCCGCGGCGTCGGCGACGTCGTACTCGCTCTCGACCAGCCGTTTGCCGGTGTCCAGCGACTCGGCCCGGGCG
The DNA here is from genome assembly GCF_042653625.1 of Dactylosporangium cerinum. Classification (NCBI taxonomy): domain Bacteria; kingdom Bacillati; phylum Actinomycetota; class Actinomycetes; order Micromonosporales; family Micromonosporaceae; genus Dactylosporangium; species Dactylosporangium cerinum. Next base: position 4,717 of record NZ_JBHSIU010000003.1, on the reverse strand, counting down.
ATCTCGTCACGGTCGCGCATGAGCAGGTCGGCGATGCGAAGCAGCATGGCGCCGCGTTCGACCGCGGGCGTCGACGGCCACCGGCCTTCGTCGAAGGCGGCCCGCGCGGCGGCGATGGCAGCCTCGGTGTCGGCCGGGCCGGCCTCGTCGACCGTGGCGACGTGCCGGCCGTCGGCCGGGCAGACGATGTCGCGCCGTCCGCCTCCCGAGGACTGCGTCCACTTGCCTGCGATAAACAGTTCCGGCATGAGACCTCGATGTCCGGGGCGCGTGTCTCTGCGGGGGTGTTGCTTAGGGCGCAACTCGTCTTGCTATGCGCGACAGTGTCCGCCCGGCAGACATCGGCAGTCAAGGCTTTCGAAGAGTCGTGAGCGATCCTCTACATCGCCGAAACGCGGTCGCGATGTTCGGGAACGTCCGGCAGCGTCCCGGGAGCGTCAGGACGCGCCCAGCCGGCGGGAGACCTCGTCGGCGCAGCGCCGTACGGCCTCGGCCACCTCGGGCACCCGCAGCGGGGTCAGCCGGAAGCTCGGGCCGGACGCGCTCACCGCCGCCACCACCGCGCCGTCCAGGTTGCGTACCGGCGCGGCGACAGCGGTCAGGCCGATCTCCAGCTCATCGACGGTCGTGGCGTAGCCGCGGGCGCGCGTGTCGACCAGTTCGGCCTCCAGCCGGGCCGCGTCGACCAGCGTGTGGTCGGTGTAGCGCTCCAGCGGCCGGGCGAGGCACTCGGCAAGCAGGTGCGGCGCGAGGTACGCGAGCAGCACCTTGCCGTTGGAGGTGGCGTGCAGCGCAAGGCGTTGGCCCACCCAGTTGCGGGTCTGCAGCGCCGACGGCCCGGCGACCTGGTCCACGTACAGCGCCGCGCCGTCCGCCAGCACCGCGATGTTGATCGTCTCGCCGACCTCCCGGGCCAGCGCCTCGCACACGGGCCGGCTCTCCTGCACCAGGTCGAGGCGGGCGGTGGTGGCGCCGGCCAGGCGCAGGATGCCCATGCCGAGCCGGTACTTGCCCCGGTCGACGTTCTGAGCCACCAGGCCACGGTTCTCCAGCGCAGTCACCAGCCGGAACGCGGTGGACTTGTGCACGCCGAGCTCCGCGGCGATCTCGGTGACCCCGGCCTCGCCCGCACGGGCCAGGATCTCCAGTACCGTAACCGCCCGATCCACCGACTGGACCGGCGAGCCGTTGTGTGAACTGTTGCCCATAGAGCAACAGTATGTCTCACCGGGGCGTACTCATGGATGGCCTCGGTCAGCATCGCCGAGGTGTCGGTGGATCGCGATGATCACGGCTCAGGCGTATCGCTCGACGAGCGCCCTGCCGATCGAGGCCAGGTGGTCCCGCACGCCCGGAGGGCCGGTCACCTCGAGCCATTCGACCAGCCCGGCGAGCTCGCCGGCGAGCACGTACTCGTCGTTGCCGCGGATCACGACCTCGACGCGGCCGTCGGTGGTGGGACCTCCCACCTCGAGCCGGCCGCCGAACCCCATCCGGAGCAGGCCTATCCCGTGCGGCACGCAGACCGCCCGGGCCTCGAGGGGCATTCGCTTGCGGTCGACCTCGTCGGCGATCTCGCGCCAGCTCCCGGCGAGGTCGAAGCCCTCGGGCCGGTGCACGGGATCGGCGGTCGGGTCGACGGACGACACGCGGTCGATCCGGAAGGTCCGCCGGCCGGCCTCGGTGTTGCAGATGAGGTACCACGACGGCCCTTTGGCGACGATGCCCAGTGGGTGGACGGTTCGCTCGGTTTCGGCGCCTGTGCGGTCGACGTAGCCGAGCCGCACCTGGACGCCGCGGATCACCGCGTCCTGGAGTTCGTCGAGGAGGCGCGGCGGGCGGTGCTCCACCCGATCCGCCCCCCATCGTCGGGGGTCCGTGACCAGCGCCGACGCGGCCGCCTCGGCCTGCACCCGGAAGGGCTCCGGCAGGGCATGGACGAGCTTGCGCAGCGCCGCTTTCACGGCCGGCGTCGCGGCCGAGGCCGGGCCGGCCACCAGGAACAGGGCGCGGGCCTCACCCGCGGTCAACCCGGACAGGTCGGTGCGGGCGCCGCCCACGAGGCGCCAGCCGCCGCCCCGGCCCTGCACGGAATACACGGGCACCCCGGCCATGCCCAGAGCGTCGAGGTCGCGGCGGGCGGTGCGCTCGGAGATCTCCAGCTCCCGGGCGACCTCTGCCGCTGTCACCTGCTCGCGCTGCTGCAGCAGAAGCAGGATGGCCATCAGTCGGTCGGCTCGCATCCCGACAACATTTCCACAGGAAACCGGTCATGGGGTGACCGGTTTCGGTCGGCAGGATGGCGGCATGACCACCGACTTTCAATGTGGTCAGCGCCCTGGGAGGAACCCTCGTGCCGCGGCGGCGTCGCGGCAGGCGGAGACGAGTACGTCGATGACCTGGCCGTGCTGGTCGACGGCGCGGTACACGTACCGCCAGACGCCGTGGGAACCGGAACCCGGCGAACGCTGAGTGCTTCACCGTTCAAGCCTGCCTGACCAGGGCATCGATCAATGCAACGGGCTCTGCGGCCGGCACTGCGGGCGTCGCCGTCGCGCGCACGGGTGGTGCGTCGTCCCCGGCGGCTTCCAGCTGTGCTGTGGCGTCCGCTGGTTCCTCGGGGCGCATGGGCCGCAGGCCGGGCGATGCGGTGGCCGCCAGCCGGCGGGCGCAGGTGGCCAATGCGACGACGGCGGCCTCCAGCGGGCCGCGGCCCACGGTGTACCGCACAGCGAGTGCGATGAACACCACGGCGATGAGTTGGACGAGACAGCCGGCTGTCGCACTGTAGGTGTCGTATTCGGAGTTGATGAACATGACGTGCGCGGCGTAGAAGCTCAGGGTCATACTGCCGACCGCGGCCAGCGGCACCAGCACGGCCGTGATCAGATGGCGCAGGAACCGGACGTTCACGTGGCCGAGCAGCAGCAGGAGGCCGAGCACGGCGACGGCGATTCCGGTGGTGCCCAGGATGTCGAACTGGGTGCTGGTGTGCGGGGCTTCGATGGTCAGCCACCACCAGGTCGACGACGGGGTGTAGCCGTTGCCGCCGAACGTGAGCAGGTCGTTGGTCTGCGCCACGCTGAGCCCGCTGGCCGGTTGCGCCGACCAGATGTGCGCCAGCCCGTACCGGTGCAGCAGGAAGGACGAGGCCGTCTTCGCGGCGACGGCGAGGACCGTGCCGCCGGCGAGCAGCACGGCCCCGGTCCGGATCTTGGCGAGGTTCAGTCGGCCGATGACGATCCCGGCGCACATGTAGGCCAGCCAGACCGGCGACGGGTAGAAGCCGGTGAGTGACAGTTCGGTGAGCATTCCGACCGGGTCGTCGGCCAGGCGAGCGAATGTCGGGTTCGCCAGGCTGGGTTCCGGCAGGTGCGGCAGCAGGATGTGGTTGGCGACCGGCCCGGCGGTGGCCAGGACCACGCCGATCACGGCTACGGCCCAGGTCCGCAGGAACACCAGCGGGATCGCCAGCAGGAATACCACGGCCAGGTAGGGCAGAATCACCGAGTTCAGCATCGTGTCGGAGCCGCTGAGGAACAGTCCGATCGTGCCGATCGCCAGTGCGCGGACGGCGAGCATCGCCACCGTGGGCCGGGCGTCGGCCCGGCGGACCGGCCGGCGGCCGGTCGCGAATGTGATGCCGACCCCGGCCAGCAGTGCGAACGCGGCCGCGGCCTTGCCGCTGAACGCGAGTTCCGACCAGGTCGGGTGGCCGGCGGCGTCGGCCTCGTACAGGGCGTGCAAGGTGATCATGCCTAACAGGGACACGCCCCGGGCGGCGTCCACCCCGACCAGCCGCGCCCGTTTCTGGTCCGGCGTCGCCGGTGGCGGCGGTGCAGTGCCGGCCGGGCTGGCCAGGTCGGGTCTCTGTGTCGCGAGCTGGGTCATGGCTGCATCCCGCATTTTCGAGGTCGAGTCCGAGGTCGATGCCGAGTTCGTCGATGGCCGGCCCGGCGTCGGTGTATCAGTCGTCGGCGGCCTCGGGGCGCGGCCCGGCAGCGCCGACTTGATCGGAGGAAGGAGTTGACGCCGTACGGACGGCGCTGACCGATGCTGGCAGTTCTCGGCTCAGGCCCGGGCCGGTTGGCAAAGATTTCTCACTACGAGATCACCCACTCGGCGAGGACGCCCTGAAATCGCCTGCCGTGCCATGCTGGCGACAGCCAGGGATCTCACGCGCTGCCTCATACGCCAGGCCCATCGCCCGAGCGGCGAAGCCCTCGATCGCGCTGTGGTGGCTCATCGACTCGCGCGGACTGCGCTGCAGCGAAGCCTGCGGACTGCGCTGCAGCGACGTCGAACTCGACTGCGGCGTGCGTCAACCGAGCAACGCGCCGGCGCGTCACCGTCGGCAAGACATGGCACGGCGCTGTCGACGTGTTCGTCCGCGCTGATGGGGCACACCGAACCACCAGCCACACCAGCTGCCGATTCCCCAGCTGATCCCGTCAGTCCGACGCCCCACCGATCCGGCTCCATGAACTCCGCCACGACGTCGCATCCATCGCCCACGACACCTACGCCGATTTCAAACCTGCACGGGTTGTCCGCTGGGTAGCACACGATCGAGTGGCGGCTCGGGCTGACGATACTGAGGTATGCCCTCCGCCCGGCGGTGCACCGGGCATTTCGGGTCGGGTTGGTCGAGTTCGTGCCAGGCGTCTTCGACGCACTTGCCGTCAAGCAGGTCGATACGCGCGGTGTGGCGACCCCA
>NZ_JBHSIU010000002.1:0-81109 GCF_042653625.1 Dactylosporangium cerinum | reverse complement strand
TGATCCTCGACACGCTGCGCGAGCACCGCGACCAACCGGTCACCGGTCCGCCCATCCAGGGTCTCGGGCAGGTCGATCAGGCCACCCCAACGCTGCGGCAGCTCCAACGCCGCAACCCGACCCAGACCCCACACCTGAGCCTGGACCGCGTCACGCAGCCGGTCAGCAGCGCCGGTCGAGACCGCACCGCTGGTCAGGCACCACAGTTGGGCCGGGATCTCGGCGTCGCCGAGGGCTTGCACGAGGGCCGCGGTGGTCGCCGAGCCGAAGGGCAGCGCGCTGAACCCGTCGAGCGGCTGGCCGGCGGCCCCGGCGAGCGATACAACCCCGGCGAGCGGACCGTGCTCGCCGTCGATCTCGAGCAGCCGGTCGGCGAGCACCCAGCGGTCGGCGTCGTCGTCGGTGATCTGCAGGCGAACCACGTCGGCGCCGCCCCGCCCGAGCGCGTCGACGAGCTCGTCGTCGGGGGTTCCGGCGGGCACGACCAGCAGCCAGGTGCCGGTGAGTCGGGCGGGGTCGAGGTTGCCCAGTGGTGTCCAGGCGATCTGGTACTGCCAGCCGTCGATCGTCCGCTCCCGGCGCCGGCCGGCCTGGGTGGGCAGCAACGCCGCGACACCATCCAGGTCGTTGTCCTCCACCGCCCGCCAGAACGCGGCATCATCGGGATGCTCCACCACACCAGCCACCGCCTGCGGCGCCGGCTCGATCCAGTAATGCTGCCGCTGGAACGCATACGTCGGCAGATCCACGTGCCCACCACCGGGCAGCACCGCAGCCCAGTCCACACCGACCCCGTTCACGTGCAGGGTGGCCAGGGCGTGCAGGAGGCTGGTGGGCTCGTCCCGGTCCTTGCGCAGCGCCGGGGCCAGGACGGTCTCACCGGTGAGGCAGCCCTGCGCCATCGCGGTGAGGACTCCGGACGGCCCGACCTCCAGGAACCTCGCGACACCGTTGGCTTCCAGCCACGCGACGCCGTCGGCGAACCGGACGGCCTCGCGGACGTGCCGGACCCAGTAGTCGGCGGTGTACTCCTCGACCGGCAGGCCGGTGAGGTTCGACAGGATCGGAATCTGCGGCGGGGCATAGGTGATGCCGGCGGCGATCGCCCGGAACTCGTCCAGCATCGGTTCCATCAGCGGCGAGTGGAACGCGTGGGACACCGTGAGCCGCGAGGTCTTGCGATCCTTGAAGAGCTGGTCGATCACCTCGGCGTCGCCGGAGATGACGATCGACGTCGGGCCGTTGACGGCGGCGATGTCGACCCGTCCGGCGAACGGCTCCAACACCGCCCGGACCTCGGCCTCGGTCGCCTGCACCGCCAGCATCGCCCCGCCCGCAGGGAGCGCCTGCATCAACCGGCCACGGGCGGCGACCAACTGGATCGCGTCGTCCAGCGACAACACGTCCGCAACGTGCGCGGCGGCGAGCTCACCGATCGAGTGACCGAGCAGGTAGTCCGGTTTGACCCCGAACGACTCGGTGAGACGGAACAGCGCCACCTCAAGCGCGAACAACGACGCCTGCGTGTACACCGTCTGATTCACGTCCGCATCCCGCAACGAAACGTCCAGCAGCAGATCGAAACGGGCAGCGACAGCGTCGTACGCGTCGGCGAACACCGGGAACCGCTCATACAGGCCGCGTCCCATATCGGAACGCTGCGCACCCTGACCGGTGAACAGCAGCGCCAGGCGGCCCTCACCCGCCGGACCCCGCACCACGTTGGCGGCGGACGAACCCGCCTCCAGCGCGGCCAGCCCCTCGACGAACCCTGCCGTCGAATCGGCCAGCACCACCGCCCGGTGCGGCAGCGACGCACGGGACACGGCGAGCGCCGCACCCACCACGCCCGGAACGAGCGACGGATCCGCCGCGGCGAACTCACGCAGCCGCGTCGCCTGACCGCGCAGGGCCTGCGCCGAGCGGGCCGACACCAGCCACGGCACCACACCGACCGGCTCGGGTTCAGGCGTCGTCTCGACCACCGGCGGCTGCTCGATGATGGTGTGGACGTTCGTGCCGCTGATGCCGAACGACGACACCGCGGCCAGCCGCGGGCGCCCGTTCCGCTTCCACGGGCGCGCCTCGGTCAGCAGTTCCACCGCGCTGGCCGACCAGTCCACCTGCGGCGTCGGCTCATCCACGTGCAACGTCCGCGGCAGCAGCTCGTGCCGCATCGCCATCACCATCTTGATGATCCCGGCGACACCGGCGGCGGCCTGCGTGTGGCCGATGTTCGACTTCACCGAGCCCAGCCACAGTGGACGATCCGCCGGCCGGTCCTGCCCGTACGTCGCCAGCAACGCCTGCGCCTCGATCGGATCACCCAACCGGGTCCCGGTCCCGTGCGCCTCAACGGCATCGACGTCGGTCGCGGTGAGGCCGGCGTTGGCGAGCGCCTGCCGGATCACCCGCTGCTGCGACGGACCATTCGGCGCGGTAAGACCATTGGACGCACCGTCCTGGTTGACCGCGCTGCCCCGCACGAGCGCCAGGATCTGGTGACCGTTGCGCTGCGCGTCGGAGAGGCGCTCCACCAGCAGCAGACCCACGCCTTCGGCCCAGCCGGTACCGTCCGCCGCGCCGGCGAACGCCTTGCACCGGCCGTCTGACGCGAGTCCGTCCTGCCGCGAGAACTCCGCGAACACCTCCGGACCAGCGATCACCGTCACACCACCAACCAGGGCCAGCTCACACTCGCCAGCCCGCAACGCCTGGGTCGCCCAGTGCAGCGCGACCAGCGACGACGAACACGCCGTGTCGACCGTGACGGCCGGTCCTTCCAGACCGAACGTGTACGCGACCCGACCCGAGATGACGCTGTTCGCACCACCGGTCAGCAGATGCCCCTCAGTACCTTCGGGGAGGCGGCCACCGACGCCGTACCCGGAGTTCGAGGCGCCGACGAAGACACCCACCGAACGGCCGCGCAGCGACCGCGGGTCGACACCCGCCCGCTCGAAGGTTTCCCACGACACCTCCAGCAGCAGCCGCTGCTGCGGATCCATGGCGAGAGCCTCACGCGGTGAGATACCGAACGGGTCCGGGTCGAACTGCGACGCCTCGTAGACGAAACCACCGACCTGCGTGTAGCCCGCACCGTCGGGGACATACCAGTGGCGGTCCGCCGGGAACGCCGACATGCCGTCACCACCGGACTCGACCAGCGACCACAGGTCCTCCGGGGAGGCCACACCGCCCGGGTACCGGCACCCCATACCGACGATCACGATCGGGTCACCGTCCACAGCAGACGGTTGAACGGCGGCCGGCGCGGGCGCGGCCACGCCGAGCAGTTGGCCGCGCAGGTGCTCGGCGAGGACCGCCGGGGTCGGGTAGTCGAAGACCAGCGAGGCAGGCAGCCGCAGACCGGTGACACCCTCCAGGACGTTGCGCAACTCCACCGCGGTCAGCGAGTCGAACCCGAGCTCGCGGAAGGCCCGTTCGGCGTCGACGAGCGCGCCGGCGCCGAAGCCCAGCACGATCGCGGCCCTGGAACGGACCAGTTCCAGCAGGTGGCGGGACTGCTCGGCCGGGCTTGCCGCGGCGAGCCGGGCGTGCAGGCCGGTGGGCCGGTCCTCGTCGGCCGGGGACGCGGCGGCGAGAGCCTGGGCGGCCTCGGGCACGTCGGTGATGAGCGGGCTGCGCCGGGCGCCGGCGAACGACGTGGCGAACTGCTCCCAGCGGATGTCCGCGACGGTGACGGCGGGCTCGCCGCCGGCGACGAGCCGGTCCAGGACGGCGATCGCGAGGTGCGGGGTCATGGGCGGCATGCCGCTGCGCTGCAGGCGTTGCGCCACGGCCTCGTCGGCGGCCATGCCGCTGCCGGACCAGGGGCCCCAGGCCACCGAGGTGGCGGCGAGGCCGGCGGCGCGGCGCTGGTGGGCCAGCGCGTCGAGGTACGCATTCGCCGCCGCGTAGTTGCCCTGGCCGGCGCTGCCGAGGACGCCGCTGACGGACGAGAACAGCACGAACATGGTCAGGTCGAGACCGGCGGTCGCCCGGTGCAGGTTGGCTGCGGCCACCGCCTTCGACCGCAGGACCGTCGCGAACCGTTCGGGTGTCAGCGACTCGATGACGCCGTCGTCCACCACGCCGGCGGCGTGCACGACACCGGACAGGTCCGGCACCCCATCCAGCAGCCCTGCCAGCGCGGCCCGGTCGGCGACGTCACAGGCAGCGACCGTCACCCGCACACCCAGCGCGGTCAACTCCTCCACCAGCTCCCCGGCACCCGGCGCCTCAATCCCACGCCGACTGGTAAGGAGCAGGTGCGGCACGCCGCGGCCGGCGAGCCAGCGGGCGACGTGGGCGCCGAGCGCGCCGGTGCCGCCGGTGACCAGGACCGTGCCGGTCGGCGTGGGCGAGGTGGACGAGGCGGTCGGTGCGGCCCGGCGCAGGCGCCGGACGAAGACGCCGGACGCCCGGATCGCCAGCTGATCCTCGCCGTTGTCGCCGGACAGGACCGCGGTCAGGCGCTGCCCGTCCCGCTCACCCAACTGGTCCGGGAGGTCGATCAGGCCGCCCCATCGCTGCGGGTACTCCAGCGCCGCCACCCGCCCGAGCCCCCACACCTGCGCCTGGACGGCGCTGCGCAGCGGGTCCGACCGGCCCACCGACACTGCGCCGCGGGTGAGGCACCACAGTGGCGCGGTGAGGTCGACGTCGTCGAGGGCCTGGATGAGCGTGGCGGTGAGCGCGACCCCATCGTGACCGGTCTCGTCGCCGGCGACGAGCGAGATGATGCCGCTGACGGCGCCGCCCTCCGCGGCGACCTCCCAGAGCCGTTCGGCGAGCGTGTCACGGTCGGTGTCGCCGGCGTCGAGGACCAGCGGCACCGGGTCGGCGCCGGCGCGGTGCAGCGCGGTCATGACGTCGGCCGCGTCGGCGCTCGTCCTGGAGACGACCAGCCAGGCCCCGGACAGCGCCGCGGAGCGGAGTTCGGTGACCGGCTGCCAGCCGATCCGGTACTGCCAGCTGTCCACGGTGGACCGTTCGCGGCGCCGGCGGTGCCACGATGAGAGCGCGGGGAGGACCTGCTGGAGCTCTGCGCTGTGGTCGAGCTCGAGGGTGTCGCTGAGCGACGCCAGGTCGCCGTGTTCGACGGCGGCCCAGAATTGCGCGTCGGTGTCGTCGGCGCCGGCGGCGGTCGCGACGAGCGGTTCGGGCCAGTACCGGCGGCGCTGGAACGCGTACGTCGGCAGCTGCACCCGGCGCCCGCCCCACGGGCCGCAGATCGCCGCCCAGTCGACCGCGACACCGGCCACATGCAACGCGGCAACCGCCCGCAGCACCGACTCCAGCTCATCGCGGTCCTTGCGCAACGCCGCGGCCAGCACTGCCTCGCCGCTGAGGCACTGCTGCGCCATCGCGGTCAGCACCCCGGACGGCCCGACCTCGAGGAACCTGGCGACACCGTTGGCTTCCAGCCACGCGACGCCGTCGGCGAACCGGACCGCCTCGCGGACGTGCCGCACCCAGTAGTCCGCGGTGTACTCCTCAACCGGCTGGCCGGTCAGGTTGGAGACGATCGGGATGCGCGGCGGGGCATAGGTGATGCCGGCGGCGACCGCCCGGAACTCGTCCAGCATCGGTTCCATCAGCGGCGAGTGGAACGCGTGCGACACCGTGAGCCGCGAGGTCTTGCGATCCTTGAAGAGCTGGTCGATCACCTCGGCGTCGCCGGAGATGACGATCGACGTCGGGCCGTTGACGGCGGCGATGTCCACCCGACCGGCGAACGGCTCCAACACCGCCCGGACCTCCGCCTCGGTCGCCTGCACCGCCAGCATCGCCCCACCGGTCGGCAGCGCCTGCATCAACCGGCCCCGCGCCGCGACCAGGGCCACAGCGTCATCCAGCGACAGCACCTCCGCCACGTGCGCGGCGGCGAGCTCACCGATCGAGTGGCCCAGCAGGAAGTCCGGCCGCAGACCGAACGACTCCACGAGACGGAACAGCGCCACTTCCAGCGCGAACAACGACGCCTGCGTGTACACCGTCTGGTTCACGTCCGCATCCCGCAACGAAACGTCCAGCAGCGCGTCGAAACGAGCAGCGACAGCGTCGTAGGCGTCGGCAAAGACCGGGAACCGCTCGTACAGGCCGCGTCCCATATCGGAACGCTGCGCGCCCTGACCGGTGAACAGCAGCGCCAGGCGGCCCCAGCCGGCAACGCCCTGCAGCACGTTGGCGGTGCTGTCGCCGGTCGCGGCGGCGGCGAGGTCGCGGAGGCTGCTCTGGTGGTCGGCGGCCAGGACGACGGCGCGGTGTTCGAGGTCGGCGCGGCCGGTGACCAGCGACCAGGCGACATCGGCCGGGGCAGGGTGGTCGGTGGCGTCGAGCCGGGCGTGGAGGCGGGCGGCCTGGGCGCGCAGCCCGTCGGCCGAACGCGCCGACAGCAGCCACGGGACGATCGGCGGGGTGGGTTCGGCAGCCGCCGGCCGGGCCGGTGCTGCGTCGGCCGGGGGCTGTTCGAGGATCGCGTGGGCGTTGGTGCCGCTGATGCCGAACGAGGAGACGCCGGCCCGGCGCGGGCGGCCCGTCTCCGGCCACGGCCGCGCCTCGGTCAGCAACTCCACCGCACCCGAGGACCAGTCCACATGCGGCGACGGCGCATCCACATGCAACGTCCGCGGCAGAATGCCGTGCCGCATCGCGAGGACCATCTTGATGACCCCAGCCACACCGGCGGCGCTCTGGGTGTGACCGATGTTCGACTTGACCGACCCGATCCACAGTGGACTGTCCGCCGGGCGGTCCTGCCCGTACGTCGCCATCAGCGCCTGCGCCTCGATCGGGTCACCGAGGGTGGTGCCGGTGCCGTGCGCCTCCACCGCGTCGACGTCCGATGCCGTGAGCCCGGCGCTGGCCAGGGCCTGGCGGATGACCCGCTGCTGGGCGGGTCCGTTCGGCGCGGTGAGCCCGTTGGAGGCGCCGTCCTGGTTGATCGCCGAGCCGCGGACAACGGCCAGGACCTCGTGGCCGTTGCGGCGCGCGTCGGCAAGCCGCTCCACCACGAGCAGACCGACACCCTCCGCCCAGCCGGTGCCGTCCGCCGCAGCCGCGAACGGCTTGCACCGACCATCCGACGCCAACCCGTCCTGCCGCGAGAACTCCGCGAAGATGCCCGGATTCGCCAGCACCGTGGCACCACCGGCCAACGCCAGCGTGCACTCCCCCGCCCGCAACGCCTGCCCAGCAAGATGCAGCGCGACCAACGACGACGAGCACGCCGTGTCCACGGTCACCGCCGGACCTTCCAGACCCAGCGAGTAGGAGACGCGACCGGACGCGACGCTGGTGGCGCTGCCGGTGAGCAGCATGCCCTCGACGCCCTCCGGCAGCTGCATCCCGGCGCCGTAGCTGGACGCGGCGACGCCGACGAAGACGCCGGTCTGGCTGCCGCGCAGCGACGTCGGGTCGATCCCCGCGTCCTCGAACGCCTCCCAGGACGCTTCGAGCAGCAGCCGCTGCTGCGGGTCCATGGCGAGGGCCTCGCGCGGGGAGATGCCGAACAGGTCGGCGTCGAAGGTGGTCGCGTCGTAGACGAAGCCGCCCTCGCGGGTGTAGGCGGCGCCCGGGTCGTCGCCGCCCCAGCCACGGTCGGTCGGGAAGAGCGACATGCCGTCGAGGCCCGCGCCGAGGAGCTGCCAGAGCTCGTCGGGGTTGCCGACGCTGCCCGGGTACCGGCAGCTCATGCCGACGATCGCGATGAGGTCGTCGTCGTCGCGGCGGACGGTGGGGGTGACCGCCTGCGGCCGGTCGGCGGCCGGCGCCCCGACGAGGGTGTCGCGCAGGTGATCGGCGAGCGCGGTCGGCGTCGGGTAGTCGAACACGAGGGTTGCGGGCAGTCGCATCCCGGTCGTGGTGTTCAACCGGTTGCGCAGCTCCACGGAGGTCAGTGAGTCGAAGCCGAGGTCCTTGAACGCCCGGCCCGGCTCGACGCCGTCGGCGGAGGCGTGGCCGAGGACGACGGCGGCCTGTTCGCGGACGAGGTCGGTGAGGAGCCGGAGCCGGTCGGGACCGGCGAGCGGGGCGAGGCGCTCGGCGAGGGTGGTGCCGGCTGCCCGGTCGGTGCCGGTCGCCCGCCGCCGCGGCGGGCGGACGAGGCCGCGCAGCAGGGGCGGCACGGCGCCGCCGCGCAGGGCGGCGAGGTCGATCGGCATGGGCACGAGATGCGGCCGGGCCTGGACCACCGCCGCGTCGAACAACGCCAACCCGAGCTCGGTGGACAACCCACCACCAGCACGCGCCACGTCACGACCCTCAAGATGACCGGCCATCCCGGACGCCTCAGCCCACAACCCCCAACCCAACGACAGACCCGGCAACCCCAAACTCCGCCGGTACGACATCAGCCCGTCAAGGAACGCATTCGCCGCGGCGTAGTTTGCCTGTCCTGCGGACCCGAACGTCGCCGACGCTGAGGAGAACACCACGAACCACGCCAGGTCCAGGTCCTTCGTCAGCTCGTGCAGGTGTACCGCAGCATCCACCTTCGGACGCAACACGCCGTCGAGCCGCTCAGGAGTCAACGCGGCGAACACACCGTCGTCCAGAACACCGGCGCAGTGCACAACACCAGCCAGCGCCCTACCAGCGACGACCGCAGCCAGAGCATCACGGTCCGCGACATCACACGCCACAACCTCGGCGTGCGCACCCAACCCGGCGAGACGGTCCACGAGGTCCGCGACACCGGGCGCGTCCGGGCCGCGGCGGCTGGTCAGCACCAGGTCCCACACGCCGAACGTCCGGACCAGGTGCTCGGCCAGCAGCGCACCCAGACCGCCGGTGCCACCGGTGATCAGGACGGTGCCCTGCGGGGCGGCCGGGACGGTGAACACGTTCTTGCCCACGTGCTTGGCCTGGCTGATGTGCCGGAACGCGGGCACGGCGGCGCGCAGGTCCCAGGCGGTGACGGGCAGCGCGGCCACCGCGTCGTGGTCGAACAGGCGCACGATGTCGGTGAGCATCTCCCGGATCCGCGCGGGGCCCGCCTCGAAGAGGTCGAACGCGCGGTACCGCACGCCGGCGTGGTCGGTGGCGACCTGGGCGGGGTCGCGGACATCGAGCTTGCCCATCTCGATGAAGCGGCCGTTCGGCGCCAGCAGCCGCAGCGACGCGTCGACGAAGTCCCCGGCGAGCGAGTCGAGCACGACGTCGACGCCGTAGCCGCCGGTGGCGGCGCGGAAGGTGTCCTCGAACGCGAGGGTGCGCGAGGAGGCGATGTGGGCGTCGTCGAGGCCGGAGGCGCGCAGCGTGTCCCACTTGCCGGAGCTCGCGGTGCCGAAGACCTCGACCCCCCAGTGCCGGGCCAGCTGGACGGCGGACATGCCGACGCCACCGGCGGCGGCGTGGACGAGGAGCCGTTCGCCGGCCCGGAGCCCGGCCAGGTCACGCAGCGCGTAGTACGCGGTCAGGTAGGCCATCGGCACCGACGCGGCGCGGGCGAACGTCCAGCCGCGCGGCATGCGGGCCAGCACCCGGTGGTCGGCGACGGCGCGCGGGCCGAAGCCGCCGAACAGCAGGCCGAAGACGCGGTCGCCGGGTGCGAGGTCGGTGACGTCCGCGCCGACCTCGAGCACGACGCCGGCGCCCTCCGACCCCATGAGGCCCGGCTCCGGGTACATGCCGAGCGCGAGCAGGACGTCGCGGAAGTTGACACCGGCGGCGCGCACGGCGATGCGGACCTCGCCCGGTGCGAGCGGCGCGTCGCCGGCGGCCGAGCCGACCAGCGCGATGCTTTCGAGGGTGCCACCGGCGTCGCCCGGCACTTCGAGCCTCCACGCGTCCGTGCCGGCGGGCGCGGTCAGCTCGGTCGGCGGCAGCGCGCGGACCAGCCGCGGCGCGTGGTGGGTGCCGGCGCGCACGGCGAGCTGCGGCTCGTCGTCCGGCAGCGCCGCCAGCGCGTCCCAGGACGTCTGCTCGTCGTCGAGGTCCACGAGCAGGATCCGGCCGGGGTTCTCCGTCTGGGCGGTGCGCAGCAGGCCCCACACCGCGGCGCCGGCCAGGTCGGTCGCCGGCGCGACGTGGGCGGTGGTGACGGCGTGGCTGGTCGCGACGATCAGCGGGAGGGTGGCGTACCGGTCGTCGGCGAGCCAGGTCTGGGCGGCGCGCAGGACGGCGTCGACCCGGGTGCGGGTCTGCGCGGCGAGGTCGGGGGTGGGGTCGTCGGCCAGGCCGGCCCACAGCACGACCGCGTCGGGGAGCGACCGGCCGGCGTCGACGTCCTCGGTGAACGCGGCGAGATCCGGATAGGTGTCGGCGCCGAGCCGGTCGGCGATCACCGCCGGGCCGAGCACCGCGAAGAGACCGGTGTCGCCGTCGTCGGGGGTGGGCAGGGCGGTCCAGTCGACCGAGAAGAGCGCGTCCTGCAGCCGGGCGGCGCCGGCCGCAGCGTCGATCTGGCCTGCTGCGATCGGGCGCAGGGCGAGGCTTTCGATCGTGGCCACCGGTGCGCCGGCACCGTCGGCGACGTGCAGGGTGACCGCGTCGGGGCCGGCCGGCGTCAGCCGCGCCCGCAGGACCGACGCGCCGGTCGCGTGCAGGGTCACCCCGGTCCAGGCGAACGGCAGGCGCACCGGACCCGCATCGGTCACGAACGAGCCGAGGCTGACGGCGTGCAGGGCGGCGTCCAGCAGCGCCGGGTGGAGCCCGAACGCAGCGGCGCCGGCGGAGTCCGCCTCCGGCAGGGCGACCTCGGCGAGGATGTCCTCGCCGACGCGCCAGGCACGGTGCAGGCCGCGGAACGCCGGTCCGTACACCAGGCCGGCGCCGGCGATGTGCCCGTCGTAGAAGCCGTCGAGGTCGATCGGCTCCGCGCCGGACACGGGCCACTCGGTGTGGTCCGTCGTGGCGGCGGTGATCCGCTCGGACACGGCGCCGGAGGCGTGCCGCAGCCAGTCGCCGTCGTGGGGGCGGGAGTAGACGGCGACGGGCCGGTCGCCGCGCTCGTCGGCGCCGCCGACGCTCACCTGGACCTGGACCGCGCCGTTGTCGGGCAGGACCAGCGGCGCCTCGATCGTGAGGTCCTCGATCCGGGCCGCGCCGACCTGTTCGGCGGCGCGCAGGACCAGCTCGACGAAGGCGGTGCCCGGCAGCAGCACCCGGCCCGCGACCACGTGGTCCGCGAGCCACGGGTGGGTCGCCGTGGACAGCCTGCCGGTGAGCAGGGCACCGTCGCCGCCGGCGATGGACACCGTCGCGGCGATCAGTGGGTGACCGGCGGGCACGAGGCCCGCGGACGCGACGTCGCCGACGTGGGCGACCGCCTGCGGCCAGAAGCGCTGGCGCTGGAAGGCATAGGTGGGCAGGTCGACATGACGACCGGCGGGCAGCACCGCGGTCCAGTCCACGCCGACCCCGTTGGCGTGCAGGGTGCCCAGGGCGTGCAACAGGCTGGTGGGCTCGTCCCGGTCCTTGCGCAGCGCCGGAGCCAGCACTGCCTCCCCGGTGAGGCACTGCTGCGCCATCGCGGTCAGCACCCCGGACGGCCCGACCTCCAGGAACCTCGCGACACCATTGCTCTCAAGCCACGCGACGCCGTCGGCGAACCGGACCGCCTCCCGCACGTGCCGGACCCAGTAGTCCGCGGTGTACTCCTCAACCGGCAGCCCGGTCAGATTCGACACGACGGGAATCCGCGGCGGGGCATAGGACACGCTGGCAGCGACCGTGCGGAACTCGTCCAACATCGGTTCCATCAGCGGCGAGTGGAACGCGTGCGACACCGTGAGCCGCGAGGTCTTACGGTCCTTGAAGAGCTGGTCGATCACCTCGGCGTCGCCGGAGATGACAATTGAGGTCGGGCCGTTGACGGCGGCGATGTCGACCCGTCCGGCGAACGGCTCCAACACCGCCCGGACCTCGGCCTCGGTCGCCTGCACCGCCAGCATCGCCCCACCAGCCGGCAGCGCCTGCATCAACCGGCCCCGCGCTGCGACCAGCTGGATCGCGTCGTCCAGCGACAGCACGTCCGCGACGTGCGCGGCGGCGAGCTCACCGATCGAGTGGCCCAGCAGGTAGTCCGGTTTGACCCCGAACGACTCCACCAGGCGGAACAGCGCCACCTCAAGCGCGAACAACGACGCCTGCGTGTACACCGTCTGATTCACGTCCGCATCCCGCAACGAAACGTCCAGCAGCAGATCGAAACGGGCAGCGACAGCGTCGTACGCGTCGGCGAACACCGGGAACCGCTCATACAGGCCGCGTCCCATATCGGAACGCTGCGCACCCTGACCGGTGAACAGCAGCGCCAGGCGGCCCTCGGCGAAGGTGCCGCGTGCCACGTGTGCGGCGGGTTCGCCGCCGGTGAGGGCGTCGAGGCCGCGAGCGAGGCTGTCGCGGTCGGCCGCGACGATGACGGCGCGGTGGTCCAGGTGGCTGCGGGTGCGCTCCAGGGCCGCGGCGACGTCGGCGGGGTCGGAGCCGGTGGTGTCGAGGAACTCGCGCAGCGCCGCGGCCTGGTCGCGCAGGCCCGCGGTGGTCTTCGACGACAGCAGCCACGGCGTCGCGCGGTCGTTGCGGTCGTCCTGCGGGCCGGTCGCCGGCGGTTCGTCCGGTGCCTGCTCCAGGATGGTGTGGACGTTGGTGCCGCTGATGCCGAATGCCGACACGCCCGCCCGCCGGGGGCGGTCCTGCGCGTCCCATGGCTGCGCGTGGCCGGCGAGCTCGATGGCGCCCGGCGTCCAGTCGACGTGCGGCGTCGGCGTGCCGGCGTGCAGCGTGGGGGGCATGATGCCGTGCCGCATCGCCATGACCATCTTGATCACGCCGGCCACACCAGCCGCTGCCTGTGTGTGGCCGATGTTCGACTTGATCGAGCCGAGCCACAGTGGACGGTTGCCGGGGCGGTGCTGGCCGTACGTGGCGAGCAGCGCCTGCGCCTCGATCGGGTCGCCGAGCTTCGTGCCGGTGCCGTGCGCCTCGACGGCGTCCACATCGGACGGTGCGAGGCCGGCGCTGGCGAGGGCCTGGCGGATGACCCGCTGCTGGGCGGGGCCGTTCGGGGCGGTCAGCCCGTTCGAGGCGCCGTCCTGGTTCACCGCCGAGCCGCGGACCACTGCGAGGACGCGGTGGCCGTTGCGCCGGGCGTCCGAGAGCCGCTCCAGCACCAGCATGCCGACGCCCTCGCCCCAGCCGGTGCCGTCCGCGTCGGAGGAGAACGCCTTGCAGCGCCCGTCGCCGGCGAGGCCGTCCTGCCGAGAGAACTCGATGAACGCGCCCGGCGTCGACATGACGGTTACGCCACCGGCGAGTGCCAGCGCGCATTCCCCGGTGCGCAGCGACTGCGCCGCCCAGTGCAGTGCGACGAGCGACGAGGAGCAGGCGGTGTCGACGGTAACGGCCGGTCCTTCCAGGCCGAACGTGTAGGCGACCCGGCCGGACAGGACCGCGGCGGAGTTGCCGGTGCCGGTGTGGCCTTCGGCCTGCGCGCCCCCGGCCGCCTGCAGCACGTTGGCGTAGTCCTGGCCGTTCGTGCCGGCGAAGACCCCGGTCCTGGTGCCACGCACCGTGCGGGGGTCGATCCCGGCCCGCTCGAACGCCTCCCAGCAGGTTTCGAGCAGCAGCCGCTGCTGCGGGTCCATGGCGAGCGCCTCGCGGGGAGAGATCCCGAACAGGTCGGCGTCGAACGTCACCGCGTCGGTCAGGAACCCACCCACGGGCGTGTAGGTGTCGGGACCGCTGTTGATGTCCCAGCCCCGGTCGGTCGGGAACGCCGACATCGCGTCGGTGCCGGACACCACCAGCTGCCACAGTTGCTCTGGGTTGTTGACGCCGCCGGGGTACCGGCAAGCCATGCCGACGATGACCACCAGATCGTCGTCCGCGGGCGCCGCGACACCCGGCTCGGCTGTCAGGTCCGCCGCGGTCGTGCCGCCGAGCTCGCCGCGCAGGTGCTCGGCGAGAGCGTCCGGCGTCGGGTAGTCGAAGACGATGGTCGCCGGCAGGCGCAGGCCGGTGAGCGCGTCGAGCACGTTGCGCAGCTCGACCGCGGTGAGCGAGTCGAAGCCGAGGTCACGGAACGCCCGCTGCGGCTCGACCGCTTCCATCGAGCCGTGCCCGAGGACCATGGCCGCCCGCGAGCGGACCGCGTCGAGGATGATCCGGTGCTGCTCGTCGGGGGTGCCGCCGGCCAGCCTCCGGCGCAGTTCGGAGATGTCGTCCGTGCCGCTCGGGCCGTGTCCGGCGGCGTCGACGAGCGCACGGGCCTCGGGTACGCCGGTCAGCAGCGCGCTGCCGCGGGCGGCGGTGAGGCCGGGGGCGTAGCTCGCCCAGTCGGCGTCGACCACCATGCGGTGCGCGGCGTGCTGGGCGACCGCCTTCGCCAGGGCGGCGATTGCGAGCGTGGGTTCCATCGGGGCGAGGCCACCGCGGCGGAGCCGTTCGGTGACGACGTCGTCGGTCGCCATACCGGCGTCGGCCCACGGACCCCACGCGATCGACGTCGCCACCAGACCCCGGTCCCGACGCTGCTGCGCCAGCGCATCCAGGAACGCGTTCGCGGCCGCGTAGTTCGCCTGACCGGCACTACCGACCGTGCCCGCGACCGAGGAGAACAACACGAACATCGACAGGTCCAGACCAGCGGTCAACTCATCCAGATGCGTCGCCGCCAGGGCCTTACCACGCAGGACCGTCTCGAACTGCTCCGGGGTCAGCGACTCCAGCACACCGTCATCCAGGACCCCGGCCGCGTGGACCACGCCCGCCAGGTCCTGGACGCCAGCCAACAGTGCTGCGACCGCGTCCCGATCGCCCATGTCACACGCCACGACGCTGGCATTCGCGCCCAACGCGGTGAGTTCCTCGACCAGCTCCGGCACACCAGGCGCGTCCGGGCCGCGGCGGCTGGTCAGCACCAGCTCCGGGACACCCTCCGCGGCGAGCCACCTCGCCACGTGCGCACCCAGGGCGCCGGTACCACCCGTCACCAGCACCGCACCCGACGGCACCACGAACGACGTGCCTGAAGCGGCCGGGACCCGCTCCAACCGGCGACCGAACACACCAGACGCCCGCACCGCCACCTGATCCTCGACACGCTGCGCGAGCACCGCGACCAACCGGTCACCGGTCCGCCCATCCAGGGTTTCGGGCAGGTCGATCAGGCCACCCCAACGCTGCGGCAGCTCCAACGCCGCAACCCGACCCAGACCCCACACCTGAGCCTGGACCGCGTCACGCAGCCGGTCAGCGGCGCCGATCGAGACCGCACCGTGGGTGAGCACCCACAGCCGTCCCTCGACTCCGGCGTCGCCGAGCGCCTGGGCCAGGGCGGCGGTGGTGGCCAGGGACCGAGGGAGTGCCTCGTAGCCGTCGAGCGACCGGCTGTCCGGGCCGGGCACGGCGAGGACCCCGGCGATGTCGCCGATGTCGGCCGTCACGTCGAGCAGGTGGTCCGCGAGCGCCCACCGGTCGTCGTCGGGGTCGATTTCCAGCTCGGCGACGTCGGCGCCGGCGTGACGGAGGGCGGCGGCGAGGGGTTCGGTGTCGACACCGGCCGGGGCGGTGATCAGCCAGGTGCCGGTGAGTCGGGCGGGGTCGAGGTTGCCCAGTGGTGTCCAGGCGATCTGGTACTGCCAGCCGTCGATCGTCCGCTCCCGGCGCCGGCCGGCCTGGGTGGGCAGCAACGCCGCGACACCATCCAGGTCGTTGTCCTCCACCGCCCGCCAGAACGCGGCATCATCGGGATGCTCCACCACACCAGCCACCGCCAGCGGCGCCGGCTCGATCCAGTAATGCTGCCGCTGGAACGCATACGTCGGCAGATCCACGAGCGGCCCCTGGGGCAGGATCGCGGTCCAATCGACGGCGGCGCCGTTGACGTGCAGGGTGCTCAGTGCGTGCAGGAGGGTGGTGGGTTCGTCACGGTCCTTGCGCAGCGCCGCGGTGAGCACCGGCTCGCCGGTCAGGCACTGCTGCGCCATGGCGGTGAGCACTCCGGACGGCCCGACCTCCAGGAACCGGGTGACCTCGTTGGCCTCGAGCCAGGCGATACCGTCGGCGAACCGGACGGCCTCGCGGACGTGCCGGACCCAGTAGTCGGCGGAGTGCACCTCGACCGGCAGGCCGGTCAGGTTGGAGATGATGGGAATGCGCGGCGGGGCATAGGTGAGGCCGGCGGCGACGGTGCGGAACTCGTCCAGCATCGGTTCCATCAGCGGCGAATGGAACGCGTGGGACACCGTCAGCCGTGAGGTCTTACGGTCCTTGAAGAGCTGGTCGATCACCTCGGCGTCGCCGGAGATGACGATCGACGTCGGGCCGTTGACGGCGGCGATGTCCACCCGACCCGCAAACGGCTCCAACGCGGAAAGCACCTCGGCCTCGGTCGCCTGCACCGCCAGCATCGCCCCACCGCTCGGCAGCGCCTGCATCAACCGGCCCCGCGCCGCGACCAGCGCCACCGTGTCGTCCAGCGACAACACGTCCGCAACGTGCGCGGCGGCCAGCTCACCGATCGAGTGACCCAGCAGGAAGTCCGGCTGCAAACCGAACGACTCCACCAGACGGAACAGCGCCACCTCCAGCGCGAACAACGACGCCTGCGTGTAGACGGTCTGGTTGACGTCGGCATCGCGCAACGGCTGGTCCAGCAGGGTGTCGAACCGGGCGCAGACCGCGTCGTAGGCGTCGGCGAACACCGGGAACCGCTCATACAGGCCGCGTCCCATATCGGAACGCTGCGCACCCTGACCGGTGAACAGCAGCGCCAGGCGGCCCTCACCCGCCGAACCCCGCACCACGTTGGCGGCGGACGAACCCGCCTCCAGCGCGGCCAGCCCCTCGACGAACCCTGCCGTCGAATCGGCCAGCACCACCGCCCGGTGCGGCAGCGACGCGCGAGCCGTCGCCAACGCGGCGCCGATCGCCGCCGGGTCCAGGTTCGGGTCCACGGTAATGAAGTCGTGCAGCTTCGATGCCTGGCCGCGCAGGGCTTCGGCCGAACGGGCCGACACCACCCACGGCACAGTGCCCGTCCAGCCCGGAGCCGTCACCGGAACCGTGGCTGGGGCCTGCTCGATGATCGTGTGGACATTCGTGCCACTGATACCGAAGGACGACACACCCGCCCGCCGCGGACGGTCCCCGACCACCCACGGCCGCGCCTCGGTCAAGAGTTCCACCGCGCCGGCCGACCAGTCCACCTGCGGCGTCGGCTCATCCACGTGCAACGTCCGCGGCAGCAGCTCGTGCCGCATCGCCATGACCATCTTGATGATCCCGGCGACGCCCGCAGCGGCCTGGGTGTGGCCGATGTTCGACTTCACCGAGCCCAGCCACAGTGGACGATCCGCCGGCCGGTCCTGCCCGTACGTCGCCAGCAACGCCTGCGCCTCGATCGGATCACCCAACCGGGTCCCGGTCCCGTGCGCCTCAACGGCATCGACGTCGGTCGCGGTGAGGCCGGCGTTGGCGAGCGCCTGCCGGATCACCCGCTGCTGCGACGGACCATTCGGCGCGGTAAGACCATTCGAGGCACCGTCCTGGTTGACCGCGCTGCCCCGCACGAGCGCCAGGATCTGATGGCCGTTGCGCTGCGCGTCGGAGAGGCGCTCCACCAGCAGCAGACCCACGCCCTCGGCCCAGCCCGTGCCGTCCGCCGCTCCAGCAAACGCCTTGCACCGACCATCCGACGCCAGCCCGTCCTGCCGCGAGAACTCCGCGAACACCTCCGGACCAGCAATCACCGTCACACCACCAACCAACGCCAGCTCACACTCACCAGCCCGCAACGCCTGAGCCGCCCAATGCAACGCCACCAGCGACGACGAACACGCCGTGTCAACCGTGACGGCAGGCCCTTCCAGACCGAACGTGTACGCGACCCGACCCGAGATGACGCTGTTCGCACCACCGGTCAGCAGATGCCCCTCAGCACCCTCCGGGAGACGACCGCCGACGCCGTACCCATTGTTTGACGCGCCGACGAACACGCCCACCGAACGGCCGCGCAGCGACCGCGGATCGACCCCGGCGCGCTCAAACGTTTCCCACGACACCTCCAGCAGCAGCCGCTGCTGCGGATCCATCGCCAGGGCCTCACGCGGCGAAATACCGAACGGGTCCGGATCGAACTGCGACGCCTCGTAGACGAAACCACCGACCTGCGCGAAACTCGCACCGTCGGGGACATACCAGTGACGGTCCGCCGGGAACGCCGACATACCATCCCCGCCGGACTCGACCAACGACCACAGGTCCTCCGGCGAAGCGACACCACCCGGGTACCGGCAACCCATACCGACGATCACGATCGGGTCACCATCCACAGCGGACGGCGCCGGCTGCAGGGGCGTGCCGAGGCCCGTGGCGTCGATCAGGCCGAGGACGCCGGCCAGGTGCTCGGCGAGGACCGCCGGGGTCGGGTAGTCGAAGACCAGCGAGGCAGGCAACCGCAGACCGGTGACACCCTCCAGCACGTTGCGCAACTCCACCGCGGTCAACGAGTCGAACCCGAGCTCGCGGAAGGCCCGTTCGGGCTCCACTTCGGACGCTGAGCCGTGGCCGAGGACGAGGGCGGCCCGGGCGCGGACGAGGTCGAGCAGCACGCGCGCCTGTTCGGTCGGTGTCGCGCCGGCCAGTCGCTCGCGCAGCGCGGATGCCTCGTCGGCCTCCGTCGGGCCGGTCTCGACGGTGGCGAGCTGCTGGACGTCGGGGAGGTTGCGCAGCAGCGCGGTCGGGCGGGCGAACCGGGTCCAGTCGATGTCGGCGACCATGACGGTGGGGTCGGCGGTGGTGACGGCCCGGCGAAGCGCGGTGACGGCGAGCGCTGGGTCCATCGGGGGAAGGCCGCCGCGGCGGATGCGCTGGGCGACGAGGTCGTCGACGGCCATGCCCGCCTCGGCCCACGGCCCCCACGCGATCGACGTGGCCGCCAGACCCCGGTCGCGCCGTTGCTCGGCGAGTGCGTCGAGGAAGGCGTTCGCCGCCGCGTAGTTCGCCTGGCCCGCGCTGCCGATCGTGCCGGTCAGCGACGAGAACAGCACGAACATCGACAGGTCCAGGCCGGCGGTCAGCTCGTCCAGGTGCGCCGCGGCGAGGGCCTTGCCCCGCAGCACCGTCTCGAACTGTTCCGGCGTCAGCGACTCCAACACGCCGTCGTCGAGGACCCCAGCCGTGTGCACGACACCGGCCAGGTCCGGTACCTGATCCAGCAGCCCTGCCAGCGCGGCCCGGTCGGCGACGTCACAGGCCGCGACCGTCACCCGCGTGCCGAGCGCGGTCAGCTCCTCCACCAGGTCCCCGGCACCCGGCGCCTCAATCCCACGCCGGCTGGTGAGCAGCAGGTGCGGCACGCCTTCGGCGGCGAGCCAGCGGGCGACGTGGGCGCCCAACGCACCGGTGCCGCCGGTCACCAGCACCGGGCGCGACGGCGCCACGAACGGCACGTCACCTCCGGCGACGGACCGCTCCAGACGGCGGCCGAACACCCCAGAGGCGCGGACCGCGACCTGGTCCTCGGCGCGCTGCGCCAGCACGGAGGCCAGCCGGTCGCCGACGCGGGCGTCGAACGTCTCGGGCAGGTCGATGAGGCCACCCCATTGGTGGCGGTACTCCAGCGCGGCGGCCCGGCCCAGGCCCCAGATCTCGGCCTGGACGGCGCTGCGGAGCCGGTCGGAGCGACCGGCGGCCACGGCGCCGCGGGTGAGCCACCAGACCGGCGCGTGCAGACCCGCGTCGCCGAGCGCCTGCATGAGGGCGGCCGAGCCGACGACACCCTGGGGCACGGCGGTGAGACCATCCACTGTGGACTCGGCGAGGCCGAGCAGCGACACGACGCCGGCGATGTCGGTGGACGCCTCGGCGATGGCGTCGAGAAGGTGGTCGGCGAGGAGCCAGCGGTCCGTATCTGCGGCGGCGTGGACCACGGTGACCGTGGCGCCGGCCCGCTGCATCGCGTCGGCCACGTCGCCGGCGTCGGCCATCAGCGGCACGACGAGCAACCACGCGCCGGGCAGGACGGCCGCCGGCAGGTCGGTGAGGGGCGTCCAGGTGATGCGGTACCGCCACCCGTCCGCGATCGACACGTCCCGGGACCGGCGCCGCCACGACGTCAGGGCGGGCATGATGCCACGCAGCTCGTCGGACTGGTCCAGGCGGAGAGTGGCGGCGAGCGTGTCGGTGTCGCCGTGCTCGACCGCGTCCCAGAACTGCGCGTCGAGGGGACCCGCCAGCACGGGGGCGGCGGTGAGCGGCTCGGGCCAGTACCGGCGGCGCTGGAACGCGTACGTCGGTAGCTGCACCCGGCGCCCGCCCCACGGGCCGCAGATCGCCGCCCAGTCGACCGCGACACCGGCCACATGCAACGCGGCAACCGCCCGCAGCACCGACTCCAGCTCATCGCGGTCCTTGCGCAACGCCGCGGCCAGCACCGCCTCACCACTGAGACACTGCTGCGCCATCGCGGTCAGGACTCCGGACGGCCCGACCTCCAGGAACCTGGTGACACCGTTGTTCTCAAGCCACCCGACCCCGTCGGCGAACCTCACTGCATTCCGCACGTGCCGGACCCAGTAGTCCGCGGAGTACTCCTCAACCGGCAGCCCCGTCAGGTTCGACACGATCGGAATCTGCGGCAGCGCATAAGTCAGGCCGGCGGCGATCGTCCGGAACTCGTCCAGCATCGGCTCCATCAGCGGCGAGTGGAACGCGTGCGACACCGTCAGCCGCGACGTCTTACGGTCCTTGAACAGTTGGTCGATCACCTCGGCCTCGCCGGAGACCACGATCGACGTCGGGCCGTTGACGGCGGCGATGTCGACCCGGCCGGCGAACGGCTCCAACACCGCCCGGACCTCGGCCTCGGTCGCCTGCACGGCCAGCATCGCCCCACCGGTCGGCAGCGCCTGCATCAACCGGCCCCGTGCTGCGACCAACGCGGCCGCATCGTCCAAGGACAGCACGTCCGCGACGTGCGCGGCGGCGAGCTCACCGATCGAGTGACCGAGCAGGTAGTCCGGTTTGACCCCGAACGACTCCACCAGGCGGAACAGCGCCACCTCAAGCGCGAACAACGACGCCTGCGTGTACACCGTCTGATTGACGTCGGCATCGCGCAGGGGCTGGTCCAGCAGCGCGTCGAAGCGGGTAACGACCGCGTCATAGGCGTCGGCGAACACCGGGAACCGCTCATACAGGCCGCGTCCCATGTTGGCGCGCTGGGCGCCCTGACCGGTGAACAGCAGCGCCAGGCGGCCCCGGCCCACGACGCCCTGCAGCAGCTGGTGACCGGCCTCGCCGGCGGCAAGGAGGTCGAGGCCGGCGAGGAGTTCGGTGCGGTCGGCGCCGATCACGACGGCGCGGTGTTCCAGAGCGGCCCTGGTGGTCACGAGCGACCCGGCGACGTCCACGCCGTCAACGTCAGGCTCGCGCTCGATCCGGCGGCGCAGCGCGGCCGCCTGGTCGCGCAGCCCGTCGCGGGTGCGGGCGGACAGCAGCCACGGCAGCGCGGACGGCGCGGCGGTCGGTTCGGCTGTGGTCGGTTCGGCGGCGGGGAACGCTTCGATGATGGCGTGGGCGTTGGTGCCGCTGACACCGAACGAGGACACGCCGGCCCGGCGCGGACGGCCGGTCTCCGGCCACGGCCGCGCCTCGGTCAGCAACTCCACCGCACCCGAGGACCAGTCCACATGCGGCGACGGCGCATCCACATGCAACGTCCGTGGCAGGATGCCGTGCCGCATCGCCAGCACCATCTTGATCACCCCGGCCACACCTGCCGCGCCCTGGGTGTGACCGATGTTCGACTTGACCGACCCGATCCACAGTGGAGTATCCGCCGGGCGGTCCTGCCCGTACGTCGCCAGCAACGCCTGCGCCTCGATCGGGTCACCGAGGGTGGTGCCGGTGCCGTGCGCCTCCACCGCGTCCACATCGGCGGCGCTCAGCCCGGCATTGGCCAGGGCCCGGCGGATCACCCGCTGCTGCGACGGTCCGTTCGGCGCGGTCAAACCGTTGGAGGCACCGTCCTGGTTCACCGCGCTGCCGCGGACGACGGCCAGGACCTCATGGCCGTTGCGGCGCGCGTCGGAAAGCCGCTCCACCACGAGCAGACCAACACCCTCCGCCCAACCGGTGCCGTCCGCCGCAGCCGCGAACGGCTTACACCGACCATCCGACGCCAACCCGTCCTGCCGCGAGAACTCCGCGAAAATGCCCGGATTCGCCAACACCGTGGCACCACCGGCCAACGCCAGCGTGCACTCCCCCGCCCGCAACGCCTGCCCAGCAAGATGCAGCGCCACCAGCGACGACGAGCACGCCGTGTCCACGGTCACCGCCGGACCTTCCAGACCCAGCGAGTACGAGATTCGTCCCGAGGCGACGCTGCCCGCGCTGCCGGTGAGCAGCATCCCTTCCGCGCCCTCCGGCAGCTGCATGCCGATGCCGTAGTTGGACACCGCCGAGCCGACGAAGACACCGGTCTGGCTGCCTCGCAGCGACGTCGGGTCGATCCCCGCGTCTTCCAGGGCCTCCCAGGACGCTTCGAGCAGCAGCCGCTGCTGCGGGTCCATGGCGTACGCCTCGCGCGGCGAGATGCCGAAGAAGCCGGCGTCGAAGGTGGTCGCGTCGTAGACGAAGCCGCCGGCCCGGGCGAACGTGACGTCGGCGTGCTCGAGCTGCCAGCCGCGGTCGGTCGGGAAGTCGGACACGCCGTCGGCACCGGAAAGGACCAGGTCCCAGAGGTCGTCCGGGTTTCCCACCCCACCGGGCAGCCGGCAGCTCATGCCCACGATCGCGATGAGGTCGTCGTCGGCCTGGCGGACCGCGGGCACCGCGGAAAGCGGCCGGTCGGCCGTGGCAGCCCCGACGAGGGTTTCGCGGAGGTGTTGGGCGAGTGTGGTGGGGGTTGGGTAGTCGAAGACGAGGGTGGCGGGGAGTCGGAGTCCGGTGGCGGTGTTGAGTCGGTTGCGCAGTTCGACGGAGGTGAGGGAGTCGAAGCCGTGTTCTTTGAAGGGTCGGTCGGGGGTGATGGTGTCGGTGGTGGTGTGCCCCAGGACAGCGGCGGCGTTGCCGGTGATGAGGTCGAGGAGGGTCTGGTGTTGCTCGCTGCTGGGCCGGGTGGCGAGCCGGTCGGCGAGAGTAGCGCCGGTGTCGGAGCTGCTGGTGGTGGCGCGGCGTCGGGTTGGGGTGACGAGGGCCCGGAACAGTGGCGGGACGGGGGTGCCGTTGTCGCGGGGGGTGCTCAGGTGCAGGGTGATGGGGACCTGGTGGTGGTGTGGGAGTTGGATGGCCTGGTCGAACAGGGCGAGGCCGTGGTCGTTGGACAGGGTGCTGCCGATGCGGGTCTTGTCACGGCCGTCGAGGTGGCCGGTCATGGTTGAGGCTTCGGCCCACAGGCCCCAGGCCAGTGACAGGCCGGGCAGGCCGAGGCTCCGGCGGTAGGACATGAGGCCGTCGAGGAACGCGTTGGCGGCGGCGTAGTTGGCCTGTCCTGCGGACCCGAACGTTGCCGATGCTGAGGAGAACACCACGAACCAGGCCAGGTCCATGTGTTTCGTCAGCTCATGCAGGTGTACCGCAGCATCCACCTTCGGACGCAACACGCCGTCGAGGCGGTCGGGGGTCAACGAAGCGAACACCCCGTCGTCCAGAACCCCGGCACAGTGCACGACACCGGACAACGTCCGGCCAGCGATGACGGCAGCCAGGGCGTCGCGGTTCGCGGCGTCGCAGGCGACGACCTCGGCGTGAGCACCGAGCTCAGCCAGGCGGTCGACAAGTTCTGCTGCGCCGGGCGCGTCCATGCCCTGCCGGCTGGTCAACACCAGATCGCGGATGCCATAGGTGCGCACGAGGTGTTCGGCGAACAGGCCGCCGAGCAGGCCGGTGCCACCGGTGATCAGCACCGTGCCCTGCGGCGTGGTCGGGATGATGAAGGCGTTCTTGCCGATGTGTCGGGCCTGGCCCATGTACCGGAACGCGGCGGCGGCGTCGCGCAGGTCCCAGGCGGTGACCGGCGGCACCTGCAACACCCCGGCGTCGAACAGGGCCAGGACCTCGGTCAGCATCGCCCCGACCCGATCCAACCCCGCCTCAGCCAGGTCGAACGCGCGATACGACACACCGTCGTGCGCGGCCGCGACCACGGCGGGGTCGCGTTTGTCGGTCTTGCCCATCTCGGAGAACCTGCCGCCAGGGCCGAGGAGCCGCAGCGACGCGTCGATGTACTGCCCAGCGAGGGAGTTGAGGACCACGTCCACACCCCGACCCTGCGTAGCGGTCCGGAACGTCGCTTCGAAGTCCAGGTCCCGCGATGAGGCGATGTGCGCGTCGTCCAGGCCGAGGCTGCGTAGTGCGTCCCACTTCGCCGGTGACGCGGTGCCGTACACCTCGACACCCCAGTGCCGGGCCAGTTGCACCGCGGCCATGCCGACGCCGCCGGCTGCGGCGTGGACCAAGAGGCGTTCGCCGGGTTGGACGCTGGTGAGGTCGCGCAGGGCGTAGTAGGCGGTCAGGAACACCACCGGGACCGACGCCGCCTGCGGGAACGTCCACCCCTGCGGCATTGGCGCCACGACCCGGCGGTCGGTGACCGCCAGCGGGCCGAACGCGCCGGAGAACAGGCCGAACACCCGGTCACCCACGGTCAGGTCCGTCACCCCGGGTCCGACCTCGACGACGACACCGGCTGCTTCGGAACCGATCACCTGCTGGTCGGGGACCATGCCCAACGCGATCGCCACGTCCCGGAAGTTGATCCCGGCCGCGCGGACCGCAACCCGCACCTGACCCGCTGCCAGTGGTGCTGCCGCTTCCTCGGCGGGGACGAACCCGACGCTGTGCAACGTGCCGCCACCGACCACCTCAACCCGATGCGGCACCGCGTCATCCTGCGGGGTGAGCAGGGTGGTTGCCGGCAGCGCCCGCACCAGCCGCAACGCCGACACGGCACCGTTACGGACCGCCAGCTGCGGCTCGTCCAGACCGATCGTGTCCAGCAGCACCGCCAGGGAGGTGTCGCTGCCGTCGGTGTCGAGCAGCACGATGCGGTCCGGGTTCTCCGACTGCGCCGACCGCAGCAGCCCCCACACCGCCGCACCAACCAGATCTGTCACCGGGCCGTCGACGGCGACCGCGCCACGGGTGAGGACCACCAGACGGTCCCCTGCCGGCCGCACCTGCGCCAGCCACTCCTGCACGAGCGACAGCACCCGGTGCACGCCCGCACGGACCCGCACGTCGGCACCCGCCACACCAGCATCGGCGTCGGTCACGGGCAGGATGACGACACCCACGGCGTCGCCCACCGTCTCTACGGCGGTGACGCCGAGCCGATCGGCGAACTCGGCGTCGCCGAGCACGACCGCGGCCGGCTGGGTGACTGAAGCCTTGACGGCGACAGCGGTCCACTGCGTGTGGAACAGCGAGTCCTGCAGTGCCGGGCCAGTCGCTACCTGTGCCCGTGACACTGGCAGCAGCGTCAGGCTGTCGATGCTCGCGACGGGAGCGCCGGTGCTGTCAGCGACGTCGACGGTCACGGCGTCGGTGCCCGCGGCCGCGATCCGGACCCGTAGGGCTGCCGCGCCGATGGCGTGCAGGTTGATGCCGGTCCAGGCGAACGGCAGCCGCACCTCACCAGGGGCAACGAAGTCGCCAAGGCTCACGGCGTGCAGGGCGGCGTCCAGCAGCGCCGGGTGCAGGCCGAACCCGGCCGCAGTCGCCGACTCCGGCAGCACCACCTCGGCATACACGTCATCAGCGACCCGCCAGGCACGACGCAGACCCTGGAAGACTGGCCCGTATCCATACCCAGCGTCCTCGCCACGCTCGTAGAACCCGTCCAGGTCGACCGGATCGGCGCCCGGCGGGGGCCACGCGACCAGGTCGAAGGTGGGGTTCGCAGCTTCGGCGGCGATGAGACCGGTGGCGTGATGCGTCCAGGAGTCTTCGCTGCGGGACGAGATCCGGACCGGCCGATCACCGGTCTCATCCAGCGCCCCGACCCGAACCTGCAGGGTCACGCTGCCGGTGTCGGGGATGACCAGGGGTGCTTCGATCGTCAGCTCCCGCACCGCACCTGCGTGCAGCGCGAGTTCGACGAACGCCGTCCCGGGCAGCAGCACCCGGTCCAGGACCCGATGGTCAGCCAGCCACGGATGCGTGCTCAGCGATACGCGGCCGGTGAACACCGTGCCATCACCATCAGCCAGCTGCACCCCAGCACCCAGCAGTGCCTCGCCCGCACTTGACGGCCAGAACCGCTGCCGCTGGAACGGGTACGTCGGCAGGTCCACGACTCCTGTGGTCTCGCCGAGCACCCGCGGCCAGTCGACCTCAATGCCGCCCGCCCACAGTTCGCCGGCGGAGCGCAGCATCCGATCCCAGCCACCCTCATCGCGGCGCAGGGTCCCGACCACCACGTTGGCGCGTTCACCCACCCCACCGGTCAACACCGGATGCGGGCTCACCTCAACGAACGCGGTGTGCCCGTCGGCGACCAGCGATGCGATGACGTCATCGAACCGGACCGGGTGACGCAGGTTGTCGAACCAGTACCGGGCGTCCAACGTGGTGCCGTCGATCAGTTCGCCCGTCACCGTCGAGTAGAACGGCAACCGGCACTGTTGCGCGGTCAACCCATCCAGAGCTGCGAGCAGCGGCTCCCGGATCGCCTCCACATGCACCGAATGGGAGGCGTAGTCGACGGGGACTCGCTTCGCCCACACACCCCGCTCGGCGCACGCTGCGGCGACCGCGTCCAAGCCTGCGTTGTCGCCGGACACCACGATCAGCCGCGGGCCGTTGACTGCGGCGACACTCACACCGTCGGGCAGTTCACCCAGTTCGTCCACCGGGGCGCCGACGACGAGCATGCCGCCGGTGCCGGCCAGGTCCCGCAGCAGCCGCGACCGTGCCGACACCACCAACGCACCATCAGCCAGGCTCAACGCACCAGCGACGACCGCTGCCGCGATCTCGCCCTGCGAGTGCCCGACCACCCCCGCGACCTGGACCCCGAAGGATTCCCACACCGCTGCGAGGGACACCATCACGGCCCACAGCACCGGCTGGACGACGTCGACCTGCTCCAGCCACTCCTGATCTCCGCCGGTCAACACCTCGACCAGCGGGAAGTCCAGCACCGCGTCGCACTCCCGCAACCGGGCCGCGAACACCGGCGAACTCTCCAACAGGTTCACCGCCATGCCCGGCCACTGACCGCCCTGGCCCGGGAAGACCAGCACCACACCAGTCGAACCCGCCGCCGCGTTCACCGGCTCGACCGTCTCCAGACCGGCGATGAAACCGGCCGCGTCCTCGGCCACAACCACGGCGCGGTGCTCCAGCGCGGCGCGGGTCGTCGCGAGGGCACGAGCCACCGCTGCCACATCGACGTCGGTGGCGGCGAAGTCTGCGAGCTGGGCTGCCTGCGCCCGCAACGCCGCCGGGGACCTGCCGGAGATCAGCCACGGCACCGGACCCGCCACAGCTGACGGCTCCACCACGGGCGACGGTTCGGGTTCCTCGACGATGACGTGTGCGTTCGTGCCGCTCATCCCGAACGACGACACCCCCGCACGCCGCGGGCGGTCGCTACGGGGCCAGGACCGGGCCTCCGTCAGCAGTTCCACCGCACCCGAGGACCAGTCCACGTGCGGCGACGGCGCGTCCACGTGCAGGGTTTGCGGCAGTACCTCCTGCTGCATCGCCATGACCATCTTGATCACACCAGCGACACCTGCTGCCGCCTGGGTGTGACCGATGTTCGACTTGACCGAGCCCAGCCACAATGGACTGTCCGCCGGGCGGCCCTGACCATAGGTGGCCAGCAGCGCCTCGGCCTCGATCGGGTCGCCGAGCCTCGTGCCGGTGCCATGCGCCTCGACAGCATCGACATCGGCCGGGTTGAGGCCGGCGATCGCGAGAGCCTGCCGGATGACTCGCTGCTGCGACGGACCGTTCGGGGCCGTCAGACCATTGGACGCACCATCCTGGTTGACCGCGGAACCGCGGACCACGGCCAGGACCTGGTGGCCGTTGCGGCGGGCATCCGACAGCCTTTCCACGAGGAGGAGCCCGACACCTTCGCCCCAGCCGGTGCCGTCAGCGGCGGCCGCGAACGCCTTGCAACGACCGTCGGCGGCAAGGCCACGCTGACGGGAGAACTCGGTGAAGATCCCGGGCGTCGACATGACCGCCACGCCGCCGGCCACCGCCAGGGAGCATTCCCCGGCCCGCAGCGACTGCACCGCCAGGTGCAGCGCTACCAGCGACGACGAACACGCCGTGTCGACGCTGACGGCCGGGCCTTCCAACCCGAACGCGTACGCGATCCGACCCGAAATCACACTCGCGGCGCTGCCCGTTGCCAGGTACCCCTCGGTGTCCATCGAGCCGTTGGCGAGCAGTGCAAGGTAGTCGTGGACATTCGTGCCGACGAACACACCGGTCCGGCTGCCGGCCAGGGCGTGGGGGTCCAGGCCGGCCCGTTCGAACGCTTCCCATGTCGTCTCCAGCAGCAGTCGCTGCTGCGGGTCCATGGCGAGGGCCTCCCGTGGCGAGATGCCGAAGAAGGCCGCGTCGAACGCGTCGGCGTCGTGCAGGAACCCACCCTGGGCCGTGGTCGACGTGCCGGGGTTGTCCGGGTCGGGGTTGTAGAGGGCGTCGACGTTCCAGCCCCGGTTCGTCGGGAACGACGACACACCATCGGCGCCATCACGGACGAGACGCCACAGGTCTTCGGGGCTGTCGACGCCACCCGCGTACCGGCAGCTCATCCCGACAATCGCGATCGGCTCATCAACCAGCCGCCCCACCACCGGCTCCAGCTCAACGGAGCTCGCCTCGCCCAACAGCGCACCACGCAGATGCTCAGCCAGCGCAAGCGGGGTCGGGTAGTCAAAGACCATCCCGACCGGCAACGTCAACCCCGTCACCGCGGCCAACCGGTTCCGCAACTCCACCGCAGTCAACGAATCGAAACCCAACGCCTTGAACGGCTTGCCCGGCTCCACCGCCGCAACGTCGGCATGACCCAGCACCGCGGCCACCTCCGACCGCACCAACGCCAACACCACCTGACGCTGCTGCGAACCCGGAACCTCCAGCAACCGGCGCCGCAACACCCCATCCACGCCGACGGCCTCGACAGCCGGCGCCACAACACCAGGCAGCAGATCGAACAACCGGCTCGCACGACCCGCGGTGAACACCTCACAGAACCGGGACCAGTCCACATCCGCGACAACCGCCGCGCCCACGTTGTGCTCCACGGCCGCCGCAAGCGCCCTCACAGCAAGCGCCGGCGGCATCGGCACCAGACCACGACGCCGCAGATACGACTCCGCACCCGCGTCCACCAGCATCCCGGCCTCAGCCCACGGACCCCACGCCAACGCCGTACCCACCTCACCACGCGCCCGGCGCTGCTGCACCAACGCGTCCAGGAACGCATTCGCAGCCGCATACGCACCCTGACCACCGCTACCCCACACACCGGCAATCGACGAGAACACCACAAACAGATCCAGCTCAACACCAGCCAACAACCGGTCCAGATGCGCCGCACCGGCAACCTTCCCCCGCAGCACACCTGCGAGGCGATCCAAGTCCAGGTCCGCGATCTCGACCGCGTCGTCCACCCCCGCCGCGTGCACCACACCCGACAACGGCAGATCCGCCGGCACCGCGGCGAGCAACTCCGCGACCGCGTCACCATCAGCCACATCACACGCCACGACATCGACCCGGGCACCGAGGGCGACGAGCTCCGACACCAGCGCATCCACGCCAGGCGTGTCCAGACCACGCCGACCGGCAAGCACGAGACTCGGCGCACCAAGCCCCGCCAGCCAGCGGGCGACGTGACCGCCCAGACCGCCGGTGCCACCCGTCACCAGGATCGTTCCCCGCGGCCGCCACACCCGACGAGCCGACACATCGAACGCCGGGGCGGTCACAAGCCTGCGCGCGAACACACCAGACCGGCGCACCGCAACCTGATCCTCGCCGGCCTGAGCAAGAACGCCAGCCAGGCCCGCGTCGACTCGATCCGCCAGGTCGATCAGGCCGCCCCAACGGTGTGGCTGCTCCAGGGCGACCACACGACCCAGACCCCAAAGCTGCGCCGCAGCCACAGCCGAGACCCGCTCGCTCGCATCCACGGCGACCGCGCCCCGCGTCACGCCCCACACCTTCGCCGACGACCCCAGATCAGCCAGCGCCTGAACCAGCACCACCGTCGCCGACACCGCCAACGGCATCACCGGCTCCAGATCAGAACCGCACACCACCAGCACACCCGACAGCTCACCCAACGCACCCAACCGGGCAGCGAACGCAGCACGGTCCAGATCGGCGTCGGTCAGCGGCAGCTCCACCGGCTCGGCACCCGCCGACCGCAACGCCTCCACCACATCCCCGGCACCATCGCCCGGTGCCGCTGCGACCACCCAGGTGCCGGTCAGCGTCGCGGCGGGCAGATCGGCGACGTGCTTCCAGGCAACGTCGTACCGCCAGTCGTGCACAACCGACTCGGCCCGCTGCCGACGCCGCCACGCAGACAGCGCAGGCAGCAACGACGTCAGCTCTCCGGCCGTGGAGACGCCGAGGGTTGCCGCGATCGTGTCGGCATCCTCCCGCTCGACCGCCGCCCAGAAGCCGTCCTCGACCGGATCGGCCGACGGCGCGGGCGCATGCTGCAGCCAGTACCGCTCCCGCTGGAACGCATACGTCGGCAGGCCCACAATGCGGCCCTGGGGCAGGATCGCGGTCCAATCGACGGCGGCGCCGTTGACGTGCAGGGTGCTCAGTGCGTGCAGGAGGGTGGTGGGTTCGTCGCGGTCCTTGCGCAGCGCTGCGGTGAGCACCGGCTCGCCGGTCAGGCACTGCTGCGCCATGGCGGTGAGCACTCCGGACGGCCCGACCTCCAGGAACCGGGTGACGCCGTTGGATTCCAGCCACGCGACGCCGTCGGCGAACCGGACCGCTTCGCGCACGTGCCGGACCCAGTAGTCGGCGGAGTGCACCTCGACCGGCTGCCCGGTCAGGTTGGAGATGATGGGAATGCGCGGCGGGGCATAGGTGAGGCCGGCGGCGACCGCCCGGAACTCCTCCAGCATCGGCTCCATCAACGGCGAGTGGAACGCGTGCGACACCGTCAGCCGCGACGTCTTACGGTCCTTGAAGAGCTGGTCGATCACCTCAGCGTCACCGGACACCACGATCGACGTCGGGCCGTTGACGGCGGCGATGTCCACCCGACCCGCAAACGGCTCCAACGCGGAAAGCACCTCGGCCTCGGTCGCCTGCACCGCCAGCATCGCCCCACCGGCCGGCAACGCCTGCATCAACCGGCCCCGCGCCGCGACCAACGCCACCGCGTCATCCAGCGACAGCACGTCCG
The DNA here is from genome assembly GCF_042653625.1 of Dactylosporangium cerinum. Taxonomy (NCBI): domain Bacteria; kingdom Bacillati; phylum Actinomycetota; class Actinomycetes; order Micromonosporales; family Micromonosporaceae; genus Dactylosporangium; species Dactylosporangium cerinum. The sequence goes on along the minus strand of NZ_JBHSIU010000002.1, from coordinate 49,746 downwards.
CGACATGCGCGGCGGCGAGCTCACCGATCGAGTGACCCAACAGGAAGTCGGGGCGGACCCCGAAGGATTCCAGCAAGCGGAACAGCGCCACCTCGACCGCGAACAGTGCAGCCTGCGTGTAGACGGTCTGGTTCACATCGGCGTCGCGCAGGGGCTGGTCCAGCAGGGTGTCGAACCGGGCGCAGACCGCGTCGTAGGCGTCGGCGAAGACCGGGAACCGCTCATACAAGCCGGCGCCCATATCGGAACGCTGCGCACCCTGACCGGTGAACAGGAACGCGGTGCGGCCCGGCGTGACCGAACCGGTGACCAGCTGCGACCCGCTGCCACCGGCGGCGAGGGCTTCGAGGGCTGCGGTGAGGCTGTCGCGGTCGCTGCTCAGGACCACCGCCCGGTGTTCCAGCCCGGCTCGTGTGGTCACCAACGACCACGCAACATCATGCAGGCCTGTGTCCGGGTCGGCCAGCAACTGCTCCCGCAACCGGCCCGCCTGGGCGTGCAGCGCCGCCGTCGACCGGGCCGCCACCACCACCGGCAGCACACCACCATCGGTCCGTGGCGCACCATCCACCTCCGGCTCCGCGACCGCCGGCGCCTGCTCGATGATGGTGTGTGCGTTGGTGCCGCTGATCCCGAACGACGACACCGCCGCACGACGCGGCCGACCCGTCTCCGGCCATGCCTGCGACTCCGTCAACAGTTCGACCGCACCCGAAGACCAGTCCACGTGCGGCGACGGCGCGTCGACGTGCAGCGTCTGCGGCAACGTCCCGTGCCGCATCGCCATGACCATCTTGATCACACCAGCCACACCAGACGCAGCCTGCGTGTGCCCGATGTTCGACTTCAACGACCCCAACCACAATGACCGACCCGACTCCCGGGCCCGCCCATACGCCACGTGCAGCGCGTGCGCCTCGATCGGATCGCCGAGCCTCGTCCCCGTACCGTGTCCCTCGACCACGTCAACGTCATCCGCCACCAACCGCGCATTGGCAAGCGCCTGACGGATCACCCGCTCCTGCGACGGACCGTTCGGCGCCGTCAACCCGTTCGACGCACCGTCCTGGTTCACCGCGCTGCCCCGCACCACCGCCAGGACCTCATGGCCGTTGCGTTGTGCATCGGAGAGTCGTTCCACCAACAGGACCGCGACGCCTTCTGACCAGCCCGTGCCGTCCGCACCAGCCGCGAACGACTTACACCTGCCGTCACCAGCCAGACCACCCTGCCGGGCGAACTCCCCGAACACGGCCGGGCTGGGCATCACCGTCACACCACCAGCCACCGCAAGGCTGCACTCACCAGCCCGCAACGCCTGCGACGCCAGATGCAACGCCACCAGCGACGACGAACACGCCGTGTCCACCGTCACCGCCGGGCCCTCCAACCCCAGCGCATACGCCACCCGACCCGAAATCACACTGTTCGCGGTGCCGGTCAGCAGATAGCCGTCGCCCTCACCGGTCCCGCCGAGGCCGTACCCGGACGTCGACGCACCGACGAACACACCCGTGCGGGTTCCGCGCAGCGACAGCGGATCCAGCGACGCCCGCTCCACCACCTCCCACGCAGCCTCAAGCAACAACCGCTGCTGCGGATCCATCGCCACAGCCTCACGCGGACTGATCCCAAACAGATCAGCGTCGAACCCGGCCGCGTCCGCGACGAACCCACCAACCCGCGCGAAATCCCCACCCGCAACGTCCCAGCCACGGTCAGTCGGGAACCCACCCATCGCATCGACGCCACCGTCGACGAGACGCCACAACTCCTCCGGCGAGGACACCCCACCCGGCAGCCGGCAGCTCATCCCGACGATCGCGATCGGCTCCGCGTCGGTGCCCAGCAGTTCCGGGGTGAGGTCCTGCCGGTCGTCGGCGGCGTCGGCGCACAGTTCGCTGTGCAGGTAGTTGGCCACGGCGAGGGGGGTCGGGTGGTCGAACACCAGGCCGACCGGCAGCACCAGACCCGTCGCCGCGTTGAGCAGGTTCCGCAGCTCCACCGCGGTCAGCGAATCAAACCCGAGAGCCTTGAACGGCCGCTGCTCCTCAATACTGCCCGCAGAGGCGTAGCCGAGGGTCGTGGCGACACCGCCACGGACGAGGTCCGACAGCATGCGATGACGTTCCGCCGTGGAAGCCGCGGCAAGACGCGCACGCAGGTCCCCGCCCGCGGCCTCACCTACAGGCGCGTCGGTCGGGGCCAGATCCTCCAGCAGCGGACTCGGCCGGCCCGCCGTGAACGTCGCGGTGAACCGGTCCCAGTCCACGTCGGCGACCGTCACGCACGTCTCGTCACCATCCACGGCCTGTCCGAGGGCGAGCAGCGCCAGGCGGGCCGGCATCGGCCGCAGCCCATGCCGCAGCAACACCTCGCCCACCCCGTCGCCGGCGGCCATCCCCGCACCGGCCCACGGACCCCACGACACCGACGTCGCCGACACACCCCGAGCCCGCCGCCGCCACGCGAGAGCGTCCAACGCAGCGTTCGCCGCGCCATACGCCGACTGCCGGCCACTACCCCACACACCGGCAATCGACGAGAACAAGATGAACGCCTCAAGCGGCGCATCCGTGAGCAGCGCATCCAGATGCACCGCACCGTCGACCTTGGCGGCGAGAACGTCCGCCACCCGCTCCGGCGTCGCATCCTCGATCGCAAACACCGGATCCACGCCAGCCGCATGCACGACACCGCACACCGGCCGGTCCACCGCAACAGTCGCCAGCGCGGCAGCCAGCGAGTCACGGTCAGCAACGTCGCACGCAACGACGGTGACGTGTGTGCCCACCGCGGACAGCTCATCCCGCAGCTCGACAGCACCAGGAGCATCAAGACCCCGGCGGCTCAGCAACAGCAGGCCAGGTGCGCCCCGGGCCGCGAGCCACCGGGCGACCTCAGCACCCAGACCACCGGTGCCGCCCGTCACCACGACCGTGCCGCTCGGCCGCCACGACCGCACCGCCGCCGGCAGCTGCGCGGCACGCCGCAGCCGACGCGCAAACACCCCCGACGACCGCACCGACACCTGATCCTCAGCACCACCCAGCGCAGCGGTCAGACCCGCGAGCGCACCGGCGTCCCACACCGCGGGGCCGTCGACCAGACCACCCCAGCGCTGCGGATACTCCAGGGCGGCGACCCGGCCGAAGCCCCACACCAGCGCATGCCCGACACCCTCAACCGCATCCCGGGTAAGAGTCCACAGAGGCGCGTCGACACCGGCATCGCCGAGCGCCTGCACCACCACAACCGTCGCGTCCAACGCCGCCTCGGACGGCGCCAGCCACAACACCCCAGCCAAACCAGGGGTTTCGGTAACCGTCTCCCGAAGCCGGGCCGCCAAAGCCAACCGATCGCCGGAAACGTCAAGACGCACCACACGATCCGCGGCCGCCTCAACCGCCGCGAGGGCCTCCAGACCCCAACCATCCGAGGAAGACGCCAACGCAAGCCACGTCCCCGACACACCACCAGCCGGAGCCGACGGACGCCACTCCACGGCGTACCGCCACGGCAGCACCGCACTTTCGCTCGGCACGCTGACGGCCGTTGCGTGCAGCCAGTACCGCTCCCGCTGGAACGCATATGTCGGCAGGTCGACCCGGCGGCCACCCCAGTCGGCGTACACCTTCACCCAGTCGACATCGACCCCGACAACATGCAGCTGCGCAACGGCGCGCAGGACCGACGCGACCTCATCCCGGTCACGACGCAATCCCGGCAGCGCAACCACGCCGCCCTGCCCAGCGACACAATCCTGCACCATCGCGGTCAGCACGCCAGACGGCCCAACCTCCAGGAACCGGGTCACCCCACTCCCGGCCAGCCAACTAACCCCATCAGCAAACCTGACCGCCTCACGCACATGCCGCACCCAGTAATCCGCGGAGTACGCCTCCACGAGCTCACCGGTCAGGTTCGACACGATCGGAATCTGCGGCGGCGCATACGACAGACCGGCAGCGACCGCCCGGAACTCCTCCAGCATCGGCTCCATCAGCGGCGAATGGAACGCGTGCGAAACCTTCAGCCGCGACGTCTTACGGTCCTTGAACAGCCCGTCGATCACCGCGGCCTCACCAGAGATCACGACCGACGTCGGACCGTTGATCGCCGCGATGTCCACCCTGCTGGCGAACGGCTCCAAAGCCGCCCGGACCTCGGCTTCCGTAGCCTGGACGGCCAGCATCGCTCCACCGGCCGGCAGCGCCTGCATCAGCCGGCCACGGGCGGCGACCAGGCGCACCGCATCATCCAGGGACAGCACCCCCGCAACGTGCGCGGCGGCCAGCTCACCGATCGAGTGACCCAGCAGGAAGTCCGGCCGGATCCCGAACGACTCGATCAGCCGGAACAGCGCCACCTCGATCGCGAACAACGACGCCTGCGTGTACACCGTCTGGTTGACGTCCGCGTCGCGCAGCGGCACATCCAGCAGGGCATCGAACCGGGCGCAGACGTCGTCGTACACCTCCGCGAAGACCGGGAACTGGGCATGCAACTGCCGACCCATACCCGAACGCTGAGCACCCTGACCCGTGAACAGCAACGCCAACCGCCCCGGCACCGCAGTGCCGAGCACCACATCCGCCGAACCCGACCCACGCTCGACCGCAGCAAGCGACTCCCCAGCACCGGCGGCGTCCGCGGCGAACACCACAGCACGGTGCTCAAGCACCGCCCGGCTGGACGCCAACGAGTACCCGACGTCAACAACCCCAGGAGCGGAACTGCGCTCAAGCGCGGCCCGCAAGCGGCCCGCCTGACCGGCCAACGCACCGGCCGTCTTCGCGGACAGCAACCACGGCACGGAAGCCGGCGCGGTCACCAGGGGCCGCGTCGCGGGTTCGGTGTCCGGCTCGACCGGCTCGTCCTCGGCGAGGTCGTCCGCGTCGGTGGACGAGGGCGCTTCCTCAATGATGATGTGGGCGTTGGTGCCGCTGACCCCGAACGACGACACGCCCGCACGCCGGGCGACGTCGTCGCGACGCCAGGGGCGGGCCTCGGTGAGCAGACTGACGGCACCGGCCGACCAGTCGACGTGCGGGGACGGCGCGTCGACGTGCAGGCTCTGCGGCATCACGTCGTGCTGCAACGCCATGACCATCTTGATGACACCGGCGACACCAGCGGCGGCCTGGCTGTGACCGATGTTCGACTTCACCGACCCGAGCCACAGTGGACGATCGTCGGCGCGGCCCTGCCCGTACGTCGCCAGCAGCGCCTGCGCCTCGATCGGGTCACCCAACCGGGTACCCGTGCCATGCGCCTCAACGACATCCACATCGGACGGAGCAAGACGGGCACTGGCAAGCGCCTGCAGAATCACCCGCTCCTGCGACGGACCGTTGGGCGCCGTAAGACCATTCGAGGCACCGTCCTGATTCACCGCACTGCCCCGCACGACCGCGAGGATCTGGTGACCGTTGCGTCGGGCGTCGGAGAGGCGCTCGACGAGCAGGACGCCGACGCCCTCGGACCAGTTGGTGCCATCGGCGGCGGCGGAGAACGGCTTGCAGCGCCCGTCGGCGGCGAGGCCACCCTGGCGGGAGAACTCCGCGAAGATGCCCGGCCCGGTGATGACGGTGACGCCGCCGGCGAGTGCCATCGAGCACTCGCCCTGCCGGAGTGCCTGGCAGGCGAGGTGCAGCGCGACGAGTGAGGAGGAGCAGGCGGTGTCGATGGTGACGGCGGGGCCTTCCAGTCCGAGCACGTAGGCGACCCGGCCCGACACGACGCTGGCGGCGTTACCGGTGAGCAGGTGCCCGTCGGCGCCCTCCGGCAGGTCGGTGACACCGAGCCCGTAGCCGCTGGTCGACGCGCCGATGAAGACGCCGACCTGGTTGCCGCGCAGCGAATGCGGGTCGACGCCGGCCCGTTCGACGGCCTCCCAGCACGACTCCAGCAGCAGCCGCTGCTGCGGGTCCATGGTGAGCGCCTCGCGGGGCGAGATCCCGAAGAGGTTGGCGTCGAACTCGCCGGCGTTGTAGACGAAGCCGCCCTCGCGCGCGTACGGCCCGTCGGTGGTCGTGACGTCCCAGCCACGGTCCGCGGGGAAGTGACCGATGCCGTCGCCGCCGCGGGCCACGAGCTGCCACAGGTCGTCCGGCGACGCGACCGCGCCCGGATACCGGCAGCTCATCCCGACGATGGCGATGGGCTCCCGCTCGCGGGCCTCCGCCAGCCGCAGACGGCGTCGTGCGTGCCGGAGATCGGCCGTTACCCGCTTGAGGTATTCGAGGTACCTTTGTTCATCTGCCACTCGAGGTCACCCCTGCTCAGGCTGGCGAAAAGGCCCGCGTCAATGTGTGGGCAGCATCAGTCGCAGCATCTTCCGCACGCGTGAGGAAATGAGAGGGGATGCGGAAGATGCTGCTGCGGGCAGCCTATGGCCGGGTGCGGCAGGGTCGACACCCCTAAAACTGACCCCAGCCAGGGCCGGGATCGCAGCTGCCGTTCAGGCGCCGCCCAGCTGCTGCCGGACGAAGTCGATCAGTTCGTCGTCGCTGGCGGACGTCAGGGTCTCGTCGACCGACGACGATTGCTCGGCGCGCTGGCCGGTGGCCCATTTCGCCATCAATGACTGCAGGCGCACGGCGACCTTTGCCCGGGCCAGTCCGTCGAGATCGGCGTCGGAGAATGCCACATCGAGCTCGTCGAGCTGGTTGAGGAACGACTCCACCGAATTGACGTTCCCACCGATGATCTCGTCGTGCAGGAACTGCGCGAGAGCGGACGCATTCGGGTAGTCGAAGATCAGGCTGGTGGGCAGCTTCAGGCCGGTGACGGCGTTGAGCCGGTTGCGCAGCTCGACCGCGGTCAGCGAGTCGAACCCGAGCTCCTTGAATGCGCGGCCGGCCTGGACCTCCCTGGTCGAGGTGTGGCCGAGGACGGCAGCGACCTCGGTGCGCACGAGGGTGAGCAGCGCGTCGGTCCGCTCCGGCCGGGTCAGCACCCGCATGCGCTCGCGCAGGCCGGTGCCGTCGTCCGGGCCGGCTTGCGCGTTCGACGGTGCCGCCTCGATTGGCTGCGCCTCGGGCAGGCCGGCGAACAGCAGCGACGGACGGACGGCCGTGAACGTCTCGGCGAACCGGCCCCACGCGACATCCGCCACGGTGATGCACTCGTCGCCGCCGTCGACGGCCCGCTCGAGTGCGGCGATCGCCAGGTCGGGCGCCAGCGGGAGCAGGCCGCGGCTTCGGAGGTACGCGTCGGCTGCGTCGGTCGCGGCCATGCCGGACCCGGCCCACGGGCCCCAGGCGATCGCGGTCCCGGCGTGGCCGCGGGTCCGGCGCTGCCGGATCAGCGCGTCGAGGAAGGCGTTGGCGGCCGCGTACGCCGCCTGGCCGCCGCTGCCCCACACGCCGGCGATGGATGAGAAGACCACGAATGCGTCCAGGCCCAGGCCGGAGGTCAGCGCGTCGAGGTGGACGGCGCCGGCGACCTTGGCCCGCACCGCCTCGGCGAAGGTCTCGAGGGTCGTGTCGGTCAGCGGTGTCGTGTCGGGCACGCCGGCGGCGTGGATGACGGCGGTCAGCGGGTACTCCGCCGGAATCTCCGTCAACACCCCCGCCAGCGCATCCCGATCAGCCACATCACACGCCACCACCGACACCACCACCCCCAACGCCGTCAACTCATCCACCAGCTCCGCGGCACCCGGCGCGTCCAGACCACGACGACTCGTCAACACCAGCCGCGGCACCCCACGACCAGCCAGCCACCGCGCCACATGCGCACCCAACGCCCCCGTCCCACCAGTCACCAACACACTGCCCCGCGGCACCCACACCGCCGGCGCCGCAACCCCCGACGCCCGCACCAACCGCCGCCCGAACACCCCCGAGGCACGCACCGCCACCTGATCCTCGGCATCACCAGCCAGCACACCCACCAGCCGACCGGCCGCAGCGCCGCTCAACTGACGCGGAACGTCAACCAACCCTCCCCACCACCGCGGGAACTCCAGCGCCGCGACCCGGCCCAGCCCCCACACCTGCGCCTGCACCATGCTGTGCAACGACTCCACCCGACCCACCGACACCGCACCACGCGTCACACACCACACCGGCACTCCCAGACCCGCATCATCCAAGGCCTGCAGCAGCAGCACCGTCGCGGCGACGCCGGCCGGCACCACGGCGCCCGGGCCGTGTCCCGTTTCGTCGTCGGCGAGCAGCGAGACGATGCCGGCGAGGCCGCCGGCCTGGTGGGCGGTGGCGCGGAGCCGGTCGCAGAGTGCGGCACGGTCTTCGTCGGGCCGCACCTGGAGCCGGACGGTGTCCGCGCCGGCGAGGTGCAGTGCCTTCTCGATGTCGGTGTGCTCGTCGGCGCCGGCGACCAGCAGCCAGGTTCCGGTGAGCGTCGCGGCGGCCGGTTCGGTGATGCTCTTCCATGCTTCTTCGTATCGCCAACCGTCCACGGTGGAGTCGGCACGGCGCCGGCGGCGCCAGGCCGAGAGCGCCGGCAGGACCGGCGCGACCCGCTCGGGGCCGTCCAGGCCGAGGCTGCTGGCGACCTCGGCGACGTCCTCGCGTTCGACCGCTTCCCAGAAGTCTTCCTCGGCGCCGTCGACCGGGCCGGCCGGACCGCTCGTCACGGACTCGGGCCAGAACCGGCGGTGCTGGAAGGCATACGTGGGCAGGTCCGCCCGGCGGCCGGGGTCACCGAAGTGCCGCAGCCAGTCCACGCCGACGCCGGCCGTGTGCACGCCGCCGAGGGCGTTGAGGAAGGACGTGGTCTCGTCGCGGTCGGCACGCAGGGACGGCACCAGCGTGAGGTCGCCGTCGTGCTCCGCCAGGCAGGCCTGCGCCATACCCGTGAGCACGCCGGACGGCCCGGCCTCCAGGAACCGGGTCACGCCGTTGGCTTCGAGCCACGCGACGCCGTCGGCGAACCGGACCGCCTCGCGCACATGCCGGACCCAGTAGTCGGCGGTGTACTCCTCGACCGGCTGCCCGGTCAGGTTCGACACGATCGGGATCCGCGGCGGTGCGTACGACAGACCGGCGGCGACCGTGCGGAACTCCTCCAGCATCGGCTCCATCAGCGGCGAGTGGAACGCGTGGGAGACCTTCAGCCGCGACGTCTTGCGGTCCGTGAAGAGCTGGTCGATCACCTCGGCCTCACCGGACACCACGATCGACGTCGGGCCGTTGACGGCGGCGATGTCGACCCGGCCGGCGAACGGCTCCAGCGCTGCCCGGACTTCAGCTTCGGTGGCCTGCACGGCCAGCATCGCCCCGCCGGTCGGCAGCGCCTGCATGAGCCGGCCACGGGCGGCGACCAGCGCGACCGCGTCGTCGAGCGACAGCACGTCCGCGACGTGGGCAGCGGCGAGCTCGCCGATCGAGTGACCCAGCAGGAAGTCCGGCTGCAGACCGAACGACTCGATGAGGCGGTACAGCGCCACTTCCAGCGCGAACAGCGACGCCTGCGTGTACACGGTCTGGTTGACGTCGGCGTCACGCAGGGGCTGATCCAGCAGGGTGTCGAACCGGGCGCAGACCGCGTCGTAGGCATCGGCGAAGGCGGGGTACCGCTCGTACAAGCCGGCGCCCATGCGGGCACGCTGGGCGCCCTGACCGGCGAACAACAGCGCCAGGCGACCGCCACCCGCGACGCCGCGGACGACGTTCGGGGCGGGCTCGTCACGTTCGACGGCGGCCAGGCCCGCGGCGAGGTCGTCCCGGTTCTCGCCGACGATCACGGCGCGATGTTCGAGCACCGCCCGGCCCGTGACCAGTCCGCGACCGATGTCGGCGGGGTGTTCGTCCGGCCGCACCGCGAGGTGCCGGCGCAGCCGGGCGGCCTGGCCCCGCAGACCTTCTGCGGTCTTCGCCGACAGCGTCCATGGCACGACGCCAGTCACCGGGTCCTGATCGGCCACCGCGTCGGCGTCCTCGTACGCCTCAAGGATGGTGTGCGCGTTCGTGCCGCTCAGCCCGAACGACGACACACCCGCCCGCCGCGGCCGACCCGACCCCACCCACGGCCGAGATTCGGTCAGCAGCTCCACCGCGCCCGACGACCAATCCACAAACGGCGTCGGCGCATCCACATGCAACGTCCGCGGCAGAACACCATGCCGCATCGCCAACACCATCTTGATCACACCAGCCACCCCGGCGGCGGCCTGCGTGTGCCCGATGTTCGACTTCACCGAACCCAACCACAACGGACGATCCACCGGCCGATCCTGCCCATACGTCGCCAGCAACGCCTGCGCCTCAATCGGATCACCAAGCTTCGTGCCCGTCCCGTGCGCCTCAACCACGTCCACATCAGACGCACTGAGACCGGAATTGACGAGAGCCTGCCGGATCACCCGCTGCTGCGACGGACCATTCGGCGCCGTCAGACCATTCGACGCACCGTCCTGATTCACCGCACTCCCACGCACCACCGCCAGGACCTGGTGACCATTGCGCTGCGCATCGGACAACCGCTCCAGCAACAGCACGCCACCACCCTCACCCCACCCTGTCCCATCCGCCGCCGCCGCAAACGCCTTACAGCGGCCATCACCAGCCAAACCGTCCTGCCGCGCGAACTCCACAAAGGCCCCCGGCGACGACATCACCGTCACCCCACCGACCACCGCCAAACCACACTCACCCAACCGCAACGACTGCACCGCCAAATGCAACGCCACCAACGACGACGAACACGCCGTATCGACCGTCACCGCCGGCCCCTCCAGGCCGAACACATACGACACCCGACCCGACAACACCGCCGCCGCATTCCCCGTCCCCACAAACCCATCCACCGACCGCTCCCCCGAACCGGCCACCACCCCCACGTAGTCCTGACCGTTCGTCCCCGCGAACACCCCCGTCCGCGAACCACGCATCCCGCGAGGATCGATCCCCGCCCGCTCGAACACCTCCCACACCAGCTCCAGCAACACCCGCTGCTGCGGATCCATGGCGAGGGCCTCCCGCGGAGAAACCCCGAACAACTCCGCATCGAAATCCGTCACACCATCAACAAACCCACCCACCCCAACCGGTAGACCCCCACCCCAACCACGATCCACCGGGAACCCTGACAACCCATCCACCCCACCCGACAGCAAACCCCACAACCCCTCCGGATCCACCACACCACCCGGCAACCGGCACGACATCCCCACAATCACCACCGGATCCCCACCATCCACAAAGGACGGAGAAACGACATCGATCGCGGTGTGGTCGGGAACCAGCAGGGTGCGAAGGCGTTCGGCAAGGGCCTCCGGGTTGGGGTGGTCGAAGACGAGGGTGGCCGGAAGCTGGGTGCCGGTCGCGGCGGTGAGGAGGTTGCGCAGTTCCACCGCGGTGAGCGAGTCGAAGCCGAGGTCACGGAACGCCGTGCCCGGCTCGACCGCTTGTGCGGTGGCGTGGCCGAGGACCGCTGCGGCCCGGGTCTGGACGAGTTCGAGCAGGGTGCGGCGCTGTTCGGCGACGCCCGTTCCGATGAGCCGGGCACGCAGGGCAGCTGCCGGGTCCGCGGCGGCCGGTTCGGCGTCGACGGGCGAAGGGGTGAGCGAGGCGAGAAGCCGCCCGCCACGACCGGCGGCGAAGCGGGTCCAGTCGACGTCGGCGACCATGACGGCGGGCCGGTCGGAGGCGGCCGCTGCCGCGAGCGCGGCGATGGCGCCGGCCGGGTCCATCGGCGGCATCCCACCACGACGCAGACGCTGCGCGACGACGTCGTCGGTCGCCATACCCGCGTCGGCCCACGGACCCCACGCGATCGACGTCGCGACCAGACCCCGGTCCCGACGCTGCTGCGCCAAAGCATCCAGGAACGCGTTCGCGGCCGCGTAGTTCGCCTGACCGGCACTACCGACCGTACCGGCGACCGAGGAGAACAACACAAACATCGACAGATCCAGACCAGCAGTCAGCTCATCCAGGTGCGCGGCCGCCAGAGCCTTACCACGCAGGACCGCCTCGAACTGCTCCGCAGTCAACGACTCCAGCACACCATCGTCGAGAACGCCGGCGGCGTGGACCACGCCCGCCAGGTCCTCGACACCGGCCAACAGTGCTGCGACCGCGTCCCGATCGCCCATGTCACACGCCACGACGGTGACGTGCGCGCCCAACGCGGTGAGTTCCTCGACCAGCTCCGGCACACCGGGCGCGTCCGGGCCGCGGCGGCTGGTCAGCACCAGCTCCGGGGCACCCTCCGCGGCGAGCCACCTCGCCACGTGCGCACCCAGGGCGCCGGTACCACCCGTCACCAGCACCGCACCCGACGGCGCCGCGAACGACGTGCCTGAAGCGGCCGGGACCCGCTCCAACCGGCGACCGAACACACCCGAGGCCCGCACCGCCACCTGATCCTCGACACGCTGCGCGAGCACCGCGACCAACCGGTCACCGGTCCGCCCATCCAACGTTTCGGGCAGGTCGATCAGGCCACCCCAACGCTGCGGCAGCTCCAACGCCGCGACCCGGCCCAGACCCCAGACCTGAGCCTGGATCGCGTCACGCAACGGGTCAGCCGCGCCGGTCGAGACCGCACCGCTGGTCAGGCACCACAGTTGGGCCGGGATCTCGGCGTCGCCGAGGGCCTGGGCGAGCGCGGCGGTCAGGTACACCGCCCGGTCGTCGTCCGGGACAACCGCGAGGACACCGGCGACAGGTCGGGCCTCGGTGAGCTGCAGCAGTTCTTCGGCAAGGCGCCACCGGTCGATGTCCGCGGGGTCGACGGTGAGCGTGACGATGTCGACCCCGGCCCGTTCCAGAGCGGCGGCGACATCGGTGTCGCCGCCGGGGGCAACGACAAGCCAGGTGCCGGCGAGCTGGGCGCGGTCGAGCCCGGTGAGCGGCTTCCAGACGATCTCGTACTGCCACGGGTCGGCCTCAGCAGCGACACCGTCGGCCGGTTCGATCCAGTAATGCTGCCGCTGGAACGCGTAGGTCGGCAGATCAACATGCCCACCGCCGGGCAACGCCGGGGCCCAGTCGATGCCGACCCCGTTGACGTGCAGGGCGGCCAGGGCGTGCAGCAGGCTGGTGGGCTCGTCGCGGTCCTTGCGCAGCGCCGGGGCCAGCACGGCGTCGCCGGTGAGGCAGCCCTGCGCCATCGCGGAGAGCACCCCGGACGGCCCGACCTCCAGGAACCGGCTCACCCCGTTCCCCGAAAGCCACGCGACCCCGTCAGCGAACCGGACCGCCTCACGCACATGCCGGACCCAGTAGTCGGCGGTGTACTCCTCAACCAGCTGGCCGGTCAGGTTCGACACGATCGGGATCTGCGGCGGCGCAAAAGTCAGGCCGGCAGCGATCGCCCGGAACTCCTCCAGCATCGGCTCCATCAACGGCGAATGGAACGCATGCGACACCGTCAACCGCGACGTCTTACGGTCCTTGAACAGCCCGTCGATCACCGACGCGTCACCGGACACCACGATCGACGTCGGACCGTTGACCGCAGCGACGTCGACCCTGCCGGCGAACGGCTCCAACGCGGAACGGACCTCCGCCTCGGTCGCCTGCACCGCCAGCATCGCCCCACCGGTCGGCAACGCCTGCATCAACCGGCCCCGCGCCGCGACCAGCGCCACCGCGTCGTCAAGGGACAGCACGTCCGCAACGTGGGCGGCGGCCAGCTCACCGATCGAGTGACCCAGCAGGAAGTCCGGCCGTAGACCGAACGACTCCACCAGACGGAACAGCGCCACCTCCAGCGCGAACAACGACGCCTGCGTGTACACGGTCTGGTTCACATCCGCATCCCGTAGCGGAACGTCCAGCAGCAGGTCGAACCGGGCACAGACCGCGTCGTACGCGTCGGCGAAGACCGGGAACCGCTCATACAGACCGCGTCCCATATCGGAACGCTGCGCACCCTGACCGGTGAACAGCAACGCCAGGCGACCCTCGCCTACCGAACCCCGCACCACATCGGCCGCCGCGGCGTCCCGCTCCAGCGCCGCCAGACCGTCGACGAACCCCGCCACCGAATCGGCGAGGACCACCGCACGATGCGGCAGCGACGCACGAGACACCGTGAGGGCCGCACCCACCACACCCGGAACAAGCGACGGATCCGCCGCCGCGAACTCACGCAGCCGCGCCGCCTGACCACGCAGCGCCTCCACCGAACGGGCCGACACCACCCACGGCACCGTGCCCGTCCAGCCCGGGGACGTCGAATGCTCCGCCGCCGGGGCCTGCTCAATGATCGTGTGCACATTCGTGCCACTGATACCGAACGACGACACACCCGCCCGACGCGGGCGATCCCCCACCACCCACGGCCGCGCCTCGGTCAACAACTCCACCGCACCGGCCGACCAGTCCACCTGCGGCGTCGGCTCATCCACGTGCAACGTCCGCGGCAACAACTCATGCCGCATCGCCATCACCATCTTGATGATCCCGGCGACACCGGAGGCGGCCTGCGTGTGGCCGATGTTCGACTTCACGGTGCCGAGCAGCAGCGGCCGGTCCGCGGGCCGGTCCTGCCCGTACGTCGCCAGCAACGCCTGCGCCTCGATCGGATCACCCAACCGGGTCCCGGTCCCGTGCGCCTCCACCACATCCACGTCAGCAGCAGTCAACCCAGCACCGGCAAGCGCCCGCCGGATCACCCGCTGCTGCGACGGACCATTCGGCGCCGTAAGACCATTCGACGCACCGTCCTGGTTCACCGCACTCCCACGGACCACGGCGAGGACCTGATGACCGTTGCGCTCGGCGTCGGACAGGCGCTCCACCAGCAGCAGACCCACACCCTCGGCCCAACCCGTACCGTCCGCCGCGCCGGCGAACGCCTTGCACCGACCGTCAGACGCGAGTCCGTCCTGCCGCGAGAACTCCGCGAACACCTCCGGACCAGCAATCACCGTCACACCACCAACCAGAGCCAGCTCACACTCACCAGCCCGCAACGCCTGAGCCGCCCAGTGCAGCGCGACCAGCGACGACGAACACGCCGTATCGACCGTGACGGCCGGTCCTTCCAGACCGAACGTGTACGCCACCCGGCCCGAGATCACACTGTTCGCACCACCGGTCAGCAGATGCCCCTCAGCACCTTCGGGGAGGCGGCCACCGATGCCGTACCCGGAGTTCGACGCGCCGACGAAGACACCCACCGAACGGCCGCGCAGCGACCGCGGGTCGACCCCGGCCCGCTCGAACGTCTCCCACGACACCTCCAGCAGCAGCCGCTGCTGCGGGTCCATGGCGAGAGCCTCACGCGGCGAAATGCCGAACAACGCAGCATCGAACTGCGACGCCTCGTAGACGAAGCCGCCGACCTGTGCGTAGCTCGCGCCGGCTGGAATCCGCCAGTGCCGGTCGGCCGGGAACGCCGACATGCCGTCACCACCGGACTCAACCAGCGACCACAGATCCTCCGGGGAGGCCACACCACCCGGGTACCGGCAACCCATGCCGACGATCACGATCGGATCAGCGTCCACAGTAGACGCCTGGACGGTGACGGATGCTATGGCCGTCTCGTTCAGGCCCAGGGCCGCGGCCAGGTGCTCGGCGAGGGCGACCGGGGTCGGGTGATCGAAGACGAGCGACGCCGGCAGCTGCGCACCGGTGTGGGTGACGAGCCGGTTCCGCAGTTCCACCGCGGTCAGCGAGTCGAAGCCGAGCTCCTTGAACGCGCTCGTCGGCGTGATGTCCGCGGTGCTGGCGTAGCCCAGGACCGCGGCGGCCTCGACCCGGACCAGCTCCAGCAGGGTGTGCTGCCGTTCCGCCGGGCGGAGTGCGGACAGCCGCCGGATGAGCGTCTCCTGGCCGGTGTCGGGGGCAGTGTCGGCCGGGCGCACCCGAAGCTGGGGCAGCTCGGCGAGCAACTGGCTGGGGCGGCCCGCGGTGAAGCTGCCGGCGAACCGTGGCCAGTCCACATCCGCGACCGCCACGGTGACGTCACCGTGGTCGAGGGCTCGGGCGAGGGCGGTCACCGCGAGGGACGGCGCCATGGCGTCGAGGCCGCGCCTGTGCAGATAGTCCCGGATGGTGTCGTCGGCGGCCAGGCCCGCGCCGGCCCACGGACCCCATGCGACGGACGTCGCGGCGGCGCCGCGGGCGTGGCGCTGCTCGGCGAGGGCGTCGAGATAGGCGTTGCCGGCCGCGTACGCCGCCTGCCCGCCGCTGCCCCAGAAACCGGCGATGGAGGAGAACAGGACGAACGCGTCGAGGTCGGCGGGGGCGAGCGCGTCGAGGTGGCGTGCGCCCTCGACCTTGGCTGCGAGGACGTCGGCGAACGCGGCGACGTCGGTGTCGTTGAGCTCGGCCGAGGCAGTCACGCCGGCGGTGTGCACGACGGCGGACAGCGGCGCGTCCGCCGGTACGCCGGCCAGGACGGCGGCGAGCGCGTCCCGGTCGGTCACATCGACGGCGGCGACCGTGACGCGGCTGCCGAGCGCGGTGAGTTCGTCGGCGAGCGCGGCGGCACCGGGTGCGTCGAGGCCGCGCCGGCTGGTGAGCAACAGGTGCGGGGCGCCGCGTTCGGCCGCCCAGCGGGCGACCTCCGCGCCGAGTGCGCCGGTGCCGCCGGTGATCAGTACCGTTCCACGCGGCTGCCACGGCGCGGCCGGTCCGGTGACCGGGGCGGGGGCGAGACGGCGGCTGTAGGCGCCGGACGGTCGGATCGCGACCTGGTCCTCGCTGCGCTGCGCGAGGACGCCGGCGAGGCGGTCCCCGGTCCGCGGGCTCAGGGTGGCGGGAATGTCCAGGAGGCCGCCCCAGCGGTGCGGCAGTTCGAGGGCGGCCACCCGGCCGAGCCCCCACAGCTGGGCCTGGGCTGGGCTGGTCAGGGGATCCGCCCGGCCGATGGAGACGGCGCCGCGCGTGACGCACCAGAGAGGCACGTCGATGCCGGCGTCGCCCAGCGCCTGCAGCACGGTCAGGGTCCGGGCGACCCCGATCGGGACGGCGCAGTGGTCGGGGTGCGGGTCGTCGGCGAGGCCGGTGAGCGCGAGCACGCCGGCGAGATCGCTCAGACCGGTGGTGTACTCCAGCAGGGCGCCGGCGAGCTCGTACCGGTCGGCTGCCACCTCGGGCATGGCGAAGAGCTGCGCGGTCGCACCGGCGCGGGTGAGCGCGTCGGCGATCGGGCCGGTGTCTGAGCCGGCCGGCGCGACGATCAGCCAGGTGCCGGTGAGCCGCCCGGCGGGCAGTTCGGTCAGCGCCCGCCAGTGCGCGCGGTGGCGCCAGGCGTCGACGACGGAGGCCTCCCGGTGCTGCCGCCGCCACGAGGACAGGACCGGCAGGACCGGGCCGAGCACGTCGGGGTCCTCGGCGCGCAGGACCCCGGTGAGCCGTTCGAGGTCCTCGCGGTCGACGGCGTCCCAGAAGCTCGCCTCGATGGCGTCCGGCTCGCCGGTGGCCGGCCGGTCGCCCGGGCGCACCGGGTCGAGCCAGTAGCGTTCGCGCTGGAAGGCGTAGGTCGGCACGTCGATCGTCCGGCCGCCGTCCGTGGCGAGGAGGCTCACCCAGTCGACGGACGCACCGACGACGTGGAGCGCCGCCAGCGCCAGCAGCAGGGTTTCGTGCTCGTGACGGTCGGCGCGCAGGGCCGCGACGAACGTGCGGTCGCTGTCGGGCAGGCAGGTCTGTGCCATGGCGGTGAGCACGCCGGACGGCCCGACCTCCAGGAACCTGGTCACCCCGTTCCCGGCCAGCCACGCGACGCCGTCGGCGAACCGGACGGCGTCCCGCACGTGCCGGACCCAGTAGTCCGCGGTGTACTCCTGCACCGGCTGCCCGGTGAGGTTGGAGACGATCGGGATCCGCGGCGGCGCATAGGTGAGGCCTGCGGCGACCGCCCGGAACTCCTCCAGCATCGGCTCCATCAACGGCGAGTGGAACGCATGCGAGACCTTCAGCCGCGATGTCTTTCGGTCCTTGAAGAGTCCGTCGATCGCCGACGCCTCACCGGACACCACGATCGAGGTCGGGCCGTTGACGGCGGCGATGTCGACCCGGCCGGCGAACGGCTCCAGCACTGTCCGGACTTCGGCTTCGGTGGCCTGTACGGCCAGCATCGCCCCACCAGCCGGCAGCGCCTGCATCAACCGGCCACGTGCCGCGACGAGCTGGATCGCGTCGTCGAGCGACAGCACCCCCGCGACGTGCGCGGCCGCGAGCTCACCGATCGAGTGTCCCAGCAGGTAATCCGGTTTGACCCCGAACGACTCCACCAGGCGGAACAGCGCCACCTCCAGCGCGAACAACGACGCCTGCGTGTACACGGTCTGGTTCACGTCCGCGTCCCGCAGCGGCTCGTCCAGCAGCGCCGCGAATCGGCCGCGGATGTCGTCGTACACCTCGGCGAAGACCGGGAACCGCTCACACAAACCAGCACCCATCCCGGCGCGCTGGGCACCCTGGCCCGTGAACAGGAACGCGGTGCGGCCGGTGCCGACGACGCCCCGCACGACGCCGGCGCCTCCGTGTTCCGCTTCGATCGCGGCGAGGCCGGCCCGGAACGCGTCGGTGTCGGCGGCGACGACGGCCGCCCGGTGTTCCAGCGTCGCGCGGCCGGCGGCGAGTGACACCGCGACGTCGGCGGGTGACACCGACGGGTCCGCGGTGATCACGGCCCGCAGCCGGGCGGCCTGCGCGGCGAGCGCCGGCCCGGTCCGCGCCGACAGCAGCCAGGCAACGGCGTCGCCGGTCGCGGGCGGGGTCACGGGCACCGGATCCGCGGGCGGCTGCTCGAAGATGGCGTGCGCGTTCGTGCCGCTGATGCCGAACGAGGAGACGCCGAACCGTCGCGGCCGCCCGGTTTCCGGCCATGGCGCCGCGCCGGTGAGCAGCTCGATCCGACCCTCGCTCCAGTCGACGTGGGGGGTCGGTGCGTCGACGTGGAGCGAGGGCGGCAGGACGCCGTGCTGCATCGCGAGGACCATCTTGATGATCCCGGCGACACCGGCGGCTGCTTGGGTGTGGCCGATGTTCGACTTGACCGAGCCGAGCCACAGTGGACGGTCGTCGGTGCGGTCCTGGCCGTACGTGGCCAGCAGCGCCTGCGCTTCGATCGGGTCGCCGAGTTCGGTGCCGGTGCCGTGCGCCTCGACGGCGTCCACATCGGATGGTGCGAGGCGGGCGCTGGCGAGGGCCTGCCGGATGACCCGCTGCTGCGCGGGCCCGTTCGGCGCGGTCAGGCCGTTGCTGGCGCCGTCCTGGTTGACGGCGCTGCCACGGACGACCGCGAGGATGCGGCGGCCGTTGCGCCGGGCGTCGGCGACGCGTTCGAGGACGAGGATGCCGACGCCCTCCGCCATGTTCGTGCCGTCGGCGGCCGCGGCGAACGGCTTGCAGCGGCCGTCGCCGGCGAGTCCCCGCTGGCGGCTGAACTCGGTGAAGATGCCGGGGTTGGTGATGACGGTGACGCCGCCGGCGAGGGCGAGCGAGCATTCGCCCTGCCGGATCGCCTGGACGGCGAGGTGCAGCGCGACGAGCGACGACGAGCAGGCGGTGTCGACCGTGACCGCGGGTCCTTCGAGGCCGAACTGGTATGACAGCCGCCCGGACATCACGCTGCTGGCGATACCGGTGAGCAGGTGCCCCTCGACCCCGTCGGGCAGGTCGACGCCGATGCCGTAGCTCGACGACGCGCCGCCGACGAACACGCCGGTCTGGCTGCCGCGTACCGAGGTCGGCGCGATCCCGGCGCGCTCGAACGCCTCCCACGACGCCTCGAGGAGCAGCCGCTGCTGCGGGTCCATGGCGACGGCCTCGCGGGGGGAGATCCCGAAGAGTCGCGCGTCGAAGCCGTCGGCGTCGGCGACGAACCCGCCCTCCCGGACATACGAGGTGCCCGGATGATCCGGGTCGGGGTCGTAGAGCGCGTCGAGTGCCCAGCCACGGTCGCCCGGGAACGGTGTGATGGCGTCCGCCTCGGCGGTGAGCAGCTCCCACAGGTCCTCGGGGGATTGCACGCCGCCGGGGAGGCGGCAGCTCATGCCGACGATCGCGATGGCGTCGTCGTCGACGCCGGCGTCGCGGTGGCGCACCGGGGCGGCGGGGGACGCCGCTGCACCGGCGATCCGCTCGTCGAGGTGGGCGGCGAGGACGGCCGGGGTCGGGTAGTCGAAGACGAGCGTGGCCGGCAGCCGGGTGCCGGTGGCCGCGGCGAGCCGGTTCCGCAGTTCGACGGAGGTGAGGGAGTCGAAGCCGAGGTCGCGGAAGGCCCGGTCGGCGTCGACGGCGCCCCGGTCCGCGTGCCCGAGGACGGCGGCGGCGTTGGTGGTGACGAGGTCGAGCAGCAGTTGCCGCCGGTCGTCCGCGGCGAGCGTCGCATATCGGTCGGCGAACGGCGTGGCCGCGGCGGTGCTCGCTGCGGCGCGGCGGACCTGCGGCCGGACCAGGCCACGCAGCAGCGCGGGGACCGGCACGCCGGCCGTGCGCAGCGCCGGCAGGTCGACGGCGATCGGCACCAGGTGCGGGTTCGCGTGGTCGACGGCACGGTCGAACAGGGCGAGGCCGTGGTCGTTGGTCAGGGTGCCGCCGATGCGGGTCTTGTCACGGTCCTCGAGGTGGCCGGTCATGGTTGAGGCTTCGGCCCACAGTCCCCAGGCCAGTGACAGGCCGGGCAGGCCGAGGCTGCGCCGGTGTGACATGAGGCCGTCGAGGAACGCGTTGGCGGCGGCGTAGTTGGCCTGTCCTGCGGTCCCGAACGTCGCCGATGCTGAGGAGAACACCACGAACCAGGCCAGGTCCATGTCCTTCGTCAGCTCATGCAGGAGTACCGCGGCATCCACCTTCGGACGCAGCACCGCATCGAGCCGGTCAGGGGTCAACGAAGCGAACACCCCGTCGTCCAGAACCCCGGCACAATGCACGACACCGGCCAACGCCCGACCGGCGATGACCGCGGCGAGGGCGTCGCGGTCGGCGGCGTCGCAGGCGACGACCTCGGCGTGGGCCCCGAGCTCGGCGAGGCGGTCGACGAGGTCTGTGGCGCCGGGCGCGTCCATGCCCTGCCGGCTCGTCAGTACCAGATCACGGACGTTGTAGGAACGCACGAGGTGTTCGGCGAACAGGCCACCGAGCAGACCGGTGCCACCGGTGATGAGGACCGTGCCCTGCGGCGCGGCCGGGACGGTGAACACGTTCTTGCCGATGTGTTTGGCCTGGCTCATGTGCCGGAACGCCGCCGCGGCCTCGCGCACGTCCCACACCGTCACCGGCGACAACGACAGCGCGCCCTGCTCGAACAACGTGACAATCTCGGTCTGGATGTCGCGGACGCGGGTCCACGCGGCCTGGGTCAGATCGAACGCCCGGTAGGTGATGTCCGGGCGGGCGCTCTCCGCGCCCCGGATGTCGGTCTTGCCCATCTCGACGAACCGGCCGCCGGGCGCGAGCAGCCGCAGCGAGGCGTCGACGTACGACCCGGCGAGCGAGTTGAGCACCACGTCCACGCCCCGGCCACCGGTCGCGGCCCGGAACGTCGCCTCGAAGTCCAGGTCCCGGGACGAGGCGATGTGCGCGTCGTCCAGCCCGAGACCACGCAGCGCGTCCCACTTCGACGGTGACGCGGTGCCGTACACCTCGACACCCCAATGCCTGGCCAGCTGCACCGCGGCCATGCCGACCCCGCCGGCGGCGGCGTGGACGAGGAGCGTGTCGCCCGCACGGAGGCCGGCCAGGTCGCGCAGTCCGTAGTAGGCGGTCAGGTAGGCGGTCGACACCGACGCGGCCTCGGCGAACGTCCAGCCGGCGGGCATCGGGCTGAGCAGGTTGCGGTCGGTGACCGCGAGCGGGCCGAACGTGCCATGGAGCGAGCCGAAGACCCGGTCGCCGGGGGTGAGGTCGGTGACGTCGGGTGCGACCTCGACGACGACACCGGCACCCTCGGAGCCCATGAGGGCCGGTTCGGGATACATCCCGAGGGCCATGAGGACGTCGCGGAAGTTGATGCCGGCCGCGCGGATCGCGACCCGGACCTGTCCCGGGAGCAGCGGCCCGGTGGCGTCGGGCGCGGGCACGAGCGAGAGGTGCTCAAGGGTGCGGTCGCCGACGATGTCGAGGCGCCACGCGTCGCTGCCGGCCGGGGGCCGCAGTTCGGTGGGGGGCAACGCCCGCGTGAGGCGCGGCCGCCAGGCCCGGCCTGCGCGCAGCGCGATCTGCGGCTCGCCGAGTTCGCCGGCGCCGGCGACGAGGCGCCGGGAGGCGTCGGTGTCGTCGATGTCGACCAGCGTCAGGCGGTCCGGGTTCTCGGACTGCGCCGAGCGCAGCAGGCCCCAGACGGCCGCGCCGGCCAGGTCGGACACCGGCCCGCCGGCCGGCACCGCGCCCTCGGTGAGCACGATGAGGTTGCTCCCGGCGGTGCGGTCGTCCGCCAGCCACTCCTGCACCGCCTGCAGGGCCCGACGTGCGGCGGCGTGGACCGCGGCGGCGTCGGGTCCGGTTTCCCGCCGCAGCAGTGGCAGCACGACCGTGGTCGGAGCGGCCAGGTCGCCGGGTGCCGTGAGGTGCGGCAGGCCCAGGAGTTCGGCGGTGTCGGGGTCGCCGAGCACCACTGCCCGCGCGTCACCGGTCGCCGCCGCCATGTCGTGCGACTGTGGCGCCCATTCCACGGTGAACAGGGCCTCGCGCAGGGCGGCGTCCTCGGGTGCGCCCAGCCGGTCCGCCGACACGGGGCGCAGGGTCAGGCTGTCGATGCTGGCGACGGGGGCGCCGGTGTTGTCGGCGATGTCGACGGTCACGCTGTCGGTGCCGGCGCTGGCGATCCGGACCCGGACGGCGGCCGCGCCGATGGCGTGCAGGTTGATGCCGGTCCACGCGAACGGCAGCCGGATCTCGCCGGGGGTGATGAAGTCGCCGAGGCTCGCGGCGTGCAGGGCGGCGTCGAGCAGGGCCGGGTGCAGACCGAACCCGGCTGCGGTCGCGGGGTCGGGCAGGGCCACGTCGGCGTAAACGTTTTCGCCGTGCCGCCATGCTTTGCGCAGGCCTTGGAATGCCGGGCCGTATCCGTATCCGGCTTCTGCGCCGCGTTCGTAGAACCCGTCCAGGTCGATCGGCTCGGCGCCGGGTGGGGGCCACGCGGTCAGGTCGAAGGCGGCGTTTGTGGGTTCGGCGGCGATGAGGCCGGTGGCGTGATGCGTCCAGGAGTCTTCGCTGCGGGACGAGATCCGGACCGGCCGATCACCGGTCTCATCCGGCGCCCCGACCCGAACCTGCAGGGTCACGCCGCCGGTGTCGGGGATGACCAGGGGTGCTTCGATCGTCAGTTCCCGCACCGCACCCGCGTGCAACGCGAGTTCGACGAACGCGGTTCCGGGCAGCAGCACCCGGTCCAGGACCCGGTGGTCGGCCAGCCACGGGTGGGTGCTCAGCGTTAGGCGACCGGTGAACACTGTGCCGTCGCCTTCTGCCAGGTGTACGGCGGTGCCCAGCAATGCCTCGCCCGCGCCCGACGGCCAGAACCGCTGCCGCTGGAACGGATACGTCGGCAGGTCCACGGTTCCCGTGTTCTCGCCGAGCGTCGTTGTCCAGTCGACCTCAATGCCCGCGGCCCACAGTTCGCCGGCGGAGCGCAGCATCCGGTCCCAGCCACCCTCATCGCGGCGCAGGGTCCCGACCACCACGTTGGCGCGTTCACCGACGCCGCCGGTCAACACCGGATGCGGGCTGACTTCGACGAACGCGGTGTGCCCGTCGGCGACCAGCGATGCGATGACGTCATCGAACCGGACCGGGTGACGCAGGTTGTCGAACCAGTACCGGGCGTCCAACGTGCTGCCGTCGATCAGTTCGCCCGTCACCGTCGAGTAGAACGGCAACCGGCACTGTTGCGCGGTCAACCCATCCAGAGCTGCGAGCAGCGGCTCCCGGATCGCCTCCACATGCACCGAATGGGAGGCGTAATCCACCGGGACCCGCTTCGCCCACACACCCCGCTCGGCACACGCTGCGGCGACGGTGTCCAAGCCTGCGTTGTCGCCGGACACCACAATCAGCCTCGGGCCGTTGACCGCCGCGACACTCACACCGTCGGGCAACTCACCAAGTTCGTCCACCGGGGCGCCGACGACCAGCATGCCGCCCGTGCCGGCCAAATCCCGCAACAACCGCGACCGCGCCGACACCACCAACGCACCATCAGCCAGGCTCAACGCACCAGCGACGACCGCTGCCGCGATCTCACCCTGCGAGTGGCCGACCACCCCAGCGACCTGGACCCCGAACGACTCCCACACCGCCGCGAGGGACACCATCACCGCCCACAGCACCGGCTGGACGACGTCGACCTGCTCCAGCCACTCCTGATCTTCACCGGTCAGGACCTCGACCAGGGGGAAGTCCAGCACCGCGTCGCACTCCCGCAACCGGGCCGCGAACACCGGCGAACTCTCCAACAGCTCCACCGCCATGCCCGGCCACTGACCGCCCTGGCCCGGGAAGACCAGCACCACACCAGTCGAACCCGCCGCCGCGTTCACCGGCTCGACCGTCTCCAGACCGGCGATGAAACCGGCCGCGTCCTCGGCCACAACCACGGCGCGGTGCTCCAGCGCGGCGCGGGTCGTCGCCAGAGCGCGAGCCACCGCCACCACGTCAGCGCCGGCGAGCGACGCCAGTTGTGCCGCCTGTGCCCGCAACGCCGCCGGGGACCTGCCGGAGATCAGCCACGGCACCGGACCCGCCACAACCGACGGCTCCACCACGGGCGACGGTTCGGGTTCCTCGACGATCACGTGTGCGTTCGTGCCGCTCATCCCGAACGACGACACACCCGCACGCCGCGGGCGGTCGCTACGGGGCCAGGACCGGGCCTCCGTCAGCAGTTCCACCGCACCCGAGGACCAGTCCACGTGCGGCGACGGCGCGTCCACGTGCAGGGTTTGCGGCAGCAGGTCGTGCCGCATGGCCATGACCATCTTGATGATGCCGCCCACGCCGGCCGCGGCCTGGGTGTGGCCGATGTTCGACTTGATCGAGCCGAGCCACAATGGGCTGTTCTCGGGGCGGCCCTGGCCATAGGTGGCCAGCAGTGCCTCGGCCTCGATCGGGTCGCCGAGCCTCGTGCCGGTGCCATGCGCCTCGACAGCATCGACATCGGCGGCGGTCAGGCCGGCGCTGGCAAGGGCCTGCCGGATCACCCGCTGCTGCGACGGACCGTTCGGAGCCGTCAGACCGTTGGACGCACCATCCTGATTGATAGCAGTGCCGCGGACCACGGCCAGGACCTGGTGGCCGTTGCGGCGGGCGTCCGACAGTCGTTCGATGAGGAGGAGCCCGACGCCTTCGCCCCAGCCGGTGCCGTCAGCGGCGGCCGCGAACGCCTTGCAACGACCGTCCGTGGCAAGGCCACGCTGACGGGAGAACTCGGTGAAGATCCCGGGCGTCGACATGACCGCCACACCACCGGCCACCGCCAGGGAGCATTCCCCGGCCCGCAGCGACTGCACCGCCAGGTGCAGCGCTACCAGCGACGACGAACACGCCGTGTCGACGCTGACGGCCGGGCCCTCCAGCCCGAACGCGTACGCGATCCGACCCGAAATCACACTCGCCGCAGTGCCCGTGGCCAGGTATCCCTCGGCATCAGACGAACCACCAGCCAACAACGCCAGGTAGTCCTGGCTGTTCGAACCGACGAACACGCCGGTCCGGGTGCCGGCCAGGGAGCGCGGGTCCAGACCGGCGCGCTCGAATGCCTCCCACGCCGACTCCAGCAACAACCGCTGCTGCGGATCCATCGCCAGGGCCTCACGGGGCGAGATACCGAACAGCTCCGCGTCGAAATCCGCGGCACCGCCGATGAACCCGCCCTCCCGCGTGTAGGAGGTACCCGGGTTGTCCGGGTCGGGGTGGTACAACGCCTCCACATCCCAACCTCTGTCGGCCGGGAATACCGTGATGCCGTCGCCGCCGTCGCGGACGAGACGCCACAGGTCTTCGGGGCTGTCGACGCCACCCGCGTAGCGGCAGCTCATCCCGACAATCGCGATCGGCTCATCAACCGGCCGCTGCACCACCGGTTCCGCCTCCACCGGACCGGCCTCGCCCAGCAACGCACCACGGAGGTGCTCAGCGAGGGCGAGCGGGGTGGGGTAGTCGAAGACCATCCCGACTGGCAGCGTCAGCCCCGTCACCGCACTCAATCGGTTTCGCAACTCCACCGCGGTCAGCGAATCGAACCCCAACGCCTTGAACGGCTTCCCAGGCTCCACCCCCGAAGCGTCGGCGTGACCCAGCACCGCGGCCACCTCCGAGCGCACCAACGCCAACACCACCTGACGCTGCTGCGAACCCGGAACCTCCAGCAAGCGGCGCCGCATCGCCGCATCGCCGCCGGACTCGGCGGCGGGGGGCACGGCAACACCAGGCAGCAGGTCGAACAAGCGGCTCGCACGGCCCGCGGTGAACACCTCACAGAACCGGGACCAGTCCACATCCGCGACCACGGCACTGCCGTCAGCGTGTTCCACGGCCGCGGCAAGCGCCTTCACCGCGAGCGCGGGCGGCATCGGCACGAGACCACGGCGCCGCAGGTATGCCTCCGCGCCAGCGTCAACCAGCATCCCGGCTTCAGCCCACGGGCCCCACGCCAGTGCCGTGCCTGCCTCGCCGCGCGCGCGGCGCTGCTGCACCAACGCGTCCAGGAACGCATTCGCAGCCGCATAAGCACCCTGACCACCACTACCCCACACACCGGCAATCGACGAGAACACCACAAACAGATCCAGCTCAACCCCGGCCAACAACCGGTCCAGATGCGCCGCACCGGCAACCTTCGCGCTCAACACCGCGGAGAACCGATCAAGCTCCACATCCGCGATCTCGACTGCGTCGTCCACCCCCGCCGCGTGCACCACACCCGACAACGGCAGGTCCGCCGGCACCGCGGCGAGCAACTCCGCGACCGCGTCACCATCAGCCACATCACAGGCGGCGACGGTCACCCGCGCACCCAACGCGGTCAACTCCTCCACCAGGCCCGCAACACCTGGCGCGTCCGGGCCACGACGACTCGTCAACACCAGATGCGGCACACCCACCCCGGCCAGCCAACGGGCGACGTGACCGCCCAGACCGCCGGTGCCACCCGTCACCAGGATCGTTCCCCGCGGCCGCCACACCCGACGAGCCGACACATCGAACGCCGGGGCGGTCACAAGCCTGCGCGCGAACACACCAGACCGGCGCACCGCAACCTGATCCTCACCAGCCTGAGCAAGAACGCCAGCCAGCACACCAGCCAGGTCCGCGTCGACCCGCTCGGGCAGATCAACCAGGCCACCCCAGCGATGCGGCTGCTCCAGGGCGACCACACGACCCAAACCCCAAAGCTGCGCCGCAGCCACAGCCGAGACCCGCTCGCTCGCATCCACGGCGACCGCGCCCCGCGTCACGCCCCACACCTTCGCCGACGACCCCAGATCAGCCAGCGCCTGAACCAGCACCACCGTCGCCGACACCGCCAACGGCATCACCGGCTCCAGATCAGAACCGCACACCACAACGACTCCGGCCGGTTGCGGCAACGCCCCCAGCCGGCGAGCCAGGGCAGCACGGTCCAGATCGGCGTCGGTCAACGGCAGCTCCACCGGGTCGGCGCCAGCCAGCCGCAACGCCTCCGCCACATCCCCAGCAGCGTCACCCGGGCCGGTCGCAACAACCCACGTGCCCGCCAGGGCTGACATCGTCCGGGGCAGACCCTCCCACGAGACGACGTACCGCCAACCATCCACCGTGGACCGGTCACGACGACCCCGCCGCCACGACGACAACGCCGGCAACACCGAATCCAGCAACCCAGCGTCGTCCAACCCCAACGCCCCAGCCACCGCACCCGAATCCTGACCCTCCACCGCATCCCAGAACCGGACCTCATCCGGATCAACAGACGCGACAACCGCCTCCTGCAGCCAGTACCGCTCCCGCTGGAACGCATACGTCGGCAGACCCACGACCCGGCCCTGAGGCACAACCCCGGCCCAGTCCACACCCGTGCCGCTGACGTGGAGCGTGCCCAGTGCGTGCAGGAAGGTGGTGGGTTCGTCGCGGTCCTTGCGCAACGCCGCGGCCAGCACGACGTCACCGGTCAGACACTGCTGCGCCATCGCGGTCAGCACCCCGGACGGCCCGACCTCCAGGAACCTCGTGACGCCGTTGGATTCCAGCCACGCGACGCCGTCGGCGAACCGGACGGCTTCGCGCACGTGCCGGATCCAGTAGTCGGCGGAGTGCACCTCGACCGGCAGGCCGGTCAGGTTGGAGATGATGGGAATGCGCGGCGGGGCATAGGTGAGGCCGGCGGCGACGGCGCGGAACTCGTCCAGCATCGGTTCCATCAGCGGCGAGTGGAACGCGTGCGACACCTTGAGCCGCGAGGTCTTACGGTCCTTGAAGAGCCCGTCGATCGCCGACGCCTCACCGGACACCACGATCGACGTCGGACCGTTGACGGCGGCGATGTCGACCCGACCGGCAAACGGCTCCAGCGCGGAAAGCACCTCGGCCTCGGTCGCCTGCACCGCCAGCATCGCCCCGCCGGCCGGCAGCGCCTGCATCAGCCGGCCCCGCGCCGCGACCAGCGCCACCGCGTCATCCAGCGACAGCACGTCCGCGACATGCGCGGCGGCGAGCTCACCGATCGAATGACCCAGCAGGAAGTCCGGTTTGACTCCGAACGACTCCACGAGGCGGAACAACGCCACCTCGACCGCGAACAGCGACGCCTGCGTGTAGACGGTCTGATTCAGGTCCGCCTCGCGCAACGGCTCATCCAGCAACGCCGCGAAGCGACCGCAGATGTCGTCATACACCTCGGCAAAGACCGGGAACCGCTCACACAGACCAGCACCCATGCCGGCACGCTGGGCGCCCTGACCGGTGAACAGGAACGCGGTGCGGCCCGGCGCAACCGAGCCGGTGACCAGCTGCGACCCGCTGCCACCGGCGGCCAGGGTTTCGAGGGCGGCGGTGAGGCTGTCACGGTCATCGGCCAGGACCACCGCCCGCTGCTCGAGCGCGGCCCGGGTGGTCATCAGCGACCATGCCACATCAACGAGGTCCAGCTCCGGGTCGGCGTGCAGCAGTTCCCGCAACCGGCCCGCCTGAGCCTGCAGCGCAGCCGTCGACCGGGCCGCCACCACCACCGGCAGCACGCCACCCATCCGCGGCGTGACACCGGCGTGCTCCGGCTCCGCCGCCGGCGGGGCCTGCTCGATGATGGTGTGTGCGTTGGTGCCGCTGATCCCGAACGACGACACCGCCGCACGACGCGGCCGACCCGTCTCCGGCCACGACCGCGACTCGGTCAACAACTCCAGCTCACCGACACCCCACGACACGTGCGGGTTCGGCGCGTCGACGTGCAGCGTCTGCGGCAACGTCCCGTGCCGCATCGCCATCACCATCTTGATCACACCAGCCACACCAGACGCAGCCTGCGTGTGCCCGATGTTCGACTTCAACGACCCCAACCACAACGACCGACCCGACCCCCGGGCCCGCCCATACGCCACGTGCAACGCGTGCGCCTCGATCGGATCGCCGAGCCTCGTCCCCGTACCGTGCCCCTCCACCACGTCAACGTCATCCGCCACCAACCGCGCATTGGCAAGCGCCTGACGGATCACCCGCTCCTGCGACGGACCGTTCGGCGCCGTCAACCCGTTCGACGCACCGTCCTGGTTCACCGCGCTGCCCCGCACCACCGCCAGGACCTCATGCCCCAACCGGCGCGCGTCGGACAACCGCTCCACCAGCAGCACCGCGACGCCCTCAGACCAGCCGGTCCCGTCCGCGCCAGCCGCGAACGACTTACACCGGCCGTCACCAGCCAGACCACCCTGCCGGGCGAACTCCCCGAACACCGCCGGGCTCGGCATCACCGTCACCCCACCAGCCACCGCCAGACTGCACTCACCAGCCCGCAACGCCTGCGACGCCAGATGCAACGCCACCAGCGACGACGAACACGCCGTGTCCACCGTCACCGCCGGGCCCTCCAACCCCAGCGCATACGCCACCCGACCCGAAATCACACTGTTCGCGGTGCCGGTCAGCAGATAGCCGTCGCCCTCACCGGTCCCACCAAACCCATAACCGGACGTCGACGCACCGACGAACACACCCGTGCGGGTCCCGCGCAGCGACAGCGGATCCAGCGACGCCCGCTCCACCACCTCCCACGCAGCCTCCAGCAACAACCGCTGCTGCGGATCCATCGCCACAGCCTCACGCGGACTGATCCCAAACAAGGTCGCATCAAACCCGGCCGCGTCCGCGACGAACCCACCAACCCTGGCGAAGTCCCCATCCACGGACTCCCAGCCGCGATCGGTCGGGAACCCACTCATCGCGTCGACGCCACCGTCGACGAGACGCCACAACTCCTCCGGCGAGGACACCCCACCCGGCAGCCGGCAGCTCATCCCGACGATCGCGATCGGCTCCGATTCGGCGTTCAGCAGCTCCCGGTTCTGCTGCCGAAGGCGCTCGATCTCCTTCAGGGAGGCGCGCAGTGCCTCAACGGTCTTCTCGGCGCGGTCGCTCATGAGGTTCTCCCACGTAGGCGGTGCATCAGAAGTCTCAGTTCTCCAGGGCGATCTGAATGAGCGCGTCGACGTCGAGCTCGTCGAGTGCGTCGATCCCCGGTTGCTCGGCTGCGGACTCTTCGGTGGTGCTGTGTCCGGCAAGCCGCATCAGTACGTCCAGCACCCCGGCGTCGCGGAACCTGGCCAGTGGCACCTTCGCCAGCGCAGCGCGCAGCGCGGTCTCCTGCGGGTCGCTGGTGTCGTCGGCGCACAGTTCGCTGTGCAGGTAGTTGGCCACGGCGAGGGGGGTCGGGTGGTCGAACACCAACCCGACCGGCAACACCAGACCCGTCGCCGCGTTCAGCAGGTTCCGCAACTCCACCGCGGTCAGCGAGTCGAACCCGAGGTCCTTGAACTGCCGCGACTCCTCGACGCTCCCGGCAGAGGCGTAACCGAGGGTCGCGGCTACACCGCCACAGACCAGGTCCGACAACAGGCGATGACGTTCCGCCGTGGATGCCGCGGCAAGTCGCCCACGCAGCTCCTCGCCCGCGGCCTCCACCACAGGCGTAGGCGCATCGGTCGGTGCCAGGTCCTCCAGGAATGGGCTCGGCCGGCCGGCGGTGAACGTCGCGGTGAACCGGTCCCAGTCCACGTCGGCGACCGTCACGCACGTCTCGTCACCATCCACGGCCTGTCCGAGGGCGAGCAGCGCCAGGCGGGCCGGCATCGGCCGCAGCCCATGCCGCAGCAACACCTCGCCCACCCCGTCGCCGGCGGCCATCCCCGCACCGGCCCACGGACCCCACGACACCGACGTCGCCGACACACCCCGAGCCCGCCGCCGCCACGCGAGAGCGTCCAACGCAGCGTTCGCCGCGCCATACGCCGACTGCCGGCCACTACCCCACACACCGGCAATCGACGAGAACACCACGAACGCCTCAAGCGCGGTGTCCGCCAGCAGCGCGTCCAGATGCACGGCACCGTCGACCTTCGCGGCCAGGACCTCCGCCATCCGCTCCGGCGTGGCATCCTCGATCGCGAACACCGGATCCACGCCAGCCGCATGCACCACCCCGCACACAGGCCGGTCGGCAGGAACCGCCGCCAACGCCTCGGCCAGCGAGTCCCGGTCAGTCACATCGCACGCGACGACGGTGACGTGCGTGCCCACCGCGGACAGCTCATCCCGCAGCTCGACAGCACCAGGAGCATCAAGACCCCGGCGGCTCAGCAACAGCAGGCCAGGTGCGCCCCGGCCCGCGAGCCACCGGGCGACCTCAGCACCCAGACCACCGGTGCCGCCCGTCACCACGACCGTGCCGCTCGGCCGCCACGACCGCACCGCCGCCGGCAGCTGCGCGGCACGCCGCAGCCGACGCGCAAACACCCCCGACGACCGCACCGACACCTGATCCTCAGCACCACCCAGGGCAGTGGTCAGGCCCGTGAGGGCACCCGCGTCCCACACCGCGGGGCCGTCGACCAGACCACCCCAGCGCTGCGGATACTCCAGCGCCGCGACCCGACCGAAACCCCATACCTGCGCATGCCCGACGCCCTCAACCGCGTCCCGCGTCAACGTCCACAAACGACCGTCGACACCGGCATCGCCGAGCGCCTGCACCACCGCAACCGTCGCGTCCAACGCCGCCTCGGACGGCGCCAGCCACAACACCCCAGCCAAAGCAGGAGTGCCGGCAACCGCATCCCGAAGCCGCGACGCCAACACCGCCCGATCAACGCCGGCGACATCCACGTGCAACCGCAGCAGACGGTCCGCGCTCGCTTCAACCGCCGCGAGGGCCTCCAGACCCCAACCATCCGACGACGACGCCAACGCAAGCCACGTCCCCGACACACCACCAGCCGGAACCGACGGACGCCACTCCACGCTGTACCGCCACGGCAACACAGCAGAGCCGTCCCGCTGCTGCCGACGCCACGACGACAACGCCGGCAACACACTGCTCAGCGCGTCCACCGGGGCAAGCTCCAGGCTCGCCGCCACCGCATCGACATCGCCGCCCTCAACCGCGTTCCAGAACTGCTGTTCCGCCGCGCTCTCCGCGGGAACGCGGACGGCCGCTTCCTGCAGCCAGTACCGCTCCCGCTGGAACGCGTACGTCGGCAGGTCGACCCGGCGGCCGCCGGTGCCGTGCACCTTCGCCCAGTCGACCCGGATCCCGGCGACATGTGCTTGCGCGGTCGCGCGGAGCAGGGTGTCGGTCTCGTCGCGGTCCCGGCGCTGGCAGGCGATGACGACCGGTGCCGGGGCACCGGCGGCCGGTTCGCGGAGGCACTGCGCCGCCATGGCGGTCAGGATGCCGTCGGGACCGAGCTCGAGATATGCGGTGACGCCCCGTTCCTGCAACCACGCGGCCCCGTCGGCGAAGCGCACGGCCTCCCGGACGTGCCGCACCCAGTAGTCCGCGGTGTACTCGTCGACGAGCCGCCCGGTCAGGTTGGAGACGATCGGGATCCGCGGCGGGGCATAGGACACGTCCTCGGCGACCGCCCGGAACTCGTCCAGCATCGGCTCCATCAACGGCGAGTGGAACGCGTGCGACACCGTGAGCCGCTTCGTCTTTCGGTCCTTGAAGAGTTCGTCGATCACCTCGGCCTCACCGGAGACCACGATCGACGTCGGGCCGTTGACGGCGGCGATGTCGACCCGGCCGGCGAACGGCTCCAGCGCGGTCCGGACCTCGGCTTCGGTCGCCTGTACGGCCAGCATCGCCCCACCGGTCGGCAGCGCCTGCATCAGCCGGCCCCGCGCCGCGACCAGCCGCACCGCATCGTCGAGCGACAGCACATCCGCGACGTGTGCGGCGGCCAGCTCACCGATCGAATGGCCCAGCAGGAAGTCGGGCCGGATCCCGAACGACTCCAGCAGCCGGAACAGTGCCACCTCGACCGCGAACAACGACGCCTGTGTGTACACCGTCTGATGCACGTCCGCGTCACGCAGCGACACGTCCAGCAGGGCGCTGAAACGGGCGCAGATCCCGTCGTACACCTCCGAGAAGACGGGGAATCGCTCGGACAACTGCTGACCCATCCCGGCCCGCTGTGCACCCTGTCCGGTGAAGAGGAACGCGGTCCGGCGGTCGCGGGCCATGCCCTCGATCACGTCCGGTCGGCGGTCCTCGGCCGCCAGCGCGTCGAGGGCTGCCGCGAACCCGTCACGGTCGCCGGCGAGCAGGACGGCGCGGTGGTCGAGGGCGGCGCGGCTCGTGGCGAGCGCGCGGCCGACGTCGTTCGGGTCGACGCCGGGATCCGCGTCGAGGAACGCGCGGAGCCGCCGCGCCTGGGCGCGCAGGCCGTCGGCGGTCTTCGCGGACACCGGCCACGGCAGCGGCGCGCTCGACGGTCCGGGGTTCGCCGGGGGCTCGTCGGTGCGGGCGTCGACCTGTTCGAGGACGGTGTGGGCGTTGGTGCCGCTGATGCCGAACGATGAGACTGCCGCTCGCCGCGGGCGGCTGGCGGTGTCCCATTCGCGGGCCTCGGTGAGCAGCCGCACCGCGCCGGAGGACCAGTCCACGTGCGGCGACGGCGCGTCCGCGTGCAGTGAGGACGGCAGCACCCCGTGCCGCATCGCCATGACCATCTTGATGACCCCGGCGACACCGGAGGCGGACTGCGTGTGGCCGATGTTCGACTTGACCGAGCCGAGCCACAGTGGACGGTCGTCCGGGCGGTTCTGCCCGTACGTGGCCAGCAGCGCCTGCGCCTCGATCGGGTCGCCGAGGCTCGTGCCGGTCCCGTGCGCCTCCACCACGTCGACGTCCGACGGGCTCAGTCCGGCGCTCGCGAGCGCCTGGCGGATCACCCGCTGCTGCGCCGGACCGTTCGGGGCCGTCAGACCGTTCGACGCACCGTCCTGGTTCACCGCGCTGCCGCGGACGACCGCGAGCACCTCGTGGCCGTTGCGGCGCGCATCCGACAGCCGCTCGACCACCAACATGCCCACGCCCTCGCCCCACCCGGTGCCGTCGGCCTCGGCGGAGAACGGCTTGCAGCGGCCGTCGGCGGCGACGCCGCCCTGCCGGGAGAACTCGGTGAAGATGCCGGCACCGGACATGACGGTGACACCACCGACGAGGGCCAGGTCGCATTCGCCCTGCCGCAGCGCCTGCGCCGCAAGGTGCAGCGCCACCAGCGACGACGAGCACGCCGTGTCCACGGTCACCGCCGGCCCTTCCAAGCCGAATGCGTATGACAGGCGGCCGGAGGCGACGCTCGTGGCGGTGCCGGTGAGCACGTGTCCCTCGACGCTGTCGGGAAGGTTGATGCCCATCCCGTACGTCGAAGCCGCCGTGCCGATGAACACCCCGGACTGCGTGCCGCGCAACGACGTCGGGTCGAACCCGGCCCGTTCGAACGCCTCCCATGCCGCCTCGAGCAGCAGCCGCTGCTGCGGGTCCATGGCCAGCGCCTCGCGGGGCGAGATGCCGAACAGGCCGGCGTCGAAGGTGGCCGCGTCGTGGACGAACCCGCCCTCGCGGGCCGCCGACGTGCCGGTCCCGGCGCCGCCGGCGCCGTAGAGCGCGGCGAGGTCCCAGCCACGGTCGGCCGGGAACGGCCCGATGGCGTCGCCGCCCTCGGCGACCAGCCGCCACAGGTCGGCCGGTGAGTCCACCCCGCCCGGGAACCGGCAGCTCATCCCCACGATCGCGATCGGATCGCCGGCAACGGCCGCGGTCCGGGCCGGCGTCGCCGCCTCGAGTGTGCGGTTGTCGACCTCGCGGTCACCGACGAGGGTTTCGCGGAGGTGTTGGGCGAGTGTGGTGGGGGTTGGGTAGTCGAAGACGAGGGTGGCGGGGAGTCGGAGTCCGGTGGCGGTGTTGAGTCGGTTGCGCAGTTCGACGGAGGTGAGGGAGTCGAAGCCGTGTTCTTTGAAGGGTCGGTCGGGGGTGATGGTGTCGGTGGTGGTGTGCCCCAGGACAGCGGCGGCGTTGCCGGTGATGAGGTCGAGGAGGGTCTGGTGTTGTTCGCCGGCGGGCCGGTTGGTCAGCCGGTCGGCGAGCGTGCCGCCGGTGTCGGGGCTTGCGCCGGCGGCGGTGGCGCGGCGTCGGGTTGGCGTGACGAGGGCACGGAACAGTGGCGGGACATAGGCGTTGTCGCGGGGGGTGGCCAGGTGCAGGGTGATGGGGACCTGGTGGTGGTGTGGGAGTTGGATGGCCTGGTCGAACAGGGCGAGGCCATGGTCGTTGGACAGGGCGCCGCCGATGCGGGTCTTGTCACGGCCGTCGAGGTGCCCGGTCATGGTTGAGGCTTCGGCCCACAGGCCCCAGGCCAGTGACAGGCCCGGCAGGCCGAGGCTCCGCCGGTAGGACATGAGGCCGTCGAGGAACGCGTTGGCGGCGGCGTAGTTCGCCTGTCCTGCGGACCCGAACGTCGCCGATGCTGAGGAGAACACCACGAACCAGGCCAGGTCCATGTGTTTCGTCAGCTCATGCAGGTGTACCGCGGCATCCACCTTCGGACGCAACACGCCGTCGAGGCGGTCGGGGGTCAACGAAGCGAACACCCCGTCGTCCAAGATGCCGGCGCAGTGCACGACACCGGCCAAACTCCGACCAGTGATGACCGCGGTCAGGGCGTCGCGGTCCGCGGCGTCGCACGCGACGACCTCGGCGCGGGCACCCAGCTCGGCGAGGCGGTCGACGAGGTCTGTGGCGCCGGGCGCGTCCATGCCCTGCCGGCTCGTCAGTACCAGATCACGAACGTTGTAGGAACGCACGAGGTGTTCGGCGAACAGGCCACCGAGCAGACCGGTGCCACCGGTGATGAGCACCGTGCCCTGCGGCGCGGCCGGGATCGTGAAGGCGATCTTGCCGACGTGCTTGGCCTGGCCCATGTACCGGAACGCGGCGACGGCGTCGCGCAGGTCCCAGGCGGCAACCGGCGGCAGGTGCAGGGCGCCGGCGTCGAACAGGGCGATGACCTCGGTGAGCATCGCGCCGATGCGATCGAGGCCGGCTTCGGCGAGGTCGAACGCGCGATACGACAGGCCGTCGTACGCCGCGGCAACCTCGGCGGGATCACGCTTGTCGGTCTTGCCCATCTCGGAGAACCGGCCACCCTGGGCGAGCAGCCGCAACGACGCGTCGACGTACGCACCGGCGAGCGAGTTCAGGACGACGTCCATGCCCCGACCGCCGGTGGCGGCCCGGAACGTCGCCTCGAAATCCAGGTCGCGGGATGACGCGATGCGCGTGTCGTCGAGGCCGAGGCTCCTGAGTGCGTCCCACTTGGATGGTGAGGCGGTGCCGTACACCTCGACGCCCCAGTGTTGCGCGAGTTGCACGGCCGCCATGCCGACCCCGCCGGCGGCGGCGTGCACGAGGAGCCGTTCGCCGGGCTGCACGTTCGTCAGGTCCCGAAGCGCGTAGTAGGCGGTCAGGAATACCACCGGGATCGACGCCGCCTGGGTGAACGACCAGGACCGCGG
The DNA here is from genome assembly GCF_042653625.1 of Dactylosporangium cerinum. Taxonomy (NCBI): domain Bacteria; kingdom Bacillati; phylum Actinomycetota; class Actinomycetes; order Micromonosporales; family Micromonosporaceae; genus Dactylosporangium; species Dactylosporangium cerinum. The sequence goes on along the minus strand of NZ_JBHSIU010000002.1, from coordinate 12,817 downwards.
CATCCGCGCCACCACCCGGCGGTCGGTGACAGCGAGGGGCCCGAACGCGCCGGAGAACAGGCCAAACACCCGGTCACCCGGCGCCAGGTCGACAACGTCCGGTCCGACCTCGACCACGACACCCGCGGCCTCCGAACCGATCACCTGCTGGTCGGGAACCATGCCCAACGCGATCGCCACGTCCCGGAAGTTGACCCCGGCCGCGCGGACCGCCACCCGGACCTGACCCGGCCCGAGCGGCGCGGCGGCCTCGTCAGCGGGCACGAACGCCACGCTGTGCAACGTGCCACCGCCGACCACCTCAACCCGATGCGGCACCGCGTCATCCTGCGGGGTGAGCAGGGTGGTTGCCGGCAGCGCCCGCACCAACCGCAACGCCGACACTGTGCCGTTGCGCAGCGCGAGCTGCGGCTCGTCCAGGGCAACCGCGCCCGGCAGCGCCGCAACGGAGTCGTCGCTGCCGTCGGTGTCGACCAGCACGATGCGGTCCGGGTTCTCCGACTGCGCCGAACGCAACAGGCCCCACACCGTCGCACCCACCAGATCCGTGACCGGACCATCAACCGCCACCGCACCGCGGGTGAGGATCACCAGACGGTCCTCAGCCGGGCGCTCCTGCGCCAGCCACTCCTGCGTCAGCGACAACACCCGACGCACGCCGTCACGGACCCGCACCTCGACACCCGCAACACCGGCCTCCGCATCGGCCACGGGCACGACGACGACACCGTCGGACAGCAGACCCGGCGTCGCCTTTGCCGCCACCGGCGTCCACTGGATATGGAACAGCGAATCCTGCAGTGCCGGGCCGGCCGAGAGCTGCGCCTGCGACACCGGACGCAACGTCAAACTGTCGATGGTGGCGACGGGGGCGCCCGTGGTGTCGGCGACGTCGACACTCACGGCGTCGGTGCCGGCGCCGGTGATTCGGACGCGAACGGCCGCGGCGCCGACTGCGTGCAGGTTGATGCCGGTCCAGGCAAACGGGAGCCGGATCTCGCCGGGGGCCACGAAGTCGCCGAGGCTCACCGCGTGCAGAGCGGCGTCGAGCAGCGCCGGGTGAACGCCGAACCCGGCTACGGAGGCAGCGTCGGGAAGGATCACCTCGGCGTAGACGTCGCCGTCGTGCCGCCAGGCCTTTCGCAGGCCCTGGAATGCCGGGCCGTAGCCGTAGCCGGCCTCGGCGCCGCGTTCGTAGAAGCCGTGCAGGTCGACCGGCGCAGCGCCCGACGGGGGCCAGGCGGACAGGTCGAAGGTGGGGGTGGTGGTTTCGGCGGCGATGAGGCCGGTGGCGTGGTGCGTCCAGGTGTCGGTGCCTTCGCCGCGTGACGAGATCCGCACCGGCCGGTCACCGGTCTCATCCGGCGCGCCGACCCGCACCTGCAGCTGCACGCTGCCGGAGTCCGGAACCGTCAGCGGTGCCTCGATCGTCAGCTCCCGAACGGCACCGGCATGCAACGCGAGCTCGACGAACGCGGTCCCCGGCAGCAGCACCCGGTCCAGGACCCGGTGGTCGGCCAGCCACGGCTGGGTGCTGAGCGACAGGTGCCCGGAGAATACTGTGCCGTCTCCGTCCGCCAGGTGTACGCCGGCGCCCAGCAGTGCCTCGCCCGCACCTGAGGGCCAGTACCGCTGCCGCTGGAACGGATACGTCGGCAGATCCACGATCGGGGTAGCTGCGCCGAGCGCTCCCGACCAGTTGACCTCGACGCCGGCCGCCCACAGTTCGCCGGCGGAGCGCAGCATCTGATCCCAGCCGCCTTCATCCCGGCGCAGCGTCCCGATGGCCACGGAGGCGCGTTCGCCGACCCCGCCGGTGAGGACCGGGTGCGGGCTCACCTCGACGAATGTGGTGTGCCCGGCGGCGACCAGTGCGGCGATGACGTCATCGAAACGGACCGGGCGGCGCAGGTTCTCGTACCAGTACCCCGCGTCCAGTGCCGTCCCGTCGACGCGCTCCCCGGTCACCGTCGAGTAGAACGGGAACCGGCCCGGCTGGGCGGTCAGGCCGTCCAACGCGGCGAGCATCGGCGTCCGGATCGCCTCCACATGCGCGGAGTGGGACGCGTAGTCCACTGAGACCCGCTTGGCCCACACGCCACGCTCGGCACATCGTGCGGCGACCGCGTCCAACCCTGCGACATCACCGGACACCACGATCAGCCTCGGGCCGTTGACCGCCGCGATGCCCACCCCGTCGGGCAGCTCACCCAGCTCGTTGGCAGGGACGCCGACCGCCAGCATGCCACCGGTGCCGGCCAGATCCCGCAGCAGCCGCGACCGGGCCGAGACCATCAGCGCGCCGTCGGCAAGGGTCAACGCACCGGCCACCACCGCCGCCGCGATCTCGCCCTGCGAATGACCGACCACCCCGGCAATCTGGACCCCGAACGACTCCCAGACCGCCGCGAGGGAGACCATGACCGCCCACAGGGCCGGTTGCACGATGTCGGCTTGTTCCAGCCACTGCGGTTCGCCGCAGGTCAGGACCTCGATCAGCGGGAAGTCCAGGGCCGCGTCGCACTCGCGCAGGCGGGCCGCGAAGACCGGCGAGGATTCCAGGAGGTCGACCGCCATGCCCAGCCATTGGCCGCCCTGTCCCGGGAAGAGCAGGACCACACCGTCGCCGCCCGCAACGACACTGGTCGGCTCGACCGTTTCCAGACCGGCGATGAACCCGGCCGCGTCCTCGGCCACGACCACCGCACGGTGCTCCAGCGCAGCCCTGGTCGTCGCGAGTGCCCGGGCCGCCGCCACCACGTCAACGCCTGTCTCAGTGAGGGCAGCCAGCTGGGCCGCCTGCGCCCGCACCGCCGCCGGCGACTTTCCGGAGATCAGCCACGGCACCGGGCCTGTCACGACCGACGCCGCCGGCGCGGGCGACGGCTCGGCTTCCTCGACGATGACGTGCGCGTTCGTGCCGCTCATACCGAACGACGACACACCCGCACGCCGCGGGCGGTTGGTTGCCGGCCAGGACCGCGCCTCGGTGAGCAGCTGCACGGCACCCGAGGACCAGTCCACGTGCGGCGACGGCGCATCGACGTGCAGCGTCTGCGGCAGCAGGTCGTGCTGCATGGCCATGACCATCTTGATGATGCCGGCCACGCCGGCCGCGGCCTGCGTGTGGCCGATGTTCGACTTGACCGAGCCGAGCCACAGCGGCCGATCGTCTGGGCGCTCCTGCCCATACGTGGCGAGCAGCGCCTCTGCCTCGATCGGGTCGCCGAGCCTCGTGCCGGTGCCGTGTGCCTCGACCGCATCGACGTCGACCGGGTTGAGGCCGGCGCTCGCGAGGGCCTGGCGGATGACGCGCTGCTGCGCGGGACCGTTCGGGGCGGTCAGACCGTTGGACGCACCGTCCTGGTTGATGGCCGACCCACGCACGACGGCCAGGACCTGATGACCGTTGCGCCGCGCGTCCGAGAGCCGCTCCACGAGGAGCAGGCCGACGCCCTCGCCCCAGCCCGTGCCGTCCGCCGTGGCCGCGAACGCCTTGCACCGGCCGTCGGTGGCCAGACCGCGCTGGCGGGAGAACTCGGTGAAGATCCCAGGGGTCGACATGACCGCCACGCCACCGGCCACGGCCAGGGAGCACTCCCCCGCCCGCAGTGACTGGACCGCCAGATGCAGCGCCACCAGCGACGACGAGCACGCCGTGTCGACGCTCACGGCCGGGCCTTCCAGCCCGAAGGCGTACGCGATGCGGCCGGAGATGACGCTGGCGGCGGTGCCGGTGGCGAGGTACCCCTCCGCGTCGGAGGAACCGCCGGCGAGCAGGGCCAGGTAGTCGTGGCTGTTCGAACCGACGAACACGCCGGTGCGGGTGCCGGCCAGGGAACGCGGGTCCAGGCCGGCGCGTTCGAACGCCTCCCACGCCGACTCCAGCAACAGCCGCTGCTGCGGATCCATGGCGAGGGCTTCACGCGGGGAGATACCGAACAGTTCCGCGTCGAAGTCCGCGACACCGTCGATGAACCCACCCTCACGGGTGTAGGACGTGCCCGCGTGGTCGGGGTCAGGGTGGTACAACGCCTCCACGTCCCAACCACGATCGGCCGGGAACCCGGTGATGCCGTCCTCGCCGTCACGCACCAGCCGCCACAGGTCCTCGGGACTGTCGACGCCGCCGGCGTACCGGCAACTCATCGCGACGATCGCGATCGGCTCATCAACGGTCCGCGCAACCGCCGGCTCCGGCTGGGCGGGGCCGGCCGCCGCTGCCTCGCCGAGCAGGGTGCTGCGGAGGTGTTCGGCGAGGGCAAGCGGGGTCGGGTAGTCGAACACCATCCCGACCGGCAACGTCAAGCCGGTCACCGTGTTCAGGCGGTTGCGCAGCTCCACCGCGGTGAGCGAGTCGAAACCCAACGCCTTGAACGGCTTGCCGGGCTCGACCGCCGCAACATCGGCATGGCCCAGGACGGCGGCGACCTCGGAGCGCACCACCGCCAACACCACCTGACGCTGCTGCGCCCCAGGAACCTCCAACAGCCGACGCCGCAGCACCGCATCCGCGCCATCAGACGCGACAGCGGGCACCGCGACACCCGGCAGCAGGTCGAACAGACGACTGGCACGACCAGCGGTGAACACCTCACAGAACCGCGGCCAGTCCACATCCGCGATGACCGCAGTGCTCACGTTGTGCCCGACGGCCGCCGCGAGCGCCTGCACCGCCAGCGCCGGCGCCATCGGCACCAGGCCACGACGCCGCAGATACGACTCCGCGCCCGCGTCGACCAGCATCCCGGCCTCAGCCCACGGACCCCACGCCAACGCCGTGCCCGCCGCACCACGCGCCCGCCGTTGCTGCACGAGGGCGTCGAGGAACGCGTTCGCGGCCGCGTAGGCGCCCTGGCCGCCGCTGCCCCACACACCGGCAATCGACGAGAACACCACGAAGACGTCCAGATCAACCCCGGCGAGCAGGCGGTCCAGGTGCGCCGCACCGGCAACCTTCGCGCGCAACACCGCCGCGAACCGGTCCAGGTCCAGATCCGCGACCTCGGCCGCGTCATCGACCCCGGCCGCGTGCACGACACCCGTCACCGGCAGATCGGCGAGCAACGCCGCCAGAGCGTCACCATCGGCCACATCACAGGCGGCGACAGTCACCCGCGAACCCAGCGCGGTCAGCTCCTGCACCAGGTCCGCGACACCCGGCGCATCCGGGCCACGACGACTGGTCAACACCAGATGCGGCACACCCGCACCGGCCAACCACCGCGCGACATGACCGCCCAGGCCGCCGGTGCCACCGGTCACCAGCACCGTTCCGCGCGGTTGCCAGGCACGGCGAGCCGACGGGTCCAGTGCCGGCGCGGGAACCAGCCGGCGGGCGAACACACCGCTGCGGCGGACCGCGACCTGGTCCTCAGCGGTCTGCGCCAGCACACCGGCCAGCGTTGCGTCGACCTGCTCCGGCAGGTCGATCAGGCCACCCCAACGGTTCGGCTGCTCCAACGCCACCACCCGGCCCAGACCCCACAACTGCGCCGCGGCCGCGGCCGTGACGTGCTCGCTCGCATCAACCGCAACCGCGCCACGAGTGACACCCCAGACCTTCGCCGGGGAACCGAGATCAGCCAGCGCCTGGATGAGAACCACCGTTGCCGACACCGCCAACGGCGGCACCGACCCCGTGCCGGCACCGCACACCACGAGGACTCCGACCGGCTCCTGCACCCCGGCCAGCCGGCCGGCCAGGGCGGCACGGTCCAGATCAGCTTCGGTCAGCGGCAGCTCCACCGGGTCGGCGCCGGCCTGCCGCAACGCCTCCACCACATCCGCGGCGGCGGCATCCGGCTCGGCGGCGACCACCCACGTGCCGGCCAGGGCGGCCGTGGTCCGCGGCAGGCTCTCCCACGACACCGCGTAGCGCCAACCATCCACCGTGGACCGGTCACGGCGGCCGCGACGCCACGACGACAGCGCCGGCAGCACCGAGTCCAGCACCCCGGCGTCATCCAACCCCAACGTTCCGGCCAAGGCCCCCGAATCCTGACCCTCCACCGCATCCCAGAACCGCACCTCGTCCGGGTCGGCCGGCGAATGGGTCGTCTCCTGCAGCCAGAACCGCTCCCGCTGGAAGGCGTAGGTGGGCAGGCTGACGCGGGTGCCGTGGGGCAGCATCGGGTGCCAGCCGACGTCGGTGCCGTTGACGTGCAGGGTGGCCAACGCGTGCAGCAGGGTGGCGGGCTCGTCCCGGTCCTTGCGCATTGCCGCGGCCAGCACCGCTTCGCCGGTCAGGCAGCCCTGCGCCATCCCGGTCAGCACCCCGGACGGGCCCACCTCCAGGAACCGGGTCACCCCGTTCTCCGAAAGCCACGCCACGCCGTCAGCGAACCGGACCGCCTGGCGCACGTGGCGGACCCAGTAGTCGGCGGTGTACTCCTCGACCGGCCGCCCGGTCAGGTTCGACACGACCGGAATCTGCGGCGGCGCATACGACAAGCCCGCGGCGACCGTGCGGAACTCCTCCAGCATCGGCTCCATCAACGGCGAGTGGAACGCGTGCGACACCGTCAACCGGGAGGTCTTCCGGTCCTTGAAGAGTCCGTCGATCACCTCGGCGTCGCCGGACACCACGATCGAGGTCGGACCGTTGACCGCCGCGATGTCGACCCGACCGGCGAACGGCTCCAATGCCGCCCGGATCTCGGCCTCGGTCGCCTGCACGGCCAGCATCGCCCCACCGCCCGGCAGCGCCTGCATGAGCCGGCCCCGCGCGGCGACCAGCGCCACCGCGTCGTCCAGGGACAGCACTCCCGCGACGTGCGCGGCGGCCAGCTCACCGATCGAGTGACCCAGCAGGAAGTCCGGCCGCAGACCGAACGACTCGACCAGGCGGAACAGGGCGACCTCGACCGCGAAGAGCGAAGCCTGCGTGTACACCGTCTGGTTCAGATCCGCCTCGCCCAGCGGCACATCCAGCAACGCCGCGAAACGGCTGCAGATGTCGTCGTACGCCTCGGCGAAGACCGGGAACTGCTCGTGCAGGCCGGCGCCCATCCCCGCCCGCTGGGCCCCCTGACCGGTGAACAGGAACGCCGTGCGGCCCGGCGTGACCGTGCCGGTGATCAGGTGCGATCCGCTACCACCGGCGGCGAGGGCGTCAAGCCCCCGCACCGCCTCGGCCCGGTCTCCGGCCAGGACCACGGCCCGGTGTTCCAGCGCCGCCCGGGTGGTCATCAGCGACCACGCCACGTCAACGAGGTCCGGACCCGGCTCGGCCAGCAGCTCCCGCAACCGGCGTGCCTGCGACTGCAGTGCCGCCCCTGACCTGGCCGCCACCACGATCGGCAGCAACGCCGGCACGACCACCGCCGGCGGCTCGACCGGCTCGACCTCCGGAGCCTGCTCGATGATGGTGTGCACGTTGGTGCCGCTGATCCCGAACGACGAGACCCCGGCGCGGCGCGGACGCCCGGCGTCGGGCCATGACCGCGCCTCGGTGAGCAGTTCCACCGAACCCGAGGACCAGTCGACGTGTGGATTCGGCGCGTCGATGTGCAGGGTCCGCGGCAACACCCCGTGCCGCATCGCCATCACCATCTTGATCACACCCGCGACACCAGACGCAGCCTGCGTGTGCCCGATGTTCGACTTCAACGACCCCAACCACAGCGACCGACCGGACTCCCGGGCCCGCCCGTATGCCATGTGCAGCGCGTGCGCCTCGATCGGGTCACCGAGCTTCGTGCCCGTGCCGTGGCCCTCGACCGCGTCCACGTCATCGGGGGCCAGCCGCGCGTTCGCCAGGGCCTGGCGGATCACCCGCTCCTGCGACGGACCGTTCGGCGCGGTAAGACCGTTCGACGCACCGTCCTGATTGACCGCGCTGCCCCGCACCACCGCCAGGACCTCATGCCCGTTGCGGCGCGCGTCCGACAGTCGCTCGACCAGCAGCACCGCGACACCTTCAGACCAGCCGGTGCCGTCCGCGCCGGCCGCGAACGACTTGCACCGGCCGTCACCGGCCAGGCCACCCTGCCGGGCGAACTCCCCGAACACGGCCGGGCTGGGCATCACCGTCACCCCACCCGCGACCGCCAGGGTGCACTCATTGGCTCGCAGCGCCTGGCACGCCAGATGCAACGCCACCAACGACGACGAACACGCCGTGTCCACCGTCACCGCCGGGCCCTCCAAGCCCAGCGAATACGCCACCCGACCCGAGATCACACTGTTCGCCGTGCCGGTCAGCAGGTGCCCATCACCCTCGCCGGTCCCGCCGAACCCGTAACCCGACGTCGAGGCGCCGACGAAGACACCGGTGCGGCTGCCACGCAGCGACAGCGGATCGACCGAGGCCCGCTCCACCACCTCCCACGCAGCCTCCAACAGCAGCCGCTGCTGCGGATCCATCGCCACAGCCTCACGCGGACTGATCCCGAACAGGCCCGCGTCAAACCCGGTCGCATCAGCGACGAACCCGCCGACTCGCGCGAAGTCACCAGCCACCTCGCCCCAACCGCGGTCGGTCGGGAAACCACCCATTGCGTCCGAGCCACCCTCGACCAGACGCCACAGATCCTCCGGAGACGACACCCCACCCGGCAGGCGGCAGCTCATCCCGACGATCGCGATCGGCTCCAGGTCGCTGCCCGGAACCTCTGCCGTGGTCTCCTGCGGATCGCCGGCGCCCTCGGCGCACAGCTCGCTGAACAGGTAGTTCGCGACCGCGAGCGGGGTCGGGTGGTCGAACACGAGCCCGACCGGCAGCACCAGGCCCGTCGCCGCGTTGAGCAGGTTGCGCAGCTCGACCGCGGTCAGTGAGTCGAACCCGAGGCTCTTGAACGGACGCGACTCCTCGACGTTCCCGGCCGAGGCGTAGCCGAGCGTGGTCGCCACACCGCTGCGGACCAGGTCCGACAACATGCGACGACGCTCCGAGTCCGACGCTGCGGCGAGGCGGCCACGAAGCTCCCCGCCCACGGCGTCCACCACGGCGGGCGCGCCGGCCGGCGCCAGGTCCTCCAGCAGGGGACTCTGGCGGCCGGCGGTGAACGTCGCGGTGAACCGGTCCCAGTCAACGTCGGCGACGGTCACACACGTCTCGTCACCATCAACAGCCTGACCCAGTGCGATCAGGGCGAGGCGGGCCGGCATCGGCCGCAACCCGTGCCGCAGCAACGCTTCACCGACACCGTCACCGGCGGCCATCCCGGCATCCGCCCACGGACCCCACGCCACCGCCGTCGCCGGCACACCTCGCGCCCGCCGCTGCCACGCCAGCGCATCCAAGGCAGCATTCGCCGCGCTGTACGCAGACTGCCGGCCGCTGCCCCACACACCAGCGATCGACGAGAACAGGATGAACGCCTCCAGCGGCGTATCGGCCAGCAACGCGTCCAGGTGCACGGCACCGTCGACCTTCGCGGCAAGCACCGCCGCCACCCGCTCAGGGGTCGCGTCCTCGATCGCGAACACCGGATCCACGCCGGCGGCGTGCACGACACCGGTCACCGGACGCTCCACCGGCACGGTCGCCAGCGCCGCGGCCAGCGAGGCACGGTCGGCGACATCACACGCGACCACCGTGACCTGCGTGCCCAGCTCAGACAGCTCATCGCGCAGCTCGGCAGCGCCGGGAGCGGCCAGGCCACGCCGGCTCAGCAGCAGCAGACCGGGCGCGCCCCGACCGGCCAGCCACCGGGCGACCTCAGCACCGAGGCCACCGGTCCCACCAGTCACGACCACCGTGCCGCCCGGCCGCCACGACCCGGTCTCCGCCGGCAGTTCAGGGGCACGGCGCAACCGACGCGCCAGCGGCCCCGACGAACGCAACGACACCTGATCCTCAGAGCCGCCCAACACCGCGGTCAGACCGGCAAGCGTGTCCGCGTCCCACACCGCCGGGCCGGCAACGAGACCACCCCAACGCTGCGGATACTCCAGCGCGGCCACCCGACCGAAGCCCCACACCTGCGCAGGCCCGACACCCGCAACCGCATCCCGGGTCAACGTCCACAAGCGAGCGTCCACCCCGGCATCACCGAGCGCCTGCACCACCACAACCGTCGCGTCCAACCCGGCATCCGCCGGCGGCAGCCACAACACTCCGGCACAGTCGGGCACGCCGGCAACCGCATCCCGCAGGCGCGCGGCCAACGTCAGCCGATCGACGCCGGCGGCATCCAGCTCCAGCCGCACCAGACGATCCGCGCTCGCCGCAACCGCCGCCAGAGCCTCCAGACCCCAACCGTCCGACGAGGACATCAGCGCCAGCCACGTCCCGGACACGACACCAGCCGGAGTCGACGGACGCCAATCGACGGTGTACCGCCACGGCAGCACCGCCGAACCGTCCCGCTGCTGCCGGCGCCACGAAGACAGCGCGGGCAACACCGAACTCAACGGATCCGCCGGAGCAAGGTCGAGACTTGCCGCCACCGCATCGACGTCGCCGCCCTCGACCGCGTCCCAGAAACGCCGCTCCGCCGCGCCCTCGGCTGGGCCATCCGCGGGTGCGTACAGCCAGTACCGCTCCCGCTGGAACGCATACGTCGGCAGGTCGACCCGGCGGCCGCCCCAGTCGGCGTACAGCCGGGTCCAGTCGATGTCGACGCCGTTCACGTACAGCTGCGCAACCGCCCGCAGCAGCGACTCGACCTCCGCACGCCCACGCCGCACCGCGGGCAGCGCGACCACACCCGCCTGCTCGGCCAGGCACGCCTGCACCATCGCGGTGAGCACACCGGTCGGCCCGACCTCCAGGAACCGGGTCACCCCGTTCCCGGCCAGCCAGCCGACCCCATCAGCGAACCGCACAGCCTCCCGCACATGCCGGACCCAGTAGTCCGCGGTGTACTCCTCGACCGGCTCGCCGGTGAGGTTGGAGACGATCGGGATCCGCGGCGCCTGATACCGGATGCCGGCAGCGACGGCGCGGAACTCGTCCAGCATCGGCTCCATCAGCGGCGAATGGAACGCGTGGGAGACCGTCAACCGGGAGGTTTTCCGGTCCTTGAAGAGCTCGTCGATCACCTCGGCCGCACCGGAGATGACGATTGAGGTCGGGCCGTTGACGGCCGCGATGTCGACCCGGCCGGCGAACGGCTCCAGTGCCGCCCGGACCTCGGCCTCGGTCGCCTGCACCGCCAGCATCGCCCCACCAGCCGGCAACGCCTGCATCAACCGGCCCCGCGCCGCGACCAGCTGCACCGCGTCGTCCAGCGACAGCACCCCCGCGACGTGCGCGGCGGCCAGCTCACCGATCGAGTGACCCAGCAGGAAGGCCGGTTTGACCCCGAACGACTCCAGCAGCCGGAACAGCGCCACCTCGAACGCGAACAACGACGCCTGCGTATACACGGTCTGGTGCACGTCCGCCTCGCTCAGCGGCACGTCCAGCACCGCGTCAAAACTGGCGCGGATCCCGTCGTATACCTCGCCGAAGACCGGGAACTGGGCGCACAGCTCGCGGCCCATCCCGGCGCGTTGCGCGCCCTGGCCCGTGAACAGCAGTGCGAGACGCCCGGGGGCGGTAGCACCGAGCATGGCATCGGCCGAACCCGAACCGCGCTCGACCGCGACGAGGGCATCCGCGGCGCTCGCGGAGAACACGACAGCGCGGTGCTCGAGCCTGGCGCGGGTGTGCGCGAGCGAGTGCCCGACGTCGACGGCCCCGGGAAGGGCGCCGTGCTCCAGCGCCGCACGCAGCCGGGCCGCCTGACCGGCCAGCGCCTCGGCCGTCTTCGCCGACAGCAGCCACGGCACGGACGCCGGCGCGGCGACCACGGGCCGCAGGGCGGTCACCGGCTCGGCCGGCGCTGGAGCCTCCTCGATGATGACGTGGGCGTTGGTCCCGCTGACCCCGAACGACGACACGCCAGCCCGGCGGGCAACATCGCCGCGGTGCCAGGGGCGGGCCTCCGTGAGCAGGCTGACGGCCCCGGCCGACCAGTCGACGTGCGGGGAAAGCGAATCGGCGTGCAGGCTCGGTGGCATGGTGTCGTGCCGCAACGCCATGACCATCTTGATGACACCCGCGACACCAGCAGCCGCCTGGCTGTGGCCGATGTTCGACTTGACCGAACCCAACCACAACGGACGATCGGCCGGGCGGCCCTGCCCATATGTGGCCAGCAACGCCTGCGCCTCGATCGGGTCACCCAGCCTCGTGCCCGTGCCGTGTGCCTCCACGACATCCACATCGGACGGTGCCAGACGGGCATTGGCCAGGGTCCGCAGGATCACCCGCTCCTGCGACGGACCGTTCGGCGCGGTAAGGCCATTCGAGGCACCGTCCTGATTCACCGCGCTGCCTCGCACGACAGCCAGCACCTCGTGACCGTTGCGCCGGGCGTCGGAGAGACGCTCGACAAGCAGGACGCCGACGCCTTCCGACCAGCCGGTGCCGTCCGCGCCGTCACCGAACGCCTTGCAGCGCCCGTCAGCGGCGAGGCCGCCCTGCCGGGAGAACTCCGCGAAGATGTCGGGTCCGGCCAGGACGGTGACGCCGCCGGCAAGCGCCATCGTGCACTCGCCCTGCCGGACCGCCTGGGCCGCCAGGTGCAGCGCGACGAGTGAGGAGGAGCAGGCGGTGTCGACGGTGACGGCGGGGCCTTCGAGGCCGAACGTGTAGGCGACCCGGCCGGAGATGATGCTCGGCGCGCTGCCGGTGAGCAGGTGTCCCTCGGTGCCGGCCTGGATCTGCCCACCGACGCCGTAGCCGGAGGTCGAGGCGCCGATGAACACGCCCACGGGCTGCCCGCGCAGGGCGTCGGGGCTCATCCCGGACCGCTCGAGCACCTCCCAGGATGCTTCGAGGAGGAGGCGTTGTTGGGGGTCCATGGCGAGGGCTTCGCGTGGG
>NZ_JBHSIU010000001.1:0-106410 GCF_042653625.1 Dactylosporangium cerinum | reverse complement strand
CGCCACCCCGCTGCTGGTCGCCGGCGAGAACGCCGGTGTGCTCATGCCCAGCGGCTGCCGCACGGGCATCTGCTACAGCTGCGCGGCCCGGCTGCGTGTAGGCCGGGTACGCGACCTGCGCGCAGGTCATGAACACGGCGACGAAGGAGAACTGGTCCAGACCTGTGTATCGGCGGCCGCCGGCCCCGTCGAGATCGACCTGTAAACGACCCGTAGGAGACCAGGCAATGACTGCAACCGCGCCCGTGTCCGCGACCGCCCACCTGTCCGAGGTCGACATCAAAGAGATCGGCCGCGAACTCGACCAGCTCCGAGATGCGGTGACCGCCAGCCTCGGCGACGGCGACGCCCGCTACATCCGCCGGGTCATCACGGTCCAGCGGGGCCTGGAAGTCGGCGGCCGGATACTGCTGATGGCCTCGATCCTGCCGCCGGCCTGGCTGGCCGGCACAACGTGTCTGGCCGTCGCGAAGATCCTGGAGAACATGGAGATCGGCCACAACGTCCTGCACGGACAGTGGGACTGGATGCGCGACCCTGAGATCCACTCCACCACCTGGGAATGGGACTCCGCGACGCCGGCCGACATGTGGAAGCACTCGCACAACTTCGTGCACCACACCTACACCAACATCCTCGGCAAGGATCGCGACATCGGCTACGCCATCCTGCGGGTCAACCCCGAGCAGCCATGGCACCCGGTCTACCTCGCCCAACCCGTCTACAACGCGATCCTCGCGGCGTTCTTCGAGTGGGGCATCGCGTTCTACGACGTCGAGCTCGAACGGGTCTGGCGCGGCGAGAAGAGCTGGGCCGAGGCGCTGACCCAGCTCCGCGGCGTCCTGCGCAAGTCCGCCCGCCAGGTCGTCAAGGACTACGTGGCGTACCCGTTGCTCGCGGGTCCGGCGTTCCTACCCACACTGCTCGGCAACTTCGCCGCGAACGTCACCCGCAACGTCTGGTCGCACGCGGTCATCTTCTGCGGCCACTTCCCGGACGGCTCCGAGGTCTTCACCGAAGAGCAACTCGACGACGAAACCCGCGGCGAGTGGTACATCCGCCAACTGCTCGGCTCGTCCAACATCGATGGCAGCCCGCTGCTGCACATCATGACCGGCAACCTCAGCCACCAGATCGAACACCACCTGTTCCCCGACCTGCCCAGCAACCGCTACGCCGAGATCGCGCCCAAGGTCCGTGACCTCTGCCAGCGCTACGGCCTGCGATACAACACCGGCTCACTGGTCCGTCAAACCGCCAACGTCTGGAAGAACATCTTCCGCCTGGCACTGCCTGGGCCAAAACCCCGGCCGGCTGACCACGAGGCCGCCTCCGACACCTCAACGGTTCGTGCGGCCGCGACGGGCCGGTGACGGACGACAAGGGCTTGGTCGAACGCGACGAGCTCCTCAAACGGCTTGCCAGTCGCCAGCCTACGCCGGCAACCCGGTCACCGCTTCGGCGTCGCGGGCGTCTTCCGCGGAAAGCAGGCAGATCGCGACCGACAAGGCGCCGAACGGATCGGCCAGCGCGTACCGTTGAGCTCGGGGCCGGGTTGTCGAGTGTCAACACGACGGTCGGCGTTTACGTCGGCGATCCCATCCGTTCGGACCTTGGGGTAACGACCAGCCACCGCCACCCCCGGAGGCACCACCATGAGTGAGATGCAGCAACCGGCGTCGTTGCCGGCTGGGGATGTGTTGTATGAGGCGGCCCGCGTGGCGTGTCTGGCCCCGTCGATCGAGAACTCCCAGCCGTGGCGTTGGCGCATCCGCGGCAACACCCTCGAGCTGTACGCGGATCGTTCCCGCCAGTTGACCGCCACCGATCCGCAGGGTCGGTTGATGATCGTCAGCTGCGGCGCGGTTCTGCACCATGCCACCGTCGTGCTCGCCGTCCTCGGGGCCGCGGCCACCGTCGAACGGATCGATGACCCAGCCGACCCGGACCTGCTCGCCAGACTGACACTTACCGGCCCGCACCAGGTGACAGCCGAAGACATGCGCCTGCATCATGCTTTGCGCACGCGTTGCACCGATCGACGCCCGTTCCTGGGCGTCCGGCCGCTACCGGACGAGGTGATAGACCTGCTGCGGCACACCACCGAACCGTTCGAGGTCAGCACCCATGCGTTCGACCCGTCGCAGGTGGGCTTCCTCGCGCTCGCCGCACGGTTGGCGGCGACAGTCGAGCAACGCGACGCCGGCTACCAGGACGAGATCGCCACCTGGACGACCCGTCATGTCCCAGCGACCCGCGACGGTGTGCCGGTGACGGCGGCCGTCCCGAAGGTGACACGGACCGGGCCGGCACGCAACTTCGCTCCCGGCGCGATGCCGGGTCTGGCTCCCGGGCCCGGCGACGACCGGTACACGACCTGCCTGGCGTTCGCGACCGCACAGGACACCAGGGCGGACTGGCTGCGCACCGGGGAGGCGGTCAGCGCGGTCCTGCTCACCGCCACAACCATCGGGCTGGCGTCGTCGGCGATGAGCGATGTGGTCGAGGTCCCCGGTGCGCGGACGGTACTACGCGGGGCGGTCGCACCAGCCGGGTACCCACAACTGACGGTCCGGCTCGGCGTCAACGAGAGCGCGCCCGCGGTACCGCCGCCACCGCGCCGCCCATGCGACGAGGTCATCGAAGTCATCGCGGCGAGTTGAGCCTGAGCCGCTGCCCTCGCTACGCCGTTCGACGATCTGATCGACTGGCAGCCGTGGTGCGTGTGGCGCACCCCGTTCGGTCGCTTCGATCGATCCAAACCGCAGGACGAGGTAGGGGCGGCCGACGACACCGTTGTGGCGTCGAACCCTGGAAGTGCTGACGTCGAGATCGACGAATGCCCGCACAAGCAGGACCATCGCCTGGTGTGGTGAACGGCGAAACAGCAATGGTCGGCCCGGACCCTGGGCGACGCATCATCGGCACGATCACGATGCGCACCGGAAAGGTCCACCATGGCAACACTGGCGGCATCGACCATCCAACCCCGTCGCGACAATGACGCACTGCGTGTGGCGGCACCCGGCAGCGACTACGCCAACTTGCTGCGCCAGGTCAAGGCCGCCGGCCTGCTGCAGCGGCGACACGGCTACTACCTGACGACGATCGCGGTAACCGGCGGACTCTACATCGCGGCGTGGACCGTCTTCGCCCTGCTGGGCGACTCGTGGTGGCAGCTCACGGTCGCTGCGTTCCTCGCCGTGATATTCACCCAGATCGGCTTCCCCGGCCACGACGCCGGGCACCGGCAGATCTTCCGCTCGAAACACGCCAACGACCTGGCCGACCGTGGTCCGTCGGCGGTGCATGTCTCGGTCACCGGGGTCTCGAGTGCCAAGAGTGAACTCTACGCCTGCAACACGAGAACGACGCGATGCCCCGTCGACGTTCCTGACGACCCCGGCGATCTCAGCGTCACGGGTTTGCCGGGGGAGTGGAGGTGCCAGTCGCGGTACCGTCAGAAGCGCCGTCGCGGCGCGCCGACGGTCAGCGGATCCGGCCGCAGCGTCGCACGACTTCCCGGGTGAGTCGGTGGTCGCGAAGCACGCGAGGGGCGGAGCGTATGGAGTTCGACGTGACAGTCGAGAGTCCCAAGGGCACTCGCAACAAGTATGAGGTGGATCGCCGCACCGGTCGGATCCGGTTGGACCGCACATTGTTCACTTCCACCCAGTATCCGGAGGACTACGGCTTCGTCGAGGACACCCTCGGCGAGGACGGCGAGCCGCTGGACGCGCTCGTGCTGGTGCGGGAGCCCACTTTTCCGGGCTGTCAGATCCGGTGCCGGGCGTTCGGCATGGTCCGGATGCGCGACGTCAAAGGCCCGGACCCGAAGGTGCTGTGCGTCCCGACCGCCGACCCGCGCCTGGCATACCTGGTGGACCTTCCCGATCTGGAACCGTTCCACAAGCTGGAGATCGAACACTTCTTCGAGATCTACCAGGATCTCGAACCGGGCAAGACCGTCGACGCCGAGCGTGGCGTCTGGGCCGACCGCGCCGAGGCGGAGGCGGAGGTCACCCGATCCCGCCATCGTGCCGTCCGCGCCGCAGGCCGGCCCGAAGACGGGACCGGAACCGAGGGGACCGCAGCGCGCCGCTGAGACCAGCGTCGTCGCGCGGAGACAGCGAACGGCTGCGGGCGCGGATGCGCTCGCAGCCGTTGATCACAGCCGGGTCAGGACGCGACGTGCAGTTCGTTCCGCACGCTCGTCACGCCGGCGGCACTCCAGGCGGATCGCTCCGCCTCGCGCAGCTCCGACCACGACCCGACGCTGCCGTGCAGCGTCAGCTCGGATCCGTCGAGGTCGATCGTGATCCACCGCGGGTTCAGCATGGCGTTGCGTCGTATCGCGGCCTCGACCGCTGCCTTGGTGTCGGCGGTCGACGGCTGCGACTCGAGCGAGATCTCGTTGCTGATCTGCGTCACGCCCTTGAGGTACATGACCGCCCGCGCTGCGGCGTTGCGCTGGTACTCCCATGTCACCTCACCCGAGAGGGTGACCTTGCGGTCGCGAACATGTGCGGTGACCGCGTTCGGCGGGACGTCGACGGCCCACGCAAGGATCTGGCTGGCGGCCTGCGCGATGTCCTGATCGTTGACGCCGGAGGTGATCGGAGCGCGGACGGACGTCTTGTTGGTGACATTCTTGACGCCGCCGACCCGCATGGCGGCGTGCTTCGCCGCGAGCCGCTCCGGCAGGCTGGCGACCTCGCCGGACAACGTCACCGTTCCGTCGTTGACCTGCACTTCGACGCCGGTTTCGTCGACGCTCGGGGTGTATTGCAGTTCCTCGATTACGGCGGTCTTCAGCTCCTGGTCGGTCTTGTGCGGTGCCTGTGCCACAAGCCCACGATGTCCCACATCCGGAGTGGGCGCCAGTCCAATTTGGTCCATATTGCCAAGATCTTTTGTGGTCCGCGAGAAATGCTACAGTTTATAGCAAGATAGGCGTTTTGGACGTTCAACAGTCCCACCGGGAACGTACAACGGGCTGTTGTGGCGCGGCGGCGCGAAGTCTCGCGATCGCGCGGGCGTCACCATGCCCGTCGTCCCGCCAGGGAACACGCGGACCGCGCGGGCGCCCAGATCCGCGGCGAGCCCGGCCTCGGCGAGCAGATCGCTCACGCACTGCTCGTCGGAGACCTGGCCGCTGGCGACCTTGACGTAGGACGCAATGCACAGCGTGGCCAGGCCGCCCAGAATCTCAACGGCTGCTTGCCGCCCGGTGGCGGACAGTCCGATGTGGACGGGCTCATCCGGAGCCGAGCGGAGCTCGAGGCCGTGCCAGCCGGTACGCAGCGCGAGCGCGGCGACCTCGCTCAGCGGCGCAGCTGTCTTCCGCTCCCGGTTGGACGTCTTCCGGCCACGACACGTACCGCTATTCGTCCGTGCCCGTGGCATCACCCCGCACATCGGTCACGGCCCCGGACTCGGTGAACACCGCTGGTGTGTCGTACGCACCATCGCCTTGCTCCACGCGCTCAAGAAGCTTCGCCTGCGTGCTGAACGCCACGCCGACATCCACCGATCACTGATCAGCCGTGCCTGCTCGATGATCTGCCTCCGCCAGCGCATTCTGAACTGAGTTCCGAGACGCGGCGTCTACCAGGCCAGTGCACTTGCCGGTTCCGCTTCGTCAGTTATCCCGAATCGACGTACCTGCTCGGCCGCTGACAACTCACCAGCTAGCGCCATGAGCATGATCAGAGTCGGCAGCCCCCATGCGTCACCGGCATTGATCGGCTGCGGCGGCAAAGAGCTGGGCGGCGCGGTGGGGGCGGCGGAGACCCCTGGCTCAGGGGCGTGAGGAATGACGAAGTTGACGTTGGTGAGGCGGGACTGTCCAATGGGGAATCCTGGCCGCGAAAAGGATCATTGTGTGGCTCTGGTCCGATCGGCGTCCCGGCCGCGGCTGGCGTGTCGCCACAGCCACCATCCAGTCACGGTGTACCAGGCGAAGGTCGCGACCGCGAGTATCCGGTTGACCAGGCCGCCGATTCCGGCTTCCTCCAAGGGTGAGGCGGGGTTGAGCGCGACGAAGGTGAGAAGCACCAGGGCGACCGCGGTCAGCCCGGTCCAGGTGGAATAGCGGGACAGGCTGCGCCATCCAGGCACGCGACGAAACTGACGACCTAGGTAGAAGGCGGCCGCTACGGCGGAGACGATGACAACCAGGAACCCGAGGAGGAAGTGGAGCATCTCCGTCGGAGGAGCGGCTGGAAACAGGACAGCTCCCAGCATGCCGATGCCCGTTGTTGCGATCATGATGGCTCCCCACGTCGCGCGACCTCCGATGAGCTCGGACATCACGCGCCGGAATCCAACAGCGAAGGCGATGAGCAGGGTGCCGAACAGCAGGAAGTTGGCATTCTGGATCCATGCCATGTCCCCGACCCCCAGGTCACTGACCGCGCTGGCCATGGCCGAGTATCCGGGGCGGAGCCAGCCGGCGACGGTGAAGGTGACGACGAATAAGACAGGACCCACGACGCCTGCCGCGAGAAGAACCCGCGTGGTGATGTCTTGATGTTGGCCGGTGTTGGGGCTTGGCCGTTCGCGGCGTGGCGACGTGATTTCGGGTGGCATGGGTTACTCCTTGCGAGTGGGTTCGGAGGCGTTCGGGGGCCGGTCGACGATGTGGCGCGGTGCGGTGAGGTCGACGGCGGTTTGCCAGGCGCGGGTTTGCAGCGCCGGGTCGCGCAGCCGCTGTGGAAGAGACTTGGCTGTTTCGTCGCTTTCGTAGAACTGGCCGGTTCCGGTGGGGTGCAGGGCGAGCAGTGCGGGGGTGCGGGCAGCCTTCTCGGGTGAGGCGCGGCGCTGGATCATGCGGACCAGCGGCCAGATGTACCGCCAGGCCGGGACGGCTTCTGGGGTGAGTGCCTGTACGCCTGGCGTCCAGGCCATGCCTGGGTTAACCGCGTTGACCGTGGCGCGGTCGGTCAGCTGCCGGGCGAGGCTCATCGTGGCGAGCAGGTTCAGTTGCTTCGCCCGGGCATAGGCGCTGATCGCCGTGTACCTGGCCGGTTCGGTGAACGGGTCGCCGGGGTGCATGGTGAAGGCGCTCGATACGACCTGGACTATGCGGGCGTCTGCGGTGAGCGTCGGCAGCAGAGCCTGGGTCAGGACAATCGGACCGAGGTAGTTCAGTGCGAGGGTGGCCTCGTGGCCCTCCGCGGTGACGGTCCGTTGCGTGAACGCCGCGCCACCCACATTGTTGACCAGGACATCCAAGTGCGGCGCTAGCTCACGCACTCGCTCGGCCAGGTGGAGATTGCCGGCGATCGTCGCGTGGTCGGCGGGCAGGAAGGATGCGCCCAGATCCGCTGCGGCGGCTGCGCCGCGTGGCTGGTCGCGGCCGGTGATCAGGACGGTCAGTCCGGCAGAGCGGAGCTTCGCGGCGATCTGCCGACCGATGCCGGCGGTCCCGCCGGTCACCAACGCGATCATGACTCGCTCGCGGTCGTGGTGCGGCGGCTGGTGGGCAGCAGCAGACTGACGGCGATCAGCCAGATGATGCCGCCGAAGCGGGCGATTGGAAGGGTGGGCGCGGCATCGAGCGTCAGCAGGGTCAGTGTTGACAGCTCGGCGATCAGAGCCAGGACCAGGCCGGCGATCGCGACGGGCCGGGACATGCGCAGCAGCAGCATCGGGACGCTGACCCCGGCCAGCAGGAGCCCGAAGAACGTCACGAACCCGGGTCCGCCGGTCACGAAGGCGAGGTCCCGCAGCGCCGAGGCCAGGGGTGCGCTGTCTGCTGTCCGGGAGGCGACCCAGCCGATCAGGCCGGACAGCGCCCCGAATCCGCTGGCGAGCACCCCACCGGCAAGGGCGATCGCCGAGCCCGGCGCGGTGATGCCCAACGCCCGCAGCCGCCGGTACGCCGCGGCGCTCCAGATGGCAAGCGGGACAGCGGCGCCGAGGGCCAGAAACGCCGACAGTCGCATTGTCGAAGCGTGGTCCTGCAGGTAGGCAAGCACCTCGGAGTCGGGCACGTCCGGGCGGGGAACACCTGCGGCGGTAGCGATGCCGGCGATGGTCAGGGCGGTGAAGGCCACGGCGGGGACGATCAGCGGCGGGCCGGATTGAGGTCGAGACATGACGACTCCCTAATTGATATACACTAGGCAACGATATACGAACGTATATCGTTTCTCAAGTGCTACGATCCGTTTGTGTCAGAGACGGGTGACGGACCGGGCAGGTCCTCGGGCGGGGTCGCTTTCCTGCTCGCACAACTGGGCGCGCATGCCGCTGCGTTATTTGCCGAGCGCATCGCCCGCCTGGACCTGACGCCTGCGCAGGCCGGGCTCCTTCGCATGATCGCGGTCACGCCAGGGCTGAGCCAGCAGGCATACGCCAAACGGCTGGGCACGCCGCCCAGCCGTTTCGTCATCCTCGTCGACGCCATGCAGGACCGCGGCTTGATCGAACGCCGGCCCGGTCAGCCCGACCGCCGTTCCTACGCCCTGCACCTGACCGAAGCCGGTCAGCATCTGCTGCGGCAGCTAGGCGCTGTCGGTAAAGCCCACGACGACGACCTGTGCGCCGCGCTCACCCTAGAAGAACGCGTCACCCTGCGGGAGCTGCTCACGCGCGTGGCCCAGCAGCAGAACCTCACCGCCGGTGTCCACCCCGGATACCGGCAACCCTCAGACACGTAAGGACGCCGCAACGCGCTTGTACTGACGACTCGGGCACTAATGGTTCGAATCACCATAAACGGCGTGGTGGCGGTGGGGTGCGTTCGGTGGCGGCGCGGCCTTGGTTGAGGTAGCGCACGAGGAGGCTGGCGCTGCCGGTGTGGCCCTGCCCTCGGGTCGACGCTGTAGTCGTTGGCGTCGACGCGCACGTAGTAGTCCCGGCCGAGGCGGACCCGGCCGGTCAGCCCGATCGCCGGTGACATGGGCGGCAGGGCCACCATCGCGGCCCGGTCGACGGGCCACAGATCTATCGGCCGGGCGCCGATCGCGCGCAGATGCCGCACATCCGCCCGCTCGGCCAACCACTGGCTGATCTGGGTGTTGAAGTCCAACGGTGACGTGAACGTGCGCCCGGGCAGGAACGACGTCTCGAAGAACCCGTTGCGTCGCTCCACCAGGCCTTTGGACTCCGGGTCCCGCGGCGGGGCCAGCCTGATCCGGACGCCGAGGGTCCCGGCGAACGAGGCGGCCTCAACCGTCAACCGGCCGGTCCCGCCGATCGCGGACTCCCGATCCCACAACAGCGTGCGCGGGCAGGCACCCCAGTCGGCGATGACCTCCCACATCCCGGCCAGGATGTCCCCGCCCCGCCCCGCCGCGACGGGATCATCACCGCGTCGGTGATCCGAGAGTGCCCGCAGGTCATAGCGAGGACCGGCAACACCCGCTGCTGGCCGGCGCCCACCGGCACCGGCAGCGGCGGGAACCACAGGTCGCACTGCGCCACCTCGCCCGGTGCGTAGCTGATCCGGTCCGCCGGGTCCACCCCGACGAACAACGGCCGCAGCTCACGCACCCGGTCCTTGAGCACCGTCAACGACCGGGTCCACCCGATCCGCTCCGCGATCACCGTCGCCGGCATCGTCGGCCACTCCGCTAACAACGACCGGATCCGGGCATCCACCGCGTCCACCGCCGAACCCCGCGGCGCCCGCTGATACTTCGGCGGCCGATCCGACGCCAACGCCCGCGCCACCGTGTTCCGCGAAATCCTCAAACGCCGGGCAATCGCCGCCTGACTCACACCCTCAGACCGATGCAGCCGACGGATCTCGGCCCAGTCCTCCACGCTGATCACACCCCAAGCCGTACCCGGGAATGGACCCGTGGTTCGGCACGCCGGACCCTGAGGTCATGTCCATGTTGACCCGCCAGATCACCATCGAGGCGCCCACCGCCGCGGTGTGGGATCTCGTCAGGCGCCGCTTCGCCCGCATCGGGGACTGCGCCCACCGCGATCCCGGCGTCGACGGTGATCGTGTCCACCCCCGTCCGGGGCGGTACCGACCCGGCTACCGGCCACCTGCCCGCCGAAGACGACGGTCTCGGCGCGACCACGGGCGCTTCCGGCCGGAACGGGCTGCTCGTGTGGTAACGGTCGGAGGTGTCAAGCTGGGTGGGTGGGTGGTCGCCGTCGGTGGCGTTTCCCGGCGCGTCGCAGTGTGCGGTCTCGCATGCTGTTTCGGTATTCGGTGGCCCCGCTGGGGTGGCGGTTGCCGAAGCCGGTGACGCGTGCGGCGTGGGCGGCGTGGGCCGACGACGACTCGAACCTGCGGCAAGAGATGTTGCGTGATGCGCAGTGGCAGGCGCGGGCGCGTGGTGCGCCGTCGACGTTGGTCACGCTGCCGAGCGGTGACCCGACCGTGCCCGGCTACGACACCCCGGACATGGATGCGCAACCGGAAGGATCGACCGAGCGGGCGCGGCGGCGTCGGATGCTCGCGGACCGGGTGTACGCGGAGATGCTCGCCACCCCGCTGGGCCGGGGCTATCGCGGCAGCGCCCTGCTGATGTCCACGTCGCTGCCGTCGTCGGTGGAGGAGGCACCGGGGGCGTTGACGGCGCTGCGGAAGACGCCGGCGGTCGTGGCGAACGCGCGGCGCGGGGAGGTGCGGTCGGACTCTGGTCCAGGCGGGCTCCTGATGCGGGTGCACGGCCCGACCTGGAGCCTGGTGTTCCGGCTCACCCCATACCTGCGGCCGGTGCTGGTGTTCGTGGACGAGGTGCCGGAGTTCTGCTGGCAGGTCGACGACGATGCCGACGCACGCGACCTGATCACAGACATGGTCAACGGGGTGATCCGCGCGTTGAGCCGCTACGACATCCGAGGCGGCGACAAATACCCGGACAGATTGCGGCTTACCTGATCAGACGGGTACGGCCGCAGACCTGACGGCGCCTGCTCGGCGGGATAGCGGCCGTGGCCGATGCTTTGGTGTGGGTCAGGTGGCGAGGTCGGTGGTGCAGTGCGGGCACCGGATCGCGTCAACGGCCAAGTCGTTGAGCTTGCAGCTTGGGCAGGTCTTGGTCGGTGGCGGGTCACCGAAGACGGTCTTGCCGCGCTTGCGCATGTAGGCCCGGTAGGGCACCACGATCAGAAAGTAGATCACGGCCATGAAGATGACGAAGTAGACGAGCGCACCGATGAACGCACCGAGGTCGATCCGCTGGCCGTTCACCGTCCAACCGATTCCCTTCCCGGCCGACCCCCCGCCCGCTATCGCGTTGATCAGGGGTGTGATGACGCTGTCGGTGAAGGCCTTGATCAAGGTACTGAAGGCTAAAGCAACGACCAGGCCCACTGCGACAACGATCAGGTCGCCTTGCATAAAGAAGTTCTTGAAGCCTTTCAGCATCCGCATTCCAGGTGTCGATGTATGACGAAATCCCGCAGGGGCTCCTGCATCGTTGGTGTCCAGCGCCGCACCGCAGGCACGCACCAAGCGCGGACCCGCCCGTCGCTGCACCTTCTCTACCAAGTCGCCGCGGACATAAACCGGCCCCGGCACGCCGAACCGCAGGCGGCACGCACAGCTCCCGCCAGCTGGCAGCTCCGAGGTGGCGGCGCGACGCGGCGAAGATCTTCAGCGGCCTCGAGGGTGAACGTCTCGCCGCCCATGAGCTTGCCTCGACGACAGCGACCACTACGCCGACACCCTCCGCCTGCTGGAACCCGCCTACCTACGGGCGACCACGCCGGAAGCTGGGTCCGGATTCGGCGGCACCGCCGAACAGTGGCGTGCCAGCCGAGTAATGATCGTCGACGGTATCGACCGCGACGGCACGTTCCTCGACCTCGGATGCGCCAACGGCCTGCTCATGGAATCGGTGCATTGGTGGGCAGCCGAGCGAGGACTGCACGTCGAGCCGTACGGCGTCGACCCCGGCCCTCGGCTCGTCGCGGCAGCCCGTCTCCGTGACCTGTGGATCCTGCTCGGGGCGGCTGCGACGAGCACCGCGTTCGGTGCCGGGCTCGGCACCACTGGCGTGTGGCTCATCACCGGGCACTACCAGTGGCCGGACGCGGCGGTGTGGCTGTCCCGCAACACCGCCAGCGTCCTGCTCATCGGTCGGTCGGCTGCGCCTCGGTCCGATCAGCGCCACCACGCAGCTGTTTGGAGGACCGCCGCGATGAACGGGTCGTGGCTGGTGGCACCGGAGACGACGACCGGCGCGAGCTCGGCGAGGGCGGCGAGCGCGATCTCGCGGTCCGGCGCGTCGAGGGCGGCGCGGAGCACACCGACCCACGCCGCGATGGTCGCCGAACCTGGGGTAGAGCGGGTCGCCCGGGCGACCGCGGCCATCGTGTCCGCGTCCGGCGCCAAGGCCGCGCAGCGCGGGAGCAATGCGGGTGGCAGATGTGCGGCGAGCCGAGCGACGGCCGTGCCGCGGGCGTGGCTGGACGTGATGGACTGCGCCACGGCCAGCGCCGGGTCATGCAGCTCAGTCGGCAGGAGCGGGCCGAGCCGGCGCAGCGCGCGCCCACGGTCGTACTCGTCCTGGATGTCCCGGGCGGCGTCGAGCGCCGCGGCGACGGCGCCGGCGCGTTCGCCGTCCGGCAGGTACGGCACGAGCCGGGCCAGTGCCTGGGACCGCCGTTGCGGGTCGCCGATTAGGCAGGCGGCCCGCCACGCCTGTGCGAGCACCGCGGCCCGTTCGTCCTGGGCGGCGCCCGAGTCCGGCCGGCCGCCGCGAACGGCCCGGGGCACTGCATCGGCCGATGGGTGGGCAGCGAGCGCGGTAAGCGCCAGTGCCCGGTCCGGCGGGTCGACGACGGCGGCCGCGGCGGCGATCACCTGGTGGCGCCGGGCGGCGGGCAGGTACGGCGCCAGCCCGGCGATCGCCCGCGCGCGGGCCCTCTCGCTCGTGGTGGCGAGGGCGGCGCCGGTCGCGCGGTCGAGCTGTTCGGGCGAAAGGTACCGTGCGAGGCCGGCGAAGCCCCAGCCGCGCCAGTACTGTCCGCCCGGCTCGACGAGCAGGTCGAGCGCCCGGGCGACGGCGACGGCACGGGCGTCGCCGGGCAGGAACCGGGCCACCGCGACGACCGTTCGCACCAGCCCCTCCTGATGCGGCGTCGCCATGACGGCGGCGAGCAGCTCGCGGCGGCGCAGCCCGGCCGGCAGGTGCGGGGCGAGTCCGCGCAGGGCCTGACCCCACGCGTCGCGGTACCCCGGAGCGGCGGACACCAAGGCCAGGGCGTGCCGCAGCAGGCAGGCCGGCAGGTGCGGCGCCAGCCCGGCCAGGCTTCTGCCGCTGTGGTCGTGCTCGAAGTGAGCGACGGCATCGTCGAGGGCACCCGCCCGCACGGCGGCCCGTGACCCGGCGGGCAGGTGCGGCAGCAGACCGGTCAGGCCCGACGTCCGCGCCCAGCGGGCGTCGAGGGCGGCGGCGACCGCCACCGCCCGGCCGAGCTGATCGCCGGAGGCGTGCGGGGCCAGCCGGGTCAGCGCCGAGGCCCGGGCATTCGCGCGGTTCGGCGCCGACGCCATGTACCGGCCCTGCTCCAGGCTGATCGTGCCGATCGTGTCGAGGGCCGCGTCCAGCGCGGCCACACGGGCCGCCCCCGGAGGGAGCGCGGCGGCCAGCCCGGTGAGCGCCCGGGCCCGCCACGCGTCGTCCCGGATGGCGTCCGCCGCCGCCACGGCCAGGACGAGGACCGACCGGCGGCGCCCGGCCTGCATACGCCGGGCGACCGCGACCCACGCCTCGATACGCGCCGAGGCTTCCGGCAGGGCCGGCACTGCATCCAGCGCGCGGCCGAGCTGGTCCTCGGGCAGGTGCGGCACGAGCGCCAGCAGCGCCGGGCCGCGCTCGGACGGGTTGCCGATCGACAGCACGGCCGCCAGCGCGCGGTCGAGCTGCGCGTGCGCCAGGTGTCCGGCCAGGGCAGCGACGGCCTCGGCCCGCCGGTGCGGCCGCTCGACGGCAAGGGCGGCGTCGAGTGCCCGGCGCCGGGTGGCGCCGCGGACCGCCTCGGGCAGGTGCGGCAGCAGCGCGGTGAGCGCCCGGGCCCGCGGGTCCGGTCCGGTGAGCGCCTTGGCGCCGGCGAGGGCGTGCGGGAGCAGGCGCGCCGGAAGCCGCGGGGCGAGCGCGGCCAGTAGAGACGCCCGCGCGTCCTCCAGCGGGAGCCACAGCGCGTACTCGAGCACCGGGGCCACCCGATCGGCGGGAAGGTGTGATGCCAACGCCCCCAGCACCTCCGCCGTCCGGTGCGGCAGCGGCGTGTCGGCCGCGGCGGCGAGGGCCCGCTGGAACTGCTCTGCGGACAGGTACGGCGCGAGCGCGGCCAGGCCCGTGCAGAGGTGGTAGGGGTCGTGGAAGGTGACGGCGGCGGCCAGGCCCCGCTCAACGATCCCGGGGCGCCGGCCGGCCGGCAGGTACGGCAGCAGCGCCATCCACCCGTCGAATCGATCCACGTCGTCCTCCGCCATGGCGTCGACGGCGTCGAGCGCCCGCTCGACCTGCTCCGGTGCCAGGTGCGCGACGAGCCGGCCGAGCGCCCGCGTCCGGCTTTCCTCGTCCGTCAGTCCCAGCGTCGAGTCCAGGGCCGCGGTGACGACGTCCGCCCGCCGGCCGGCCGGCACGTGGGGCAGCAGGTCGACGGCGGCGTCGATGTGCCAGTACCCGTCGCAGCCTTCCCGCAGCGCGGCGATCGCGTCCGCGACGAGCTCCTCGTGCCAGGACGGCGGCAGGATCGTGAGGAGTTCGACGGCCCGCAGCATCCGGTCACCCCCGGGGGCGCGGACGCGGGCCAGCGCCTGCTCCGGGGTCCAGAGGCCGTCGGCGACGAGCAGCCGGACCAGGTCGCCCGAGACGCGCCCGCGCCGGCTGCGCACGCTCGCCGCGACCAGGCCGAACAACACCTCGTCGGCCAGGTGGGCGGCGTGCCGACGGGCCAGCGCCACGTCGGCGAGGAAACCGTCAGCCGACCCGTGCGTCTCGTGGGCTCGGAACCAGACGTTGACCGGGCCGGCATCCGTCTCGGCCGACGTGAGCAGCAGCGCGCGTAATTCCGGCTGGCGGCCGGCGGCGGCCAGGTCCGTGGCCAGCCGGCGCAGCGGCGCCCGGTCGTCGACGCCGGCCAGCAGCGGGTCGGCGGCGAGCGCGGGCAGGCCGGCGTCCAGGCCGCCGAACAGGGCGAGGTAGCCGTCGGCAGAGAAGATCGGACCCGGCACGTCGATCATGATGGCGGGTCGGGTCAACCCCCCCGGACGGGGCCGTCGGAGCGCCGCGATGAGCGCGGCCACCGCGAGGTGTTCAGCGGTGTGACGGCCAGGCCCGGAGGTTGCCGATCCGCAACGCCACGGTCCTGGGGGCCGGCAGGGCGGCCACGGTGATCCGCCAGTGGCGGGCCGTGGTCTCGACCACGGTCCAGCCGGCCGATGACCGCCATCGCGTTTGGCGCCGCGCAGTGCGCGGACCTCCGTCGCGAGTCGTTCCCGGATCCGCCTGACCGCCGTCTTGCTCGGCTTGATCAGCAGCTCGCCGCGTTGATAACGGCGGACGTTGAACCCAGGAAGTCGAAGCCGCGTTCGAGGGCGACGATGGTCGTCTTGTCCTCGTTGAAAGAATGGCCCCTCGGTGTCAGCCATGCGGTGAGCTGTTCCTTGACCTGCTGCGCCTGCGCCTGGCTGTGGCAGCACACAAGAAGATCGTCGGTGCATCTGAACTTGGATGAGGTTCGTAGGTCGAGCTTCCGAAGCAAGGGCGGGAACGGCGCCCGGCTGAAGGGCCGGGCGGCCTCGCCGGCGAGTGCCTTGGGCCGGCACACCGGCAGGTCCAGGACGAATGGCCTGGACCTGCCGGGTGCGCAGTCCGTGTGTTGGTCGATGGCCGCTCGCCGGCGTCAGGAGGCGTACACCTCGAACTCGGAGACCTGGCTGGCGGGCCAGGCGGTGTTGGCGGTGAAGTTGAGCCGGACGTAGCGGGTGGCGGTGGCGGTGAACGTGATGCTGGTGGTGTTGGCGCTCGGGCTGAAGGTGTAGCCGGCGGACGCTTTGAGCGTGGTGAAGCTTGCGCCGTCCGTGCTGCCCGTCACCGAGAGTGTCTGGGTACGCGCACCCCACGACGCCGGCAATTTCAGCACGATCCGCCCGATCGAGGTCGCCGAGCCGAGGTCGACCTGCAACCACTGCGGGAAGGCGTTGTTCGCAGACTCCCAGTAGGTGTCCTGGTTGCCGTCCACGGCGTTGCCGGAGCCGTAGGCCTGCGTGTGGCTGCTCTCCGATGTGGACTTCCCGCGGGCCAGGTTGGTGTTGGGCGCCGGGTCGGTCGTGACGGTGACGCCGTTCGAGGCGGCAGAGGTGTTGCCTGCCGCGTCCTGGGCGGTGACGGTGAAGGTATACGACGTTGACGGGTTCAGACCGGTGACGTTGAACGACGTGGCGGCGGTCGTCCCGACGACGGCACTGCCCTGGCGTACCTGGTAGCCGGTGACACCGACGTTGTCGGTGGAGGCCGTCCAGGACAGCGAGACGCTGCTGGAGGTCTTCCCGGTCGAGGTGAGGTTGGCGGGCGCAGCTGGCGGCTGGGTGTCGCCGCCGGTCGCCGGGCCATAGACTTCCAGCTCCGACAGCTGCCCGGCGGGCCAGCCGGTGTTGGCGGTGAAGGTGACCCGGACGTAGCGGGCGTTGGCCTGGGCGAAGTTGAGGGTGGCCGTGTTGGCGCTGCCCGAGTTGAAGCCGACGCCACCGGAGTTCACCACGGTGGTGAACCCGCCGCCGTCGACGCTCGTCTGCACCGCCAGCGTCTGCGTGCGTGAGCCCCATGATGCCGGCAGTTTCAGCACCGCCTTGTTCACCGCGACCACCGACCCGAGATCGACCTGCACCCATTGCGGGAAGGCGTTGTTCGCCGACTCCCAGTAGCTGTCCTGAGAGCCATCGGTGGCGTTGGCCGACGTGAACGTCTGGTTTTGGCTGCTTGCCTGCGTCGGCTTGAACAGCGCGAGGTTCCCGGTCGGGGGTGGTGTCGTTCCGCCGTTGGGTTGGGTCGGGCGGGTGGCGGTCAGCGGGGTCAGGCCCTTGAACATGCGCCCGCCGTCGTTGGTGATGCGCAGGTAGTAGTC
This sequence comes from Dactylosporangium cerinum, assembly GCF_042653625.1. Taxonomy (NCBI): domain Bacteria; kingdom Bacillati; phylum Actinomycetota; class Actinomycetes; order Micromonosporales; family Micromonosporaceae; genus Dactylosporangium; species Dactylosporangium cerinum. The sequence goes on along the minus strand of NZ_JBHSIU010000001.1, from coordinate 89,358 downwards.
CGAGGAGCAGGCCACGCCGTCGGCGTCCAGCGCGGGGTAGCCGAAGTTCGTCGGCTGCATGGATGCGTTCTCGGCGGTCTTGGCGATCTGGTTCCCCTCGTTGAACTCGTCGAACATCGACACGTAGAGGCCTTGCGCGCCGAGGCGGGTCATGTTGTAGATGTGCCGCCAGTAGAAATCGCCGTGGGCGCGAGCGCCGACGGACAGGGTGCCGGGCATGACGCAGGGCAGGTAGTCGATGCCGCGGGCATTGCAGTCGGCCTGGTCACCGACGTTGACGTTGTTGTAATACGAGTCCAGTTCCCCGACGTTGTTCGCTCGGGTCACCATCCACGGCGAGATCGCGTGGAACGCGTGGTAGACGTCCAGGAAGCCTGGCCGTGAGTCGTTGATGCCGGCCCGCCACCATGTCGGTACTCCGCCGATGACATAGCAGCCCTGTGCCTTGAACCAGTTCACAACGTCTAGGCAGGGGGCGGGTGTGAACGGGCGGGAGGGTTCGCTGAACCCGAAGCCCCAGATGCAAACGACTGGCTTGCCGTTCTGGCGCGCGTACGCGGGTGAGGACGTGTACGCCGACATCTTGTTGGTCCAGTCGGTCTTGATCTCCGACTGCATGTTGGTCCAGTCGGTGACGTCATACATGATGTAGAACTTGCGTCCGTAGGCCTCCGCTGCGGAACGGACCTTTGCTGCCATGGCGTCGCGGGTCGGGCCTTCGCCGCCGAACGGGTTGAACCGCTGCAGCGCGGCCGTGTCGCAGCCGTAGTCACGCATCCACTTGAAGTGTGTGTCGACGGTTTGCTGGTCGTAGGAGGAGAACAGCTGGGCGGGCTGACCGTTGCCGAGGTTGGCGTACGCGGTCGTGTAGCCCTTGGTGAACTCTCGCATGTCCGGCCACGACACGATCGTCGTGTTGGACGGCGACGGCGGCGTGTTGTTGTTCTGGCTCCAGTGCCACCACGCGTTGATCGGTGCGCCATCACCCGGGCAGGCGAACCAGCCCTGGTAACCAACACTGATCTTGCCAACCACGTCACCGGGCGGGCTCGCCGCGAACGCCGCCGACGTCCACGCGGAGACCAGCTCGCCGGTGGAGACCGCGGCGAGGGCGGTGCCGGACGCGACCGAGGCGACGAACTTCCGACGTGAGATTGACATATGGACACTCCTCTCATCTACCTGGCCGGTCATACTTCCACCTGCCGACACATCGCTGCAATAGTTAGGCCAAATGACCGCAACAATCGGATGCTACGACGCAAGCCTGCACGTGCAGGGTGAAAGGCCGCTGCGAGGATCGGTCACGACATGCCAAGAGAGCCGATCCTGCTGCTGGTCATCGCGGCCGTCGTCGGCGGTTTCATGATGTTCCTGTACTCCGGCCTGCTGACCCTGATCAATCGCAGGATCCTGCCCGCGCCGATCCGGGTCCGGGGTGTGGGCCTCGTCGCGCTCGTCTGGTCGATCGCACTGTTCGGGGTGCTGTCGGCGCTGACTTTCCGCGATCAGATCGGCAAGCTCTTCGACTGGGCAGCGACGTGGCGCCACCGGTGTCAGGCCGCGGGCCGGTACGAGATGCGCAGGTCACCGCAGGACAGCGCGCGGAAGCGGTGGCGCTCGGTGACGAGCTCCGCGGCGATCCGGTCGAGGGGCACGTCGGGGGCGCTGGCCAGCCGGGCCGCCACGATGCGCAGCGCGAGCGGCAGGCCACCGCACAGCTCGACGAGCGTCTGCAGCGAAGGGTTGGATGCCGAGCGGATGCCCGTGCCCGAGATCGTGGCCAGCAGACGGATCGCGTCGTCGTCGCCCAGCGGCGCCACCTCGACGTGCGCGGTCGCGTCCAGCGCCGCGAGCTTCCGTGCGCTGGTGACGATGGCGGCGCTGCCGCTCGTCGCACTGAGCAGCGGCCGCACCTGTGCCTCGTCGGTGGCGTTGTCCAGCAGGACGAGTAATCGCCGGTCCGCCGACGCGGAACGGAACCGGGCCGCCGCCTCCTCGACGTCGCTGGGCACCTGGCCCGCCGGGGTGCCCAGGGCCCGCAGGAACCAGCCGAGCACCTGTGCCGCGCCCGCCGTGCGCAGGTCGGCGTACAGCTGACCGTCGGGGAACACCGGGATCAGCTCCGTCGCGGCCCGGATCGCGACCGCCGACGCGCCGGCGCCGCTCGGCCCGTGGATCGCCACGACGGTCGGCATCCCCGCCGGCACGCCGGCCGGCATCCCCGCCCGCATCCCCGTCCGCATCTCTGACGGCTTCCCGGCCGGCACCGCGCCCTCGCCGCAGCGCGACGCGACGGTGGCGACGACGGAGGCGACCTCCCGGTCCCGCCCGATCAGCGTCGGTGCCGTGACCGGCAGTTCCCGCGGCGTCCAGATGGTGACCACGGGCCGTGGCGCGCCGGCCGGCCGTCGCAGCGCCCGCGGGTGGGCGACCGGCCCGCCCAGCGCCGGGTCCCGGGCCAGCACGGCCTGGTGCAGCTGGACCAGGTCCGGCCCGGGTTCGACGCCGAGATCCTCGATCAGCACGGTACGGGCGCGCTGGAACGCGGTCAGGGCGGCGCCGACGTCACCGACCCGGTACAGCGCCAGCACCAGATGCCCCCAGAGCCGTTCCCGCAACGGGTGGCTCTCGGTCAGCTGGCGCAGGTCGGCGATCAGGTCCGCGTCGCCGTGCGTCTGCTGCCGCGCGTTGATCCACTCTTCGACGACCACGAGGCGCTGCTCGTCCAGCGCGGACAGCCGCCGGTCGAGGTACCTGGAGCGCGGCACGTCCTCACCCGCCGCGCCGTGCCACAGGTCCAGCGCGTCCCGGAAGTACGTCGCTGCCCGGTCGGCCTTGCCGTCGGCGAGTGCGGCGTGGCCGGCGCCGGCCAGGTTCGCGAAGACGGCCGTGTCCAGCTCGTCGTCGTCGACCTCGATCAGGTATCCGGGGGTCCGGCCGTGCACCCGGGGGCGCCGCCACCCGTCGATGATCGTGCCGCGCAGCCGGGAGGCGTACGTGCGGATGTTGGAGACGGCCGAGTTGGGCGGTTCGCCGTCCCACAGCACCTCGAGGAGCCGTTCCATCGGCACGACATGGCCCCGGTCGAGCAGCAACGCCACCAGCAGCGCCCGTTGTTTGCCGGGTCCGAGCGGCAGGGACTCCGCGCCGCATCGCACTGTAACCGGTCCGAGCAGCTGAAATTTCACGAACGCTCCCCGTATACAGACAGATGGTCGTCATGGACTTGCACGACATCGTTCAATATCTGCTGCAAAGTTCGCAAAATAGCGAGCGATTGTAAAGACCCTGCCACCTACCGGAAACAGCGCGCAGACTCACGGTCCTTCATCCGGGCGGGCGCGCCATCACGCCGATGACCTGGGAGATCCGGGAAGACGAGGAGGACGCCGGCGCACCCGGCGGGCCGGAACACGGTCACCGCATACCGCGGAGCATCATCGGCGATACGCCGGGCCGGGGCCGAACAGTCCCGCGATGTCGTCGGCCCACACCACCAGCAGTGCCCCGACGACACCCGCGAACCCGGCGACGACGAGACCAGCGGGCTCGGTCACGCCGCCCGCGAGGCCCAGCGCCGCGAACACCGTGAGCAGGACGTTGCGCACGAGGTGCTGCGGTCCCAGCCGCCGCTCCGACGCCCCGAAGCACCGGCACGGCGCCCGGTCCCCGCGTCGCAGGGCCAGCCCGACCACGGCGGTGAAGCCGACCGTCATCACCAGGGCGGCCACGGTACCGATGGTCGCCGCGCCCGGAACGACGAGCAGCACCGCGATCGTCAACTCGGCCACCGGTACCGCTGCAGCCGCCGTCATCCTGGTGCCCGCCGGCAACGTGTGCGCAAGCGGCAGCAGCCGGTCCAGGGACTCCCAGAACCCGGCCAGGTCACGCAGCTTCGCCACCGCCGCGACCGCGAAGGTCACGCAGAGCAGCACCTGGGCACCGAACGCCACATACCCCATGCCCCGCACGCTACGAGCGCCCGGCACACACCATGCACAATCCCGATACATCCCGGCGCCCACCGGCCCGCGGCCGCGTCGCCGTCGACCGGGTTCTGTCAGTGGCGGAGCTGTCACGCCACGACGTGATGCCGACCAGAACTGGCACCGGCCGTGCCTGTTCGATGTGCAACAGGCACGGCCGGCATCGATCACTCTTTAGCAGCTACCGCACGGGTTGTAGTACGTGGTCACGCCCTGACCCTCGCAGTAGATACGCCACCAGTACTGGTACGCGCCGGCGCCGCAGTAGTTGCAGCCGTGGCCGCCCGCGAAACATACCGCCTGAGCCTTTGCCTTCGGGGCAACGATGCTCAGCAGCCGGTCGCTGACAGCGTTCATGGTCTTGACCATTTGGCCCTCCTTTCGTCCAGGTCACGCTAGGGAGGACCGGCACATTCCGGCGATACGAGCCGTATATCGCGAAACCGCCGGGATGTGGCGGACAAGTATCCGCAATGTATCCGCGCTGAATACCGTCACCGGGCCTGATGCCAACCTGCCCGAGGAGTTTCCGATGGGTCTTCTAACCGCCGCCGTGGTGATCGTGGGCGCATTGTGCGTGATCGATCTCCTGCTCACCGTGGGCGTCATCCGCCGCCTCCGCGAGCACACCGAGCTCCTCGCCAGCACCACCCAGCGCGTCGTGGGCGGCGGCCCGATGCAGCTGCTCGAAGAGGGCACCCAGGTCGCCGACTTCGCCGCCACGACCACCGACGGCGAGCCGATCTCCCGCGAGATGCTCCCGGCCATGAGCGTCGTCGCCTTCTTCTCGCCGGGCTGCAAGCCCTGCGGCGCGATGATTCCCGCCTTCTCCGACTACGCCGCCACCCTGCCGGGCGGGCGGGCGCAGGTCATGGCGGTCGTCGTCGGCGACACCCGCCAGGCCGGTGACTACGTCGGCCAGCTCACGCCGGTCGCGCGCGTCGTCACCGAAGGGTTCGAGGGCCAGATCTCCGAGGCCTTCAAGTCCCGGACCTATCCCGCGCTGTACGTGCTGGACGGTGAGGGAAAGGTCGTCAGCAGCGGCACCGAGATGACGGTGCTGCCGAAGCCGTCGATGCGATGAGACGCAGCGCCGCCGAGGCGGGAGGCCTTGTCTGGCGTACCGCTCCCGCTCTGACCGTCCTCTATGGACTGACCACCCTCGTCGAAGCGGTCGCACCCGTCACGGTGGCGTGGCTGACGAAGTCCATCCTCGATCGGCTCGTCGGTGACGAGCCGATCGCGGCGCTCGCCGCCGCACTCGCGGCCACCGGCGTGGTGGTCGCGCTGGTGCCGCAGCTCGGAAGGTTTCTGAGCAACGATCTGGGCCGCCGGGTGAGCCTCGGCGCGTCGAAGCGGCTCTTCACCGCGACCGACCGGTTCGTGGGCCTCGCGCCGTTCGAGAACCCGTCCTTCCTCGACCGCCTGCGCCTCGCCCAGCAAGGTGTCAGCGCCGCTGGCAACCTCGTGACCGGGGTGTTCGGGCTCGGCCGCGGCGCGGTGAGCCTCATCGGGTTCCTCGCCGCGCTCACCGTGATCAGCCCCGTGGTGACCGTCGTCGTCGCGGTCGCCGCGATCCCGTCGCTCTGGGCCGAGTTCGGGCTGTCGCGCAACCGCGCGGGCGTGATGTGGCAGATCGCGCCGCACCAGCGCCGCGAGTTCTTCTACGGGCAGCTGCTCAGCACCGTCGAGGCCGCCAAGGAGATCCGGCTCTTCAACCTCGGGTCGTTCCTGCTGGGGCGGATGCTGGGGGAGCGCGGCACCGCCGACGCCGCCGAGCGGCGGATGGATCGCAAGGACCTGCTGACGCGTGCCGGGCTGGAGGTCCTCGGTGCCCTCGTCACCGGCGGCGCCCTCGTGTGGGCGCTGCTGGCGGCCCGCCGCAATCAGCTGACGATCGGCGATGTGTCGATGTTCATCATCGCGGTGGCCGCAGTACGGTCGGCGCTGGGCGGACTGATCCGGGACGCGGCGGGTACCCACCAGCGGCTGTTGATGTTCGGCCACTTCACCGAGATCGTCCACAGCGCACCGGACCTCACGGTGGCCACCGAACCCGTCGCGCTGCAGGGTCTGCGGGGCTCGATCGAGCTTCGCGACGTGTGGTTCCGATACAGCGACGACCATCCGTGGATCCTGCGCGGGGTCGATCTCACCATCCCGCACGGCGCGGCCGTGGCGCTGGTCGGGCTCAACGGCGCGGGCAAGTCCACCGTGGTCAAGCTGCTCTGCCGCCTGTACGACCCGACCAGGGGCACGATCCTCTGGGACGGCACCGATCTGCGGGACGTCGACCCGGTCCGGCTGCGCGAGCGGATCGGCGCGGTCTTCCAGGACCACATGGCCTACGACTTCACTGCCGCCGACAACATCGCCGTGGGTGATCTGACCGCGCTGGACGACCTGGACAGGATCAGCGCGGCCGCGGTCCGTGCCGGTGCCCACGACAAGCTCACCGCCCTCCCCGGCGGCTACGGCACCATGCTCACCCGGATGTTCGCGGCCGGGCAGGGCATGGACGGGCCTGACACCGGCGTCATGCTCTCGGGCGGTCAGTGGCAGCGGGTCGCCCTGGCCCGCGCCTTCCTCCGCGACGCGTGCGACCTGATGATCCTCGACGAACCCAGCTCCGGCCTGGACCCGGAGGCCGAGCACGACGTGCACGAACGCATGCTCAAACACCGCGCCGACCGCACCAGCCTGCTGATCTCCCACCGGCTCAACGCGGTGCGCGAGGCCGACCGGATCGCCGTCCTCGACGAGGGCGTGATCACCGAACTGGGCGGGCACGACGAGCTGATCGAGGCGGGTGGCGTCTACGCCCGGCTCTTCAAGATGCAGGCGAACGGGTACACCTCATGATCTTCGTAGCGATTGCTGTGCTGCTCGGCCTGACGGCGGCCGCGATCTGGGCCGGCAGGCGTTTCGTGGTCGTCACCGTCGACGGCGGGAGCATGCTGCCCACCTTCACCGACGGCGACCGGGTGCTCGTGCGCCGCACTACCCTGGGGCGCGTCCGCACCGGGGACGTCGTCGTCATGCGGTACACGCCCGGCCCGCACACGATCCATCACATCATCAAACGGGCGGTTGCCGTGCCCGGCGACCCGGTGCCACGCGACCGGGTCCCGCCGCTCGCCGACGTACCGGAGCCGGCAGTGCCGCCCGGCAGGCTCGTCCTGCTCGGCGACAGCCCGATCAGCACCGATTCCCGGCACTTCGGATACGCCGAGGAACGCCACCTCCTCGGCGTCGTCGTCCGCCGCATGTCCGTCCCGACAGCGACAGCAGGTCGCTACGGCGTGTTTCATGAATAGGTTTGGGTGCGACCGCAGCATTGGGCCATGTGGCCTTGGGATCGGACTCGTGGTGGGGGAGGCCGAGGTCCGGCGGCGTGGGCCGAACACGGCGGTGTCGTGGCGGTGGGCCCGGCTGCGGTGTGGGACGGGCTCGGCCTGACCCCTGTCCGGGCTGATCGGACCTCGATCGGGTGGCATAACCCCGGACCGATGGCCGGCACCACCTGCCACCGGTGACGATGGTCGGGTCGGTACCGAACGCGAGGCGAAGCCGTCCGTTCGATCGGCCGGTGCGGCGGGTACCAGATTGCCGGCCCCGTTCGAAGGAGGCGGCCCATGCATCCCTCAATTGCCGTCGATGCCCACCGGGTCCGAGCCCGGCTGCGCGCGGCCGGGCTCGACACGATGACGGGCCTGCGCGCCACGGGCAGTCATGCCGGCCGTCTGAACGGAGTGCTCGGTTGGTGGGCGGTGACGAGCTTCGGTCTGCTCAGCCTGTTGCTCGCGGTGTTGGCAACGCTCTGGCCGTCGTCGGTGCGGGCGTTCGGCGCCGCCGCCGTGGGCACATGGCTGCTGTTCGTCGCGTTCGGCAGGTTCGGCGGCGGGCAGCTGCTGCTGGCCCGGTACGGCGGATCCCACATCCTGCAGTCCGGCGCCGCGCTGCTGGCGGTGGCCGGCGTGATCGTGATCCAGCAGCCGGCGTACGAATCGGCTGTCGCGGTCGCGATGACCAGCTTGGCCTTCGGCGTCGCGGCAGCCGCCGACGCCGGGGTCGCGGCGCAGTTCCCCAGCCTCGCCCGTGGCTGCCTGTGGGTGCGGGCCGTCTGCTCCTTGATCGCCGCGATGGCGGTCGCCGTCGCACCGGCGACCGGGCTGGTCGTCGCCGCCGCCGGTGTGGGCTTCGGCGAGATCATCCTCGCGGTACGCCTGCTGCCGGAGGTGGACCGGCTGGCCGGGATGCTCGAGCCCAGCGCCGCGTGGACGGCCGAGGCAGAGGATCGCGGGTTCATGTTGCCGCTGCCAGGCGCTGACCGGCGGTAGCCTTCGCACCGCCGGCTCGCTCGATCATGCTGAGCATCGCGGGAGGGCGCGCGTTGGCCGGGCTTCGCCACGCCGGGTGGGCGGGTTCGCGGCCCCTCCGCTGCGCTCCGGACCGCTCACTGGACCATCCGCAGGCCGTCGGCCACGGCGCCGCGCAGGTCCACGTAGCCGGCGATGCGCCGGTACACGCCGCCGTAGGCGTCGCCCGCAGCGGCGACGTCGACGAGCCGGGGCTGCGGGTAGTACCGCATGAAGAACGCCCGCACGGTGACGTCGGTGACCCGCCACCGGCCGGGCGCGACCTCGGTGAACGTGAAGCGGGGCACGACCGAGTCCTGGGTGTTCTCCTTCGACCCGTCCGCGAACCGGACCAGCAGGTTGCCCAGGCCGTAAGCGACCCACTTGTCGCCGATCTTCTCGAACGGCTGCACGACGTGCACGTGCATGCCGATGATCAGGTCGATGTCGGGGCTGGCCAGCAGCTCCCGGGCGAGGCCGAGCTGGCCGCGGTCGGGCTGGTTCTGGTACTCCGTGCCCCAGTGCAGCGACAGGATGACGATCTCGGCGCCGGCCTGCCGGGCCGCGCGGGCCTCGCCGAGGATCTGGCCGACGTCGATGAGGTTGGCCATCCACGGCTTGCCGGTCGGCCGGTGCAGGCCGTTGAAGCTGAAGGTGTACGACAGCTGGGCGATCTTCACGCCCCGCACGTTGACGACGTCGGGGGTGGCGGCCTCCTCCGCCGTGCGGGCGGACCCGGTGTGCCGCAGCCGCACCCGGTCGAGGTTGTCCAGGGTGCGCCGCACGCCGGCCTCGCCGTAGTCGAGGGTGTGGTTCGAGGCGGTCGAGCAGGTGTCGAAGCCGCTGTCGGCCGCCGCGTCGGCGAGCTGCGGCGGTGCGCTGAAGATCGGGTAGCCGGTGAACGGGCCCTCGGGCGGGGCCAGCGGCTGCTCGATGTGGCAGATCGCGAGGTCCGCCTGCCGGACGGTCGGGGTGACCGCAGCGAGGATCTGGGTGAAGTCGTGGCCGGTCCGGCCGGCTGAACGGGCGTCGTCGGCGGCCTGTTGGCTCAGGGCGGGCTGGACGAACAGGTCGCCGGCGGCGACGACGCTGAGGTTGGCCGGCCGGGCCGGGGCGGCGAGCAAGCCCACGGACGGCCGATCCGACGTGGCGGGCTTGCCGGGGCCGCCGGCGCCAGCGGGACGGGCCGGATGCGGATGGGGGTGGATGGGCACGTCCGTCGCCGGGACGGCCAGCACGAGGCAGAGCAGGACAGCGAGCGTTCTCCGCATGGCGCCACTGTCACCGGGGCCGGTGAGCGCTCACCGCGTTTCGGCCAGCAGCCATACTGCCTGTCACCCGATCGCATCCTGGCACCGTCCGGCCCGGGTCCCGGGACGGCTGCGGACCGTGGCGCGCGATGGCTCGCTCGCCGGCAGGTGCGCGGTCCGCTCACCCCGCGGTGCCGCCGGAAGGGGTGACCCCGCCGACGGTGTTGAAGCGGCCCGGGTTGTCGGCGTGGAAGCTCTGGGTGAACCGCCGGGCGAGTGCTCCTGGCCCGTCCCGGCAACCGCGATCACCGTGAAGCTCATCCCCATCGATCAATCACCGGCCCTCGACGTCCCGATCCGTTTCAAGCCCCGATCTCCAAGGGCGTCAGGCGACGCTACCCGAGATCGGTTCGGACCTATATCGGAGTCGGGACAGGTCAGGCAGCGGCCGTTCGTCCACCTGGCGGTATGCGGATCGCGACAGTGCATCAACGGTCGTAAGGTGTGCGGCCGTGGCAGATACAGGGGAGCGCTCCCAACGGTCGATCGGTCGGGTCGTCTTCATCGTGAGCGTGGTGTTGACGCTCGTTGCGTGTTGCGGCGGCATTACCTGGTGGATCGAGCGCCCTGGGCCCGAGGTTCGTGTGGGTGCGGCACCGCAGAACCCGACGCGGGTGGTCATCGACGAGCCTGCGAGCAGCGGCGTGGTGCCGGGTTCGCAGTGGCCTCGCGCGTGCAGCCTCATCAGCGACGACGAGCTGCACGCGGTGCTGTCTCAGGCCACTGCCGTCAAGCGGCAGCCGGCAGGACAGAAATTCAAGAGTGCCCTTGGGACCAACTCCTTTGAGGTTCCAGAGGCATCGTGCCAGATCGAGTTCGACCTGCCCGGCAACGGCGAGCCCGAGCACGCGAACGTCCATGTGACGCTCGACTTCGTCGGCTCGGAGTTCTACGTCAAGCAGAACTATGACGACTACGGCACGGAGGTGGCCCTGCCGGGCGCCGACATGTGTCACCGCACGTCTGCGGCGTACAAGTGCCGGAAGGGCGGGGTCGACTTCACGCTGTCGGGCGGCGTGACGAAGGACGTGAACTTCGCCGGCCAAAAGGGCGCTGCCCTTGCCTTCTATGTCGACCGCGTGCTGGTCGAATACGTGAAGCTGATTCTCGCGAAGCTGCCCTAGTGTCCTGAGTGGTCGAGGCGATCCAGGACCGCGTCCGGGTCGCCGAGCCGCTACACGACGCTCTCCATCGGTCAATCGTTGCCGCCCCGACGGCCAATCGTCTGATGCAACGACCCGCGCGTTGATCTCTATTCTGATGTTCGTGTTGGACGCATCGCTTGGAATTGACTACGGGACCTCCAACACGGTGGCGGTGTTACGCCATCCAGACGGCAAGTTCCGGCCGCTGCTGTTCGATTCTTCGCCGCTGTTGCCGTCGGCCGTGTTCATCACCGACGACGGTCGTCTCGTGGTCGGCCGCGATGCCGAGCGCTCCGCCCGGCTTGATCCGGCCAGGTTCGAGCCACACCCGAAGCGGCGCATCGACGATCTGGACGTGCTGCTGGGTGAGCGCGCCTACGCCGTCACGGAACTCGTCGCCGCAGTGCTGACGAGGGTGCGTGCGGAGGCCGCACGGACTCGCGGTGGCACGGTTCCAGACGTCACGATGACCTATCCGGCGACCTGGGGAACCGCCCGCCGACAGGTGCTCATCGATGCCGCAATGGCTGCCGGGCTGCCGAGGCCGACGCTGGTCGCGGAGCCGGTCGCCGCGGCCACCTACTTCGCCTCCGTGCTCGGGCACCGGATGCGGCCCGGGCAATGCGTGGTCGTATACGACCTGGGTGCGGGTACGTTCGACGCCAGCGTCGTGCAGCGTACCGAGGACGGATTCCGCGAACTGTCCTGTCGCGGTCTGGACGACGTCGGCGGCGTCGACCTCGACGCGCTCGTGGTCGCCCACGCCCGATCGGTCATCGCCCCGGCGGCGCCGGATGTCTGGCAACGGCTGTCCACGCCTCAGGGCGCGGCCGACCTGCGGCACGTCACGATGATGTGGACCGATGCCCGGCACCTGCGCGAAGCGCTGTCGCGGGAATCCTCCGCCAGCATGTTCATCGCGGCCGCCGACCAGGAGGTCCTGATGACCCGGCAGCAATTCGAGGCTGCGGCCCAACCGGTCCTCCAACGGACCGTCGACCTCGCACTCGACACGTTGAAGCAGGCCAGAGTGCGGCCCGACGAGGTCGTCGGCTGGTTCCTCGTCGGGGGCGGTACTCGCACGCCGCTGGTCGCCACGCTGCTGCACCGTACATCCGGTGTAGCGCCCACCGTGCTCGAGGAGCCGCAACTCGTCGTCGCCGAAGGCGCCCTCTACATGGCCGACCTCGCTGCGACGCCACCGGCCACCTTCACCGGCGTTCGCGCGGCGCCTTCGCCTGAACCCGCTCCGTCCGCGTCCTGGCCATCGCCCGAGCCGACGACGGCATCCGCAACACCGCCTGCCGCCACGCCGCCCGCTGAGGCCGACGTGCCGTCAACGGCTCCAGGTACGCCCACGGCGTCGCCTTCTCCTGCCGCGGACTCCGTGGCCGGGCAGCGCCGGTCAGCACAGTCTGGTACACGGTTCGTCGACGACCTCAAGCTCATCGGCACCGTCGTCGAGCGGACCCGGGAGCGCTTGGACGACCGCCGGCTCCGGCTCAAGATCGCCGCGTACCTCATCGGTGCGATCGTCTTCACCGCGGCCCTGAGTTGGCTCCTCGTAACCGTGTTCTAGGGGCAACGCCGTTCAGTTAGCGGTTCTGTGGATGGTCAAGGGCGTGTCTGAGACCTGAACGTGCTGCGGCACGGCGGCATGTCCACGCTGTTCGGCGGGATGTACGCGCCCTCGACGCTGGGGTCGTTCCTGCGGTTCTTCACCTGGGGCCACGCCCTGCAAGCTGGAGGCCGCTGCCCGGGGCCTGCTGGGCGCCCTCGCCACGGCCACGCCGCTGCTCCCCGGCGCGGCGAAGCAGGCGTACGTCGACGTCGACTCGTTGCTGCGGCGGGTCTACGGCCACGCCAATCGGCGGAGGACCGCGTAGATCGCAGCGGATCCGGATGCCGCGATCGCGCGGTACGCCAATGGTTAGATGTAGCCGGTGAGCAGTCCATGGGATGAGGAGTTCGCCCCTTCGACGGGGGCCCGGAATACCTTGCGCTGGGCGCGCGAGATGGGTGCCTCGACGCTGGGCGAGGCGTACGACATGCTCGAGCAGTTGGAACTCGGCAACGATGTTGCCGAGGTGCTGGGCCACGACGACACGGTCGAAGGCGTGCGCGAGGAGCTCGAATGGGGCATCGAGACCGCTGGGCCAGATACGTTGCTGACGACTTTGCTGTAGCCATGGCATGCCCGCCACCGTGGGGGCACCGCCGACCCCGACTCGTCGAAGATCCGTGACCTTGCGGTGGCTACCGAATACCACCCGGACACGCCGCCGCCGCCGTTGCCGGTGGCCACAGGCGCGAACACCTCCGACGGTGAGGCGCCGGCCCGCAACAGCGCGGCCGCTCGCGCAACCAAACCATCCTGGATCTTCTAGCCGAACACCGCGAGGATCGCGACGCCGACGCCGAGCGCTACGTCCAGCAGCATGCAGAACTCTGCCAACGAACATGACCGACCAGCCGAGCATCGGCGGCGGCCTCGTCATGGCCCGGACCACCGGAGACGATCAGGGTGTCCAGCGGCCCGGTGAACCGTTCGAGGGACTGCTGGCCGGTCAGCGTCAGCCCCGAGTGCAACTCGATGGACCGGTCCGCCGGTGTGACGACGACCTGACGGTACGGGCAGCGCGCACCCACATGGTTGGCCATACCCAAGGTGGTGGTCACGCAGGCGATGTCGAGCAGTTCCGCGTGATCGTAGGCGACCATCACGACGATCCGCTCCCGCACGACCCGATCCTATGACGTCCGAGGTCCTTGCCGACGTTGAGCAGGTCTGCGCGTGTTCGGGGCGGTTCCCGCGCGGGTTAGATGTCGAGGATCAGTGCACGGTGGTCGGAAACCTCTGGTTCGGTCAGGATCTCGAACCGTTTGACGGCGGCGACGTCGGAGATGAGCAGATAGCTCGCGTGTCGCACCGGCTTCGGGTAGCGAGACGTCCGGGTGTCTGCCGCGCCGACCAGGTCGGTCAGGCCGATCTCGGCCAGGACGTCGAACGTCGCGCTGTCGGGCAGCAGATTGAAGTCTCCGCACACCACCACCAGGTCCTGCGGACTGCGGATCCGGCGTACGAGTTCCGCGAGTCGGTCGGCTTGGCCGCGCCTGGCCGGGGTGTCGGCCTTGCCGGCCGGGTCGCGCAGCCCGTGTACCTGTACCACCCACACCGACCGGCCGGCGGCGCGGTCGACGGTACGCACGGCCAGTGCGATGCGTGGACGGTCCGCGACCGTCCACTCGACGTGGTCGACGAACTGCCCGTGCACGAAGGCGGAGTCGACACCGACCACCGGCAGGTGCTCGGCGACCAAGGTCGCCAGGCCGAAGTCTTGCCGATGACGGCCGCCCGTGCCGTCATGCACGGGGCCGGAGTCGCTGGCGAGGAAGATCGCCTGATGGCGTGGCAGCGCGACGCGGACATCGTCGAGCAGATCAGCACGTTGCGGCAGCGTGCGTTCACCGTCTTCGAAGCGGGTCCATCCAGTCAGGCCAGGCGTCCGAGTCACCTCCTGCAGGCAGACGACATGCGCCTCGCTGCGGGGCAGCCACGCAACGAGCTCGTCGGACAGCGCGCCACCCCAGGCGTTCACACTCGCGATCCGCACAACGACGCACCTGCCCTCCTGATCCGGCGCCTACCGCCGATCACGTTCGTTGGATGGACTCGACCTTAGATCGCCGCAGGCGTAGCGATTCGGATGGGTACGCCACATGACGCACACGCTCTCGTCGGACTGCGATCCGAGTGGTTGGCGATGTGGGGGGCCGGACATCTCCTGTGTCGGGCGCGCCCGACACTGCGTGTCCGCGGCGCCCGCCGGCGCGGCCACCTGGGTGACCGACAGGTCCACGAGCGTGCTTCAGCAACTTGGCGAGCACGTCGCTCGGCGTGATGAGCGCCGCGCACCGCTGAGCGGTGCGGGCCCGGCTGGTCCGTCGCGTGCTGGGGTGCGAGCGCCGCGCGCGCTACGGTCACACCGGAGGCAGGAGGTGCGTCCCATGCCCAAGAATCCCAGCAGAGACCTGCTCGCACTGGCCGCCGCCGTTGTGGCGCCGCTCGCGATCACCGTGGCACTGACCCCGTTTCGTGGCAGGCTGTCGGCGGCGAACGCGGCACTCGTCCTGGTCGTGGTCGTCGTGGCGGTGGCCGCCAACGGCAACCGGCTGGCCGGGGCGCTCGCGGCTCTGTCGGCCGCAGCGTGGTTCGACCTGTTCCTCACCAAACCCTACGGACAGTTCACCATCACGGCGCCCGCCGACATCGCCACGGCGGTGCTGTTGCTCGTCGTGGGCCTGGCGGTCTCGCAGCTCGCCGCGCGGGCACGGCGCCTGCACCTGGTCACGATCACCGACGCCGACCACCTGGCGCAGATCGAGCGCACCACCGCGCTGGTCCAGTCCGGTGCCGAGAGCCGCGTTGTGGTCGACCAGGTGCGCACGCAGCTGGTCGACCTGCTGCACTTGCAGGGATGCCAGTTTGAGTATGGCAAGCTGCTCGGTCGCCCGGCACGCCTGGAACGCGACGGCAGCATCACCCATGGACGTGCCCGCAGGCACCCCACCCGCGACGAGCTCCCGGACGAAGAGGTCGAACTGCGGGCATCGGCCGCCGGGCAATTCTACGGACGGTTCATGCTCCAGCCCACCCCTGGCGCCTCCGTGCCTCTGCAAGCCCGCCTCGTCGCCGTCACCCTCGCCGACCAGACCGGCGCCGCCCTGGACGCCGCGCGGTCCGACGGGACCCGAGGCCCCGCATAGGCCTGTGCTGTGAGCACCGAGCGCATCGGGCATCGGGCTGGTGCTGGGCTGGGAGCGCTGCCGCCCCGGGATTGTTGCTGCGGCTGTTGTGCCGCTGAGCGACATAGGATTTCTGCTGGGGAAGCGGTGGCCCGAAGGGCGGCTGAGGATGGTTCTCCCAGGCGTTTTGGTGTTCATGGCGCTGTTGCTCATTTGCGCCGTGACGACGCTGTGTATCGCGTCGCGGCTGGCTCACCCGGACGAGCGACCGATTTGGCATCTGCACAGACATCTGCACTGGTGGCGGCAGCTCAAGAGGCAGTAACAAGCTTCTCGTCAGGCCTCACTGGCCTTGGACCGCCGCTCGGGTGGGCGCATACTTTGAAGTGTTCTTCATGAGACACCTCGTTCGGTGAGGCGTCTCCACGGACACAGGCCACTGATCCCGCCGGTCGAGAGACCCTCCGGATCAGGACACCTCTCCCCGGGCTAAGGGGAAAGGCCAGGTGGCTGCGCAGGCAGGACCTCAGCGGTCTCGCGCTACGCCGTGGAGTGCCAAAGCTCTGACGAGTGGGGGTGTCACCCGGCACATGATGCCGGACCTCCCGTTGCGATCGTTCGGCACGCTCGCGTGCCCTGGCCGGAGGGGGCGAGTCCAGATGAAACCCAGGAATTCTGGCCGATTCAGGCCGTCCATCTGTCTGTGCCTGTGCTCCGTTTCCGACACGCGGTAGCCCCCTCCCTTCCCTATTTGCGGTGACCCGGATGTTGCGGTGACCGATGCGTCGCCGTGCTCCCGGCTGGGTGGATGCATGCTGCGCGCCTCCCGTGATGGCACGCCCCTCGGCGGGGCGGGGAGGGTTCCGCCATGACCACGACCACCACGACGCGTTCCGTGGCGCGCGACGACGCGCGTGTCGGCGACATCCGCGGTGCCCTGGGCACCATCCGCCGGGACGACGTGACCTCGCGCCGGGGTCCGCGCCGCAAGCTGATGACCCTGCTGGCGATCGTCGGGCCGGGCCTCATCGTCATGGTCGGCGACAACGACGCCGGCGCGTTCGCCACCTACGGTCAGGCCGGGCAGAACTACGGCACCGCGCTGCTGTGGACGCTGCTGCTGCTCGTCCCGGTTCTGTACGTCAACCAGGAGATGGTGGTGCGCCTGGGCGCCGTGACCGGCGTCGGGCACGCACGCCTGATCCTGGAACGGTTCGGGAGGTTCTGGGGCGCCTTCTCGGTGATCGACCTGTTCATCCTCAACGCCCTGACCGTCGTCACCGAGTTCATTGGGATCACCCTCGCGGCCGGGTACCTGGGCCTGCCGAAGGTCCCCGCCGTGCTGCTGGCCGCCGCGGTCATCGTCGCCGCGGCGTTCACGGGCAGCTTCCGCCGGTTCGAACGCATCGCGGTCACGTTCTGCGCCGGGTCGCTGCTGCTGATCCCGGTCTACGTCATGGCCCATCCCGCGACCTCGCAGATGGCCCGCGGCTTCCTCACCCCGACGATGCCCGGCGGGGCCGGACAGCTCTCCGCCGTCATGCTGCTGATCATCGGCATCGTCGGCACGACCGTCGCCCCCTGGCAGCTGTTCTTCCAGCAGTCCTACATCATCGACAAGCGCATCACGCCGCAGTTCATGAGGTACGAGAAGGCCGACCTGTGGCTTGGCGTCCTCATTGTCGTGATCGGCGCCGGGGCGATCATGGGAGCTGCCGCCGCGGCGTTCGCCGGCACCTCCGGGGCCGGCACCTACACCGACTCCACCGGGCTGGCGGCCGGGATCGCCGCCCACGCGGGCAACGCGGCTGGGGTACTGTTCGCGATCGCGCTGCTGGACGCCTCGATCATCGGCGCGTTCGCGGTGTCGCTGGCGACCTCCTACGCCCTCGGCGACGCACTGGGCGTCAAGCACTCCCTGCACCGCGGGGTCAAGCAGGCCAAAGCCTTCTACGCCGTCTACGCGCTGCTGATCTGCACCGCCGCGACCCTGGTCCTGCTGCCCGGCACACCGCTGGGCCTGCTCACCCAGGGCGTCCAGGTCCTGGCCGGCGTCCTGCTGCCGTCCGCGTCGATGTTCCTGCTGCTGCTGTGCAACGACAAGGACGTGCTCGGCCCATGGGTCAACGGCCGCGGGCGCAACGCCTTCGCCGCGCTGGTCGTCGCGGTCCTGGTGACCCTCTCGGTGATCCTGACCACCTCGGTCCTCTTCCCGGACATCACCACGACCGCGATCCTGGCCATCATCGCCGGCTGCGGCCTGGCCGCCGCGGCCGCGCTCGGCTTCGCCCTGACCACCACTCGCCGGACCGTCGCGGCGCCGATCGACCGGCAGGACCGGGAGAACTGGCGGATGACGCCGCTGGCAGAACTCGGCCGCGCCCCCATGTCCGCCGGCCGCAAGCTCGGCATCGGCGCGCTTCGCCTCTACCTCGCGGTCGCGATGATCCTGGTCACCATCAAGGTCGTCCAGGTCGCGCTCGGTCACTGACCAGCGCAGCTCGCCTCGGCCGGCTACCGCCCGGCGAGCTCACAACGAGGTGTCGCGATGCAGACCTGACCACCCTGCAGTTCGCCACCCGTCTGGCCGCCTGCCCCGGATCGGTGCGCTGCTCGGCGCCCGCAGTCGTGCACCAGCCGCTCGCCGCGCCGGATTTCCGGCCGCGCGGGAAGCCAATCGCCGCGGACCCTGAACCAACGTCCGCGGGCGCGCCCCTACCCGGGCAGCGCGGACACTGCCGCTGCCACCGCGTCCGGGTGCGAGATGAACGACAGGTGGCGGGCGCCGGGGATGACCGTCGGTGCCGGCGCGCCGATCCGCGTCGCGGACGTGTACGGCGCCGAATGGTCGAACACGTCGTCGTCGGCGCCGAACACGACCGCCTTGGGCACCGGCACGTCCGCCAGTTCGGCCACCCGGGACGCCGGCAGGCCCACCAGGCCGGTGAACTGCCAGATGGCCCGCTCGGCGCCGGGCACCTCGAACGGGCGCCGCCACTGCCGGACCCCGGCCGCGTCCAATGGCGGGCAGGATGGCCCGCAGTTGGCCGAGTAGATGCTGCGGATCAGCCGGTCCGAGTGGATGGCCAACCGCAGCAGCGTGGTGCGGTACGGGTCGACAAGGCCGGATCGCAGCCCACCGAAGCGGGACCCGGCGCCGATGTTCAGGGCGTCGCCGTCGAGGAACACCACGCCGCCGACCCGCCGTGGGTCGCGCAGCGTCGCCTCGGCGACGACGGCCGCGCCGGTCGAGTGCCCGACCAGCACCGGCCGGCCGAGATGCAGCGCGTCGAGGAAGCCCAGCAACTGCGCCGCCTGGTGCTGCGCGTCGTACGGCCCGACCCGTTGGCTGTAGCCCCACCCGGTGAGGTCCAGCGCGTACACCTGGCGGGTCTTCGACAGCGCCCGCCCGAGCGGGTCGAACGTGTCGGCGGACTCGGCGAAGCCGTGGACGAGCACGATCGGCGGCCCGGGTCCGTCCCACTGCCGGTACCGGGTGCGGATCCCGTCGGCGGTGACGAACCGCAGCCCGGCCGGGGCACTGGCCCGACCCGCGGTGGCCGCGTTGTACCCGAACGAGAACACCGTGACCAGCACGAACCCGGCCAACACGGTGATACCGAGTCGGCGCAGCCACCGCAGCGCGGGGGCGGCGTGGCCGGGACGCGTCACTCTCCCCAGTCTGCCAGGATCCATGGATCACAACGTGGGCACGCGGTACCAGCCACCGCTTCCGATTGCGCGGACTCCACCTCGACCGGTTGTCAGCTGAGGTCGGTCGACCTGCTCAGCTTCTCCCACCGGTCCAGGTCGGTGCGGAGCTGCTCGTGGTGGCCGCGGATGCTGTCGACCGCATCGTTTCCGAGGGCCAGGCGCAGCGGCGGGTCGTCGCTGTTGAGCACCTCCAGGATTGCCTGGGCGGCCTTGGCCGGGTCACCAGGTTGGCTGCCGTTCATGCTGTCCACGGCCATCCTGGTCTGGCCGGTCGACACCTGGTATGCCTCGATGTGTTCAGAGCGGTGCATGCGATGCCCGCCGAACTCGGTGCGGAACGCGCCGGGCTCGACGATCAGGACGCGGATGCCGAAGGGCGCGACCTCGGCGGCCAACGCTTCCGACAGCCCTTCCAGCGCGAACTTCGCCGCGCAGTATGCGCCGAAGCCAGGCATACTGAGCTGACCGCCCATCGAGCTGATCTGCACGATCGCCCCGCTGCCCTGCCGGCGCAGGTGCGGCAGCGCCGCCTTGGTCACCGCGACCGCGCCGAAGAACATGACCTCCATCAGCGCGCGCAGGTCCGGCATGGCCAGTTCCTCCACGGCCCCGACCGAGCCGTGGCCGGCATTGTTGACCACCACGTCGATCCGCCCGAACGCGTCGATGGTGGCCGCCACCGCCTCCTCGATCGTCGCGGTGTCGGTGACATCCAGGGTGGTGCCGCGCACCCGGTCACCACCGGCGGCAACGAGGTCGGCGAGTTGCTCGGCGCGCCGAGCCGTGGCCATGACCCGGTCGCCGGCCGCCAGCGCGGCGAGGGCGAGGTGCCGGCCGAACCCCGCCGAGCAGCCGGTGATCAGCCACACGCGTTCCCGTTCTGACATTCGGTACAGCTCCTCGATGTTCCGTAGCGGATCTGGCCCGGCCGGGCCCGCGTTCCAGTCTTGATCAGCCGCCTCGCGAGCGGCCAACACCCGTTTCCTGCAGCGGCTACAGTCAGAGCCTGTGACCCCGGAGCTGCGGCAACTGCGGTACTTCGTGGCGGTGGCCGAACACCGCAGCTTCACCCGCGCCGCCGACGCACTGCACATCGCCCAGCAATCGTTGTCGCAACAGGTCACCGTGCTGGAACGTGTCCTCGGCGCGCGGCTGCTGGACCGCGACACCCGCGGCGCCCGGCTGACCGAGATCGGCCGTATGTTCCTGCCCGAGGCACGCGCGGTCCTCGCCCGAGCCGACGAAGCCGTGGCCGTCCTCGGGCGCGCGGCACGCGGCGAGATCGGCCGGCTCAACCTCGCCTTCCTCAGCTCCACCGCCAACTACATGCTCCCGCCGGTCGTGCGGGCGTTCCGTGAACGGTTCCCCGACGTCGAGCTGACCACCGACGACGTGAGTATCAGCGAACTCGTGGCCGGCCTCCGCGACGGGCGCTACGACGCGGCGTTCACCCGGCCACCCCTCGTCGACGACCTCGCCACCAAGACGTTGGTCACCGAACCGGTCTGCGCCGTCCTACCCGAAGGCCACCCGCTCGCCACCCGGGCCGAACTGCGGCTGCGCGACCTCGCCGACGAACCATGGGTGCTCACACCACGAACCTCCTGGCCGCCCTGGCACCACAAATACGACCAGGACTTCCACCACGCCGGATTCGAGCCGAACGTGGTGCAGCGGGCCACCAGCGTGTCGAACCTGCTCGGACTGGTCG
Organism: Dactylosporangium cerinum; assembly: GCF_042653625.1. Classification (NCBI taxonomy): domain Bacteria; kingdom Bacillati; phylum Actinomycetota; class Actinomycetes; order Micromonosporales; family Micromonosporaceae; genus Dactylosporangium; species Dactylosporangium cerinum. The sequence continues at coordinate 68,385 of NZ_JBHSIU010000001.1, read as the reverse complement.
CCGCCGGCGTCGGCGTCACCCGGCTCGCCGCATCAGCCCACAGCCTGCGCCGCACCGGCGTGGCGTTCGTGCCCCTCACCGGCGACCACGCCGACACCGTCGCCGCATGGCACCCCGACACGAACAAACCAGCACTACACAACCTGCTCGACGTGGTCACCGAACTGGCCGCGACGACCGACCTACCCCAGGCCGGCTAGTGCTCTGACCGGGAAGGTTCACCGGGTCGTTGGTGCGCTGAAAGGCCGGCCCAGCCAACTGGGCGAGCAATGATCGACGCCACGGCACTTCAGGTCGCCGCGCTCTGCGCGGCCATCTGGTGCCGTGGCTTCAGGTCGGGCTGTTAGCCGTTGCCCGGGTCTGCCGGGTACCGCCCCAGACGCTGATGGTGTGCTGTGGTGATGCCGCTGCTGCTATGCCTGAGCGTGCCCCTGGCCGCCGCGGCTGGCAGCTGTCCATTGCGAAGCTGTTCGCCGTCGCACCTTCGGCGTCGGCGCCGCAGGTGTTTCTTTCACGACCGGGTTACCAGGTGTATCTGCCGTCCGGCTGGCATGTCCACCGGCACCGTCAGGCTGCAGGACACCGAAGCGAAGATGCAGATCGGTAGCTGGCCTGATCGCCGGGTGCTCGGCACCGTCTGGGGCGCTGCCGTTCGAGATCGTCATCTGCCAGTCGATTCTCATCGTGTTCGTGGCCCACGACATCGGCTTGGAGTTCGCGGCCGCCGGTGCGATCGTCGCGCTGTGAGCGTCGGTGGGTCCGTGCCGGACGCGATTGCTGTCCGGCACGGACCCGACGTCCTATCCGAAGATGGAGATGAGGATAGCGACGATCTTGGTGATGTACGGTTCGTAGCGGTTGTACAGCGCGATGATGCTTTGCGGGTTCCAGTTGTGGACGATCTCGATGTTGGACGCATGGTCCAAGGCCGCGACCGGGAAGGTCTGGCTCCATGGAAGAGTCCGGTCACATCCCGGCGGAAGCGCACACGAGACGATCGGGTTGACCCCGCCAGTGACGACGTTCGTCTGTGCCAGGGGCAGGCCGCACGCGTCACGGATGATGACCGAGACGCTCCCGGTGAAGCCCTCCAGTTGGTACAGCGACTGAATCCGGGTGGATCCGGTGACCGTGCCAGTTGCCCGGTCGACGGTGACGTTGGTATCCATCCGCAGTCCAGGCCGCGGGTCGTTGTTGAGGTGGGCTGCTGTCGAGCCGGGCATCGGTGCGTTGGTCATGCAGCTGGTGATCGCGAGTTTTGAGGTGTTCAACTGGGGTCCACCCAACGACCCCGTGAGCACCGCCGACCTGGCGACTGCTGGCGCGTCGCCGGGTGCGCCGAGGACGGTGGTGAACTGGTCCTTGACGTACCACTTGGCCTCTGACGCGCGCCAGACGGCGATGTCGGTGCGGCCGTCGCCGTTGTAGTCGGCTGGCACCGGCACGTCGCCGACGGCGCCCCACTGCGTCGCGGCGGCCTGGCCCGGGACGTACCACTTGCCTTCCGACGGACGCCACACGGCGATGTCGGTGCGGTTGTCTGCGTTGTAGTCGCCAGGGACCGGGACGTCGCCGGCGGTGCCCCACTGCGTGACGGACTGACCGGCGATGTACCAGTTGCCGTTGGACGGCCGCCACGTGGCGAGATCCGCTCGGCCATCACCGTTGTAGTCGCCCGGCATCGGCACGTCGCCGGGGGCGCCGAGGACGGTGGTGAACTGATCCTTGACGTACCACTTGGCCTCTGACGCGCGCCAGACGGCGATGTCGGTGCGGCCGTCGCCGTTGTAGTCGGCTGGCACCGGCACGTCGCCGACGGCGCCCCACTGCGTCGCGGCGGCCTGGCCCGGGACGTACCACTTGCCTTCCGACGGACGCCACACGGCGATGTCGGTGCGGTTGTCTGCGTTGTAGTCGCCAGGGACCGGGACGTCGCCGGCGGTGCCCCACTGCGTGACGGACTGACCGGCGATGTACCAGTTGCCGTTGGACGGCCGCCACGTGGCGAGATCCGCTCGCCCATCACCGTTGTAGTCGAACTTCACCGACCCTCCGTCGGCGGCGCTGGCGGGCCTCGGCGGCGCTGCGATGCTGCCGACGACGGCGATGGCAGTTAGGGCGAGCACCGCCACGAGGTGCCGAATGTTCGGCGGGCGTCGATTGATGTCCGCTGTACCCGGCACGGGCCGGGCTTCGAGTTGATTGATGGGTAGCATGGTCATCACGTTTCCCCTAGAGGCTCAGTGGTCTGAGTGGACACTCGCCCGAATCGGCGCCGTGAATCGTCGAGTGCTAAGGACACCTTGACCTGGGGATATCGGTTGATGGGAGTAGTCGGTGGATGGTCGCGGCCGGTCGCGACCCTGTGAACATTGCGCTACCAGCGCGAATATCGGACGATTGCCGACGACTGCGACCACCTCGGCCCGCCACCGGGCAGGCCTGGACCCGGGGACCAACATTGGCGGTACAGCGGGAGTGGGACGAATTACGCGATCACCTCGCGTACCTCAAGAACAGCCGACCAGTACGGCCATGGGGCCTCGACGAGATCCGGAACGGGTTTTTGAAGATCCCGCCGCTGGATCGCCAAGCGAAGATGCCGCCCGGCTTCGCCCAGCAGCACATCCACCCGTATCCGAGTAAATCGGGCTGGGGCGACGCGTGGCGCGCCTTCGACCGGCCGTCCGGGCTGGGACGAAAGCTTCCCGACCTACATCAATTCGTTTTGCCGTGGGCGATCGTAACCGGTACGAAACGTGATGTCATGCGGGCGTTGGCGCTGTACGCGGCAGCCGAATCGGTCGGCACCACGACGTCAGCAACGTCGGATGCAGAGCAGCCACCCGCCGATGCCTCGGTCCGAACGGCGGCTGGTGCCACCTCCGCGGTTGGCCATTCGGAACAGCTGGACGGTGCGGAACCGGAGCTTACGGTTGCGGGTGACCGGCACGACGAGGCATTTGCGGCGCCCGGGCAAGTTGCGCTCACCGGCAGGCCCCACATCAAGGACGTGGGTACGTTCCAGAGGGAACTCGTCATTGCCACCGCCGGTGCTCAGTCGCACATCTACCGCTCCGGCACCGGCAGCCTGAGGCCACCCACCGAATACTTCCGCGAACTCGAGGCGGCGGAACGCACCGCACTCGCCCGCGGTGTGGAATTTATCCGGATCCAGACGAGTCCAGTCGTCGATCCGACGTGGGCAGCGATGCTGGCTCAGATCAAGCGCGACTACGGTGACCGATACCGGGTGCTGTCGACTCCCATGCCGTGGCCGCTTGATGCCTGCATCGTCGACCCGGACGGTGACGCCATCGTTGTCCTGCTGTTCGAGTCCGACGCGTGGGACGGAACTCGATTCGTCACTGCCGAGGTCGTCCGGGGCGATCAGGAGTTCGCGCGCAGCCTCTCCAAACACTTCATCGCCCTGGATGAACCGAAGAACGAGTTGGATGCAGACGGGATTGAGAAGCTAGGGCAAAGTGAGTTGGTCGTCGCCTACGGCGACCATATGAACAAGAACTACAACCGCGCAACGACGCCGGGTGCACAGCCCGCCGGCATGGTCACCCTCCACGGCTGGACGCGCACGTTCTACGCACCGCCGGACTGCCAAAGTCCGCGGAAGTGCGCGCTGGGCATGATGAGATCAACGAAGTCGCGAGGTGAGCCGGTTCTGGCCCTCAGGATTCCGCACGAGCAGCTCAAGTTGCTCGACGTTGCAGAAGCTGGTCGCGGGTACCGCAGTGACACCCTGAGCATCACACTGAACGGGGAACCGAAGGCAGCTCGCATATATGTGCCTACGCACATCCCCGACGATGTGGACGCCGAACTGCGTAACTGCCTGGTCGAAGGCCGACCTGGCTGGGTACCGCCGGATCGTCAGATCCTCAACGACACCATCCGAGGCGTCCAGCAGATGTTGTCTGACGGTTGGCGCCCGCTTCGTCAGGATCAGCGCGCAGCGCTCAACACGCTGTTGGACCGCCTCCTCGAGCTGAGGGACGAACTCAGCTGAACGCCTTCCGGAGCACCCCAATGCAGCTGGCCGAAAGGTTGATGCGGTCGAGGATGTTCGATGCAGAAACCCATTCCCGTGGTGAGTGGTCCTCGCCGCCGACCGGGCCCATCCCATCAACCACAGCCACCCCCATCAGTGACAGATGGTTCGCATCCGATATGCCCATTCCGGTAGCGACGCCGGGCCACTGCATGCCGCTGAGCGTCACTGCCTCACGGATGGACTCCAGCGCAGGCCGGGACTGTGTCAGTTCCAACGGCGGTACCTGCTGAATTACCGACACGTGAACCATGACGCCGGGCACTGCGGATTCCATCGAGGTCATGGCTTCCAACACGCGAAGTTGTTCGCTCATGGTTGCACTGCGGATGTCGACGGTCAGCGACGCGAGGCCCGGTGCGGTGTTGATAGCTGTCCCGGCTGCCGCCTCCGTTGCCGTGACCGTGGTCCCCAGGTCGGGTGCGGCCAGGTCGAGTATTCGACCGACGTAATCAGCCAGCGCATGCAGGGCGTTCGCGCCCTCGTAGGCCCGAGACGCGTGCGCGTCCCGACCGCTCAACACGACCTTCAACCAGAGTCCGCCGCGGCGGGACTCGTAGATGGCACCCCCGGGCGCCGCACCTTCGTAAACGAGGGCCGCCCTCATGCCATCGTCAACCGCCTCCTGCAGCAACGCTTTCGACGAGGGGGAGCCGACCTCTTCGTCGGGACCGCAATGCAGCAGGACTCCGTCGAGGCCGCCGGGATCCTTGTCGCGGACGGCGCCGGCGGCGTGCAGCATGGTGAGCAGACCGGCCTTCATGTCGAAGGTGCCTGGACCGCTGACCCGGTCACCGTCGATCCGGAACGGAAAGTGCTCAAGCGATCCAGCAGGGTGGACAGTGTCGTAGTGGCCGATCAGACCCACGCGCGCCGGACCAGACCCGAATCGCCATTGCAGCACCGGCCCGTGCGGTGTCGAGACAGATAACGGCACGGAGCCGAGGATGTCGGTGCCGACAGCTGAGAGCACGCGGGCACATCCGACAATGGCGGGCAGGTCATTGGTTTTCGACTCCGCTTCGACGAGTCGCCGGAGCTCGTCGAGAATGCGCGTCAACTGGGGACCCACATATCCGTCCTTCCATCGGTGCGGCCAATATACCGTCTGGCGATGCGCTGATCGCCAGTGTGATCACGTGCCGTGTCGGCCGCTGGCTACGGAGCGTGGAGCAGCCGCAGCGGGTCCTGTTCCGCGTCGCAGACAGCAGCTCTACCACTCGGCCCGAGGGATCCGGCGCCCAGCCGCCGACGATGCGGCCGACTCTGGTGTTCTTCAGTTCGGGGCACATCTTCGAGGTCACCGAGCGGGACCGTACCGACGCCCACTCACCCTGGATGCCAGGACGGGCGGAGAGAAGGGCGCGGTCATGGCGGACACAGGTGTGATCTTCAAACGGTGCGGATGCCGCAACGACGCCAACCGCCGACTTGAACGGGCGTGTCCGCGGCTCTGAGTGTGGGTATCGTCAGGCACCCAGATCACGGCACACTGCCGGTAAAACACCGACCGCTCCCACTGGACCGTCGCGGCATCGTAGGCGGACCGAGCAGGTCGTGCGTCCGCCGCCGGACCAGCGCGAGCAGGCCAGCGGGAACCCCCGCAACGGTGGCGGGCCCCGCGAACGGCAGTCCCGACCCGGCGGCCGCTGCGGAGCCGACGGAGACGATCAGGCAGAAGGCAGCTACGCCGAGCAGCAGCACAGCGACCACCGCCATCCACGATCCCTATGCCCGCGCACTGCTCGACCCGTCCAGGTCGCTGCGGTGCGTGGATCAGCTCGGGTCGGGCAGGCGCAGGTGCTTCCGTGAGGTTTCGGCATGCGTCCGCAGGGTGCGGATCGCCGCATCCGGATCTGTCCGCAGTTGCCCGGCCGCGGTCGACACTCGGTCCGCCGCCTTCCGCGCCCATTCCGCGTCCTTGTGCGCCGCCAGTGCCGCCACTGCGGCGGCGGTGTCGAGCGCGCCCGCCGCGTCGCCGTTGATCAGCCGAATGCAGAACACCGCCTCCTGGTAGTGGAGGTCCTCCGGCGTCTCGCGCGCCAGTTCCTCGATGGCGGCCTGGAAGCCCGTCGTCGTGCCGAGTTCGTCGAAGTACGGGATCGATTGCTCCTCCGGACACCTCAGATGTCTTCAGCAGCCCAGCCGGAAGACGGGAATGTTCTTGAAGCCGGCCGGGAGGTTGACAGTGAGTTTAGTGACCCATTTTCCAGCAATGCCCTTGAACCCGTTTCAGATCAAAAATCAGCTCCGGTTTCTTCACGCCGCCGACGCCGTACACAGCGTCCGGCCACGTCGAATTGAGCGGTTTGGCGCTGCCGACAACGGTGCCCACGACCTGCTCGTCGAGATAGCCGGTTTCGCCGGCGAATTTCGGGTCGTTCAGGCCTTTCGCCAGCTCGTCGAAACCGTTTGTGTACGCGTTTGCCCCAGTCCGTCATTTCCTCGGTCGCTCCCCGGGGGACATCTCGGCACGCTCTGGCCGCCAGGTTCTCCAGCGACTCCTTCGCCGCCTTCTGCTGCTCGTTGAGCTCGGGGCGTTGCCCGCCGCGCCGGCCGACGAGGTATGCCCCCCACCTCGAGCGCGATGTCCGTGAAGTAGTCGGCCTTGTCGGCCGCTTCGACGGCATCGACGTAGTTGCAGTCCGTCGACGGCTGCGCTGCGTACTCCCAGCAGTCCATGAGGAACTTGTCGACAACGAAGTCGGCGCCCGAGACCGGGGCGTCCCGCATCCGCATGATCGGCTGGGGCGACGCAATCCCGCAGTTCGACTCGCCCTGCCGCCGTCGATCAGCGCCGACGTGGTGTTCGTCCCGAACAAGAACACCCCGATCCCCGACCACAACGGCCCGATCCTGGTCTGGGACGCGACCACCGGTCTGTGCATCGCCTACTGCGCCGCGATCCACGAGTGGCGGCAGCAGATGTACGAGAACGACGGCGACTACACCTGGTGGCACGTCTTCCGCTGCGCCGACGACTGCATGCCGGAAGACTACGAGAAGGATCTGATCGCCAAGGTCGTCGAACACCAACAGGTGTGCAACCCCGACGGTACGCCGGTCGACGAACTCGTGCGTGCTGCCGGAGGTGCGGGGCGACCACCTCGTCAGTATCGGGTCAGCCGTCGCACGGTGCGTTCGGCGCTGCAATCTGCGTGGCCCGAGCCGCGCAAGCCGCTCCCGCCGCGGCCGTCGAAGCTGGACGAGTTCAAACCGATCATGACGCTGACTCCTCACCCCGCTCAACCAAGAGGCCCGACTCACCCATGAGGGCCCGCCGAGCGGGCGCAGGAGACACTTCCGCGGCTCCGCCGCGCCGACCCCTCCCGCAGCGATCTCATTCCCGTCGCCGTTGAGGACGCGTGTCGGATCGACGACTCCACCGTGCCGTTTCGCCTGTCTGGACGTGCCATGGGGCACACGTCGCATTCTGTCGGGAGCGCACCATGGATGAGCGCATCAGCGAGCCGCAGCCGACCACCGATGAGACTCCGCTGCTGCGCCGGATCCGGGACGCCGTCATCGGCGACGGCGCCGCGATACCAGGACCGTTCGGGCCACGACCGCTCGTCTACGCCGACCACACCGCCTCCGGCAGGGCCCTGTCGTTCATCGAGGACTTCCTCCGCGACCAGGTCGTTCCGTGGTACGCCAACACCCACACCGAAGCCTCGGCGACCGGGCGGCGGACCACCCAACTCCGGGAGGAGGCGCGCCGACTGGTGCTGGAGGGGGTCGGCGGCGACGACACGCACGCGGTGATCTTCTGCGGCTCCGGGGCGACCAGCGCGATCGACAAGCTGTTGCGCATCCTGACCCGGTCGCCCGGCTGGTCCACGCAGTCACAGGCGCGGCCGGTCGTGTTCGTCGGCCCGTACGAGCACCACTCCAACGAACTGCTCTGGCGGGAGAGCACCGCCGACATCGTGCGGATCGGGGCCGATGCGTCCGGCCGTGTCGATCCCGCACAGTTGGAGACGGCATTGTGCCGGTCCGCGGACCGGCCGCTGCGGATCGGCTCGTTCTCGGCCGGCTCCAACGTCAGCGGCGTGCTCACCGACACCGATGCGATCTGCGACCTGCTGCACCGGCACGATGCGATCGCCTGCTGGGACTACGCGGCGGCCGGTCCACACGTCGGCCTCGCCATGAACGGCACCGGCAGGTACCCCCTGGGACACCGCGACGCCATGTTCCTCTCGCCCCACAAGTTCGTCGGTGGTCCCGGCACCCCGGGCGTCCTGGTCGTGCGGCGCGACCTGGTCCGCAACCCCGTGCCCACCGTGCCGGGCGGCGGCACGATCGCCTACGTGGACCCCGGCGACCGGTACTACCTCGACGACCCGGTGCACCGCGAGGAGGGCGGCACGCCCGCGATCGTCGAGTCCATCCGGGCCGGCCTGGTGTTCCAGCTGCACCGCGCGGTCGGCGTCGAGGCGATCGTCCGTCGCGAGACCGACTTCGTCCGCCGGGCGCTGACGTCGTGGGGCCGGAACCGGGCCATCGAGCTGCTCGGCGACCCAGACGGCGAACGGCTGCCGATCGTCTCGCTCGTGGTGCACGGGCCGAGCGGACGCCGGCTGCACCACAACCTGGTGGTCGCGCTGCTCAGCGACCTGTTCGGCATCCAGAGCCGGGGCGGGTGCTCTTGCGCCGGCCCGTACGGCCACGACCTGCTGCGCATCGGCCCGGAACTGGCCCGTCGGATGGCCGCGCAGGTGATGGACGGCTGGTCCGGGATCAAGCCGGGCTGGACCCGGCTCAGCTTCAGCTACTACCTGTCGGAGGCGACGTTCGAGTACATCGTCGCCGCGGTCCACCTGGTTGCCACCTACGGTGCCCGGCTGCAGCCGAGCTACCGGTTCGACCCGCAGAGCGGCCTGTGGTCTCACCGGGACCGGCCCGCCCAGGCGCCCGGCCTGACCGGCGTCTCGTATGACGAGACGGGCGCGCTCTGCCACCCTGGTACGGGGCTCGGCGCCGCACCGGCAGTCCCGCTCGACCGGTACCTCGACGACGCGCGGGCAATCTTCGCTGCAACGGAGCCGGCCCACGGTAGCGGCGCACCGCCGGCAGTGTCCGAGGCGTCCACCGCGCCGGCAGTGCCGGCCGAATTCGAGCGGCTGCGCTGGTTCGACCTGCCTCCCGAATGCGTCGACCAGCCGCGCGTGCCACGCTGACCCGGACTTCGTGAGCTGCGCGGAGCCCGTCGAGGCCGGCGCCTGGTCCTCATCGAATCTGACGACGTCGCCAGCCGAGCCGGCGGCCGCCGTGCACTCGCGTTCACCGCCGGCGTCATGGCGATCGGCGCCCGGCTCTTCGCGGCAGCAGGGGCCACTGCACCAGCTTCCAGGCCAGGATCATGACGAACTCGGCCGCCGCGAGACCGTCGCCCGGCAGCGGCGGCGCGGCCCTCCATAGGCCCGCGAGCAGCAGTGCCATCCAGGGCAGGCCGAGGACACCGCCGATGGCGGCGGCTCGGATGCCGTGCCTCCAGCCGCCGCCGGTGAGTTCAGCGAGCCTGCCGGGCGTGACGCGCCAGCGGGTCTGTATCCGCGGATCGATGGCGTCGATCGCGCCGTCGATCGCGTTGCGGTCCTTGCGGTACTCGCGGATCGGCTGGTCGCCGGTGCGGAACGCGTCGGTGAGGGCCCTGCGGCGCGCGAGGAGCGCATGATGTTCCCGGTTCACCGACCGGATCACCGTCTGCAGCTGGTGCGCCTGTCGGGCGACGGCGGCTCGGTCGATGTCGTGGCGGAGCGGCAGGGGCGATGGCGCCGATGCCGATCACCAGCGTGACCGGCAGGTAGAACCACCGGTCGTCCCAGTAGAACGCCAACTGCCCGAAGCCGATGGCCGCCGCCACCACGGCCGGCCGCACCAACGTGCTGTCGACGGCTCCGCACACGATCGTCACCAGCGCGAGGTCGAGGAAGCCGGCGATCCACAGCATGGCCATGAAGACGCTGTTCACGTTCCACGGCCCGATGTCGGCCTCGGGCCCGGTCGCGCGCAGCGGGTCGAGCGCGCACCAGCCGAGGAAGGCCGTCGCGCAGACTGCGGCCGTCAGCCAGGGCCACGCGCCCGAGTGGGGGACGCCGCCCAGGTTGATCAGCACCCGGGTCGCTGCCCAGATGAACACACCGAAACACACCACCAGCACGACCGCCAGCACGCCGAAGAACCACATCCTTGCCGTGTTCTCCGCGCCCCAGTACGTAACGGCGAGGATCCGGCCGGTCATCGCGGTCCCCGCCGTCATGGCGGCACCGAGCACCGCGGCGAGTCGGTTGCGGATTCCCCACCATCGCAGCGCCACGTCGAACATCAAGCCGAGCGCGACGACCAGCACCGCGGTGAAGAGCGCAACGTTGGCCACGTATGTGCCGTCGGCGCCCGGCCGGGCCACGATCGCCGTGGCCGCGACGGCGGCGGCAGCGGCCAGAGCCGCAAACCACACCGACGATTCCAGCACCGGCGGCGACGCGGTCGCCGGCTGGGCGGCCTGCACCGGCCGGGCGGCCTGCACCAGGCCGACGGCGAACAGCCAGCCCACCGCGACCGTCACCACGCACCCGGCCCCGGCGTACCAGTCCAGGTCCCACGCGGGTGTGCGGACGGTCGGCGCGTGCCCCGGCCAGCTCTGGTCGGGCAGCCGGAACGTGTCCCAGGTGAGGACCCTGTCGAGGGCCCAGACCGCGAGGTCAAGGGCGGTGAGGCCGAGCGGTACGGCGAACGCGGCGCCGGCGATCCGCCGCAGGGTCGGGTACGCCGCCCCCAGCCGGTACCCGCAGCGCCGCACCGCGACGAACACCAGCAGGAACGGGCCGCTGCCGAGCAGATACCACAGCGCGCCGTCAAGCTTCGGCACGAACGAGTTGCCGAGCCGCATCAGCCCCCGCCGCAGCGACGGCTCTACGACCCCACGCAGGGTCAGCGCCAGGGCGCAGGCATCCGTGCCGATAGGGCACCGCCGGACTATGACCCGGTCGGGGAAGCGTTCGACCTGCCCACCACCGACGACCTGCACGTACTGTGCCGGCGTGACGGCCACGTGGTCCGAGCCGGCGCACAGCGGTTCGGTCCGTGGATCGGGCCGGGGATCGGTCCGCGGATCGCGGACCCTGATCACGAGATCGGTCACCTCCACCGGGCGCGGCACGGTGGACAGGCTGATCCGCCCGTCGTGATCGTCCAGGCGTATGGCTTGCACCTCGGTGAAGGCCAGTTCGTTCCTGACCGGATCACCGATCAGGCTCGGGTACTCGCTGACCTCCACCGGTCCGAGCACGTCGCGGACCAGGAACCCGGCCTCGTCGACGGCCTCGCCTGATTCGAAGTGCGCAAACAGCGGATGATCCGTCGGCAGCCAGAGGTCGTACCGCGCGACCAGTACTCCGCCCTGGACGGAGAGCTCCAGCTTGCGCCGGATCTGCAGGCTCCGGCACGAGGCTTCCGGCGCAAGGTTCAGGCCCTCGTAGTAGGAGGCGAGGTCACGGTCGATGACGATCGCCGGCGTTCTCCGGTGAGCCGGAAGCGGTCGCCGATCGGTGTGGTGCTGCGGGGGAGACCGCCGGGGCGTGTAACGGCGGCACCGCCGACGGCGCTCTTTCAGTAAGGAGTCTTTTCAGTCATCTGGAGGTCCACCATGTGGCGGTCGGTCCGTTCACGTCGACGCGCGGGCACAATGCTCGCCGCACTGATGCTGGCGCTGTTCCCGTTGGCCGGCCAGGCGGCGCCCGCCGCGGCGGCCGTCACACCCGTGTCCGTCTTCGGCGCGTGGCATTGCAGCAACGACGCCTGCCTGTGGGCGGCCGTGCGCAGCGCGGCCGAGTTCGACAGCCAGAACCACTGGCTCATTGACCGCGGCGACGGCCGCCCGTCCGTGAACCTGGTGGTGCTGAGCTTCGTCAACCCGCTGCGGCTGCTCAACCAGACCACCGACGCCGGCAACGTCAACGGTGTGCCGCGGGGAATGACCCAGGAGATCGTCAACTACTTCACTGCCAGAGGCATCCGGGTGATGTTCTCCATCGGTGGGATCACCTACACCGGTGACTGGGACACCGCACTGGCCCAGAACGGCACGCTGCTGGGACAGCGCGCCGCTGCGGTGGCGACGCAGTTCGGCGTCGGCATCGAGATCGACTACGAGCAGAACAGCAATCCGAACCTGACGCAGCTGCAGAACTTCGTCTCGGCGTACCGGGTGGTCCATCCGTACAACGCTGCGGGCACCGACCCGGCCGCGCGGCTCACCATCGACGTCGCCGCCGGCGACCGCTGGCTCATCGACGTCAACCGCAAGGCGAGCGCCGACTGGTTGCGCACCGACACGCCTGTGCTCGACTTCGCCAACGCGATGGTGCCGGCGCGGCAGCCGTCGGCGTCGACCGCGCAGAGCAACTGGCAGGAGCACATCGACGGCAAGTCCCAGTACAGTCCGCCGGTACCGCCGCTCGCGCCGGCGAAGTTCACCGGCGGCCTGTACATCGCCGAGGGCAGCAAGGTCCGCCCGGAGTGCACCAGCTACGGCACGTCGGTGACCAAGGCTCTCGCGCCGTACGTGCAGACGGCCGCGCCGAACGGCGCAGGAGTCAGCTCCGGCATGCTGGGCTTCATGTTCTGGGCGGCCGAGCGGCCCTCGACACGTGGCATCGGTACCGCGCCGCCCAACACGTGCGAGGGTGGCATCGGCGCAGGTGCGACGGCGCTCGGGGTGCCCATCCCGCTGCCGCCGCTGCGCCAGAGCTGAGCGGCGGCGGCGTCCGGGCTTGAGTCTGTCGACTGGCGGCGAGGCCCGCGAGCGGGAGCCACCCGGGAAGTCGGATGACGGGCGCCGGGCTCGAGCTGGGACTCCACCCAACTTGGTCGCGTCCTGGTCGGCATGGACGTCACGTTTCGCGACCCGGGCGGCCGGGCCGCCCGGCGGGGTCACGGGTGATCGCCGGAACGGTTGATGCTCATCCGTGTCGATCCGGCTACGGTTTTTGTATGCGTGCGTGCGGAGCGTCTTCATGAGCGAGCCGGACGAACAGGAGCCGCCGCCAGCTCCGGCGCCGTCCGGGCCGGTCCCAGGGGAGTCGGCGGTCTGGCCGCCGGATCGGGGCTGGCTGGAGATGGACGACGTCACGAAGGGCGGTGACCCGGTCCCCGCCCAGGGTGAGGCCGGCGGCGATGACTGACGGCGCGAGCCCATACGCGGCGTTCATCGAGAAGGAGTTGCAGCGGGAGTACGACCGGCGCGATTCGGTCAACGCGCGCGCCTCCGGCCTGATCGTCGGGGCGAGCGGGCTGACCGGGGTGACGTTACTGGTGGCGGCGATCCTCAACGGCAACGACGTTGTGCTGCGCGGATACGGCGCCGTCGCGCTCTCAGTGGCGCTCGTGGCGTTCATCGTCTCCGGCATGCTGGCTGTGCTGGCCGGCTTGAACTGGCGGTTCAAGGTCGCGGCGATCCGTACGCTCGACGCGATGCTGAGCGATCACTGGACCGACGATGCGACCACGGCGGGCAACCAGTGCTCGTACCTGAATGTGCGCACCACCGCGTCGCTGCGCAACGGGACCAACATCAAGTTCAGGCTCCTGCTGGCCGCGGCCTGCCTGCAGCTCGTGGCGCTCGCCGGGCTTGCGCTGACCGCGGTGCAGCTGATGCTCGACTGACGGCGATACGGGAGCGTGCGTGACGCAGCCGGAATGCGATGAGGATGCGGTCGTTGCCGCGCTCACCGCGCTGATCGATCAGCGGTTGGACTTCCAGGGCCTGCATCGGGTGCTGCAGGACCGATGCCTGTACGCCGCGGAGGCTGAGCGCCTCGCCCACGCCAACATCGACCTTCTGCGGGAGCAGGGGCGCGTCGGCGCGGCGGAGTTTCTCGCCCACCGATGGAGCTATGTCGAGCGGTCCCGTGCGACGTCGGTCGCTGAGGTGTTCGCCGATCTCGCCCGGAGCGCGATCGGCGGCTACGGCATCCTGTTGCCACCGTCGCTGCATCCGGAGATGCTCGACGCCGACGCTGCCAGCGACGCCCTGTTCCGGCACAACGCGCCCGACGACGGCCTGACCGACGCGGTGATCGAGCGCTATGACGCGGTACTGCGCCACCCCGACTTCGCGACGGCGAACGGACCGGCCCGGGCCGTCGTGCTCAACAACTTCGTTGTCGCGTTGGCCAATGGACGGCCGGTCACCCGGCTGGGCGAGCTGCGCCGCGCGCACCGGCTCATCGTCGACGCGGTGGCATCGGCGGGACCTGAGCCGGGCGGCCGCGACCGCTGCCAAAGCACGCTCGGCGACGTGGCGTACAGCCTCAACGAGTACGAGGCGGACCCACGCCTGCTGACCCAGGCGGTGTCGGCGTTGGAGGAGGCGGCCGAGGCGGCCGAGACGGGCACGCCGCTGCGCCGCGCCCGCGCGGGACGGCTCGCCGGCGCGCTGCGGGGCGCCTACGAGGCCCTCGGTGACGTCGCGTATCTGCAGCGAGCGATCGCGATCCAGACGGCCCTGATCGAGGAGCACGCCGACCCGTACGGCGAGGCGAACCTCGCGTACTCGCTCCGCGACCGGTTCCACCACTTCGGCGTCATCGACGACCTGCACCGGGCACTGGCCATCACGTCGCGGCTCGCAGAAAATGAGAGCCTGGCCGAGGACACCGCCGCGTTCGTGGCCTCGACCTACGGCAACTGCCTGGAGTCGCTGCGGGCCATCGACCACGACCCGGCCGTCACCGACCGCATGGTCGCCGCGTATGAGCGGGCCGCCGAGGTGCCGCCGGAGACCGTGCCGCTGCCGGTATACCTGCGGTACCAGAACAACTTCGCCGGCGGCCTGTCGATGCGCGCCGTCGAACGCGGCGACGGGACCGCCGGGGCCGACCTGGACCGCGCCATCACCCTGCACGAGCGGATCCGCGAGCTGACGCCGGTGGAGATGACGGAGTGGCCCCGGTTCGTCAACGCGCTCGCGGCCGAGCTGGTGCTGCGGTACGAGTCGCGGCACGATCGGGCTGACCTTGACCGGGCTGGCGAGCTGCTGGCGGCCGTCCTGGCCGCGGCGCCGCCACCACTGATCGAACAGGTCGCCCTGAACAATTCGGCGCGGACCGCGCAGCACCGCTACGAACTGACCGGCGACGACGCGGACCTCCGGGACGGGACCGGGTTCTACCGGCGCGCAAGCGTGAGCCGCAACGCCGACGACGTCACCCGGCTCCGCACCCAGCACGTGTGGTCGGTCTGGGCATTCGGGCGGTCGTCGTGGGCAGAGGCCGCCGAGGCGATGGACCTGATGCTGGACACGGTCGCGGGCCTGCTCGGGCGCCAGTCGAGCCGGCGGCACCGCGAGCAGATCCTGCAGGCGAGCCAAGGCCTGTCGTCGTACGCCGGATACGCGTGGGCGCGGGAGGGCGATCCGCGGCGCGCGATCACCGCTATGGAGCGCGGGCAGAATCTGCTGGCGCGGCAGACGTTGCACCGGCCGCAGCAAGCCGAGGATACGGGCGAACCGGAAGGACCCACATCCGACGGGGACGCCTGGTTCGTCTACCTCGCCGCGACCGACGCCGGCGGTGTGGCGATCGTGACGCGGCCCCAACGCCAGGACGAGCCCACGGTGGTGTGGCTGCCGACCGTCACCGACCGCCGCCTGAACGCACTGATCTCGTCCTACCTCGAGCACTCCCGGGCGGACCGGCAGCAGTTCGCACATCGCCTTGACGGGGCGCTCGGCAGCATCGGCGCTGACCTGTGGCGGCCGCTGCGCCCGGCCCTGGACGGCTGCCGGCACGTCGTGCTCGTGCCGTGCGGGCTGCTGTCAGCAGTCCCGCTGCACGCCGCATGGTGGCCAGATCCGGCGGGTCGACGCGTCTACGCCCTCGACGAACGGCTTGTCACGTACGCCCCGAACCGCGAGGCCTACCGGCGCGCCCGTACCGCGGCGAACGGCGACGGCGACCTGCTGTTCGTCGGCGATCCGCAGCACCGCGGCAGCGCCCCGTTGCAGCTGTCCGACCGGGAGGCACAGGCCGCGACGCGTTGGTTCCCCGGCGCCACGGTCCTCGACGGGGCACGCGCCAGCGCCGCGGCCGTGCGAGCGGCGCTGCCCGGGCACTCGGTAGTGCACTTCTCGTGCCACGCGTACGCAGATCTCGCCACACCGGGCACCAGCGCGCTCATGCTCGCCGGATCCGACACGCTCACCGTCGACGAGCTGCTCGCCGCAAAGATGGACGGGACCCGGCTGGCAATCCTGTCAGCGTGTGAGACCGGACTGCCCGGGTTCACACTGCCCGACGAGGCGATCTCGATCGGATCGGCGCTGCAGTACGCGGGCTGCGCGGGCGTCGTCGCGTCACTGTGGAGCGTCTACGAGGGCAGCACCATGCTGCTCATGCGCCGCTTCTACGACCTGCGCCACGGCGGTGGGCTCGAGCCGGCCGAGGCGCTGCGGCAGTCACAGCTCTGGCTTCGGGACACCGCCGACCGCGACATCGTCTCCGCCTACCCGGACCTGGCATCGGGCTTCACGAACCCAGGCCCCACGCGTAGCCGCAGCGGTGTGCTGCACTGGGCAGCATTCACCTTTACCGGCGCGTGAGCCGCCAACCCGTCACCCCCTGCGCTGCTGAGATGACCTCAGTGCGACGTGGCCTTCTGGTACAGGGTGAGGGAGATCGCGAAGAAGACCACCGTGATCCCGGCGGACCAGCCCAGTGACGGCCAGACGTATCCGGCCGCGTCGTGGCCCTCGAAGAGCGCCCGGACGGCCGAGGTGGTCACGCCCAGCGGCTGGTTTCTGGCGAACCCCTGGAGCCAGCCGGGCAACGTCTCGGCGGGCACGATGGCGTTGCTCGCGAACAGCAGGAGGAAGACCGGGCCGGTGGCCGCGTTCTGCGCGCTCTCCGGGTCTTTGGACGACAGCCCGATCGCCGCCATCATCCAGCTGAAGGCGTACCCGAACGCGAGGACCAGCAGGAGGCCGAGCAGCACCGGGCCGACGCCGGCGTGGAAGCGGAACCCGACCGCGACGCCGAGACCGACCAGGACCGCCAGGGTGATGATGCTCTTGACGAGATCGGTGAGCGACCGGCCCGCGAGGAAGGCCGAGCGGGCCATGGGCATGCTGCGGAAACGGTCGATCATTCCGCTCTTGAGGTCGTCGGCGATCCCGATGGCCGAGGTCATGGCGCCGATGAGGCCGGCGAGCACGAAGATGGCGGGCACGACGAAGTTGACGTAGGTGGTGCCCGAGACCTTGATGGCGCCGCCGAACATGTACCGGAACAGGATGAGCATCATGACCGGCTGTACCAGATAGAGGATCATCTGTGGGGTGCGCACGGACCGCAACAGGTTGCGTTTGGCGACGCCGGTGAAGTCCCGCAGGGCGAGCAGCGGCGTCACCGTTGGTGGCTGGGGGACGGGGAGATCGGTCATCGCGTCGCCTCCGGTTCCGATGCGGCGTGGCTCAGTGGTCCCGGGCGGGTCGGTGTCTCGCCGCCGGTGAGGGCGAGGAAGACCTCGTCGAGCGTCGGCCGGCGGGTGCCGAGGTCGTCGACGGCGATCCTGGCCTCCTGCAGGCGGCGCCCGGTTTCGAGCAGCAGGTCGACGCCCGCCGCGGCCGGGATGCTGATCAGGCCCTGCTCCGGGTCGGTGCGCGGTGCTGCCGTGCCGCCCTCGGCGAGCAGGGCCGCGGCGCGTCCGACGTCGCGCCGGTCGGCCACGCGGATCTCGAGGGTGGAGCCGCCCGTCTGCTGCTTCAGCTGGTCGGCCGTTCCGTCGGCGATGAGTTTTCCCTTGTTGATGACGACGATCCGGTTGGCGAGGTGCTCCGCCTCCTCCATGTACTGCGTGGTGAGCAGGACCGTCGTGCCCGCCTCCACCCGCTCCCGGATGAACTTCCAGAGCTCGTTGCGGCTGCGCGGGTCGAGACCGGTGGTCGGCTCGTCGAGGAACATGACGGGCGGGTCCGCGATCAGGCTGGCGCCGACGTCGAGGCGCCGCCGCATGCCGCCCGAGTAGGTCTTGACCTGGCGGTCGGCCGCGTCGGTGAGCGAGAGCCGCTCCAGCATCTCCTGCGCGCGGCGCCGGTACTCCTGCTTCGGCAGGTGGTACCAGAGCCCGAACAGCTCCAGGTTCTCCCGGCCGGTGAGGATCTCGTCCACCGCCGCGTACTGGCCCGCGAGGCCGATGAGCGAACGGACCCGCTGGCTGTCGGTGGCCACGTCGAACCCTCCGACGCTGGCGTGACCGCTGTCGGGCTTGATCAGTGTGGTGAGCACCCGGATCGTCGTGGTCTTGCCCGCGCCGTTGGGTCCGAGCAGGCCGAGGACCGTGCCCTGCTCGACGTCGAGCGACACGCCGTCGAGCGCCGTGTTCGTGCCGAATCGTTTGACGAGATCACGCGCCGCGATGATGGGACCTGTCATGTCGCCGTGCTCCCCTCGATCGGTGGAGTGGCTATACGCACGTATAGTATCCTAGTACCTAGAGGCAGCTTCTTGCATGACAAGAGCAGGCCAACGAAAGCGGTAAATTCGATGAGGATCACCAACGCCCGTGGCGTGCCCAACGAGGATCTGACCGCTCGGGCCCGGATCAGGGACGCGGCGCTGCAGTACTTCACGGAGTACGGGTTCGCCCGAGCCACGATCCGGGAGATCGCCCGCGCCGCCGGCGTGTCGCAGGGGCTGGTGCGCCACCACTTCGGCTCCAAGGAGGAGCTGGGCCGGGCGTGTGACGCCTACGTGCTGCAGGCGATGCGCGAATACCTCGAGCTCGCGACGACCGAAGAAGGGCTGGGCGACCCCCGGACGCTCAAGGAGGCCCGGAGCCCGCTGCTGCCCTTCGGGCGTTACCTCGCCCGCGCGTTGATCGACGACCTCGACGGCGCCGGGCAGATCTTCGACCAGATGGTGGCGATGACCGAGCAGGTGCTGGGCGAGGCCGACAAGCGGCGCACCACCCCGCCGACCGCCGACCTGAGGACCCGCGCGGCGCTCATGGTCGCGATGGAGATGGGCATCCCCGCGTTCCAGGCCCACATCTCGCGGAGCATCGGCGCCGACATCTTCTCGCCCGAGGGCGACCGGCGCGTCGTGCTGGCGATGCTCGACATCACGACGCATCCGGTCATCAGCGCGGACGAGGCCGGCGCGCTGCGGCGCGGAATGGAGGAGCCGGACGCCTGACCGCCACGGAACCGTCGCGGACCGGCATGAGGGACGACGTCCCTCGCCGGGCTCTAGCTGAACCCGGCCCTGACGTGCCCTGCCAACTGATCACCGAGGGTGAACAGATCGGGTTGCTGCCATCGCGCCGCACAACGACCGAACGGCGCCGCGCAGACCCGCCCCGCGACAGCCACGTTCGTGGACAGACTCCCCTGCCCATAGGCCGACGCCGGGTCTGCGCCGGCCCGGTCAGCGGCTGAACTTTGCGATCGCCTCGGGGGTCACTGGGGTGAAGAAGTTGACCATGTTGCCGTCGGGGTCGCGGAACAGCAGGGCCCGGTTGCCCCACGGCATCGTCGTGGGGACGTTCACGAAGTCCTCCACCACGCTCTGCAGGTCCTCGTAGAGCGCGTCCACGTCGTCCACGAGGAACTCGATGATCGCGGTGCGGTTGTCGGCCGGGCGGGCCGAACCGGGCGCGAACAGCGGGACCGTGCGGGTGCTGCCGATCGCCAGCGTGCCGTGGGCGGTCCGCACCTCGGCGAAGTCCTCGTTGCCCCAGATCGCCTGCACACCCGTGACCTTCTCGTAGAAGCCGACGAGGCGGTTGATGTCGCCGGTGATCACGCGGATCGAGACGAAGTCCATGGTTCTCTCCTTGCTCAGTAGGTCCGTATTGCCCGTCGAAATCCAGGCTAGGACGAATACTGGACAGAAACGGTCCAGTATTGTCGGTAGTGTTCGGCGCATGGTGCGACCGACGGCTCAGGTGCTCACGCTGCTCGAACTCCTGCAGTCCGGCGGCACCCGGACGATGGCCGAGCTCGCCGACCGCCTCGGTGTCGAACCGCGCACCGTGCGGCGATATGTGGACCATCTGATCGACCTCGACGTGCCGGTCGAGTCGGTGCGCGGCCGCTACGGTGGGTACCGGCTCGCCGCCGGCTATCGTCTGCCGCCGCTCATGCTGAGCGACGACGAAGCGCTGGCCGTGCTGCTTGGCCTGGTTGCCGGCCGGCGCGCCGGGTTGGCGACGACAACGGGCACGGGCACGGCAAGCGAAACGGCCACCGCGAAGATCCGTCGCGTCCTGCCGTCGCGGATCGCGGATCGGCTGGACGCCGTACTCGAATCCCTCGCCTTCACCGCCGAGCCCGGCGACTTTCCCACGCCACAGACGGGTGTCCTGCTCACCGTGGCTGACGCGGTCCGCCACCACCGGCCGATCTCGATCCAATACACCTCGGGTCGCGGCCGGAGCAGCGCCCGCACGCTGCATCCGTTCGGGCTGGTCAACCACGCGGGCCGGTGGTACGTCACGGGTGCCGATCCGGAGGTCGGCGAGGATCGGACCTTCCGGCTCGACCGCATCGCCGACGCGAGGACGCTGCCAGGTTCGTTCGAGCCGCCCGCCGGACGCGAGCCCGCGGAGCGCCTTCTCACCTCGATGGCGCGGGCGCCGTACCGGCATGAGGTGACGCTGCGGATTCAGGGGACGCTCGAGCAGGTCCGCAAGCGGCTACCGGCCAGCGTCGCCGAGGTACGGGACGGTGCGGACGAGGGCTGGCAATGTGTGGAGATCCGGGCGGAGAATCTGGACTGGCTGCCCGCGGTGCTCGCCGCGCTCGACCTGCCGTTCGTCATCGAGCGCCCGGACGAGCTGCGCGACCGCGTCGTCGCGCTCGCCGACCGGCTGGCGACCTCGGCGCTGGCAACCGCTGACGACACACCCGATGGAGCGTCTGGGGCGGGCGCGCGGGCTCACGGGAGGTCGCGGACGATCCCGCCGTGAACCCGGCGGCCGAAGCGGGTGGCGACGCGGTCGCAGTCGCGGTTGGCGGTGGAGGCGGACACGTGAAAGCGTTGCGCCACTTCGCGGACGGTGACCGCCCCCGCGGTCAGCACCTGTTCGATGATCCAGCGGTGCCGCAGCTCCGGCAGCACCGTGATCGCGCCCGTCATCCCTTCACGCTCCCGGCGAGAAGCCCCCGGACGAAGAAGCGCTGCATCGACAGGAAGACGATCAGGGGCAGCAGCATGGACACGAAGGCGGCCGCCGACAGCAGGTACCAGGCGCTGCCGCGGCTGCCCGCCAGGTTGGCCAGGGCGACCGTCATCGGGTTGGTGCCGGGGGTGTTCGCGAAGGTCAGGGCGACCAGCAGATCGTTCCACACCCACAGGAACTGGAAGATGCTGAACGCGGCGACGGCCGGGACGAGCAGCGGGGCGAGGACCCGCAGGAAGATCTGGACGTGGCCGGCGCCGTCGACGCGGGCCGCCTCGATGAGTTCCTTCGGCAGGCCGCGCATGAAGTTGTGCAGCAGGAAGATGGCCAGGGGCAGCGAGTAGACGGTGTGTGAGATCCACACGGGCCAGTAGGTGCCGGCGAGGCCGGAGTCGATCGCGGCGTCGACGCCGGTGAGCGTGACCGGCCGGGTCGCGTCGACCGGGGTGGCGCCGAGTTCCTCGGCGAACGCCAGCCGCCACGGCGACACGTCGCTGACGTAGACGGGGACGTCGGTGCCGTAGCGGATGCGGGCCATGACGAGGATGCCGAGGCCGATCGGTCCGGCGCCGGCGACGTAGAGCGACTCGACGTCCTCGCGCATGCGGTGGATCCGGCCGAGTGCGTGGCCGCTGGTGCCCATCACGTCGAGCAGGAGGGTCGCCTCGGCGGCGGTCACGCTGTCCGGGACGGCGAAGAAGTTGCTCTCGTGGACGATCTCGTAGGGGCCGTAGCCGCCGTCGGCGGTGAAGCCCATGTCGTTGCGCTTGGCGAGGCACTGGTTGGTGTACCCGAGCCGGCAGCTGTGGCAGGTGCCGCAGTAGTCCATCAGGAACACGGCGCCGCGGGTGCCCTCGGCGACCGTGGTGCCCTCGCCTGCGGCGACGACGGTGCCGGCCGCCTCGTGTCCGGGCACGACGGCCGAGCCCTCGAACCACTGCTCGCGGTCGGTGCCGCAGATCGCGTTCGCGCCCACGGCGAGCAGCAGTTCGCCCGGGCCGGGGTCACGGTATGTGTGCTCACGGAGCTCGATCTTTCCTTCGCCGACGAATGTCGGTGCTATCGCGGTGCGGGGCATGTGCGCCTCCCTTGGTCTTTGCGTTGTAGCACGTCAGCGGTGTTTTACCGGCGTTCCCACGATCACTTCGCCGGGGTTTACCACGTGGCAGAGAAAGTTTTACCACGTGGCAGAGAACCTGTACAGTGGCTGCACGAGCAGTCGCTCTCTGCAGCCTTTTCCAACAAATGGGGGGTGTCCGCGTTGGCCGTGACGCAGGAGGACGTGGCGCGCCGCGCCGGCGTGGCGCGCAAGACGGTGTCCAACGTCATCAGCGACTACCCGCACGTCAGCGACCGCATCCGCAAGAAGGTCCTCGCCGCCATCGAGGAGCTGGGCTACCAGCCCAACCGCGCCGCGCAGAACCTGCGCAGCGGCCGGTCCGGCATGATCGGGCTCGCCGTGCCGGAGCTCGACGTGTCCTACTTCGCCGAGCTCACCCGCCTCGTCGTGCAGGCCACCGAGCGCCGCGGCCTTACGGTGCTCATCATCCAGACGTTCGGCGACCTGACCCGCGAGCACGCCTCCCTCAACGGGTTCGGCCACCAGCGGCTCATCGACGGCCTCATCTGCAGCCCGATCGCCAGCAGCGGCGAGGACATCCTCAACCGCGGCGGCGGCTTCCCCGTCGTGCTCCTCGGCGAGCAGGTCTCCGTCGCGCCGGACCACGCCGGCATCGACCACGTCGGGATCGACAACGTCGCCGCGGCCCGCACCGCGACCGAGCACCTGCTGTCGCTGCCCCGCAGGCGGGTGGCGTTCGTCGGGGCGAGCCGCAGCACCGAATCGCACATGGCCGACCTGCGCCTCGCCGGCTACCGGCAGGCCCTGGCGGCGGCCGGCGTCCCGCAGCGCCCCGAACTGGTGTTCAGCGTCAACGGATACCACCGCCGCGACGGCGCGGAGGCAGGCCGGCGCATCCTCGCCCTGCCCCCCGAGGAGCGCCCCGACGGCGTCTTCTGCGCCAACGACCTCCTCGCGCAGGGGCTGATGCGCGCCCTGCACGACACCGGCTACCGCATCCCGCACGACGTGGCCGTCGTCGGCTTCGACGACATCGACGAGGCGACCTACAGCATCCCGTCGCTGACGTCGGTCTCCCCGGACAAGGCCCAGATCGCCGAGACCGCCGTGGCCCTGCTCCTGGACCGGGTCAACGGCAGCGACGAGGCCGACCACGACACCGTCACCGACTTCTCCCTGGTCGTGCGGGAGAGCACGGCAGGACCGCGCCGCTGAACGCGCGGCGCGGTCCCGGTTCCTGTGCTGCCGTCCCTCAGCTGATCGTGACGGCCCGGTAGTTCGTGGCGAAGGCGAGCGAGGTCTGCGGGGTCAGCTTGCTGACCAGGTCGCCGGTGGTGAGCCAGACGTTCACGGCCTGCCCATCCGCGTAGGTGGGCGGTGCGGCCTGAACGCCGGCGACAGCGCGGCGACGAGCGCGGCGGCGGCGCGTCGCTGAGGGGATCTTTTGGGTTGACGAGCGGGGTGTCGAGCCATGCACGTGCTCCTCGGCTGGCGGGGCTCATGGAACAGGACAGCATGATTTGCCACGTGGCAGGAGATTTACCACGTGGTAAGCCACGTGGCAACACCGTCGACTGCACCCACACGCGGGAACCGGCGGGCGGGGCGCGGCGTCCAAGCGCGCATGCCGAGAAGGAGCACCGCTGTCGTCGCCGCAACCCTGATGCTGCTCGCCGGGTGCGCCCGGCCCGGATCACAGCCTGCCGTGCCGGGCGCGTCCGGCCCGCCGTCCGGGACGTCCGCCGCCGAGGTCCACGACGCGTGGACGTCGTGCCGGACCGAGCTCGGCACGGCGACGGGCTTCGACCCCAAGCCGACGGAGGCTCTGTCCATGCCGTCGTTGCCGGCCGGGTTCACACCGGTGGCGGCCGTTGTGTGTGCCCGCGCCCCGCAGAAGCGCGCCGGGGGCGGCGAGGACCTGGTGCTGCTGGAGAAGCGCGCAACGTCGGTGGCGCGGCTGACCCAGACGCTGCGCCTCGACGATCAGCCGCTCACGAGCGATGCGTGCACGGCGGACCTCGTGGGTGTGGTGTGGTTCGCGATGCTCGACGCCGGCGGGCGGTGGGTGCGCCCCGGCGTGGCCACCGACACGTGCGGCAAGCCGAGGATCGAGGTGCGCAACGCGCTGGACCAGCTCGACACGACGACGGTGGCGACCACCGTGCTGGCTGAGATCGAGTCGGCCGAGGCGGCGAAGTCCGGCTGCTCGCAGGGCTGGGGCGAGATGGTCGGGATCTCGGCCGCCGAACAGCGCGGGGACAAGGGCGCCTTCGACCCGCCCGCGGCCGGGATGCGGCTGTGCATCTACACGGTGCCGGCCTCTGAACAAGGCAGCGTCAAGCCCGCCGGGACTTTCGAACGCGGCGGGGTCCTCACCGCAGAGGCATGGACCGACCTGCGCCGGCGCATGCTCGACGCCGGACCGATCGTGCCGTGCACCGCTCACGCCGGCCGCTTCGCGCTGTTCCGGCCGACCGGCGGTGGCGGCGGCGACGTGTACCTCGAGCTCGACGGCTGCCGGCGCCTGATGTTCGACGGCCCGGCCGGCTCCGTGTTCCGCCAGGCCGACGCCACCCTCACCGACCGCGTCTCCGCGGCCGTCTGAGCCACGACTGCACGGCGTCCTTGTCCGGGATGCGGTCGTCGGCGCAGACGTCGACCGCAACCCCGACTGCCGGGCGAAGACGTCCGGCGTCGCCCTCTCTCAACGTCCGGAGCCGGAACCTGAGAGTCCTCGCCCGCCTGCAACGTCGATGGCAATGAGGCCGACGTCCATGCCGATTACGAGGCTGTCGGTGATCACACCGCACGCCAGCACCTGGTGGTGGACCGGGATCGTCCACAAGCATCTCCACGTGGCAGGGTTCCAGATCCGCACGGTGCGGTCGTCGCCGGCGGAGGCGAGCAGGGTCTGTCCGTCAACGAAGATCGTGCTGAGCGCCTGAATCCGGCCGGCGTGGCCGTCGAGTTGGTGACGTTGGGTGCCGGTGGTGGGGTCCCAGATCCGTACGGTGCCGCCGTAGCCGGCGGAGGCGAGCAGGGCTTCCCCGTCGACGGTGATGGTGCAGAGCGCGTTCACCCAGTGGGTGTGACCGTCGAGTTGGCGGTATTGGGTGCCGGTGGTAGGGCTCCAGATCCGTACGGTGCGGTCGTAGCCGGTGGAGGCGAGCATGGGTTGTTCATTGACGGTGATGGCGCAGAGCGCGTTCACACCGTACGTGTGGCCGTTGAGTTGGTGGTGCTGGGTGCCTGTGGCGGGGTCCCAGATCCGTACGGTGCCGTCATGGCCGGCGGAGGCGAGCAACGTTTGTCCGCCGACATTGATCGTGCAGAGCGCGTTCACCCCGCCGGTGTGGCCGTCGAGTTGCTCGGGTTGGGTTTCCGTGGCGGGGTTCCAGATCCGTACGGTGCTGTCGTTGCCGGCGGAGGCGAGCAGGGTCTGTCCGTCAACGGTGACGGTGCAGAGCGCGTTCACCCCGTAGCCGGTGTGGTCGTCGAGTTGGTGGTGCTGGGTGCCGGTGGCGGGGTCCCAGATCCGTATGGTTTGGTCGTCGCCGGCGTAGGCGAGCAGAGCGTGTCCGTCGACGGTGATGGTGCAGAGCGCCCGTATCCAGTGGGTGTGGCCGTCGAGTTGCTCGGGTTGGGTTTCCGTGGCGGGGTTCCAGATCCGCACGGTGCGGTCGTCGCCCGCGGAGGCGAGCAGGGATTGTCCGTCGACGGCGATGGTGCAGAGCGCCTGGATCCGGCTGGTGTGGCCGTCGAGTTGGTGGTGTTGGGTTTCCGTGGCGGGGTCCCAGATCCGCACGGTGCCGTCGTCGCCGGCCGAGGCCAGCAGGGTTCGTCCGTCGACGGTGACCGGGCAGAGCGCGCTCATGCCGGAGTGCATGTGGTAGTTGAGCTGATGCTGTTGGGCGCCGGTGACGGGGTCCCAGGTCCTTATGGTGCCCGCGTTGTCGGCGGAGGCAAGCAGGGTCTGTCCGTCGACGGTGATGGTGCAGAGCGCCCGTATCCAGTGGGTGTCGGCATCGAACTGGTGGTGTGGGGTGCCGGTGACGGGGTTCCAGATCTGCAAGGTGCGGCTGAAGCCGGCCGACACGACCAGGACGTGCCCGTCAACAGTGATGGTGCAGAGCGCGTTCACCCCGTAGTCATATTGGCCGTCGAGCTGATGACGCTGAGCGCGGGTGACGGGGTCCCAGATGCGTACCGTCTGGTCGTTGCTGGCGGAAACGAGCAACGCTCGTCCGTCGACGTTGATCGTGCAGAGCGCATTCACCCCGCCGATGTGGCCGTAGAGTTCGGTGTACAGGGCGCCGGTTATGGGGTCCCAGATCCGCACGGTGCCGTCGTAGCCGGCGGAGGCGAGCAGGGTGCTTCCCTCGACGTTGATCGCGCAGAGCGCGTTCACCCCGTCGGAGTCGCCGTTGAGTTGCTGGTGTTGGGTGCCGGTGGTGGGATTCCAGATCCGTATGGTGCCGTCGACACCTGCGGAGGCGAGCAGGTTCTGCCCGTCGATGGTGATGGTGCAGAGCGCGGTCAGCCCGCTGGTGTGGCCATCGAAGCGGCGGAGTTCTGCGCGTTGCGAGGCGCGCGTCCACCGTGCTCGGTACGGCCCGGCGACGTCGGTGGTCAGGGGAACGAGCTGTTCGAGGGCCTGCGTGATGCTGAACATCGCCATGCGTTCGCGCGGCGGCGCGGCAGCGGCCTGCGGGGTGAGACGCAGCAGTCGCACCCGACTGCGGCCGGTCTCGGTCCGCGCCCGGTTCGCCGCCGGGAGCAGGCGCGGCAGGTCCGCGAACAACAGGTATATGTCGTCGGTCAGGAGCTCATCGATGAGACCAGCCCGGTCGGCGTGGCCGGCCAACGATCGAAGCAGGTACGGCGGTGCGTCCGCCCACGTCCGCTCCCGGCCCAACGTGAGCATTGCCAGCGTGAGACGCCGCTCGTCCGCGCGGACGCCGCCCGGTCCCCGGTCGCGCAGTAACGTGTCGTTGAGGGCCTGGTGGAACAGCCGGAACACCGATACGTCGGCGGTCGTGGACGTCTCGACCAGAAAGCCGGCGGCTGCGGAGCGCGCGAACCGCTCCAGCTGCACGTCGCTTGCGGGACTGCCCAACGCGGCGGTCGCAACCTGCCAGACCTCGCTGGACCAGCCCGGTGCCTCCGCGTACGCCAACGCGGTCAACACGGCACGGACAGCAATTCCGTCGACCGGCGGCACCCGATCCAGATAGGCGTCCAGCGCGGCGCCGACAGTGGCGGTCAGCGTCAGCGTCGCCGGATCCGCCGCGACCGTGTCGTACATGCCGCGTGTCCGGGCGTCGAGCCCCGCGACGAGGAAGTTCGGCTCGGCCAGCACCGCGATCCGGGCCGCGACCGCCCCTGCGACCACCGGATCGCCGTACGGGTTGCCCGGACGCTCCGAACCGACCAGCCGAAGGGTGGCCAAGGTGTACGCCGTCAGATCGGCGAGCTCGAAGAACTCCGGCTCGTCCAGGTCGACCTCGACGCCGGCGCCGGTCAGCACACCCAGCAGGTGACCACCGGCGTCGTAGCGGCGGCTCCCGCACACCACCTGCACACCGATGTCCCCGCAGGCCTGCACCAGCGGCAGCACCACCCCGGTCAACACCTCACGGGCATCCGCCACGGTCGCGGCCTCGTCGATGGCGTCGATCACGATGTTGAACCGACGCGATCCTCTGGCCAGCACCGCGTGGACCGCGGCCGCCAGATCCTCGACCCTGTCCGGCAGCACCGCCCCGGCGGCACTGGCGATCTCCGTCGCCACGTCCAATGCGGTCTTGCCCTTGGCATGGACCGCACACCCCACCGACCCGATCGACGCCACCACACCGACATCCTCAGCCGGAAGCTCCGCCAGCAAACGGCTGTCCGCGGTCGTCACCACCCTGCCCAGCACCGCGGACTTGCCAACACCCGGCGAACCGGTCACCACCAGCATCCGCCGGTCGGAAGCTGCCCGGTCCAGCCACTCCACGATCCGGGTCAACGCCGCCGTCCGCCCCTGGAACCGGTACCCCCGGTCGAGATCGGTCATCACCCCGCGACTCCGCGGACGCCAATGCCGCCCCGCCTCCGGGTCCGTCGCCAACTGCCATCCCCATGCCGCCATCGCCGCAGCACCGGCATCCGGCGCTGCCCAACCGGCAAGGACCTGCAGTTTCGCGCTCGGCAGGAACACCGCGGCCTGTGCCAAGGTCAACGCCTGCGCGTCGCCGCCCCGATGCTTGCCCGCCGGCATGGCCTGACCGACGATGCCAGCCACCGCACCGTACTGCGGCAGCCACAAACCACCGCCGCTGAACCCCTTCTCCACCGGATACGGCGAGTCGGTATCCAACCGCACCCAGCCGTATGCCAGACGTGCGCCAACGGTCCCGGACGCCTCGTTGCCGGTGCGGCGACTCGACGCGGGAAACCCGAACGCCCACCATCGCAATCCGGGCCTACCCTCGGAGCCCGCCAACACCTCCGGCTCAAGCAACTTCAGCCGGGCCGGTTCTATCGCGGCAGGCATGTCCTCGGCCAGATGCAACACCGCTACGTCAGCGATCTGCGGGTCATCGACGTCGTACTCCACCCGAACCACCAACCGGCGGATCTTCCATCCCAACGCCGACGCCGCCCTCGGAAACGAGACCCACAGCGGCGCCACGAGTCGGCCACCGCCCGGCTCGTCGAACCCGTCCAGCACCACGTGCGCGCACGTCACCGCCATCCGCGCCGAGACCGCTACCGCGGTGCCGATCGGAGCAGACCCGGTTTCATTGCGGTACACGGCAAGCGTCCACGGATCCGACGCCGGCGCCAGCGACCGGATCACGACCCGACGGCCTCGGCCGGCTCCGCTCCCGCAGCACCCGGCTGCCACTTCAACGTGACCTCGAAGCTGCCTTCGGTCGCCGCCTTCGCCACCAGCCAGTCCATCTTCCCGCTGACCTTGATGCCGAACTTCACCTCGACTTCGGACGGGCCATGCGCCTTCACCTGATCGAGCACCTCTCGAGCAGCGCGCACCGCAGGTCCGACGGCCTCCCGGATCCGCCCGACAACCCGGTCCGTCGACGCCTGATCGAACCCGTCCAACGGCTCAACCTCGAACAACACCACCGAACCATCGTCCAGCGCGTACCGTACGACCTCAGCCATCGACAGGCTCCTCCCTCACATAGGCCCACATGCTAACCGCGCCCGGTGATCAGCTCCTCACCCGAACAGGCGCCTTCCGCGGCAAGAACTGCCCGAACACGACTCGGCAGACATGCATGATCGGGAACAAGGAGACGGTCATTGCGAGGCGAAGGATGAACACATATCGCACACCGCCCGGTCGAGGCCGTGCGGGCGACCGAGGGCCGCGACATTGTCATCGACGCGTCGCGCGTACGCGTCAGGGCTGCCTCGGCCGCAGCGATCTGCCAGGGGCGCTGTTCGCCCGGTCGTCGGCGACGCAGACCTGTGTACGGGCGACCTTGAGCCGGTCGAGTGCTGCCCGCCACGCCCAATGATCGGCGTCCAGCGCCGGTTGGTGTGCGGACATGCCGATGAGTGCGCACGTGATTTTGGAGCGGCCGGTTGCTGGTATCGGTCGCTGCGCTGCCGTGACCCGTGCAACGGTTCGGCGCCGTACTATCGCCGCGTGCATATCGAGTTCACCTTCGCCCGGCCGCAGAGTTACTTCCGGACGTACGCGGCCCCGAAGGCCAGGCATGCCGCGCTGCCGGGGGTCCTCACCGCTGGCGTGCTCGTGCTGCTCGGATATACGGTCGTCGCTTTCGTTGACGGCGTCGTCTGGATCGGGCTCTCCGCCGTCCCACTGACGATCGGGCTCTTCGCCGTCCCAACGACGTACGCGCTGTGGCGGGCATGGCGCAACTATGCCGCGCTCATGAACGTGCTGGAGTTCTGGTCGCTGCCACGCCAGTACCGGGTTGATGACGAAGCGCTGCATGCCAGTACCGACCTGTCAGCCATGACGTATCGCTGGCCGCTTGTGCAAACCGTTTGGGTCACGCCTGAGGCATATGTGTTCGGTGTGCAGCATTTCGGCATCTTCGACCTGCCTCGGGTTCCGCTGACCGAACAGCAGGACGCCGAACTCCGAGACTTCCTGGCAGCGCGGGCCCTGCTCACCGCCGACACCGGGCCGGCCGATCCTCGCAGCGAGCGGCTCCTGCGACCGGCCAGCCGCCCCCCGTATCAGGATTTGCAGCCCTGGACGGCAGCCGATCCACGGCCCGCGGACGACCCGGCGCCAGCGGGCGGCTACACCGTTCCGTAGTCCGTCAAGCCGGCGGACTGTTTCGTATCGCTCGCGCGATTCGGCGGCGAGTGGGTGGATGCCGTTCCTGAGGCACCAGGTGCGGTGGAAGCCGTGGTGATGGTGGATAGGCCGAGTGGTTTTGCTCGCGAGTTCCGGGTTCTGTCCCGTGAAGAGTGATCGACGTCGGTCATGATCGATCGTTGGGTGACGGTGTGAGGACATCGGCAGACTGCTGCCGCACCTTGGCAGCATAAGAATCAACGAGATCACCGAAGCCAGCGGTGGCGTCGTTCTCCATGCCGCGTCGCGCAGTGCCGAGCAAAGCTGCCCGGCATGCTCGGTCGTGTCGGGGCGGGTGCACTCGCGGTATCAGCGTTGGCTAGCTGACCTGCCAGCCGTGGGCCGCCTGGTGGAACTGTGCCTGACGGTGCGCCGCTTCTTCTGCGTCAACACCGTGTGCGGGACGCGGACGTTTGCCGAATCGCTTCCTCGAGAACATCCACGGCAGCCGACGAAGCACGAACGATCACAAGGGGCATCCTGCACCCTCCGATCGACGAAGGTTCACACCACCCATCGAAGATCAATCACTCTTCACGGGACAGAACCGACTTCCGGCGCCAGATGTCGCTGAGTTCGGGCGCCGGCGAGATCTCATCACTTTCGATGTTCGTGAGTTGCGGCGCCACCGTCCGGGTCAGCCGGCCACGCCTGTCACCGGAGAAAATCCGCTTATACAAGGTGACGAGCTGCGGAAGCGCGCGTGTTTGTCGGCGACACATGAGGGTGACGCTGCAGAAGCCTACCCGCCCTTGGCTGAGCTGCACGCCGACGGCAGTCGCATCGGCCGATCGGATGGAATCAGGTGATGATTGGCTATTTCCATGTGCGACGGACCGTCCGCAACGCCTAGGAAAGAGCCATGGCCAACGAGGTTACCGTTCCCCTGCTGCCCTGCGCGTCGATTGACGACATCGTCACCACAGCGAGCCGACGGTCGGTCGGCCCGCGAACCCCGGACCGTGTCACGAACTGTTCACCTGCGTGCCACCCGCCGCTTGCCCGGACAGCCGGACGGTTGAGACAGGCGAGAAGGACCGCAGGTGACGCCATGGATGAGGCAATTATCGACCAGACAACGCTGATCATTAGGCGCAATCGGGGACGCGACGTCGACCGGAACCCCGGCGGTGACGGCGACCGTCTCGTCGCCCTCGTCCTGCCGGTGCTCGACGCGTTGCGCCGCGGCGGGCTGTCGTACGCCATGGACCACCACCGCCCGGCCCGCTTCGACGACGCCGCGGAGGCGGGCCGGCACCTGGACAGTCCGCAGCTGCGCGCGCTCCTCGAGGAGGCGGCCCGGATCGTGGCCGTGCATCGCGGACGGCGGCTGACCGCCGAGGCCGACGCGTTCGACGCCCGCTACACGGTCAAGGCGATCGACCGGGCGCTGCGCGATGCGGTGGACGCCCGCCTGCGCGCCGACCCTGCCTCGTTCTGCCTGAGCCGCTGACGCTCACGCCCGGACGGGTGCGGCGGCACTCACGCCGTGCGGCTGATGCCGACCATGTGAACGACGGCAGCATCGCGCGGCGGCGTCACGAGGCGTGCTGCGTCAGCAGGTTGGGCGTCACCACTGACCGGATCACCGTCTCGGCGCAGCGGCTGTTCGGCATCGCGCAGCCAGCCAGAGCGCGCGAAACGCCCGGATGCGCAGCGGCGACCACGCTCCCAACGTACGGGCAGAAGCCATAGTGCAGTCACCCGATGTCCCTGCCCCCAAAACCGCCAGGAAGGTCCGGCCGGGTGCAGAATCGGGCATTCCGCGACTTTGTCGGGGCCCTGGGGGGACGGGTGCATCCGTTGTCGACAGAGTCGACGGGGCGCGGGCCCCGCCATGGCGGACGAACGGCCATGGGCGGGGCCCGGGGATGGCCTCGCCTACGGCGAGGTGGTCACCCTTTTCATCTCAGGGCCGGGTACGCGTTGCGCATCAGTTCCTGGAACTGCGCCGGGAACCAGTTCCCGGAAAGCGGCGCGTTGGGCAGAGCACCGGTCAGATTGTTGCCGTTGCCGGCGTTGCCGGTGTACTGCGGGTCGCACATCTGGTCGAGGCCCTTGCCCTGGTTGTTCGGGATCGCTTTGCTGCCGCCGTCGGACTCGCCTGGCGGCTTGATCCAAACGTATGCGTCGATGCCCTGAGCCGGGGCGGCCTTCGGACGCTCGCCGAGACCGGCGCCGCTCTGGTTGCACCAGTTGCCGGCGTGGATACGGCGGTCGACACGGGACTGGTTGACGAACGTGTTGATGTCGGTTGAGGTGCTGGGGCCGGTCGGCCGATTGGGGCCGCCCCACCCGTTGCGGGAGGTGTCGATGAGCATGCCGATGCTGGGGCTGAAGCCTTTCGAAATGAGCTTGTTCCGGAACGCCTGCGCGAATGTCAGCTCGTCGACGTAGTCGTTCCAGTCGACCCACTTGGACTGCCGGATCGAGGTCCCGTTGACGGTGGTGTTGGTGGTGAGGTACGGCTCGGTCAGCGCCGAGTAGTTCGCCGTATCGGTGATGAAGCCGTCCACGGTGGCAACGCCGCCCGTGGCGGACTTGGCCACGGTGGCGAATAGGTCGGCAGCCCGTTCGAAGTTGCTCGAATGGCCGATCCAGCCGTGGTGCGCGGCGTCGATGTAGTTGTAGACGTTCGCGATCGGGTGGAACTTGCCCAGGGCGTACGAGATGCCCTTCTGGTAGTTGCCGTTCTGCTGCATCGTCTGGCACGTGGTAGTGGCACTGGCGCCGCTGGTGTTGGTGACCATGTTCGGCAGCGAGTCGACCTCGACGATGTTGATGATCCGCAGATTGCGGTACTTGGGGTCGGCCTGGATCGCCGCGATCGGGTCGATGTAATCGGTCTGGTAGCGGTCGATCTCCGCCGGACCCAGCTCACCGTTGGAGGCCAGCGCGGCGCAGTCACGGCCGGGCAGGTTGTAGATGACGAACTGGATGTAGCCCGCGCCCTGTGCCAGCGCGGCGTCGAGGTGCGCCCGCATGCCCATGCCGCCGTTGACACCGTTGATCGCCGCGATCCGGTCCAGCCATACGCCGGTCGGATTGTTGGAGATGCGGCCGCCACCGGGCGCGGCGTCAGCCTTCGCTTTCCACTCTGGGTTGACGTAGCCCTTGGCGCCCACGTACGGGTTGTCGACGTGCGTTCCGGGCGAAGGTGGACTGGTGGGGGACGGAATCGTCGGGGGTGCGGTCGTGGAAGGCGGGGTCGTCGGGGGTGCGGTCGTGGGGGATGGAGGAGACACGGGTGGCGTCGAACCGGCGCCACCGTTGACGCTGGCGGCAAATGAGGTGACGGCGAGACCCGTGCCGCCCACCCACGGCTCGAACCCGGCCTGAATGCTTGTCAGGTACCACGAGTTGGTGACCTTGCTACGGGTCTTCGTGTCGTTGACAAAGTCCAGGACGCTGAAGTCCCAGCTGTTGATCGGCGACCGCGCGACGTACGAGATCACGTCGTTGGAGCCGTTGTTGCCGGTCCAGACGTCCCACGCACGGCCGCCGACGGTTGCGGACGCGACCTGTGAGCCGACCGGGTGGATCGGGCCACTGTGGTTGAACCAGATCATGAGTTCCTGCTGGTTCGCCCCGTCTTTTTTGGGCGTCGGGTCCAGCCAGATGTCGTATGAGGCGTTGTAGACGCCGCGGTCTGGGTACAAGAAGGTGGCGCTGCTCTTCGCGCTGCTGATCTGGCTGACCTGCATGGGCAGGTTCGTGCCGGGCGAGCAGTTGTTGTAGTGGCAGCCGGAGTAGACCGCGGTGTACGAGGCCGGTGCGCCATTCGTCGGCTTGTGGTGGTCTGCGGTGATCGCGAATCCGTCGTTCGTCACGTTGATGCATTGCGTGGTGTCGGCACCCCAGCGGTTGTTCATGACGATGTAACGGTCCTGGATGGTCGTCGAACCGAACTTGTCACAGAGCTGGGTGTTCGCTTGCGCTGCCCCACCGCCGGTGACGGCGACGGCGACGAACGAAGTTGCGAGCATCACGCCGACGTTCGCCAGCGCGCGGAGTGGACGTGCCAATTGCTCCTCCTTGGTGCGATGAGCTCTCGGGAGCGCTCCCAGGGCGGAGGTTATGGCATCGTTTGTGTACCTGGATAGTCAAAGATGCGATTTCTTTACCTGATGTACAGGTTAGAGATAAAATAGAAGCTATAAACCCATGCATATGGGGCAAATTGGACACCATTCGTTATGGACTCAGAACCAGGGCTCCGGCAACGGTGACCACAACGACCAGTTGATGGCGGATGCCCCGGCGGGCGCGCGGATCGGGTACCCGCGCCAGATGTGGAACACCGCCGTCACCGAGATCCGGCGCCTCGACCCGGCCGCGGTGATCGTCGGCCCGTCCTACAGCGGCTACAACCACGGCTGGCTGGACGCGTGGCTGGCGCGCACCAAGGCCGACGGCACCCTGCCGGGCGTCCTCAACTGGCACTTCGGCAACGACCCCCTTGCCGACTCCAACGACGCCAAGGCCATCATGTCCGCCCGCGGGGTCGGCCCGCTGCCCATGACCATCGACGAGTACCTGTTCTCGCAACAGCAGCAGCCGGGGTACCTCGCCTGGTACCTCGCGCGGCTCGCCCCGTCCGACGTGTCCGCGGCCGCGCACGCGATCTGGTCGGACTGCTGCACCGCCGGCACCCTGGACTCGGTGCTGAACAACGGCCAGCCGACCGGGCAGTGGTGGGTGTACCGCGCGTACGCCCAGCTGACCGGCAACCTGGTCGCCACCAACGGCGCCGCCGCAGCCGCGCTGGATCAGGTGCCGGTCGCGCGGTCGTGTTGCTGGGCAACCAGAACGGGCAGACCGGCACGGCCACCGTCGCGTTCAGCGGCGTCCCGTCGTGGCTGCTGTCCGGCGGCCGGGCCCGGGTCACCGTGCAGCGCATCCCCAACCAGTCACCCCTCGCCGGGCCGGTCATCGTCAGCAGCGGCGACGTCGCCGTCACAGGCGGTTCGCTGAGCGTGCCCGTCACGATGGTGTCCGGCACCGACGCGTACACGGTGACCCTCGGCAACCCGATCGACGGCGGCACCGGCGGCGGACC
Source organism: Dactylosporangium cerinum (assembly GCF_042653625.1). Classification (NCBI taxonomy): domain Bacteria; kingdom Bacillati; phylum Actinomycetota; class Actinomycetes; order Micromonosporales; family Micromonosporaceae; genus Dactylosporangium; species Dactylosporangium cerinum. The sequence continues at coordinate 32,648 of NZ_JBHSIU010000001.1, read as the reverse complement.
GTCCATCGTGGACGCGAACGCGGCCGACTTCACCTACGGCGCCAACTGGGGCGTCACCACCGGTGTCGCCGACATGTACGCCGGGACCGCGAACTGGAGCCACGTCGCCGGCGCCACCGCCACGTTCCGGTTCATCGGCATCCAGGTGGCGCTGCGCGCGGTCCGCGACGTCGACCAGGGCCGCATGACCGTCGCCGTCGACGGCGGCGCCGCCACCACCGTGGACAACTACGCCGCCACCCGTACCGCGTCCGGCGTCGTGTGGACCAGCCCGGTGCTCGGCAACGGCCCGCACACCGTCACGATCGTCAACACCGGCCAGCGCAACCCGGCCTCCACAGGCATCAACATCGCCCTCGACCGGGCCGACGTCACCGCCGCCGCACCGCCGAGCGTCATCGACGGCAACGACGGCCGGTTCGTCTACAGCGCCGGCTGGGGCGTCGCCACGGGCATTGCCGACATGTACGCCGCGGTCGCACCTGCCGCCAGCCGAGGATCGACCGCGGCAACCCCGCGGCCCAACTGCACCAGGTTGCCGGTGATGACGCTGGCGAACACGCCACCGAGCCGCGTCACGCATACGGCGTCCAGGCAGCCCGCAGCCGCGGCCAAACCCACCAGCAACCGCACTACCACCCGCTCCGACAGCGCCGCGCCACGCCACGCCACGACCATCGGTGCGGCGTACCCGCATCGCCCGCGAACATGCCCGCGAAGATCGCGACGCCGCCCGGCGGGCAGCGCCGGGCGAGGAACCGGGTGAACCCGCGAGGGCGCGGCGGTTGGCACATCCGCGCCGGTCCCGGTACGCCGTACGCTGCCGGAATGGGGCAGTGGGCCAAACGTGACGACACGATCGTGCATCAGGAGGATCCGTACAACGCGGAGCCCACCCCGGCCGCGTTGAACCATCGGCCGGTCACCCCGCTGGACACGTTCTACAGCCGCAACCACGGCCCGATCCAGCAGCTCGACCCGCACACGTGGCGACTCGACGTCGACGGGCTCGTCGACCGCCCGCTCACCCTGTCCCTGGCCGACCTGCGGCAACGGTTCGCCCAGCACAGCGTAGTGGCCACGCTGCAGTGCGCCGGCAACCGCCGCGCCGAGCTGAGCACCGTCCGGCCCATCCCGGGCCAGACGCTGTGGGGGCCGGCCGCGATCTCCACCGCGGAGTGGACCGGCGCCGCGCTCGCCGACGTGCTCGGCGCAGCTGGTCTGCACCAGCGGGGTCGCCATGTCGCCTTCGTCGAGGCAGACGCGACGGCCAGGCCCGACGGAGTGGCGCTGTTCGGCGGGTCCATCCCGATGGCCAAGGCGACGGCCGGTGAGGTCCTGCTGGCCTGGCAGATGAACGGTGTGCCGCTACCGGTTGTGCACGGTGCGCCGGTGCGGGTGGTGGTGCCCGGCTACATCGGCGCGCGCAGCGTCAAATGGCTGCGACGCATCACCGTCCAGGAACACTGCTCCGACAACTACTTCCAGGCGGGGGACTACCGGCTGCTGCCGGCCGACGCCGACCCGGCCGAGGCCGCGGCGGGGCACGGGCTGCCCCTCGGCGTGGCCGCGCTCAACGCCGCGATCCTGACACCCGACCAGGGCCAGTCTCTGCCGGCTGGGCCGGTACGGGTCAGCGGCTACGCCTGCGCCGGCGAGGACCGCGAGGTCGCCCGGGTCGACGTGTCCGTCGACGGCGGCCAGCGCTGGCGGCAGGCCGACCTCGGCACCGCACCGGGCCCGTGGGCCTGGCGGCTGTGGCAGCTGGTCGTGGACCTTGCGCCAGGGCCCGTCAAGATCACTGCCAGGGCGTGGGACTCCAGCGCGACCTGCCAACCCGAACGACCCGAGCACCTGTGGAACCCGCTCGGGTACATGAACACCGCGTGGAGCCGCGTCAACGTGACCTGCACGGCACGGTGAGGGATCGTCGAGCAGCGCGATGCCGACGGCGGATGGTGCCTTCGCCACTGAGCGCTGGGGATCACGGCCGGGCGTGCAGTGACCAGGACTGTGGACCGGGCAACGGCCCACAGCCGGCCCACGTTTGCGGGCGGGACGACTGCCGCGACGCCCGTGCACAGCACCAGTCGCAGCGCGAACAACCAGACCAGCGCCCGGAGCGGACCGTGGCGATGTTCGTAGCCGGTCGCGTCTCCTCGCGGTTGGTTGGCCCGCTGCCACAGCACCGCCGGTCAGGACGTCGGAGGTGGCGGCCAGTGCCTCGTGCAGTGCGGGCCCGCCGGGTGTGTCCGTCTCGGCCGGCAGCGCGGGCGCGGGCCCAGCCGCAGTGCGCTGGATCGTGTCGGCGACGGCGTCGAGGTAGCGGACGGCGGCCGGTGGCGGACGGGTCCCTTCGTGGGCGAGCGTGATCGCGGCCTCGACGACCTGGTGGGTCTGGTTGAGCGCGGCCATCAGGCGGGTCTGCAGGGCGTCGTGGCCGCCCACTGTGGCTCGTGCGGTGAGCATCTCGTCGAAGGCCGTGTTGAGCGCGGTCGTGAGATTCCCCCGCTCGTCGTCGAACGTTTGCGTGCCGATCGCGCGAAGCAGCCGCGCGATCACCCGGTACGCCTCGGCAATGCTGTGCTGCTGCGGCGCATGGGGAAGAACACCCAGCCGAGCATCGACAGTCCCGTTCCCCAGGCTGCTCCGGCGAGGAACAGTCCCAGGACCGACCACCACGGGCCCATCGCCCCGAGCGGTCCGGTGCCCAGCACCGCGAACATCAGCAGCTGCATCCCGGTCACAGAGCCGATGTTGCCGGCAGCGCTGATCACGGCCGACACCAGCCACGGCGGCACCGCCGGATTGTGTGTCCGCACTGCGGGCCTCGACCGGGGAAGCGGCACATCACCTCCCCGGTCTCGCTGCACCTCTTGCCGCATCTGGTGAGGTACCCGCCACGTGGTGCTGGGCGCTGCTGCTACACCCCGGCGGCCGGTACCCGGGTCAGCAGCAATGTCACCAGGAGACACACACTGGTCTTGGGTGAATCTGCGGGGCTGCGCCACGGGCCGGGGGTTCCGTCAGGAGAGGGGTGAGTCGCTGCGGCAGCGCTCCCCGTTGAGCGTGAAGTGGCCGGGGACACTGCCGGCGTCCTTGCCGTCGACGTTCGTGCCGACGTCGCTGACCGACGCGCCGGCGGCGAGGTACGCGTTGTCCGGGGTGGCGGCGACGCTGACGTGCGTGCCCTGCTGGCGCCAGTCGCCGTTCCAGCCGGATCGTGCCCGCAGGCCGTTTGGCAGGTCGAAGGTGAGCGCCCAGCGCGTGATGTCGGTCCTGCCGGTGTTGGTGATCGACAGTGAGACGGTCGCGCCGTCGTGCCAGGTCTGCGTGACCCGGTACCCCACCGTGCACGCCGGTGTCGCCTGCATTGCGGTGCCGGGGATCTTTAGCACGCCGAAGACCAGTGCCACCCCCGCCAGCACGGCGGCGGCCACCGCCGTGCCGGCCAGCGCCGTTCTGAGCGCTGCGTGAGGAGCCCGCAGACCGCGGCGTGGCGGCGCGGTCCGCGGGTCCTCGGTCCCGGTCATGCTCAGCGGTTCGGCGCTCGAGGGCAGCGGGCCGCCGTCCAACGCGCCCGCCCGCATCCCCGCCAGGGCCGCCAGCCGGCTCGCCAGGGTCGTCGAGGACGGCCGCATACCCGGGTCGACGGCGAGGCACTCCTGGTAGAGCACCGCGACCTCCGGCGGCATCCCTGGGACCAGCGGCACCGTCAGCTCCGCGTCGTCGCGCACCAGCCCGTCGATGCCGGCGGGTCGGCGCCCGGTCAACGACTCGAACAGCACGACGCCGACGGCGTAGACGTCCACGGCCGGGCCTCCGACCTCACCGGCGAGGCGCTCGGGCGCGAGATAGCCCGGTGTACCGACGACCGGGCCGTCCACCGGACGGCCGGCGAGCGCGGCGATGCCGAAGTCGACGACCTTGACTCCGGTGTCGGTGAGCATGATGTTGCCGGGTTTGATGTCGCGGTGGACGAGTCCGCGGGCGTGTGCGGCGGACAGCGCGGCGGCGATGTGGGCGCATACCTCGACCGCGGCCCGCCAGGGCAGCGGTCCGCGGGTGAGGCGGGCGGACAGTGTTTCGCCGTCGAGGAGTTCCATCACCACGAACGGTTCGTCGTCGGTCACGCCGTAGTCGTAGACGGCGCTGACGTTGGGATGGCTCAGCAGCGCGGCGGCCTGTGCCTCGGCGCGCAGACGGCCTGCGTCCGGCAGTCGCGTGGTCAGCAGCTTCACCGCCACCCGCCGTCTGAGCACCTCGTCATAGGCCCGCCAGACGACCGACATGCCGCCCTCACCGATGGGCTCGATCAGCCGATACCGACCAGACAACAGACCCTGCGCCCCTACCACGCCGGACCCACAGCTATCCGAGCCCGTGCGTCGGCCAGCGCCCCACAGTGATCACCTCGCCGTTCGTGGCCTCCAGCCGGGCCGACACACCGAGACCACGAAGCCAGTCCGGCGCGGCGTGACCGCGCATCATCGCGGCCATGCTGAGTGCCTTGGCATACGTGCACGGAGCCGCGGCGACCGACACGGACCGCCACGGCGGGACGGCCGAACGGCTTCCTGGACGAAACGTGGAATACAACGGAGCGCGGTCCCGGGACTGCTGACTGACCGGTGTGGTCGTGGTCGACATGGTGCAGTCCAAGGTGAGCGGAAGGTTGCGAACAGCCGGAGTCGACCGGATCAGGGTTCGCCACCCGACGGGAGGTTGTCCGGCACTGGCGACATCGCCGCCGACGGCGACGCGCACTCCGACGTTGCACCGCTCGTGAACCAACCGCACACAACGGTCCACGGCGTAGGCCCCGGCCATGGCGCTCAGGTCCAGCATCGTCCCGGCCGGCACGGTGAGGTCGCATTCGTTCGGGAGTTCGTCCAGCAGGCGGGCGCTGCCCCAGTCCGGCCCTCGCCGCCCGCCGGTCTTGCCGCCGCACAGCGGTGACTGCAGGAGTTCCATGTCGGGCACACGCAGGACCTCGCCCGAAATGAGATCGAGGCAGCCGTCGCTGAGCAGCGCCGCGCGCAGTGAGACCGCCACGAGCTCCGCCAGCAGGAGACTCAGCCGCACCGGTCGGCCGCGGGCCCGCCGCAGCGCGCGCACCTCCGAATCGGGGCGGAACGGGTTGCACGCCTCGTCGATGGCGGTCACCTGCTCGATGACCAGTTTCCGGGCTTCGGCGAGACGGTCTCGCTCGGTGACGACGAGGTGCAGCGTCGAATCCCACACCGGCCACAGCGCGATGCCTGCCTGGTGGGTCGGAAGCCCGCGAGACGGCCCACGGCCGCCCGAACGGTTGTGTGCCTCCGCCGCCGCGACGGGTGCTCCGTTCGGCTCGGGCTGGTGGTTGTTGCCTTGACGCATCTCGATGTCGCCCTTCAGTTTCGGTCGTTCATGAGGTTCCGGCTCCGGCCGTAGCCGAGCGGCGACCTTCTCGCGGGTGATGCCCCGCTGGACAGGGCCCTGTCCAGTGGACGGTTGCTCGCCGGAAGATTCGGCGAGCAACCGGGCGCCGTTGCACAGGCCTGCCGCGGCGCGGTGGTGGCGCCCGGACCATCGCTCTGCCACGGCACGGCGGTGTGCGGAACAGTGCTCGGCTCCGCGGTTGCGAAGCGTTGCCGGAGACCCGCTCGATGCTGTTCATGTCGACCTGTCGCACCTGGCCTCACTCCTTCTCATGGCGTCCCGGGCCGTTCTGGAATCCGGCCACAGCCGGTGTCGTAGGTCCCATGCTGGGTAGCGGACCTATCCGCAACCTGTGCTCCACCTAACGGAGTCCTATTCAGTGAGGAGCCTCATGCGCAGACCCGCGATCGAGCTGGATTCGTGACGCTATGAACGAAACGCTCCGGACAGGTACGGATCTGATGCCACCCGTCGCGGCGCGAGGCGGACATGAATTGCGCCGCGTTGACGGCAGACCGGTGCGGGTGCTCGTCGTCGAAGACGAGGCGGCGATGACCGATCTGCTCCTGACGGCGCTGCGATACGAGGGGTGGGACGTACGCGACGCCGCCGACGGCGCCACCGCAATCCGCCTTGCCCGTTCGGCCCTCCCCGATGCGGTCGTCCTGGATGTCATGCTGCCCGACATGGACGGCCTGGAAGTGCTGCGCCGGCTCCGCGCCGAAACCCCTGAGATTCCGGTGCTGTTCCTGACGGCCAGAGACAGCCTCACGGACAGGGTCGCCGGCTTGACCGCCGGCGGCGACGATTACGTGACGAAGCCGTTCAGCCTCGAGGAGCTTGTGGCCCGGCTCCGCGGGCTGATGCGGCGGACGAGTGGCATGGCCAGGCCCGAACCCACCGCGATCGTCGTCGGTGACCTGACGCTCGACGAGGACAGCCGGGAAGTGCACCGCGCGAACGAGCCGGTCGCCCTGACCACCACGGAGTTCGAACTGCTGCGGTTCCTCATGCGTAATCCACGCCGGGTGCTGAGCAAGATGCAGATCCTCGAACGGGTCTGGAACTACGATTTCGGCGGCCAGACGAACATCGTCGAGCTGTATATCTCCCACCTGCGCAAGAAGATCGACGCAGGCCGTGAGCCGATGATCCGCACCGTGCGGGGTGCCGGATATGTCCTGCGACCCACCGACTGACCACGCTCCGCCCGGCCACCCGCGTTGGTGGACGCGCTGGTGGACCTCCAGGTTGCTGCGTACGCAACTGATCGCCGAGAACGTGGCGCTGCTCGCCGCGGTGTGTATCGCCCTCAGCGTCGTCACAGGAGTCGTCGTGCACCGCCTGCAGATCGCCCAGCTCGACCGGGAGCTGGGGACGACCTCCGGCCGCGTGGTGTCGTTCGACAAGACTGACGGGAAGATCCAGGTGCCGGGCTCGCCGCCGGTGAACAACCCGTTGACCAATGCGCCGGGTGTGCCCGCGCAGACCGTGCTCACCCGGATCGTCGGCGCAACGGTGACGGACTCCGGGCTGCGCGACAACACGACCGGGGCACAACAGAACCTGTCCCTGCAGCAGACGACGGTGCTCAGGGGCCTGCCCCTCGACCGCCCGGTCACCCGCCACGTGCCCGGCCTCGGCGACTATCGGCTGTTCGCCGCCAGGTCTGCCGACGGCGACCGGCTCATCACCGGGCTTCCGCTGGCCCCGCTGCATGCCGCGCAGCTGCAGCTTGCCGCCGTCGAGACCGGTGTCAGCCTGGTCAGCCTGGTCCTGGCGGCGGTGTTCAGCGGGCTGATCACGCGCAGGACGTTACGTCCGCTCGAGCGCATCGCCGGCACCGCCCAGCACGTCGCAGAGCTTCCACTCGACCGTGGCGAGGTCGCCTTGGCGGTGCGGGTTCCCGAGGCCGACCCGCGTACCGAGGTCGGCCAGGTCGGCGCCGCGCTCAACCGCATGATCGGGCATGTCGCCGAAGCCCTCGCCGCGCGTCACGCGGGTGAGACGCGGCTGCGCCAGTTCAGCGTCGACGTCAGCCATGAGCTGCGCACGCCGCTGGCGACGATCCGCGGCTACGCGGAGCTGACCCGCCGCAGGTCCGGCGTCCATCCAGACGTGGCCGACGCCATGCGCCGGGTCGAGTCCCAGACGATGCGGATGACCGTGCTGGTGGAGGATCTGCTCCGCCTTGCCCGGCTGGACTCGGACCGGCCGCTGGCCAGGGTGCCGGTCGACCTGTCCTGGCTCGTCATCGACGCGGTCAGCGACGCGCGCGTCGCCGGCCCCGACCACCGCTGGCGGCTCGATCTGCCGCAGGAGCCGGTGATCGTGATCGGCGACGAGGCCAGCTTGCACCGGGCGGCGGCGAACCTCCTGGCCAACGGCCTCGTCCACACTCCGCCCGGCACCACGGTGACCACTGGGCTGACTGTATCGGCAGACCACGCCGAGCTCAGCGTCGTCGACGACGGCCCGGGCATCCCGGCCCGGGTGCTTCCCCAGGTCTTCGACCGGTTCATCCAGGGCGACACGTCCCGCCGCTACACGACCGGCACCGGCGGCCTCGGGCTCGCTATCGTCAAGGCGATCGTCGAGGGGCACGGGGGCAGCGTCGGCGTGAACAGCCACCCGGGCAGGACGGAGTTCATCGTGCGGCTTCCTCGACCCGCGGTCTCGACTGCACCTCATCCGGATTGAGCGCGAGGAACACGACACCGGCCACGGCGCCGGCAAGCAGCTGGACGACGAGGTAGAGCGCGGCGGTGTACCAGGGGAGGAGCCCCATCACCAAAGCGCCGGCCACGACCGCCGGGTTGAACATGCCGCCGGAGATCCGGCCCACGGCGACGATGCCGGCAGTGACGGTGAACCCGATCGCCAGACCGTAGAAGGAGTTGTTCGGGTTGCTGCTGCTCGTCGCCACATTGAGCATGACGTAGGCCAGCGCGAAGGTGAACAACGCCTCCACAAGGGCAGCCGCGAGCCAGGCCCGTCCGGACAGGGACAGCATCGCGACACCCCTCGGGTTCACCACCCAGTAGGCAACGGCCGCGCCCAGCACGCCGCCGATGATCTGGGCCACCCAGTATGCGACGGCGTCGGCGACCTCGATCCGGCGCCGCAGCAGCACGCCCATGGTCACCGACGGGTTGTAGTGGCCGCCGGAGATGTGACCACCGGCGTAGACCATGACCATCAGCGCGGCACCGATGGCCAGCGGAGCGAGTGGGCTCCCGGTGAGAACGCTCGCGCCGACCGTGAGCACCAGGAAGAAGGTGCCGATCAATTCGGTGACGTAGGCAGCGTACTTGTGCATGCCGTCCTCCTCAGCAGTACGGGGTCCTTCGCTGATCGGGATGCGCTCCGCGGTGTCGGCGCGTCCTGCCGGTGAAGCGAACGCCTCGAAGGTTCCACACGACCGTATGCGCCTGTGCGGACGGAGCACCTCGGCGTGATGCCCAAGACGATGAGACTTAGGCAGGCAGCGGCGGATGAATCGGTACGGCAAGCGCGCGAACCATTTCGCCCGGGAGCGCTGCCCCGTGTGCGTGGCAGACTGTTCCGGGTGGTAGAGCAACAAAAGCTGTTGTCTGGTCGGTATCGGCTGATCGAGCCCATCGGTGAGGGCGGCATGTCGGTCGTCTGGCGGGCCTATGACGAGGTGCTCAGACGGCGGGTGGCGGTGAAGCTGCTGACCACGCGACTGCCGGACGCAGGCCGTCTGCGCGCCGAGGCACAGGCCGCCGCGCTGCTGAGCCATCCCAACGTCAGCGCCGTCTACGACTACGGCGTGACCGACGACGAACCGTTCGTGGTGATGGAGCTCCTCGACGGCGAAACACTGTCCGCCCGCCTCACCCGCGGACCGCTGCCCTGGCGGGCCGCGGTCGAGGTCTGCGCCCACATCGCCGCCGCGCTGTCCGCCGCACACGCCCGCGGACTCGTCCACCGCGACATCAAACCCGGCAACATCATGCTCACCGACACCGGAGTCAAGGTCGTCGACTTCGGCATCGCCGCACTCGCCGGTTCTCGGGTGCGTCGTGCTCTCGGCCGGGGGACCGGCGGTCCAGCCGCCGACGTCTACGCCCTCGGCGTCGTGCTGTTCACATCGTTGACCGGCCGGCGGCCGGCGAACCGCGGGGAAGGGCTGCTGCGCGGCGATCCGGGACCGACACCGCTGCCGCTGATCCCGGGAATGCCGCTGCAGGTCGCCGCCCTCTACCAGGACTGTGTCGCCGCGGAACCGTTGCTGCGGCCGTCTGCGGCGACACTCGCCCGCCAGTTCGCTGCGCTGTCAGGGGTACGGGTAGGCGCGGTGGACAACGACCCGCCGCCCTCGGCCACCGACCCGCGGACCTTGACCGGTACGGCGGAACTGTTCCCAATACCGCCGCGACGCGACGGACGGGGCCGCCGCGTCGCGGTGAAGGTGACGGTCGCGGCGGTGCTGGCCGCCGCGACCGGTGTGGCCGTCGCCGTCGCCGTTGCCGGTCAGGCAGGTCCTGCGGTTTCCGGAGGGTCCTGGCGGCCCGGCGGATCGGACCCGGCCGCTCGACCGACCGCCCCAGCGGCCGACGCTTCCCCGTCCGACACCTCGGTGGCGCCGACGTGCAGCGTGACGTACCAGGTGAAGGACACCTGGGACCGCGGAGCGTCCGTGTCCCTGTCGATCGCCAACACCGGCGGCACCGACGTCAGGCAATGGGCGCTGCAGTTCGACCTGCCGGACGGTCTCCAGGTGCGGGACGGCTGGAACGGTGTCTGGCAGCAGCAGGGGCAACGGGTGGACGTGGCGGCCCTGCCCGGCCACCCGGACCTCGCGGCCGGCGCGTCGGTGCACGATGTCGGGACCACCATCGATGGCTCGGGCGCCGCCGGCATCCCCGACAGCTTCCTGCTCAACGGCGTCCACTGCCGCACGACAGCCCAACCGTAAGCGCGCCGGTCCGTCCGCCCGCTACCGCGACGCGGCCGTCAGACCGATTTCGCGGGCGACGCGGGCGCCGAGGTCGGGGTCGACCCTGGCCCAGTAGTCGTTGATGGCGCGTTCCTGGATGAAGTGCTCCACCCCCTGCTTCAGGTGCCAGGCGATGTTGCCGGCCAGGTGTTCCCGGTCGGTGGGTGTCATCACGTCGCGGTACAGCATGCCGGGCTGGATGAAGTCGTTGTCGTCGCGGTGCGCCTGGTAGGCGGTGCGCATGATTTCGGCGGACTCCACGAACCAGCTCGGGTCGCGGTAGCGCTGCGCATCGGCCTTGGGCCCGCCGTAGCTGTTCGGCGCGTACACCGGCTGGTTCCCGTGGTGGTGGAAGCGCATCGGGCCGTCCTTGTTGTAGTTGTGCACCTCGCCCAGCGGCCGGTTGACCGGCAGCTGCCCATAGTTCGGGCCGGTACGGTAGCGCTGCGAGTCGCCGTAGGCGAACATCCGTCCCAGCACCATCCGGTCCGGGCTGGGGCCGATGCCCGGGACCATGTTCGACACCTCGAACCCTGCCTGGACGACCTGGGCGAAGAAGTTCTCCGGGTTGCGGTTGAACACCATCCGGCCGATCGGGATCGCCGGATAGTCCTTGTGTGGCCAGACCTTCGTGATGTCGAAGGGGTTGAACCGGTAGTCGGCCGCGTCCTCGTACGGCATGATCTGCATCTCGAGGCGCCACGCCGGGTAGTCCTGGCGGCCGATCGCCTCCCACAGGTCGCGCCGGTGGTAGTCGAGGTCCTCGGCTTTCATGGCCCTGGCCTCGGCGTCGGTCATGTTCTGGATGCCCTGCTCGGTCTTGAAGTGGTACTTGACCCAGAACTTCTCACCGCCGGCGTTCTGCCACATGTACGTGTCGCTGCTGTAGCCGTTCAGGTGCCGCAAGGTGCGTGGCGTGCCCCGGTCGCTCATCAGGACCGTCACCTGGTGCGCCGACTCCGGCGACAGCGTCCAGAAGTCCCACTGCATGTTGTTGTCGCGCAGCCCGTTGTCGGGCATGCGTTCCTGCGAGTGGATGAAGTCGGGGAACTTCATCGGGTCGCGCACGAAGAAGACCGGCGTGTTGTTGCCGACCATGTCGTAGTTGCCTTCTTCGGTGTAGAACTTCAGGGCGAAGCCTCGCACGTCGCGGTCGGTGTCCGGGTACCCTTCCTCGCCCGCCACCGTCGAGATCCGGGCGAGGATCGGCGTGCGCTTGCCGATCTTGTTGAGGAAGGCGGCCTTGGTCCACTGGGTGACGTCGGCGGTCACCTCGAAGTAGCCGAAGGCGCCGCTGCCCTTGACGTGGTACACGCGATCGGGGACACGCTCCCGGGAGAAGTGGGCTATCTTCTCGATCAGATAGGTGTCCTGCAACAGGTTCGGACCGCCGGCGCCGACCGTGAGCGAATACTCGTCGCTTGACACGGGGATGCCGGTGTCCGTGGTCGTGGTCGGTGGTTGGCTGTTCATTGCCTTGCTCCCTCCGTTTCAGGGCCGTGCCGCTACGTCCAGCCGGAATCCCAGCCGTACCCTCGCGTACACGCATCACACCGGCCGACGACCAGTACTGTCCTCCTTGACGCGGCCCTGCTCAGTACCACGGCGGTGCGCCTGCTGGGCCGGGTACTGTTGCCGCCACCTGCGGGAGGTACGAGCCGAATCGGCAGTCCCCGCCGGATTGCGCTGGATCCCCGGAATGGAAGTGCTGAAACGTCGTGACGTTCGAGAACGGTTCCCGGTGGCGTGGGCTCGGTGCCATGGTGCGGGAGGCGCGCTCCTGCCAACGGTGCTCCTGATGGCATTCTGCCTGCTGGTCGGCATTCCCGCGACGGTCGGGCTGACGCCGCCCAGGAGCTGGCGATCGCCGGCCAGGAGCTGTCGGTGGGTGCGCGCCCGCCCGGCTTCTCGCTGTCCGGACCGGCCCAGTTGGTGCAGATCGGCAACACCCGGATCGACATCGCGCCGCTGCAGGTCTTCGGACCCTTGCGCCCCCAGTTGACGCTGGGCCCGATCCAGCGCAACGCCGCAGCCGCGGCCGCGGTCGACCCCGTGGCGGGCCCACGGGTGCGAGCCGCCGCGATGTCCGCGGTCGGCAACGGGTTTCTGCGCTGCATGGCTTGCTCGGTCCGCAGGTGCGGGGCGGGCGGACGCTACTCAGCCAGGTCGGGCTGCTGCAACAGGTGCGGGGGCTTGAAGTACGTCGCGGTCGTGACCGGTCCGAACGACCTTGCCTGGGGTGATTTCCTCACGTACTGCTACGCCGTCGCCGACTGCCACGACAACCTCACCCAGGGAGAGTTCGACTACCGGCTGGCCGCGTTCGACCGGGACTACAGCGAACTCCTGCAAACACTCGACAACCTGCCGGACCGGCCGCAGATCATCGTCATGACGTTGTACGACGTGTTCAACCCAGACGCGAACTGCGCCGACGCCAGAGGGTCAGCCAACGCGAAGGGGCTCGACCTGGCGAGCATCACGTTGCTGCCGACCGCAACACGGCACTCGACGACCTGCTCGTCGGCGGTGCGCACAGTACAGGTTCAGTACCGCCACCCCGCGGCTGACCCCGTGGTGTACGCCCGACAGCGACCGTCTCGGCGCCGACATCCAGGGACTGGACGGTGCACACCCCTTCCATCCGACCGGTATCGGATCGATCCGGATGGCCTCGGCCGTGGCCCAGGAGATCAGGCCGGACGCCAGCGCCTGACTGTGCCAGGACGGCAGCGGTGGCTCGACGCGCTTGATCGGCGCGTCGAGCCACCGTACGTCGTACTACGTCACCGGCACAGGCCGCCGCTCGGTGAGGGCGACGCCGCGGATGAGGGTGACGGCGACGGCGGCTGGGTGGAACCGCCACCGCCGTCGACCTTCGCGGTGAACGTGTTGACGGCGAGGCCCGTGCCGCCGACCCAGGGCTCGAATCCGGCCTGGATGCTGGTCAGGTACCAGGCGTCGGTGACAGCGCTGCGGCTCTTCACGTCGGTGATGAAGCTGCGGATGTTGAAGTCCCACTTCTTGATCGACGACTGCGCGACGTAGGAGACGACGTCGCTGGAACCGTTGAAGCCGGACCAGACGTCCCAGGTGCGGCCGTCGATTCTGACCGAGGCGACGCGTGCGCCGACCGGGTGGATCGGGCCGCGCTTGGCAAACCAGATCATGAGTTCCTGCTTGTTCGTTCCCTGCGTGTTGGGCGTCGGGTCCAGCCAGATGTCGTAGGAGGCGTTGTATGTGCCGCTGTTCGGGTACGAGAAGTTGACGCTGCTCGTAGCGTTGCGTATCTGGCTGACCTGCATCGGCAGGTTGGTGCGGGGCGAGCAGTTGCCGTAGTGGCAGCCGTAGTAGATGGCGGCGTACGACGCGGGTGCGCCGTTGGTTGGCTTGTTGTGGTTTGCCGTGACCGAGAACCCGGAGCCGGTCACGTTGACACACTGGGCGGTGTCGGCACCCCAGCGGTTGTTCATGACCACGTAGCGGTCGTGGACCGTGGTGGTGCCGAACGTGTCGCAGATCTGGGTGCTGGCGTGTGCGGTGCCGCCGCCGCCCGCGGCGGCGGTGACGACCGAGGCGAGCATCAAGCCGATGGCGGCCAGTGCGCGAGTTGGACGTGTCACAGTGCTCCTCAAGGGTGGGGAATCAGCCTCGGGAGCGCTCCCGTCCGAGAGGTTATGGCAGGCGTGCTTGGTGCAAAAGAGGAAGATGCACTGCTATTACTGTCGGTTTGCTATTTACAGTGCATAAACGCATGAAACGGATCGAATGAGCCTGTCAAAGTGGCCGACGGCGGTGAAGGCGCGAGCAGCGAGGTCGACAGGGGAAGCGGTAGCCGAGCAGTACTCGCATGACGCGCTCGCGGTTGGTCAGTCCATTGGGTCCGACCGGCACTTGCGCCTGGGCAACTAGGCACAGAAGGCTTCGGAGCAGCCTCAGCTCCATCACAGGCCGCATACACGGACCTCACATGAACGGCTGGCACTCTCTGCACAACTGCCTGAGTAGAGGAGCGCCATCATGACCGACTACGACCCGACAAACCCCCACGAGCCGCTTCCCGCAGCCCCGTTTCGGGCGTGACTTCAGGGCCGCCGGTTGCCGGAAGTCCAGGCGACGCCGGCGCTGCGCTGCCTCCCTCGCCAGCGTCCTCACCAGACTCGTCGGCCTCGGTAACTCCGGCCAAGCAGGCGCGCCGCCCTGGATTACGGCGATTGCTGTCGAACAGAGGAATCGGAGGGGTCGGGGGCGCTGCGCTGATGTGTGCGGTGATCGGACTTTCCGCCGGTTGCGCCGCGTCTCCCTCGGCGACAGCCACGTCCCCTTTGGCGTCAGCAAGCCACGGCGTGCCCGGCAGTGGCGCCTCTGGCAGGCCCGGGTCCGGCGGCGGGGGATCCAACGCTCGGTCTGGACCGGCCGCAGGGGGAGCAGCCGGCGCAGTCGACAGCGTGTCTACGTCAAGCTTCACAATGTCGACATCAGCCGGTCAGAAGGTGACCGTCAACGAGGCGTCCGCCACGACGTACCAGAAGGGGACGAGCGCGACCTCGGCGAGTGCCATTGCAGCAGGCGAAACCGTCCTCGTACTTGGCACGACCAATGGAACGACCATCACGGCCACGCAGGGCATCGTGCAACCGGCAGGCGACTACGGATCTGCGGCTTCCTCGGCGGCAGGGGTGGTCCCCTTCCAGCGCGGTGCACCGACCACGGCAAAGCAGGTCGGCCAGATCCCAGCGAACTACACCGAGAGGTCAGGGACGGTCGTCAGCGCAACGGCTGCGAATCAGGCAACGGAAGCTTCGCTGGCCGGCTTCCCGGGGGGGGCGACCGCGTCGTGCAGCTGAGCAGCGGCGAGTACGAGGTCCACAACATCGGCGTCAACTGGCCACACCACGTCTTCGTCACCCAGGACTTCAAGGCCGTCGGCGCCAACTAGCGGCAGCTGTGGAGCTTCGGCGCCACTCCCGTCGTATCTGGCCGTAGGCAGTGTCTGGTGGCTTGCGTGGATGTCACGCAGTGCGGCACGGGGTCGCGGTGTTGCGCTGGCGGGTCGGCCAGCCTCGACCGCCGTGGCCGGATCGGGCTGTGCTGTCCGCACAGGCACTGATTCAGCTGGAGGCCGGCAGCTGAGCCGGCGCATGACGCCGCGTGGCTTGCCGCCTCACGGCGGTTGAGGCGGCGAACGCGACCTGGCGGTGGACGGCGTCGCCCGCTACATCGACCGGTGTGGCAGTCGCAGCGTGCCCCGCGCCGTGCCGGCGGCCGTCGCCGCCAGGACGATGCCACCTCATGCGCCGCCGCCACGGCGGACGCCGAGAACGCATGCGCGACCGGCTCCGCATCGCCGCCGACTTCGACCTCCTCGCCGCAGCAGTCAACCTCGTCAGATAGAAAGGCCCTGCGCGGGCGCGTTGGCCAGCACGGCCGCCGCGGCGACGACCGCGACGAAAGCCGTCGCCGCGGCTATGCCCCAACCGGCCCGCACCGTGTCGCCGAGCAGCAGGACGCCGACGGCCGACGGCACGGCGACCTCGACGATCCACAGCAGCGCGGTGACCGGACCGACCTGGCCGTGTTCCAGCGCGTGCGCGTAGAGCGGCATTCCGGTGCCGCCGAACCCGAGCAACCCCCAGACCAGCGGATCGGCGGCCAACGTTCCCAGAACCATCGGAAGATCCGGCGGCGACAGTACGGGCAGGATCAGCGCACGCGCACACAGCGCGGTACCGCCGAACGCCAGCCCGGCCAGCGCCGCGCTCGCGCCGGGCGGCCCCCGCCGCACGCCGACCCAGCCGGCCACCGCCACCGGAACGCACACCGCGGCCAGGCCGAACCGCACCGCGCTGGACAGCCGCGCCGGCTCCTGCGGACCGGACGACGTGGCCAGCACCCCGAGGGCGACGACGGCGGCCACGTCGACCGCCCGCAGCCGCACCGCCAGCGCGAGCCGTGCGACCACGACCGTCACCGTTAGAGACCCCGCGAGGATCGCCTGCTCCTGGTACACCGGCACGATCGCCTGCAGGATGGCTAGGCCAAGCCGCCGGTGCCGACGGTGTGACGCCGGGACGCCTCGCGGTGAAGCGGTCGAAGATGGTGGAAACCAGGTCGGCCGGGATGCCCGGACTGTCGTCCAGGACGGTGAGGGTGGCCTGCCTCTCCGCCACCACCAGCCGCGTCGCCACCGTGGTGCCCGGCGGCGTATGGACGCGGCCATTGCTCAGGAGGTTCGCCACCAGCTCGCGGAGGCTGCCCTCATCGCCCGTCACGATAATCGGCTCGTCGGGCAGCTCGAGACGCCAGTAGTGATCCGGACCGGGGATCCGGGCGTCGCTGACCGCGTCGGCGACAGCGGTGGTCCTTCGCCATGGTGTCGGCTCACCCGGCTCCCGCCTGGCGGCAGGTGCGACCGGACAGGACTCCGTCAGGCGGCGCACAGCCCACGGATAACTTTGCTACCCAGCATGGGACCCACGACACCGAGGAGTGAGGATCCGATGTATCAGGACAGCATTCCGCACACCCGCATGACAGGCGCCGCCATGTGGCCGGTGTGGAACACGACCATGCACCTGCTCGTCACCTTGCGGGACCAGCTCCCCGACGCACGGAGACTGGTCATCGACCAGGTGGCCGCCATCGACGAGGCGTGCAACCCCTTCCGCGCCGATTCGGAGGTCCGCGCGCTGCAACCGGCCGAGGGTCGGCAGGTGCGCGTGAGCGCGCTGCTGGCGGAACTGGTGGCGGTTTCGCTGCGTGCGGCGGTGCTCAGCGAGGGTGACCTCGACCCGCTCGCCGGCGACCGGCCGCCGCACACCGGGACGACCGGCGGGGAGGCGCCGGACTGGCGGAGGATCAGCCGCGTCGGGGCGCGACCTCACCCTGCCGGCGGGCCGGGCGTGGTAGCGACTTCTCGGCTGCTGTCCGGCCGGTACCGGCTGATCGAACCCATCGGCAAGGGCGGCATGTCGGTCGTGTGGGTGCGCACGACGAGGTGCTCAAGCGCCGGGTGGCCGTGAAAACTGCTCGACACGGAGCAGCGCGACGAAGGCAGCTGCGCGCCGAGGCGCAGGCCGCCGCGCCGCTGAGCCACCCCGACGTCTGCGTCGTCCGCGGCACTGACCGGCCGGCGCCCCGCGGACGGGCAGCCGCCCGGCCGGGTGTGACGGCGCGTCGCCCGAAAGCGCCGAAATCCTGTGCGTCCCCCGGATGGGAGAACCGAGAAGTCGTGAGGTCCGAGAACGGGCGGGGGCTTCGTGCCGTCCTGCGAGAGGCACGCACCCTGCCGACCGTGTTGCTGATGGCGTTCTGTCTGCTCGTCGGCATTCCCGCGACCATCGCGCTGACGCCACCCCAGCAGTTGACGGTCGCCGGTCAGGAGCTGTTCGTGGGCGCGCGGGTGCCCAGCCCGTCGCTGTCCGGGCCGGTCCAACTGGTGCAGATCGGCAACACCCGGCTCGACGTCGCGCCCCTGGAGGTCTACGGACCCCTGCGACCGCAGCTGACGCTCGGGCCGATCCAGCGCAACGCCGCGGCCGCCGCCGCGGCCGACCCTGCGACGGGCTCACAGGTGCGGGCCACGGCGATGTCCACGGTCGGCACCGGGTTCCTGCGGTGGTACGGCTGGGCCACCCTCGGCCTGCTCGCCGTCACCCTTACCGCGACCGCGGTCGCCGCCCACCTCCGCATCCTGGCCACCCTCCGGCGGCAGAGCCGTCGACCACACCAGCACCTTCCGGCGGCGGAGCTGTGGCAGCGCGGCACCCGGCAGAGCCTCCGGATGACGGCCGTCGCCGTCGCGGTCACCATGGTCGCCTGGGCCGGAGCCGGGGCGCTCGCCTATTCGGGCACGGTGCAGGGGCTTCAGGGCGTCCGGTCGCTCGCCGACCTCGTCGGCACCCACCACCTCCCGCCCCTGCCGGTGGGCCCCAAGGCCACCGGCTACACCGGCGCGGTGATCGGCGACTCGCGTGCCGCCCGCGTCGGGGGCGCGCCGGTCGCCGGCGCCACCGCGGACGACACCGCCTGCGGGCGTAGCTCGGATTCCCTCGCCGGCGAGATCGGCAGCATGCAGGGGTCCCGGGTGCTGAACCTGGCCTGCTCCGGGGCCTCCATCCCCAGCGGCCTGCTCGGTCCGCAGACACAGGGCGGGCGGACGCTACCCAGCCAGGTCGGGCGGTTGCAGCAGGTGCAAGGACTGAAGTTCGTCACGGTCGTGATTGGCCCGAACGACCTGTCCTGGGGCGACTTCCTGCGATACTGCTACGCCGCTGACTGCCAGGACAACCTCACCGAGGGCGAGTTCGACTACCGGCTCGCCGCGTTCGACCGGGACTACGGTGAGCTCCTCCAGGCGCTCAACGACCTCCCCGGCCGGCCGCAGATCATCGTCATGACGTCCTACGACGTGTTCAATCCGGACGCGAACTGCGGCGACGCCAAGGGCCCGGCCGGCGTCAGCGGGCTGACACCGGCCGGCATCACGGTGTTGTCGAGCCGCAACAAGGCGCTCAACGACCTGCTGGTCAGCGGCGCGCAGAAGTACCGGTTCAGCATCGCCACGCCACGGCTCGCCCCGCTGTGCACCGACAGCGTCGACGGTCTCGGCGCCGACATCCAGGGCCTCGGCGACAGCAACCCCTTCCACCCGACCGGGACCGGGTCGATCCGGATGGCCTCTGCCGTGGTGGCGGCCGTCAAGCCGGACGCCGGCGGCTGACCCCCGCCGGTGGACCGGTAATCTGGTTATCCTCCGAAGGTGGAGGGCCGGGACCCGGTCGCGGACGTCGAGGGCCTGGCTCAAACGTTGATGTCGGGCCGGTCGACCCGTCGGTTGTCACCCGGTGGCCCACTCGATTGCGATCGGTGACCGGCATAGCGTGACGTGCGGTGACCGGCTCGGTGGTTGTCGGGGCGGACACGACGGCCTCGTCGCGGTGTCCAGCTTGCGAAGCCGCCATGGCCGGGGGTGGGGGTGACGCGGCGAATCGCTTGCGCCGTACCACCAGCCAGTGGCGATCAGGGTGATGCTGGTGGCGCGTCGGGTTGTGGAGAGAGGTTCGGTTCGGTGATGCAGGCACGCCTTGCGGCTTGGCTGGTGCGGCCGAAGCCGCCGCCGCTCGCGCTGGGGATCACGGTCGGCGCGCTGTTCGTCGTGGTCGAGACACTGCTGGTCTATCCGCTCGGACGCGTCGCGTCGCTGAACACCCTGGTGGTGGTCTTCCTCCCGGGTGTGCTGGTGGTCTCGACGGTGTGGGGCCTGTGGCTGGGGGTGGCGGTGCTGGTCGTGAGCGCCACGGCTTACAACATCTTCTACGTCCCGCCCGTTCGGCGCCTCGACGTCCAGGACACGAAGGAGTGGGTGGAACTCGCAGTGTTCCTCGTCGTGGCGATGCTGGCCAGTTCGTTGGCCCAGCTGGCCCGCGTCCGGGCGGTCGAGGCGGTCGAACGCCGCCGGGAGTCCGACGTCTTCGCCGATCTGGCCCGCCTCATGCTGGCTTCGGACGATCTGCGCTCGTGGCTGCCGGAGGCGTCGCGCCGCCTGGCGCGGGCGTTGCAGCTGCCGTTCGCGGCGATCGAGCTCGACAGCGTCCCAGGCGACGAACGGCGGGTGGCGTTCCCGCTGCGGTACGGCTCTCGGACCGGGACCCTTAGCGTCTCGGCCGGCGTGTCTGAGTCGATCCTGCGGCAGCTGCGCGACCGGGTGGTGCCCCGGCTGGAGCTCCTGCTGCGGACCGCGAGCGAGCGTGAGGCCACGGGCAACTCTCTGCGCGAGCTCGCTAGCGAGCAGGCGAGCCTGCGGCGGGTGGCGGTGCTCGTCGCGCACGGTGTGCCCCCGGCCGACGTTGTCGCCGCGGTCGCCGCCGAGACGGCGCAGCTGTTCGACGCGGACGCCTCGAGGCTGTTCCGTTTCGAGACCGCCGGCACCGTCACCGTAGTCGCCGAGCACAGCAAGCCGGGCCTCGAGCGCCTGCTGGACGGTGGGCCCTTCGTCGAGGGCGGTATCACGGAGCTGGTGCTCCGTACCTCCCGCCCGGCCCGCGTGGACAGCTACGACGACCGCCGCGGTGCCTTCGCCGACCTGGTTCGGGCGAAAGGCATCCGCTCGTCGGTCGCCGCGCCGATCATGGTCGAGGGCCGCGTGGGGGGCGCCCTCGTTGTCCTGTGGGCCCGGCGAGAGCCGCCGCCACCCGATACCGAAAACCGGCTGGCGCAGTTCGCCGACCTCGTCGGCACCGCCGTCGCGAACACCGAGAGCCGGGCGGAGCTCAACATGTCGCGTACCCGGATCGTCCTGGCCGCCGATGAGGCCCGCCGCCGTATCGAACGCGACCTGCACGACGGCGTCCAGCAGCGCCTCGTGTCGCTCGGCCTCGAACTCCGCGAGGCCCAGGCGCTGCTGCCGGGCGACCCCGACGAGGTCAAGGAGCGGCTCGACCGGACAACCGAAGGCCTGGCCAACGCGTTCCATGACCTGCAGGAGATCTCCCGTGGCCTCCACCCGGCCATCCTCTCCCAGGGTGGCCTGAGACCCGCGCTGAAGACGCTCGCCCGCCGCAGCCCCGTCCCTGTCACGATCAACCCAGGCCCCAAACGCCAGCTACCTAGTTGCGTCGAGGTCGCCGCGTACTACATCGTGTCCGAGGCGCTCACCAACGTGGCCAAGCACGCCCACGCCTCCTCGATCGACGTCGACGTCGACGTCACCGCCGACGACACAAGCCAGCGGGAGATCCTCACCCTGTCGATCCGCGACGACGGCATCGGCGGCGCCGACCCGGCGCTCGGCTCGGGGCTCGTGGGTCTCGTCGACCGGGTCGAGGCGCTCGGTGGACACCTGCGGTTCGCAAGTCCGGTAGGTCACGGGACGTCACTGTTCGTCACGCTACCAACCGACATCGACTGCGGGCAGCTGCTTGACACCGCGTCGGCAGATGTTGATTCAGTGAGCGCGCGCAGCAGCTCGCGTACAGCGATGCGCTGAAGCAGTCGGATGTTCGTAGACGCAGGTCACCGGTTCCGTTGCGTACCGGGCCGGCAAATCGCACTGCCTTGAAACTGGCGTAACGGCACGACGGTGTCCAGCAGCGCCTGGTGTCGCTCGACCTGGAACTTCGCGCGGCGGAGGCGTCGGTGCCCGCCGACTGCGGCGAGCTCAAGGCCCAGCTGTCCCGGACGAGCGAAGGTTCGACGACCTGCGGGAGATCTCCCGGGGCCTCCACCCGGCCATCCTGTCCCAGGGCGGCCTCATGTCCGCGCTCAAGACGCTCGCCCGCCGAAGCCCCGCCCCGGTCACCGTCAGCCCGGGTCCCAAGCGCCGGCTGCCCGACTGCGTCGAGGTGGCCGCGTACTACGTCGTGTCCGAGGCGCTCACGAATGCCGCCAAATATGCACAGGCCTCCGCGGTCGACGTCAACGTGGACATCACCGTCGATCGCGCGACCGGGCGTGAGGTGCTCGTGGTTTCAGTTCGCGACGACGGTGTCGGGGGAGCCGACCCGGCCCTCGGCTCGGGGTTGGTGGGCCTCACCGACCGGGTCGAGGCGCTTGGCGGGCACCTGAGGTTGTCGAGTCCGGCAGGTCGCGGGACGTCGCTGTTCGCCACCCTGCCGACCGACGTCGACTGCCAGCGGCTGCACGCTGCGTCTCAGAGGTCTGATGCGTGAACGGGCGCAGCGCACTCGGCCACCGTGCGTGCGACGACAGATCGGCGCCGTGGCCGCCGACCTGCAGCGGGGGCACGGCGTCGACCTGCGCTGTGGCGTCACCGTCTCCTCACTGGAGGGCGACGGTGACGGCCGGCTGCGCCGCGCCCACCTGTCCGACGGGACCACCGTCGACACCGACGTGGCGGTAGTGGCGCTGGGCGCGGTGCGCAACACCGAATGGCTGCACGGTCCCGGGCTGGCCGCCGGCGTCTGGGGCGTGGGCTGTGATCCACCGTGGTGCCACTGCGATCACCGTCCACGGCTGTATCGGGTCAGTTTGCGAGCCGCGCCCAGTCTGTACCTGGTTGGTCCTCCAGTGTGCTCGCACGATCGAGCCGTGACAGGGCGCAGAACCCGGGCCCGTCACGCAGACACGATGTGAGGAGTGACGGTGTCGGAGAAGAAGATCATCGCGGTGGTGGGAGCCACGGGTGCGCAGGGTGGTGGGCTGGCGAGCGCCATCCTGGCGGACCCGGACGGGCCGTTCGCGGTCCGCGTGATCACCCGCCGGGCGGGTTCGGACAAGGCGCGTGCGCTGGCCGAGCGCGGGGCGGAGGTGGTCGAGGCGGACCTCGGGGACGAGGCCAGCCTGCGCCGGGCGTTCGCCGGCGCGTACGGCGCGTACGTGGTGACGAACTACTGGGAAGGCATGTCCCCGCAGATCGAGCTGGCCCAGGCCGGTAACGCGGCGCGGGCGGCGAAGGGCGCCGGGCTTGCGCACGTCATCTGGTCGACGCTGGAGGACACCCGCGCGCACATCCCGGTCACCGACCCGCGGGTGCCGGTCCTTGAGGGGTCGTACACGGTTCCGCACTTCGACGCCAAGGCCGAGGCGGACCGGTTCTTCATCGACCTCGGCGTGCCGACGACGTTGCTGCGCACCACCTTCTACTGGGAGGCGTTCCTGCAGGGCTTCGCCCCGCGCCGCGATGACACCGGCCGCCTGGTGCTGACGCTGCCGATGGGTGACAGCGCGTTGGCCGGGATCGCCGCCGAGGACATCGGCCGGGTCGCGCTGGGCGTCTTCGCCCGTGGCGAGGAGTTCATTGGCGCTACGGTCAGCATCGCCGGCGAACATCTGACCGGCGAGCAGCTGGCGGCGGGGTTCGCTGAGCTGTACGGCGAGCCGGTCGCCTACCGGCCGCTGACCCACGACGAGTTCCGCGCGCTGGGCATGCCCGCCGCCGCGGAGATCGGCAACATGTTCCAGTACTACACCGAGGCCGCCGACGCGTTTACCGGCGCCCGCGACCTGGACCTCGTCCGGAACCTGCACCCCGGCCTGCAGACTTTCCGCGACTGGCTGACCGCGCACAAAGACGCCCTCACCACCGACTGAGCCAGCCGGGCTGAGCCCACCCGACCGGCCACTCGGCCCGGCCCGGCCACTGTGGACAGCTGCCTTCATCGCACGATTCAAGGAGAGACAACCGTGTCCGAATCCACGCCGTCCACGAGCCGGCGGTCGTTCCTCACCCGGACCGCCGCCGTCGTGGCCGCACCGTCGATCGCCACGCTGGCGGTCGGTGCCCTTGCCGGACCTGCATCCGCCCGACCCGCGTACGCCGAAATCACGCTTCCCGACTACGCGCCTGTCCCTGCATCGGCGCTCGGGCCTGCGCTCAACGAGCAGGGCTACTACATCGGGCAGGTGGAGCGGAACCTGTACTGGGTGACCGATGGCACCTACCAGGCGGCGTTCTTGACCACCAGCGACGGTGTCGTGCTGTTCGACGCGCCCCCGACGATCGGGCACAACCTGCAGCGGGCCATCGACCAGATCGCCGCCGCCAACGGTGTGTCGAACAAGGTGACGCATCTGGTGTACTCGCACCACCACGCCGACCATCTCGGCGCCTCGTCGCTGTTCGGCCGCAACGTGGTGCGGTTCGGCCACGCCGAAACCAAGCGGCTGCTGCTACGCGACAACGACCCGACCCGGCCGGCACCCGACGTCACCTTCAAGGACCGCTACACGCTGCGTGTCGGCGGGCAGCGGATCAACCTGGCCTGGCACGGCACCAACCACACGCCGGACAACGTCTACATCCACCTGCCCGACCACGACACGCTGATGCTCGTCGACGTCGCGATCCCCGGCTGGGTGCCCATCTACAACCTCAACCTCAGCGAGGACATACCCGGCTTCATGGCCGCACCGGCCACCGCCCTGTCGTACCCTTGGAAGCACTACATCGCCGGGCACCTGGGCCGGCTCGGCACCCGCGACGACGTCGTGCTGCACCAGCGGTACATCACGGACATCGCCACGAACGTGCGCACCGCCCTCGCCACCGTCGACCCGACACCGTACTTCGTGAAGTACGGCCCGAACACCTGGGCGGCGGTGAAGACGTACCTCGACGCCGTGACCGACTACGCCGCCGCACCGGTGATCGCGAAGTACACCGGCGTGCTGGCCGCCGCGGACGTGTTCACGACCAGCAGCACCCTGGTCATCCTCGAGTCGATCCGCCTCGACCTCGGTGTCGGCTCACAGGTCCATCCCTGATCATCCAACGGGCCGCGGGCGCCTCGGGCTGGCAGGGCGGTCCGAGGCGTCCGGGCGTGCGGCTCATCCACGTACAATCTGTGCCTGGCAGCATGCGGACCGCGGACAATACTTGCCGTCATGG
Organism: Dactylosporangium cerinum; assembly: GCF_042653625.1. Classification (NCBI taxonomy): domain Bacteria; kingdom Bacillati; phylum Actinomycetota; class Actinomycetes; order Micromonosporales; family Micromonosporaceae; genus Dactylosporangium; species Dactylosporangium cerinum. The sequence continues at coordinate 7,917 of NZ_JBHSIU010000001.1, read as the reverse complement.
ACCGCAACGACCTGGCCGAGTTCCTGCGCACCATGCGCGAGCGGCTGCGACCACAGAACGTCGGCCTGCCGGCCGGCACCGCACGGCGCACGCCGGGGCTGCGCCGCGAAGAGGTCGCCCGGCTCGCGCATATCTCCGTCGAGTACTACGCACGGCTGGAACAGGCCCGAGGGTCCAGCCCGTCCCCGCGGGTCCTTGGCGAGCTGGCCCGCGCCCTGCGGCTCAACACCGACGAGCGCAGCCACCTCTTCGAGCTCGCCGGCGTCGTCCCGGAATCGCTGGCTGGACCGCGCTCGGACGTGCCGGCCACGGTGCTGAACCTGCTGGAACACATGACCGACATCGCGGCGTTCGTGGTCAACGCCCGCTACGACGTCATCGCCTGGAATTCCCTCGCCGCCGCCCTGTTCGAGGACTTCTCCGCCGTCCCACCGGCCCGGCGCAACCTCATCCACCGTCACTTCCTGGACCCGGACCCCGCCACACGCCACTATGGGATGACCGGCGCTGAGGAGTTCGGCCGGCTGGCAGTCGGCCAGCTGCGCACCGCCGCCGGCCGCTACCCACGTGACCCGCAGATCCGCACCATGGTCAAGACGCTGTACGAGCACAGTGCCGAGTTCGCCGAGCTGTGGGACGACCACCACGTCGAGACCGGCTTCCATCACTACAAGACCATGCGGCACCCGGTGGTCGGCACGCTCCAGCTCAACTGCGACACCCTCGCCGTGCCCATGCGCGACCAGTACCTGGTCTGCTTCACCGCCGAACGCGGCAGCCTGTCCCACAACGCACTCCGGCTGCTGTCGGTGGTCGGCACCCAGGATATGACGGCCACCATGGACGAGGGGTGACTGATCCAGGTACTTCTTGGGCCTGGATGGTCGCCGTACCGGCTGAAAACGTTGAGCAGGGAGTTCTGTTCAGCAGGTTCAGCGGTGCGTTACCGAACGGGATCGTCGGCCGTCCTGATCTTCGGTGCGGACGCTGACTGTGGGGCATGGTTGTTCTCGTCGGGCGTGATCGTGTCCAGGGCGTCGCGCAGGGCCGCGCGGGAGGTGATACCGAGCTTGGGGAAGATCCGGTGCAGGTGGCCACTCACGGTGCGGTGGGACAGGAAGAGCCGCTCGGCGATCTGTTTGTTGGTCAGACCGGTGGCGGCCAGCGTGGCGATCTGTCGTTCCTGAGCGGTCAGCGTGGCTGTGCCGGTGTCGGGTCGGGCGGTGACGGCAACTCCGGTGGCGCGGAGTTCGTGGCGGGCCCGCTGTGCCCACGGTTCGGCGCCGAGCCGGTCGAAGGTGTCGATGGCGGCGCGGAGGTGTAGGCGGGCGCGGGTGGTGTCGCGGGTGCGGCGTAGCCATTGTCCGTAGGCGAGGTGGATGCGCGCGTGTTCCCACGGCCACCGTTCGGCGTCGGGCAGGGCCAGGGCGGCCTGGAACAACGGGTCGGCCTGGTCGTCGTCGGTGGCCAGAGCCGCCGCCCCGGCGGTGATCAGCGCCGTGTGGGAGGAGAAGCGGGGGACGCCGTCCTGCTGGGCGGTGGCGACGTGGGCGCGGGCCTCCTCGACCCGCCCGGTGCGCACGTCCGCCTCGACCAGGTCCATGACCATCCAGCGGGCAGGAATGCCGGTGCCGGGGATGCCGGGCAGGCTGATCCAGGAGGTCTGGGCGTAGGCGTCTTCGTAGTCGCCCTGGCCCAGGTCCGCGATGGCGCGCGCATGCCGGGCGAATGCCTGTGTCAGCCCGAGGCCCCGCGGCGCGGCCCAGGTCATGATCTCGCTGGTCAGGGATTGGGCGAGGTCGGCGTTGCCGCGGGCGGCCGCGATGTATGCCGGCCGGATCCGAAGCTGTGCCTTGAGCAGGTGGTAGCCGTAGGTGACTGCCAGGTCCAGCCCCTCACGTGCCAGTGTCTCGGACTCGTCCCACTGCCCGTGGTGGTAGGAGTCGATGCTGAGCAGCAGCATTCCGAAAAGTACCAAGGCGATCGCGCCGCCCTCGCGTTCCTGTCCGATCATGCGCCAGACCAGGTGGCGATAGTCGGACAGGGCGTCCATCCGCACGGCCGCGAAGGCCAGGGGCATGAGCCACTGGGGTGCCGCTTCGGTGGGTAGCGCGGCGAAGGCGCGGGCGAGGCCCTCGTGCACCGTTGCGGAGGTCCGGTCCGGGCGGGTGTACGTGTCGTAGCACAGCCGCAGGGGCGTTGCCGCCTTCGGGTCGAATCGGGTCAGCGCGTCTCCCAGAAGGTCCCAGAACACGGGTCGGGCGGCGTAGACGCAGACGAACAGCAACGCGTACAGCAGGTCGTCGATCCACTCGCTGGTGGTCTTGGCGGTGCCCGCGTCGTCGAGCGCCCGGGTCAGCAGGCGATACGCGCCATCGACATCGCCCTCGGCATGAAACAGGTACACCGCCGTAGCCGCGGCGAAGACCGATCCGCTGCGCGTACCCGAGACCAGCCGGGCATTGTCTGCCTCCCGGGCGCCGGCCAGCAACCGGGGCACCTGGTCCAGCGGGCCGGTGCTGCTGGCCAGGTACGCGGCCTCGATCAGCCGGCGGGAACGGTCGGCCGGTTGCGGGCTCAGTTCGGCAGCGCGTACCAGCGCGGTCACCGCGGTGGCCGCACCGCCACGGCGGAACTCGGCAAGGAACGCCTGCTCCAGCGCGTGGGCCACCGTTTCGTCCGGGCCGGTCGCGGCTTCGGCAAGATGCCACGCCCTCGAGCACGGCTCGTCGGTCACGGCGGCCAGAGCTTCGTGCGCCCAGCGGCGCTCGGCCGGTGAGGACAGTTGCACGATCGCCGAGCGGATCAGCGGAGGGCGAAACGACATGCGGCTGACGACCGGGTCCGCAACGATCAGGCCGGTCTGTCGCGCTGGCTCAAGATCATCGACATCCGCGCGACCCGTGGCCGGCAGGAGCATGGCCAGGCCGGCCTCGGGCTTCAGCGTGGCCAGCAGCAGCCGGTGGCGGGTCGGTGCGGGCAGGCTCTCGATCGCCGGGGCAAAGGCGGCCTCCAGCCGCCTGGAAAGCGGCAGGAACACGGGCAGCGGCTCCTCGCCGTGGCGCTGCCGGTCGGTCAGCGCCACGGGCAACTCGCGCAGCGCGAGGGGGTTGCCGGCAGCCTCGTCGAGCAGCCGACGCCGCACCGGCGGTGCCAGCTGCGGATGCCAGGTGTCCAGCAGGGTGGCCGCCGGCTGCTCGTCGAGCGGGCCGACATCGTGTTCGGGCAGGTGGACCTCGTCGAAGAAGCTGACGGCCGCGGTGCGGGCCGCGGCCAGGAACATCACGGGGGTATCGGCGAGGCGGCGGGCGACGAAGCCCAGCACCGTCGCGCTGGCGCGGTCCAGCCACGGCACGTCGTCGACCACCAGCAGCACCCGACGCTCGGCGCCGACCTCGCCCAGCAGGGCCAGCACCGCCGTCGAGACGACCAACGGATCCAACGAGGCTGCCCGCGCGAGATCGAAAACCCGGTCGACGACGTCACGCTGGCCCACGGCCAGCCGGTCGGCACGCTCGCGCAGCGGGTAGAGCAACTGGTGCAGCACCGAGAAGTTGATTTCCGCCTCGGACTCCACCCCGGAAGCGCGCAACACCTGCAGCCCGGCTGCCTCGGCCCGGGCCGCCGTTGCGTCCAGCAACGTTGTCTTGCCGATCCCGGGCCCGCCGCGCAAGAGCAGACTAGGGCCGGTCGGGCTGTGCCCGGCAAGCAGAGCCTCGATCAGTTCCAGCTCGTCCGAGCGCCCCAGCAGGTTGACTACGGCCCGTGATCCCACTAGCTGTCCCGTGGATGACTCTTGTTGGGAAGACGTTGCTGATCGACCGGAAAGTCTGCGGTGATCATTGCGTGAGGATCCCTTGTTTCTGCAACCGTAGCGCCCTCTTGACCAGCTGATTGTCACCAGCCCGGCGGCCTGGTGGGCCCGTGATTTCGAAACGTTGTCCGGGCCTGGGCGAGACGCAACCCAGCCCGGACTACGTATCGGTCCGCGCCGTCAGGCCAGCGCGGCACGGAGCACGGCCAGGGTCCGGGGACCGACCGGTACGTGCCCGGCCAAGGAGAGCCTGCCTCGCTTGTCGGCCAGGAGCATGAGCTCGTCGGCCATGTCCGCGCCGAGCGCGCCGGTCACGCCGACGGCATCACCGGCGAGGACGATCCGGCTGCCGTCCAGACCGTGTTCATGGCCGTGCTCGGCCTGTACCGTGCCAAAACTGTGTTCACGCTTGTGAGCTGGGGATTTGCGAGTGGATCAAGCGGCTCGGCGGTATTCGTTGATCGTGCCGCCGAGAACCCGTCGCCGGTGGATCGGTTTGTCGATCGCGATGACCGCGCCGACCCAGGTCGAGCCCGGGCGGGCCGGTGTCACCCGACCGGAATCCGGCGACGTCGCCGCCCAGACGACCAGCGTTCGGTCCAAGGCGTGGTCCATCGATACCCCCGAGAGCAGCCGTGCGCGGCGCCAACCGCGCATCCCTCCACGCCGAAGCAGATCATGACAGCCGCACGGGCGATCCTCGCAACCGGATCTGCCGCTGCATGCGCTTGATCACGTTTCCGCTCATGCCGCTGACGCAGCGCGCCGGCCGCACCTACTGCGTTCACGCTCCGTGCCTCCCCACCGATGACGCTGCAAGGCGGGTGCGGGTGCTCGGACCTGCCTATGACCGTACAGAGCAGGAGTACCCAGCGTGCCCGGTCCGCGGTACCAGGGAGACTGAGAACTGTGAGTGACAGCTACATCCGTTTGATACCGACCGACCGAGACTGGCAGCCCGAGCCCGCGGCCGCCACAGCCGCCGCGGCCTATGTGGCAGAGCTGCTGTCAGGTTCAGGCGGCGATGTCGAGCGGGTGGAGAACCAGTTCTACGAACGGGTAACGCTGATCGATGCGGGCATGTACACCACCCGAATCACCTGTCCGCGCTGCGCCGGTAGCATCGCCATGGACTGGCTGGGCGACCTGGTCAGGCAGAACGGTGGCGTGAGCTTTGAACACTTGGACGTAAGGGTTCCCTGCTGCAAGGCCGTCGTCGAACTGGACGGCTTGCACTACGACGAACCGATCGGATTCGCGCGGTTCGAGATCAGCGCCATGAATCCCACCCGGGCCCAGGGCGAGCTCGACGCCGGCGAGCTCGCCCGAGTGGCTGGCCTGCTCGGTCACTCGGTCGCCCAGATCGTCGCGCATTACTGATCCGCGCCGGCGTGCAATGATCCCATCGCCGTGAACCGGTTTACGCACATGCCGCCGACAGCGCTCGCGCGTACGAGAGCAGCCGCTCATGCGACCACCAAGAAGGACGACGCGCTGTGCCCGGCGGACGAAGGAGTGAGGTCAGGTATGGCCGTCGTGGCTGCGGCTGACGCATGACAGCAGCCCATGCCGCAACGCAGAATCGACAGGTGGCCATCACGTTACGGGCGGTCCTGGAGACCCCCTTCACGGCACCGGACCCCGTGCCGTGGCTCGTCGCCACGCTCGAACCCAGCGCCTGGCTCACCCTCGACGGCACCTGCGGCGACCCGGAGGTCGGGCTGTTCGCCGCGGTCGTCGCCGACTACAACAACATCCCGCCCGGCGAACTGGCCACCGCGGAACACCTGATCGCGCCGGGCGGCCTGATCCTGACGGATACCAACACTGCGTTCGTGCCGGGCTGCTGCTCCGGCCTGGAGGACTGGCGCGACTGGGCCCGCGCCCTCAGCGGCAGCGAACCGCCCTGGCTCGGCCACGACCCGACCCCCACGATGTCGATCGGCGACCGGATCACCGTCTGGCAGGACACCGGGCCACCAGAAAACCGCGCTCCGATCCTTTCCGGCCCGCACATCACCCTCACCCGCGCCCACCTCGCTGACCTGCTCCAGGGCGTCCACCGCGACCTCACCACGTTCACCACCGCGCTCGCCGCCTGGGCCGCCCGGCACACCACCGACGGCCCGGCCCTCACCGCCACGATCGACACCGCGTTCGCGTTCACCGCGCCGCTGGCCCCAGCGCTACCTGACGCCGCGAGCGGCCAGACGCCCTCGAACTCCTGTGCACCGCTTCACCCAAGATCACGTGCGCGCTCATGCAGCTGTCATTGTGCGGAGCTCGGGCAGCTGCTCGTTTTTCTGTGTTCGTCGCCGCTCGGCGGGGTGCACGACGTTGCGATGTACGGGGAGTCGGCGCGCTCAGCCAGCGCCAGACCTCGTCGTCCCGGCCGCCCGCTGCGAACAGGGCGGGGACATGAGACAGGGCGAGGGGCTCGAGACGTACGAAGCGGCCTTCAAGGACCGTCAATCGTCGTGACAGATCGACGACGACGGTCCCCGTTAGGGATGACACAGCAGACCGGCGTCCGCCACATCATGCCGACACTCATCCTGTGGACGCCGCCAGTCGCGACACACTTCAGGTGTGCCAGCAATGACCGAGAACGAAGCGATCGCCTTCCTGGCGGAGGAAACCCACACTGGCAAACTCGCCACGGCCGGGCCGACGGGCGACCCGCACGTGGCGCCGATCTGGTTCATCGTCGACGGCCCTGACATTGTCTTCAGTACCGGCCGTGACTCTGTGAAGGGGCGTCACCTGCGCGCCAATCCCAGAGCCGCGCTCACCGTCGACGTCGAGCGGTTCCCGTACGACTTCGTTGCGGTGCGCGGCGGCGTCTCCATCGCCGAGGATCCGTCGGACCTGACCACCTGGGCCACTCGGATCGCCGAGCGCTACGTCCCGGCCGGGGAGGCGGGGACGTACGGTCAGCTCAACAGCCAGTCCGGCAACTTGTTGTGCCGGCTACGCATGAACCGGGTCGTCGGGATCCGCGACATCGCAGCGATCTAGAGCCCTGACGACGGGACGGTTCAGTCCGAGGAACTCGCGTTCCTCGCCTCGACACCGGCCGCACTCGACGGTCGACGAATGCAGCTGACACCGCTGCGCGCCATGCCTGCGCGCTCGGGTGTAGACCCACGCTGTCATGCCGCTGGTCGCGCTTGATCGCATTGCCCAGACGACCACAGCAGTCCTGCATGCCAAAGGACGGCATGTTCGGCCGACTCGCCGATTGCCCCCGTCGACGTTGCACCCCGAGGTCACCAGGTTCTTGCTCGTCGGTGACAACACCATCTGCGAGACGTTCGACGACCTACAGCAACTGCGGGATGACCTTACTTGGTGAACAGGGCGTCCCATCGGTCGGTCGTCATCAGCATGACCATCCGTCTGCCGCCGTCATCGTCCCAGATCCACGAATCCGGATCAGCCAACCTCGCCGCTACCTGCGCCGCCGACATGGGTGCGGCGTTTTTCCACCCCGTCGTAAGGCTCGCGGATCTCGATCCAGTTGCGTTCCATCAGGTCGGCCACGACCTGGGCAAAGTGCGGGATCAACGACCGTACTGCCGCCTCCGATATCGGCGGCGCGATAGCAGCGCCATCGGTTGTCACCCGGTGCACGAGGAAGTTGTGGCAGTAGATGACGCCGTTGAGGTACGTCTCCTCGGTTGCGAGGGTCATCACGGCGCACTGCTCCGGTGTCAGCTCATCCCACACGCTCACAGCGCCACGGTGTCACTCGGTCGCCGTCGACCGACGGCCGCGGTGAGCTCAAGCGTCTCGGGCGCATGCGCAGCCGTATCCGCTCACGCCGCGATCCGCTCGCTGACACCCACCACGTTCGGCCGTCCGGCCGCCGGGCGCTCAAGCCGAAGTGTGCGCGGCGCAGTCAATCGAGATCGCTGCGCCGGGTGGCGGATTCGTGGAGAGGCGGCGCCGGGTGCTGGGACTGCCGGATGGTGCGTTGGGTCGTGACGACGACCCAGATCGCGTAGGTGAGGAAGAGCAGGCGCGGAGGCCAGCCGTTGAGTGGGATGACGACGGACAGTGCGTAGTGGCCCAGCAGCCCAGCCAGTGGGAGCCACTTGAGG